>JBKHYD010000075.1:0-8845 GCA_046565645.1 Acidimicrobiia bacterium | reverse complement strand
GAGACTGACCACCATGACCGCCACCGCCGTCGACCTGCGCTCCCCCCGCCTCCGGCCCACCACGGTCCCGCCCGGGCCCCGTTCGCCCCAGCGGCCCGCCTTGCGGGTCATCGAGGGCGGGCGGGCGCCCGGTGCGGCGGCCCGTCGGGCCGTCTACCGCCGCCGTCGCCTCGGCGCCGCCGTCGTGCTCGTCGCCGTCCTCCTGACGGCCCTGTTCCTGGCCAACGCTGTCCTGGCCGGGTCCGCCGGCGGCGGCACCCCCACCACCGCCGCCGGCACTGCCTCCGCCGCCGTCCACGTGGTCCAGCCGGGCGACACGCTGTGGTCGATCGCCCGAGAGCTCGACCCGGCGGGCGACGTGCGGCTCACCGTCGACCGCCTCGTGCGGCTGAACGGCGGCTCGCCGCTGCAGGTCGGCCAGCAGCTGGTGCTGCCCTGAACCGAACCCAGGGGTAGCGTGCGCTCGTGCGCTGCCCCGGCTGCGGTTCCTACGACGACAAGGTCGTGGACTCGCGCCAGGCGGACGACGGGGGCTCGATCCGCCGCCGGCGAGCCTGCATCGCCTGCGGCCGCCGCTTCACCACCTTCGAACGGATCGAGGAGGCGCCCCTCGTGGTGGTGAAGCGCGACGGCACCCGCCAGCCCTTCGACCGCGAGAAGGTGGCGGTGGGCGTGCGGCTGGCGGCGAAGGGTCGCCCCATCGAGGCGCAGGGCGGCGAGGCGCTCGATGCCCTCATCACGGCGGTGGAGGACGCCATCCGGGTCGAAGGCGGCCTGGAGGTGCCCTCGGAGGCGGTGGGGCGCGTCGTGCTGGAGCGGCTCCGCGAGGCGGATCCGGTGGCCGCCATCCGCTTCGCCAGCGTCTACCTCGGCTTCGACGACGTGTCGGACTTCGAGCGGGAGATCACGCTGCTGGCGAAGCGCACCGCGCCCAAGCCGCACTGACCCCGCTGCTCAGCGCACCCGCAGCCAGCGCCCGAGGAGCAGCCCGTCGCCCTCGAGCAGCCACGACAGCTCGGCCTCGCGCGGCTCGACCAGCCGGGGCCCGACCACGGCTCGGCCGGCGTCGCCGCCGACGAGCAGCGGCGAGACGGTGAGGTCCCACTCGTCGATCACATCGGCGGCGAGGAGGTGGCCGTTCAGGGTGGGGCCGCCCTCGGCGGTGATCGTCGCCACGCCCCGCCGGCGCAGCTCGCTCAGGGCCTCCACCAGGTCCACGGCCTCGTCGCCGGCCACGACGACCTCGGCCACCGCGTCGAGGGCCCGTCGCCGCTCGGGCGGCGCAGCTGCGCAGGTCAGCACGAGCGGTGGCTCCTCGGCAGCACGGAACAGCTCGGCGTCGACGTCGAGCTCGAGCGAGCGCGAGACCACCGCCAGCCGCGGCGCGGCGGCCTGGCCCCGGGCCTGCCGCGCGGCACGGGCGGAGGCGCTCGGTCGCGGCGGGCCATAGCCCTCGGCCCGGACGGTCCCGGCGCCGGCGAGCACCACGTCAGCCACCGCGCGCAGCGCCGAGAACACCGCCCGGTCGGCCGGTCGGCCCAAGCCGCCCGAGCGGTCGTCCACGGTGATGGCCCCGTCGAGCGAGGCGATCATGTTGACCAGCAGCCACGGGCGCTCCGGGGGTGCGGGCCGGGCGGCGGCGGCCACCAGCTCGGCGACGTCCTCCACCGGAGCCGGGTCGGGCCAGAGCCGCTGCATGGCGACGACGGTACCGGCCCGGCGAGCCGCCCCCGGCCCGCCGTCGGTGCGTGCACTCGTGCCTGCCAGCGGCCAGGCTGGCGCCATGAGCATCCCGCGGTCGCAGCTGCCCCCGGAGCACCACCACCACGTCGAGGACCACCGGAGCAGCCGGGCGGGCTGGCTCAGGGCGGCCGTGCTGGGCGCCAACGACGGCGTCGTGTCCACCGCCGCGCTCATGGTCGGCATGGTCGGCAGCGGTGCGGGGTTCTCGACCGTGCGCACCGCGGGCATCGCCGGCCTGGTGGCCGGCGCGATGTCGATGGCGGCGGGCGAGTACGTGTCCGTCTCGTCCCAGCGGGACGTGGAGCAGGCCGACCTGGCCATGGAGCGCGAGGCGCTGGAGAAGCACCCCCGGGCCGAGCTGGCCGAGCTCACCGAGATCTGGCGCAGTCGGGGTCTGACCCCCGAGCTCGCCGCCCAGGTGGCCCAGCAGCTCACCGAGGCCGACGCGCTCGGCGCGCACGCCCGTGACGAGCTCGGCATCACCGAGCTGGCCGAGGCTCGCCCCCTCCAGGCGGCCGCCACCTCTGCGCTCGCGTTCGCACTCGGAGCGGCCCTGCCCATCCTCGCCTACGTCCTCGCTCCCGTGAGCGCGCGCTCGCCCCTGGTCATCGGCGGTGCGCTCGCGGCGCTCGCCCTGCTGGGCGCCGTGGGCGCGGCCCTGGGTGGGGCGCCCAGGCTCCGGGCCACCGTCCGGGTGGCCATCGGCGGAGCGGCCGCCATGGCCCTCACGATGGCGATCGGCGAGGTCACCGGAGCCACCCTCGGCTGATCGGGCCGGCCCTGGCAGGATGGGGCCAGTCCACCCAGGGGGAGCCATGACCATCGCCGAGTCGGCGCCGCGCACCGGTGACGCCGAGCCCGCCACGCGCACCGCGGTGCGCACCTGTCCGCTGTGCGAGGCCGGCTGCGGCCTCGAGATCACGCTCCGGCCGAAGCCGGACGGCACCGAGGAGGTCGTGCGCATCCGCGGGGACCGCGAGGACGTGTTCAGCCACGGCTACCTGTGCCCCAAGGGCTCCACCCTCAAGCAGCTCCACGAGGACCCCGACCGCCTCCGCCGGCCCGTCGTGAAGCGCGACGGCGCCTTCGTGGAGGTGAGCTGGGACGAGGCGTTCGCAGAGATCGAGACCCGGTTGCTCCCCGTGCTCGAGCGCCACGGCCGCGACGCTTGCGCCGTGTACGTCGGCAACCCGAACGCCCACAACCTGGCCGGTCTCCTCTACGGCCGGGCGGTGCTGCGTGCGCTCGGCTCCACCAACGTCTTCTCCGCCTCCACCGTCGACCAGCGCCCCAAGGAGATCTCCTCGGCCCTGATGTTCGGGGGTGCGCTCACCGTCCCGGTGCCCGACGTCGACCGCACCGACTTCCTCCTCATGCTCGGGGCCAACCCGTTCGCGTCCAACGGGAGCCTGGCCACCGCCCCGGACTGGCCCGGCCGGCTGGAGCGCCTCGTCGAGCGCGGCGGCACCCTTGTGGTCGTCGACCCCCGCCGGTCCCGCACCGCCGAGATGGCCACCGAGTGGGTGCCGGTGCGGCCGGGCGCCGACGCCTACCTGCTGGCCGCGATGGTGCAGGTGCTGGACGAGGAGGGCCTCGTCGCCCTCGGACCCCTGGCCGAGGTGGTCACCGGGGTCGACGAGGTCCTGGCCGCCTGCGCCACCTTCACCCCCGAGGCGGTGGCCCACGCCTGCGGGATCCCAGCCGAGGACATCCGTCGCCTGGCCCGGTCCCTGGCCGGTGCGCCCACCGCCTGCGTGTACGGCCGCATCGGCACCACCACCGCGGAGTTCGGCACGCTCGCCTCCTGGCTGGTGGACGTGCTCAACGTGCTCACCGGCAACCTCGACCGGCCGGGCGGCGCCATGTTCTCGAAGGCGGCGGCCGGTGCGTCCAACACGCGGGGTCGGCCCCGGGTGGGCAAGGGGGTGCGGCTCCACCGCCGCCGCAGCCGCGTCCGCGGCCTCCCCGAGACGATGGGCGAGCTGCCCGTCGTGGCCCTGGCCGAGGAGATCGACACCCCGGGCGAAGGGCAGGTCCGGGCCCTCGTCACGATCGCCGGCAACCCGGTGCTGTCCACCCCCAACAGCGGCCGCCTCGACGCCGCGCTGGCCGGCCTGGAGTGCATGGTGGCGGTCGACATCTACGTCAACGAGACCACCCGGCACGCCGATGTGATCCTGCCGGCCCCCTCGGCGCTGCAGAAGGGCCACTACGACCTCGCCCTCCTCCAGCTGGCCCTGCGCAACGTGGCCAACTACAGCGAGCCGGTCCTGCCCCTCGATCCGGGGCAGCCCGACGAGTGGGAGGTCCTCGCTCGCCTGGCCCTGCTCTTCCAGGGCATGGGGGCCCAGGCGGACCCGGCGGTGGTCGATGACCTGATGATCAGCTCGCTCGTCCAGGCCGCCGTGGCCGACGAGACCGGCCCGATCCACGGCCGGGACCCCGACGAGATCCTCGCTGCGCTCGCCCCCCGCACCGGCCCCGAGCGGCTCCTCGACCTCATGCTGCGGACCGGCCCCTACGGCGAGGGCTTCGGCGCCGATCCCGAGGGCCTCTCACTGGACCGGCTGCTGGCTCACCCCCACGGCGTCGACCTGGGCCCGCTCGAGCCCCGCCTGCCCGATGTGCTGCGCACGCCGCACGGCATGGTGGACCTGGCCCCGCGGATCCTCCTCGAGGACGTGCCGCGGCTCCGCGACGGCCTCGACGGCCGACGAGACCACCCGTTCGTCCTGATCGGGCGCCGGGACCTGCGGTCGAACAACTCCTGGATGCACAACGTCGAGGTCCTGGTGAAGGGCAAGGTGCGCTGCACGATGCACGTCCACCCCGACGACGCGGCGGCGCTGGGCCTGGAGGACGGCGCCGACGCCGTCGTCCGCAGCCGCACCGGAGAGCTGCGGGTGCCGGTGGAGGTGACCGACGCCATCCGCACCGGGGTGGTGAGCATCCCCCATGGGTGGGGGCACGACCTCGACGGCGTCCAGCTGGGCGTCGCCCGGGCCCGGCCTGGTGTCAACAGCAACGTCCTCGCCGACGACGCGCGCTACGACGCGATCTCGGGCAACGCGGTGCTGAACGGGATCCCGGTCTCGGTCTCGCCGGCCTGACGAGGCAGGGCCACTCCGGGGTCAGGCAGCTGGTTGGTCGGGCGGGACGGCGCAGTCCGGAGCGCTGGCGCTGGCGGCCGTGGGGTTGAGGATGTCGCGGAGGCGCCTCAGCAGCCCCTCCAGCTCGAGCAGCTCGTCGGGATCGAACCTCTCGAAGATCTCCCGGAGGTGGGCCACGTGGACGCGCAGCGCGGCGCGGATCTTGGCCGCCCCCGCCTCGGTCAGCACCGCGTAGGACACCCGCCGGTCCACGGCACAGGCCTCGCGCGCCACGAGGTCCTCGCGCTCGAGCCGGTCGACGGCCCGGGTGAGGCCGCTGGCGGTGAGCGTCGTCTGGGCGGCCAGGTCGCTCATGCGCAGGCGGTGCCCCGGTGTGCGCAGCAGGCGGAGCAGGATCTCGAAGGACTGCCCGGTTACGTGGCCGTGCTCGTGGAGCCGCTGCTCGGACGACGCCACGAGCCCCGCCTGGGCCTCGATGAGCAGGCCGACGGTGGTGAGGAGCGAGGACGCCTCCAGCGGCTCGTCGGCGGTGGTCACCGCCTCACCCTAGCGAAGGTCGTTGCCTGCGCAACGATCGTTGGTCCCGGTGTGGGGTGCCGGAGGTCCCGTCCGGGGGGCCGCTGTGGATCGGTTGGGGAGAAGTCCCCCGGGAATTCACAGGATGTTCCCCTAGCGGTCCACAAGGCGCGCTTCGTAGGTTGCGAAGCCGTGCACGGGACCACGGCGTGACTGCCCGGAACGGTGGTAGTCGATTCACGTCTGTGGTGGGCTGGACGACTCCTGGGGGTGACCGGGCCGAGGGCGCGCTGCGCGTGGCGCCTCGAACCGAGCCTCCGCCTGGGTGGTCCGCTGTGGTCCCGCCACCTCGCTGGCGGGGGAGCGGGCGGCGGCGCGATCAGCCGTTGACACGGCTGTAGTTACAGTGCTGTAGTTACCCCTACATCTTGTGGCCGGGGGGCGCCGGGAGGCGAAGAAGGCACAAGACCTAGTGGCCCGGTCTACGGGCTGCGCCGGCATCCTGGTATCAGGCGTCGGGGCGGCGCGCTGGGCAGGTCACGGACAGCACGCCCGACATCCCAGAGACGATCCTGGAGGATCACGCGATGGCACTCGCACCCGAGCAGACCGGCATCGGCATCCGCCGGCACTTCACCACCGAGGGCGTCCACCCCTACGACGAGCTCACCTGGGAGGAGCGGGACGCCCGCATCACCAACTTCCAGGACGGGTCGGTCGCCTTCGAGCAGCTCGGCGTGGAGTTCCCCACCACGTGGTCGGTCAACGCCACGAACATCGTCGCCCAGAAGTACTTCCGGGGCACTCCCGGCACCGCCGAGCGGGAGTCGTCGCTGCGCCAGGTCATCGACCGGGTGGCCGACACGATCACCCAGTGGGGCCTCGAGGGCGGCTACTTCGTGGACGAGCACGAGGCCGACACCTACAACGCCGAGCTGAAGCACCTCCTCGTCACGCAGAAGGCGGCCTTCAACTCCCCGGTGTGGTTCAACATCGGCGTCCCGGGGGTGCCCCAGCAGGCCTCGGCCTGCTTCATCCTCTCGGTCGACGACCAGATGGACTCGATCCTCAACTGGTACGTCGAGGAGGGCACGATCTTCAAGGGCGGCTCGGGCTCGGGCATCAACCTGTCGAAGATCCGCTCCTCGGTGGAGCTCCTGAAGGGTGGCGGCACCGCCTCGGGGCCGGTCAGCTTCATGCGAGGCGCCGACGCCTCCGCCGGCACCATCAAGTCCGGAGGCAAGACCCGCCGCGCCGCCAAGATGGTCATCCTCAACGTCGACCACCCCGACATCGAGGAGTTCATCTGGGTCAAGGCCCGGGAGGAGAAGAAGATCCGGATCCTCGAGGAGGCCGGCTTCGACATGAGCCTCGACGGCAAGGACATGGCGTCGGTCCAGTACCAGAACGCCAACAACTCCGTCCGGGTGACCGACGAGTTCATGCAGGCCGTCGTGGACGACGCCGACTGGCACCTCAGGGCCGTCACCACCGGCGAGGTCGTCCGCACCGTCAAGGCCCGAGACCTCATGCGCCAGATCTCCCAGGCCGCCTGGGAGTGCGCCGACCCCGGCATGCAGTTCGACACCACCATCAACCACTGGCACACCGCCGCCAACACGGGCCGGATCAACGGGTCGAACCCCTGCAGCGAGTACATGCACCTCGACAACTCGGCCTGCAACCTGGCCAGCCTCAACCTGCTGAAGTTCCTCAACGAGGACGACACCTTCGACATCGAGGGCTACAAGCACGCCGTCGAGATCATGTTCACCGGCCAAGAGATCCTGGTCGGCCGGGCCGACTACCCCACCGGCCCCATCGGGGACAACAGCCGCAGGTTCCGCCAGCTCGGCCTGGGCTACGCCAACCTCGGCGCCCTGCTGATGGCCCTCGGCCTGCCCTACGACAGCGACGCCGGCCGCGCCTACGCCGCCGCCCTCACGTCGCTCATGACCGGCCACGCCTACGCCACCTCGGCCCGCACCGCCGCCCGCATGGGCCCCTTCGCCGGGTACGCGGAGAACGAGGAGCACATGCTCCGGGTCCTGCGCCAGCACCAGGAGGCGGCCGCCGAGATCGACGAGGAGCTGGTCCCCGCCGACCTGCTGGGCGCCGCCCAGGAGTGCTGGGACGAGGCCAACGAGCTGGCCGCCGCCTCCGGCGTGCGCAACTCGCAGGCCTCCGTGCTGGCCCCCACCGGCACCATCGGCCTGATGATGGACTGCGACACCACCGGCATCGAGCCCGACCTCGGCCTCTGCAAGGTCAAGAAGCTCGTCGGCGGCGGCACCATGCAGATCGTCAACCAGACGGTGCCCCGGGCCCTGCGCCGCCTCGGCTACTCGCCGGAGCAGATCACCGAGATCGTCGCCTACATCGACGAGAACAAGTCGATCCTGGGCGCCCCGCACCTCGCCGCTGACCACGTGGCCGTGTTCGCCTGCTCGATGGGCGACAACCCGATCCACCACTCCGGCCACGTGCGGATGATGGCGGCGGTCCAGCCGTTCATCTCGGGCGCCATCTCGAAGACGGTGAACCTGCCCGAGGGGGCCACCGTCGAGGAGGTCGAGCAGCTCCACATCGACGCCTGGAGGCTCGGCGTGAAGGCCATCGCCATCTACCGCGACAACTGCAAGGTCTCCCAGCCGCTCTCCACGGCCAAGAAGGAGGCCGTGAAGGACGAGCTGACCGAGGGTCTCGTGGCGGCCGGCGCCCAGCCCCAGGTGGTCGAGAAGATCGTGGAGAAGGTCGTCGAGAAGGTCATCAAGGTCCCCACCCGGGAGAAGCTGCCCCGCAACCGCACCTCCCGCACCTTCGAGTTCCGGGTGGCCGACTGCAAGGGCTTCGTCACGGTGGGCGAGTTCGCCGACGGACGGCCGGGCGAGATCTTCCTGCGCATCTCGAAGCAGGGCTCCACCCTCGCCGGCATCATGGACGCCTTCGCCATCTCGGTGAGCTACGGCCTCCAGTACGGCGTGCCGCTGCGGGTCTACGTCGAGACCCTCACCAACACCCGCTTCGAGCCGGCCGGCATGACCGACGACCCGGACCTGCGGATCGCCAGCTCGATCCTGGACTACATCTTCCGCCGCTTGGCGGTGGACTACCTCTCCTACGAGGAGCGGGCCGAGCTGAACATCCTCACCACCGGGGAGCGCACCCAGCCCACCCTGCCGGGCGTGGAGGAGACGATCACCGAGACCCGCCAGGGCTCGGACATCCAGGCCGACCCGCCCAGCCTCGACGCCTCCTCGCCGCTCTTGAGCGACCCGGATGCCCCCAAGGAGGCCAGCCTCCTCGAGCGGGCCGGCGTCACCGACCCTGCCCCGGCCAGGCCCCACGCGGCGATCACGCCCAAGCCGGCCCACGGCGACGCTCCCTACTGCATGATGTGCGGCGTCCAGATGCAGCGGGCCGGCTCCTGCCACGCCTGCCCCAGCTGCGGCAACACCAGCGGCTGCAGCTGATGT
>JBKHYD010000074.1:0-45030 GCA_046565645.1 Acidimicrobiia bacterium | reverse complement strand
TCGGGGTGCTGCTGCGGGGGGTCTCGTAGGTGCGGGACTAGGCCCCAGCCTGGATCCAAGCGCTCGACCGCACGACACCGGCGGCCCATGCGCTCCAGTCCCCGTCCACCTGCGCGTCCGCGATCCGCTCCCACCTCTCCCGCAAGCCCAGCACCAGTGCCCGGGAGAACTCGCTGGGGAACAGATCCAAGGTCATCCGCTCGTCGGCGCCCCGTGTCACGACCAGGCGGCTGCGATCGTCCATCGCCACACGACTGAGCATGCCGAGTGGTGTCACGTTCACGAGAGGGCGCTCCTCGCTGCGCGGTGCTTCCGTGATGCTGACTGCCAGCTCCATGGTGGTCAGGAAGGCGTGCCCGCCGATCGGGGGGAGCTCTCCGATGGTCACGTACGCGGGGCTAGTCACGATGGGGTCGGACAGCGGCGCGATGCGAGGCAGGACGGGCGACCAGCGAGTGGCTTCGACCGCTCGGGCCTTCGCCTGAAGGCGGGATCGTCGATCCGGCATCGGGCCAGGACTGTAGGCCCCACGTCGGCCCCCTGCTCCTCGTGCTGACAAGCTGCTGACATGGCGGTGGGCTGAGCTCGCAACGGGGAAGGGCCGCCGCCTGGGAAATCCCAGGTCAGCGGCCCTTTCCATCCAGTCGGGCCGAGAGGATTCGAACCTCCGACCTCTTGACCCCCAGTCAAGCGCGCTAACCAAACTGCGCCACGGCCCGGGATGGGTCAGTGACCGTACCAGACCTCGCCCAGGACCCCGCCAGCCCAGAGACCGGCGTAGACGGCGACCCCGAGCAGGGCGACGAAGACCACGATGGCGAGCGCCCGCAGCAGCGCGACCCTGCGCACGTCGTCGAGGCCCTCGGCCTCGAGCGGAGGCAGGACGGCCACGAGCGGGTCGGGCTCGTCCTGCAGGTGGCGCAGGGCGCGCAGCCCGTCGTGCTCCTGATCGGCCGCCCGGGCGAGCTCGAACCACACCACCTTGCCCTCGCCCGGTCGGGGCTCGGCCCCCCAGCGGCTAGCAACGGCGTCGACCATGCCGAGCCCCGAGAACAGGCGCTCCTCGGCACCGACGTCGCCGCCCAGCACGTCGCCGGTGGAGGCCCCGTTGGTCGCCGAAGGAGCCAGGTGGCGTGGGAGGTGCGGGATCTCCTCGGAGCGGTCGCTCACCTCCACCCTGACGACGGTGCCGGTGTGGAGCACCTCGACGACGAAGGGACGGCGGGTGTGGAGGACGGCGTTGGTGGCCAGCTCGCTCGTGAGCAGGGCGGCCGACTCGACGACGTCGTCGGCGCCCCACTCCTGCAAGCGGTCGACCACGAACAGTCGGGCCTGGCGCACGCTCCCAGGATCGGGTTGGCACTCGACGCGGGCGTCCACGACGGTCAGACCTACCCCTCGGGGAACCGGCCGAAACGGCCGGGGCCGGTTCAGAGGTGCTCGGCCGCCCAGATGATGCCTTCGAGGAGGCGCCACCCGAGGTAGGCCGCGGTGGCTGCCACCAGCACCTTGAAGTGCCACGGGGCCCGATCCCTCTCGGGCTCGCCGGCGGCCGGCGGGGCGGAGGAGGATCCGGGATCGCCGACCTGGCCGCCGCAGGTCGGGCAGGTCCCGTCTGGACGCAGCGTGTTCGGGCTGTAGAAGCGGTCGCAGCCGAGGCACCAGGGCACCGCGCCAGTGTCGCCCGACCAGCCGGGATCGGGCCAGGTGGGAGGCAGCGGCCGTCAGACCGGCGGCACGCCGTGGCGCCGGTCCGAGAACCGCCGGTCCTTGCCGCGGGCGACGGCGAGGCGGTGCGCCAGCTCGTGGCGCAGGTCGGCGAACTCGACCACGGCGTCGACGACGAGCTCCGAGGCGAGGCGGTAGAGGTCCACGTCCTCCTCGTAGAGCCGCCGCTCCTCCGCGATGAACGCCTGCCGCTCGGACGGGTCCTCGATGGCGGCGATCTTGTTGGCGAAGACGGCGTTGACGGCCGCCTCCGGTCCCATCACGGCGATCTTGGCCGTGGGCAGGGCGAGCGTGGCGTCAGGTTCGAAGGCGGGGCCGCTCATCGCGTAGAGCCCAGCGCCGTAGGCCTTCCGCACGATGACCGAGATCTTCGGGACGGTGGCCTCGCTCACCGCGGTGACCATCTTGGCGCCGTGGCGGATGATGCCCTGGCGCTCGACCTGGCTGCCGATCATGAAGCCCGGGACGTCGGCCAGGAACACCAAGGGGACGTTGAAGGCGTCGCACCACCAGATGAACCGGGCCGCCTTGTCGGCCGAGTCGACGAAGAGCGCGCCGCCGAGGCGCATCGGGTTGTTGGCCACGATCCCGACCGGGCGGCCGTCCAGGAGCGCGAACCCGACGATCAGCTCCGGGGCGAAGAGCGGCTTGACCTCGAAGAAGCTCTCCGCGTCGACCAGCGCCTCGATCACGTCGTGCATGTCGTAGCCCTGGGCGTCGGCGGTGGGCACGAGGTCGGGCGTGAGGTCCCGAGCCGGCGGCACCGGGTGGTAGTGGGGCGGCTCGTCCTGCCAGGTCTGGGGGAGGTAGGAGAACACCGCCTTGGCCTGCTCCAGGGCGTCAGCGTCGTCGTGGGCGAGGTTGTCGCCGCAGCCCGACACGGTGGCGTGCATGCGGGCACCGCCCATCTCCTCCAGCGTGGTGTGCTCCCCGATGACGACCTCGGCCATCCGGGGCGAGCCGAGGTACATGGAGGCGTTGCCCTCCACCATGATCACGATGTCGCAGAAGGACGGGATGTACGCGCCGCCTGCAGCGCTGGGACCGAACAGGCAGCAGATCTGCGGGACCTTCCCCGACAGCCGGACCTGGTTGTAGAAGATCCGACCCGCCCCCCGCCGGCCCGGGAAGAGCTCCACCTGGTCGGTGATCCGGGCGCCGGCCGAGTCCACCAGCCAGAAGACGGGCAGCGAGTGGGCGAGGGCGCGCTCGGTGAGACGCACGATCTTCTCCACCGTCCGCGCCCCCCAGGAGCCGGCCTTCACGGTCGGATCGTTGGCGACCACGCAGACCGGTCGTCCCTCCACCCGGCCCATGCCCGTGACCACGCCGTCGGCGGGCAGGTCCTCGGCCAGGGAGTTGGCCAGCAGGGCGTCCTCCACGAACGAGCCCTCGTCCAGCAGGATGGCGAGCCGATCCCGCACGAAGAGCTTCCCCTGGCGCTCGAGCTTGGCCGCCTCCTTGTGGAGGTTCCCGGCCCGGGCCCGCTCCAGCCGGGCGTGGAGCTCGGGGTCCGTCACGGCGCCCGACGAATGGCCATGATGGCGACGTCGTCGGTCATCGGCTCCGTGGCGAACTCGCGGGCGGCCTCCAGCAGCGACTTGCACAAGACGTCGGGCGCCACGCCGGGATCCCGCCGCAGCAGGTTGGCCACCCGCTCCTCGCCGAAGAGCTGGTCCCCCGCGCGGGCCTCGGCCAGGCCGTCCGTGTACAGGAGCAGCAGGTCGCCGCTGTCGAGGGGGATCTCCCGACTGGTGTAGGTGCCCTGCGGGTCGAGCATGAGGAGCGGGCCGGTGGCGCGGATGCCCCGCACCTCCCGCTCGTGCCAGAGCCAGGCCGGCGGGTGGCCGGCCGATGCCACCCGCAGGGTGGCCGCCTCGGTGTCGAAGACGACGACGCACAGCGAGATGAACTCCTCGTCGCGCTCGAGCGAGGACATCTGGCGGTTGAGCTCCTCGAGCGCCTGGGCTGGGTCGCGGAACTGGCGGAGGAAGACCCGCAGCAGGTACTTGGCCTGAAAGGCGGTGATCGAGGGTTCGATGCCGTGGCCGGTGACGTCGCCGATCACCGCCGCGATGCGGGTGGGCGCGACCCGAAACACGTCGTAGAAGTCGCCCGCCATCATGCCGGTGCCGGCCTGGTAGACCCGGCCGAGCTCGAAGCCCGGGAAGTCGGGCAGCTCTTCGGGGGCGAGGCGGGCCGCCCACCGGCGGGGGGCGAGCTCCTCCTGGGACAGGACCTCCTCGGCCCTTCGCTCCAGCAGGGCGCGGTCCTCGGAGAGCCGGGCCTCGCGCCGGAAGTCCCGGCCGTAGAGCAGGGACAGGCCGACGGGGATGAGCACGAGGGCGAAGAAGTAGTTCGCCTCTTCGATCTCCCAGACCGCACCGACCGCCGCCGCCACCGCGATCACGGCGTAGAGGGTGACGGTGTGCAGCTCCTTGCGGTAGGCGGAGCGGGCGAGGACGGTGGCGTCGGCCTCCTCGCCCAGGTCGTGCTCGATGCGGTCCCAGACGCGCTGGAAGCGACGGGCCGAACGACCCCAGACGAGAGCGGCCACGAGGGCGGCCACCGCCACCACGGCCAAGATGGGCTTGTCCATGACCGGATCGACGTTAGTGGGCGCCCGGGCGCCGGCGTGCGTCCGCCTCGCTCAGCCCCCGGGCACGGGGGTCCGCTCGCCCGTCCAGGCGCTCACGTCGACACCCAGCTGCTTCATGCCGAAGATGACCGCCTTCGGGTTCAGCGTGGCCGGTGGCCAGTCGGGGTCCCACATCCGAGAGTCCGCGGTGGCCTTCACGAACTGCGCTGTCTGCTGGATGGTGAGGAGCACCCCGCGCCGGCTCACGATGCGCTCGTAGCGATCGGCGTGGTCGGCGTCGAGCACGTAGTTCATCGAGTCGCACTGGTGGACGATGTCGTCGTTGTTCCAGTCCCACGGCGAGGTGGTGATGTGCACCCGCACCTCCGCACTCGGCGGGGTGACCACGCCGTCCCGGGCGCTCAGGTCGATGGGGGCCAGGCAGCAGGCGCAGTAGCTGCGCAGCGCGACGTCCCGCCCGGCGAAGGCCGGCATCCTCGAGATGGCGACCGACTCGAGCGCACAGCCGGCGAAGGAGTGGAACGACCCGTCGAGGTGCACCTCGACCTGGCTCGGGTAGCTCGAGAACGGTTGGAACTTGAGGACGTTGCAGTTCTGGCTGTCCTGGTCGACCACGCAGATGATCCCGAGCTGGAGCTCCTTGTAGGCCTGGATGATCTGGCGCCGGTCCAGGCCGGTTCCCTCGTGGGCCGCCCGGAGGTTCGGGCCGTGCCCGGTGGCGCACCAGTGGTCGTAGACGAAGGCCCGGAGGGCCTTGGCCTCGTCGGAGAACTCGAAGGGCGGGACGTCCTGGGGCATCCCGAGAGCCTACGCGCTGGACCTGACGGACCGTCAGATCCGTTGTACTGGTCGCTCAGCGGCGCCGGACCCGCATCTTGATGGGGGTGGCCCCGAGGTCGAAGTCCTCGCGGAGGCGGCGCTCCAGGTAGCGCAGGTATGGCGCCGGGACCTCCCGGTTGGCGAAGAGGGTGAAGGTGGGCGGGTCGGTGGCGGCCTGGGTGGCGTAGAGCACCTTCACGCCGTGCGGACCGGGCTGGGCTTGCTGCGCGGCGCGGAGCACCTCGTTGACCCGCCGCGTCGGTACCCGCCGGTGGTAGTCCTCGATGCTCATCGACAGCGCCGGCAGGAGCTTGTGGACGCCCTTGCCGGTGAGCGCGGAGATCTTGATGACCGGTGCGTCGCCGATGAAGTGGAGCCGCTCCTTGACCTGCCAGTCGAGGTCGGCTCGGGCCTCGGCATCGGTCAGGAGCTCGTGCTTGTTGAGGAGCACGACGATGGGGCTGCCGGCGGCGTCGATCCGCTCGGCCAGCCGCTGGTCCTGGGCCGTGACCCCGACCGTGGCGTCGATGACGAGCAGGGCGACGTCGCTCTGGTCGACCGCCTGGAGGGCCCGGACGAGCGAGTAGTACTCCGTCCCCTCCTCGATCTTGGCCTTGCGCCGCATGCCGGCCGTGTCGATGAACCGGATGGGGCCCTCGTCGGTCTCGACGACGGTGTCGATGGTGTCGCGGGTGGTGCCGGGCAGGTCGTGCACGACGGCCCGCTCCTCGCCGATGAGCCGGTTGAACAGGGTCGACTTGCCGACGTTGGGGCGGCCGACCAGCGCCACCGAGAAGACCCGCTCCTCGGGACCGACCGCCTCGTCCTCCTCGGGCTCCTCGACCGGGGTCGGCTCGGGACGGGGCAGCAGCTCGACGAGGCGGTCCAGGAGCTCCCCGGAGCCGCGGCCGTGCAGGGCGCTGACGCCGACCGGTTCACCGAGGCCGAGGCTCATGGCCTCCCAGATGAGGCCCTCCCGCCCCGCGTCGTCGACCTTGTTGGCAGCCAGCAGCACGTGCCCCTCGGCCATCTCCCTGACCACCTGGGCGACCCGGGCGTCCTCCTCGGTGACGCCGGTGACGGCGTCGACGACGACGAGCACCACGTCGGCGTCGCGGATGGCCTGCTCGCTCTGGCGGCTGACCTTGGCGTCGAGGTCCGTGCCGCCCGGGACCCAGCCGCCGGTGTCGACCAGGCGGAAGGGCACGCCCAGCCACTCGGCCTCGACCTCCTTGCGGTCGCGGGTGACCCCCGGCTTCTCCTCCACGATGGCGACCCGCTTGCCGACGATGCGGTTGACGAGCGTGGACTTGCCCACGTTGGGACGGCCGACGATGGCGACGGTGGGCGGCTCGGCGGTCATCGGGCGCCCTCCAGGGCGGCAGCAGGGGTTGGCGCGGCGGCGTCGAGGCCGAGAGCGGCGCGCAGGGCGTGGCCGTCGGTCTCCACGACCTCGACCGGGCGGGGCAGGTCCTCGGGGGTGGTGCCGTCGAGGAAGCGGCCGTTGGACAGGCACACGTCCGGCAGCAGGTAGCGGTGGCCCTCGGGCTCCTCGGCGAGGGTCCGAGCCAGGTCCTCCCCCACCATCAGCCCGGTGACGCCGGTGTTCCCGCCGAAGAAGCGGTTCTCCACGGTGACCACCCGGACGTCGGCGCGCCCCAGCCGGGCCACGAGGGGGGCGAGCACCCGGGCGCCGTAGGGCCCGGTCAGGAGGCCCACCGGCGCCCGGCGGGACGGGCGGATCTGCAGCCGCTGGTCGGCGGTGGCCCGGGGGCCCCGGTAGGGCTCGTACTCCGTCTCGACCGAGGCAGGGCGGTCGGGGGTCCCGGGCGGCGCGTCGCCGCCGTCGGCCCACACGAAGAAGCCGTCCTGCTTGCCGGTGCCCTCGGGCTTGGCGCCGAAGAGCTCGAGCTCGAAGGTGCGGGCCATGCCGATGCCGTCCTCGTGCATCGGGAAGCCCTCGTAGGCCTCCGGGTCGGGGAACGGGCGGTCGGCCAGCAGGTAGTACTCGTCGGCGGCGAAGACGAGCCGGCGGCCGAGGACCCGCAGGAACACGTCCTGCCAGTCCTCGACGGTGTCGACCACCGAGCGGGCCTCGTCGAGGGTGTGGGGCCGCATGCGGGGCTCGTGGTTGAAGCGCGACACGCCGAGGGGCACGACGCACAGCGAGGCCAGCTCCGGGAAGCGGTCGAGCACCCCGGCCAGCGTGTCGTCGAGGACCGCGCCGTCGTTCAGCCCGGGGCACACCACCACCTGGCCGTGGACCTCCACGTCGTGGTCCAGCAGGGCCCGCAGCCAGCGCAGGCTGGTGGCCCCGCGACGGTTGCGGAGCATCTCCACCCGCACGGCGGGGTCGGTGGCGTGGATCGACACGTGGAGCGGGCTCAGCCGCTCGGTCACGACCCGCTCGAGGTCCGCCTCGGTGAAGCGGGTGAGGGTGGTGAAGTTCCCGAAGAGGAAGCTCAGCCGGTAGTCGTCGTCCTTCAGGTAGAGGCTCTGCCGCAGCCCGGGGGGCAGCTGGTAGATGAAGCAGAACTCGCAGTGGTTGTCGCAGGTGCGGACCTGGTCGAACAGCGCCGAGTGCACGTCGACGCCGAGGGGCTCACCGGCTCGCTTGTCCACCTCGACGGTGAGCTCGAGCCCGCCCCGGGAGACCTCGAGGACCGGGTCGGCGTCGTCCACCAGGAAGCGCCACTGGATGATGTCCCTCGGCACCTCGCCGTCGATGGCGCGGATCTCGTCGCCCACCGCCACCCCGGCCCGCGCGGCCGGAGATCCGGGCGCGACAGCGAGGACACGGGGCAGGGACATCCGCACAAGGCTACGGCTGCTCGGGGCGCGATCGGCCATCCGTCGCCGGTAGGTTCGGGGCCGTGGCCGTCGACAAGGTGCTCCTCGCCGCTCCCCGGGGCTTCTGCGCCGGTGTGGAGATGGCCATCAAGGCGCTGGCCTGGATGGTGCGGGCCTTCGAGCCGCCCGTGTACTGCTACCACGAGATCGTCCACAACCAGGGCGTGGTGGACCGCTTCCGCGACCTCGGGGTGGTCTTCGTGGACGACATCGCCGAGGTGCCGCCGGGGCGGCCCATCATGCTCTCGGCCCACGGTTCGGCGCCCGAGGTGGTGGCGGCGGCCAAGGCCAGCGGCGGGTACGTCGTCAACGCGGTGTGCCCGCTCGTCACCAAGGTGCACCACGAGGTGAAGACCCGGGCCGGCAAGGGCTACCAGATCGTCTACGTGGGCCACGAGGGCCACGAGGAGGCAGTGGGCACCATGGCGGTGGCGCCCGACGCCATCCACCGGGTGGAGTCGGTGGACGAGGTCGACGCCCTCCCTCCGTTCGAGCAGCCCGTCGCCCTCCTCGCCCAGACCACCCTCTCCCACCGGGACTGGGCCGCCGTGGCCGATCGCACCGCCGAGCGCTTCCCCGACCTGTGGAAGCCGGGCCGCAGCGACCTGTGCTTCGCCACCACCAACCGGCAATCCGCCCTCGGGGCCATCGCCGAGCGCTGCGACGCGGTGGTGGTGATCGGTTCGGCCAACTCCTCCAACACCCGTGCCCTCGAGCGCCTCGCTCGCGAGTCCGGGGCCCCCGTCGTCCACCGGGTGAACGGGCCCGACGAGCTGCCCGCCGACCTCACCGGCACCGTCGGCGTCACCGCCGGGGCCTCGGCCCCCGAGCAGGTCGTGCAGGCCGTGATCGACCACCTCGCCCCCCGGGAGGGCGTGGAGGAGGTGCGCATCACCGAGGAGGACGAGTACTTCCCGCCCCCGCGCGAGCTGCGGGACCTGCTCGCCACCGTCGACGTGCTGGCCACCTTCGCGGCCGGCGGGTCGGTCCCCGACCGCCCTGCCCTGCGGGACCGCGAGCTCCGCGCCAGCGACGTCCTCGCCGCCCTCTGACGAAGCCTCTGGACGGACAGGCGCGCCATGCGCGCACCGGCGCGCCAGACGTAGCCTCGGGGGATGGCCGCGACCTCGTTCACCTCGATGGACACCTCCACGGCCGAGCAGTGGGCCCTGATCGGAGCCGAGACGGCCCAGAACCAGGGCCGGGTGGCCGAGCGGGTGCTCGGGATGCTCCGCTCGCTCGGCGACATCGTCGACGGGTTCAGCACCGACCAGCTGACCCACTGCCTGCAGACGGCCACGCTGGCCGAGCGGGCCGGCGCCGACGACGAGGTGGTGGTGGCGGCCCTCTGCCACGACATCGGCAAGGCGATCAGCGTGCCGAACCACCCCGAGATCGCGGCCGCCATCCTCAAGCCCTACGTGCGGCCCGAGGTGCACACGATGATCCGGGTCCACCAGGACTTCCAGGGCCGCCACTACTACGGCCACTTCGGCGGCGACCCCGACGCCCGGGAGAAGCACCGCGACGCGCTGAGCGTCGAGGAGTGGGCGCTGGCGGAGCGCTTCGCCGACGAGTGGGACCAGAAGGCCTTCGACCCCGACTACGACACCCTGCCGCTCGAGCACTTCGAGCCCAAGGTGCGTGAGGTCTTCGCCAAGGCCCGGTGGGCCACCAACCCCAGCGCCGGCCGGCGCTACGCCTCGTCCGAGGCCTGACCCTCCGGCGGTGACGCCCCGGGCCGGGACGGGTTGGGGCGCCCGGCTCGGGCCATGGCGTCGTCGAAGAGGGCCTGGAGCTCGTCGTAGAGGCGGGCCGTGAGCTGGCCGACCGCGCTGCGGGGCACGCGGCCCTTCTCGGTGAGGTCGGGCGGTGGGATCGGGTCGCCGATGACGAGGACCAGCTTCGAGGGCTTCAGCAGCTTGGCTCCCTTCGGCATCATCGCCTCGCTGCCCCCGATGCCCATCGGCACGATCGGAACCCTCCCGCGGGCGGCCACGAACGCGGTGCCGTCGAAGAGGTCCTCGACCACGGGACCGCTGCGGCGGGTGCCCTCGGGGAACATCACGAGGGGGTTGCCGCCCTCGACGATGTCGATGCAGGCCTTGAGGGCGTCGCGGTCGGCGCTGCCGCGGTGGACCGGGAAGGCCCCGAGCATCGTCACGAAGCGGCCCAGGGCCTTGGACTTCCAGATGCTGTCCTTGCCCATGTAGCGCATGGGCCGGCGGGTCACGAGCGACGTGAGCGCGAAGTCGACGTTGCTGCGGTGCACCGGGGCGAGGATGAACGAGCCGGTGGCCGGGATCTTCTCCGCCCCCACGATCTCGACCCGCCCGAGCGCCTTGGCCACCAGCCAGATGAGGCCGCGCACGAGGGCGTAGGAGATGCGGGTGAGGGGGCTCGGCGGACCGGTCCAGATCTCCACGTCGTCGCCGGGGCGGGGGTCAGGCATCGGCGCGGAGCTCCTTCGTGATCACGTCGAGGATCTCCTGGACGCTGAGCCCGGTGGTGTCGACCACGAACGCGTCGGGCGCCTCGGTGAGCGGTGAGGTCTCGCGGCCCTGGTCGAGCGCGTCGCGGCGGGCCAGGTCGGCGGCCACGGTCTCGTAGTCGAGGTCGGTGACCTCCTGGCTGCGCCGCTGGGCCCGGACCTCCGGGTCAGCGGTCAGGTACACCTTGAGCTCGGCGTCGGGGAACACGACGGTGCCGATGTCGCGGCCCTCCAGGACCCCTCCCCCGCGCTTGGCCACCCACTCCCGCTGGCGGCGCACCATCTCGGTCCGAACGGCCGGGTTGGCGGCCACGATGCTCACCGCCCGGCTCACCTCGGGGCCCCGGATCTCGATGGTGGCGTCCACGCCGTCGACCCGCACCCCGTCGGGCCCGACGCTGATCTCGGCCCGCTCCGCGATCCGGGCGACGGCGTCGGCCTCGGCCGGGTCGACCCCACGGCGCAGGGCGGCGAAGGTGACCGACCGGTACATGGCCCCGGTGTCGAGGTACTCGAGGTCGAGGCGCTCGGCCAGTGCCCGCGCCACGGTGGACTTGCCGGAGCCGGCCGGGCCGTCGATGGCGATCACTCTCACGAGGGCTGGACCTTACTGCTCCCGTCCCCGCCGGCCCGCAGCCGCTCGAGGAAGCCCCAGAAGCCGGGGAAGGTCTTGGCCACGCAGGCAGGGTCGGCGATGCGGATGCCGCCGTGGCGGAGCCCGAGGAGGCTGAAGGCCATCGCCATGCGGTGGTCGTGATAGGTCTCGACGACGGCCGGCCGCACGGGGCCGGGGCGCACCACGAAGCCGTCCGGCTCCTCCTCGGCGTCGATCCCGACCCGGCGCAGCTCGGCCACCACGGCCGCGATGCGGTCGGTCTCCTTGCCCCGGATGAACCCGATCCCCCTCACGCGGGTGGGGCCCTCGGCCCCCGTGGCCACCACGGCCAGCGTCTGGGCGGTGTCGGAGAGGTGCCGCATGTCGACCTCGACGCCGTGGAGGGGGTGGTCGACTCGCACGGTGATCCGGTCCGCAGCTCGCTCGACGGTGGCGCCCATGGCCTCCAGCACGTCGACGAAGGCCACGTCTCCCTGCGCCGCGCCGGGGCCGAGGCCCTCGACGGTGACCCAGCCGCCCGCGATCGCGGCCGCCGCGAACGCGTACGAGGCGGCAGAGGCATCGGGCTCGATGCGGTGCTCGGTCGCTCGGTAGGTCTGGGGCTCGACCGCCCAGGTGCGCTCGTCGGGGCGAGCGACCTGCACCCCGAACACCTCCATCACGGCCACGGTCATGTCGACGTAGGGGCGGGACACGAGCTCCCCGGCCACCCGCACCACGAGGCCGGTGCGCATGGCGGGACCGGACAGCAGCAGACCGGACAGGAACTGGCTCGACGCGCTGCCGGACACCACGAGGTCGCCGCCCGCCACCGGTCCGTCGGTGAGGTCGACCGGGAGGTGGCCGGGCTGACCCACGTCGGTGACGGTGATGCCGAGCTGGCGCAGCGCGTCGAGCGACGGGGCCATCGGCCGGGCTCGCAGCGGCAGCTCGCCGTCGACCCGGACCGTGCCCGCGGTGAGGGCGGCCACCGGGAGGAGGAACCGGCTCGTGGTGCCGGAGAGCCGGGCGTCGACGGCGGCCACCGTGGCGGGCGGGCGTCCGGCGCAGCCCCGGACGCGCAGGGTGACGTCGCCGACCTCGTCGGGCCGGCCCAGCTCCTCGACCGGGATGCCGAGCGCCCCGAGCCCCGACCGCATGGCGGCGGTGTCGTCGGCCACGAGGGCGTGGTGGAGCAGGCTCTCGCCGTCTGCCAGGGCCGCGCAGACCAGCGCTCGGTTGGTGAGGCTCTTCGAGCCAGGTACCGCCACCGTGGCGGCGAGCGGGCCGGCGAGCGGGGTGATCGGCAGGGGGTCGGTGAGCACGGCTACTCCAGCGGAGCCACCGCGGGGCGGTACCCCGCCTCGAGGAGCCCGGCCCTCAGCCGCTCGGCGGCGGTGGCCTCGACGAGCAGGATCAGCACGCCCCGGTCCCCCTCGGCCGAGTGGGCGATCTCGAGGTCGGCGATGTTGACGTCGAGCCGCCCGGCCAGGGTGGTGACCTCGGCCAGCACGCCCGCTCGGTCGGGCACCGGGACGCGGACCTCGCTCAGGCTCTGCGGTTGGACCACCCGGCTCGGGAGGTTCAACCGCGCCGCTCGGGACCGCTCCAGCATCCCGAGGAGGGCGCCTCGGTCGTCCGCCGCCACCACGCCGCGGACCTCGCCGAGGGCGTCGATCAGGCCGTCGAGCACCCCGACGATCGCGTCGCGGTTCTCGCCGCAGATGTCGGGCCAGATCCCCGGGTGCCCGGCCGCGATGCGGGTCATGTCCCGGAACCCGCCGGCGGCGAGGCGCAGCAGGGCCCGGTGCTCGGTGGCGGCCTGGTCGGCCAGGTGCATGAGGGAGGCGGCGGCGAGATGCGGCACGTGGGAGACGACCGCCACCAGCGAGTCGTGGTGCGGTGGGTCGAGGGCCACCACGTCGGCGCCGAGGTCCCGGATGACCGACGCCACCAGCGTGAACGCGGCGTCATCGGTGGCCGCGGTGGGGGTGAGCACCCACACCGCGCCACGGAAGAGGTCCGGGTCGGCCCCGTCCACGCCCTCCTGCTCGGAGCCGGCCATGGGGTGACCGCCCACGAACCGGGGGGACCCAACCGCCTCCACCACCCCCGCCTTCACCGACCCCACGTCGGTCACCACGCCGCTCCCGGCGGCGAGCACCTCCCGGGCGACGTCGGGGATGGTCCGCACCGGGGTGGCCACGAACGTGACCTCGGCGGTGGGATCCGGCCCGACGACGTCGACGGCGCCGAGCTCGAGGGCCCGGGCCGACCGAGCCAGGTCCTGGTCGACGCCGCTCACGTGCCAGCCCCGGGCGCGCAGGGCGAGGCCGATCGAGCCGCCGATCAGTCCGGTGCCCACGACCGCCGCCCGGCGCTCGGCGGTCACCTCGGGCCCTCCCCGGCGGTGGCGGCCGGTCCGGGGCGGCGCGGGGCGGATCGGCTCTGGGCAGCGCAGGAGAGGACCATCGGGTCAGCCGGGGAGGTCGTCTCGCAGGCCGACCGCAGCGTGGAGGTAGACGTGGCGCAGGTCGGCCCGAGAGCGCTCGGTGGTGAGGTGCATGAGCACCCGGATGCACCGCGGGGTGGCCCCGTGGATGTCCAGCTCCCGGGCGCAGATCAGGGGCACGTCTCCGAAGCCGAGCGACCGGGCGCCGGTGGCCGGGAAGGTGCTGTGGAGGTCGTCGGTGGCGGTGAAGAGGATGCTCACGACGTCGTCGTGGTCGACGCCGTTGCGCTCGCACATCGCCTCGAGCAGCTCGACCACCCGCTCGTGGACGTGGCGCTCCTCGTCGACGTCGAAGGTGGTGGCTCCACGCAGGGCTCGGAGGGCGGCGGGCACGGGGGTCGAACCTACCTGGGGCGGCGCGGGCGGGTCGCCTCGGGGGCGGCCGCCCGCTCGAGGGCGCGCACCTCGTCCTGGGTGAGCGGCCGCCACGCCCCGGGGGCCAGCGCGTGGTCGGCCAGGGGACCGATGCGGGTCCGGACCAGGCGGCGGACCGGGTGGCCGACCGCCTCGCACATGCGTCGGACCTGCCGGTTGCGGCCCTCGTGGATCGTGACCCGCAGGAGCCCGGGCTCGAGCACCGACACCTTGGCCGGGGCGGTCACGCCGTCCTCGAGCTCCACCCCCTCGCGCAGCTGCCGCAGCGCCCCCCGGCTGGGAGTGCCCTCCACCTCCACCAGGTACTCCTTGTCCACGCCGAAGGACGGGTGGGTGAGGCGGTGGGCGAGGTCGCCGTCGTTGGTGAGCACCAGCAGGCCCTCGGTGTCGGCGTCGAGGCGGCCCACGGGGAAGACGCGGGGCTCGGCCGGGACCAGCTCGGTCACCGTGGGCCGGCCGTGCGTGTCCGACGCGGTGGTGATCACGCCGACCGGCTTGTTCAGCAGGTAGTGGACGAGACCTCGCCGCACCCCGATCTGGGCGCCGTCGACCTCGACCACGTCGTGCTCGGGGTCGACGCGGCGCCCGAGCACCGCCCGCTCGCCGTTCACCTTCACCCGGCCGCGGTCGATCAGGTCCTCGCAGACCCGGCGGCTGCCGAGCCCGGCCTGGGCGAGGACCTTCTGCAGGCGGACGCCGTCGCCCTCCACCGGGTTCGACGGGCCCGGGGCGGGCACCGGCTACTCCTCGGCGTCGAGGTCGAGCGGGCCGACGCCGCCGGAGGTGCCCCCGCGCTCAGCGTTGGCGACCTCGATCTCGTCGAGCCGCTCCACCAGCGTGGGGCCAGGGTCCGGGCGCAGGCCGGCCTCGAGGTGCTCGACCACGTCGGCCCCGGGCACGAGGTCGGCCAGCGGGGGCAGCTCGTCGAGCGAGCGGAGCCCGACCCGCTCCAGGAAGCGGGCCGTGGTGCCGAACAGCACCGCCTGACCGGGGCCAGGGTCCTTGCCGACCTCGGCGATGAAGCCCCGCTGCTGCAGGGTGCGCATGACGCCGTCGACGTTCACCCCCCGGATCGCCGCCACCTGGGCCCGCGACACCGGCTGCTTGTAGGCCACGATGGCCAGCGTCTCGAGCGCGGCTCCGGACAGGCGGGAGGACTGGCCCTCGAGGACGAACCGCTCGACGTAGGCGTTGCAGTCCGCGTGGCTCTGGAAGCGCCAGCCGCCGGCCACCGCCACCAGGGCGAACCCCCGGCCCTCTGCCTCGTAGGAGTGGGCCAGCTCCTGGCAGAGGCCCTCCACCTCGGCGACCGGCACCTCGAGGAGCTGGGCCAGCAGCTGGGCCTCCACCGGTGCCTCGGCCACCATCAGCACCGCCTCGATGGCCCGCCGGGCCTCCTGGGTGCGGTCGTCGGTCATCGGGTCAGCCATCGTAGACGTCGACCGGCGCCAGCTCCTCCAGCTCCGAGCGGTCCCGACCCAGCCAGACGATCTGGATGTCGGCGAAGGTGCGCGGCTGGTCGAGGTCCACGAAGCCCTGCTTGAACAGCTCGAGGACGGCGAGGAACCGGACCACCACCTCGAGCCGCTCCACGAGGCCGCCGGTGAGCTCGCGGAAGCCGATGCGGCCCACCAGCGGCAGCTCCTCCATCAGCTCCAGGACGGCGTCGGCCACCGACGCCCGGATGGGGGCGACGTGCTCGAGGTCGATGCGGGGCACCGGCTTCGGGGCAGCGGCCCGCAGGAAGGCCAGGCGCAGGTCCTCCGGGGTGACGCCGGCCAGCAGGTCCGGCGTGAGATCGACGAAGCGCTCGTCGGGCCCGGCCACCCGGGGGTAGGAGCGCCCGGCCTCGGCGGCGAGGCGCTCGAACGCAGCCGCGGCGTCCTTGAAGGTCTTGCACTCGACGAGGCGGGCGAGGAGCAGGTCCCGCTCCGACCAGAGCGCCAGCTCGTCGTCGAGGTCCAGCTCGTCGTCGCCCGGGAGGAGGCGGCGGGTCTTCAGCTCGATGAGCGTGGCCGCGATGAGCAGGAACTCGGTGGCGACCTCGAGGTTCACCTGCTCCATGGCCTCCAGCTCGGCCAGGTAGGCGTCGACCACTCGGGTGAGCGAGATCTCGTAGAGGTCCACCTTCTCCCGCAGGATGAGGTGGAGCAGCAGGTCGAAGGGCCCCTCGAACACCGGGGTGGTGACCTCGTAGGACATCGATGCCATGCTAATCACATCGGTGTGGTTTGGGGAAGCGGTTCGGGCCCGCCGCCCCCTGGGCCCTACCATCGCCCGCCGTGCCCCGCGTCTTCTCCGGCATCCAGCCCTCGGGCGAGCTCACCCTCGGCACCTACCTCGGTGCGCTGCGGCGCTTCGTGGCCGACCAGCACACCAGCGACCCGCTCTTCTGCGTGGTGGATCTGCACGCGATCACCGTCCCGCAGGAGCCGGAGGTGCTGCGCCGGCGCACCACCGAGACGCTCGCCCTCTACCTGGCCTGTGGGCTGGATCCCGACGCCTGCACCCTCTTCGTGCAGAGCCACGTGGACGAGCACACCAGCCTGGCCTGGCTGCTCGAGTGCACGGTGAGCTTCGGCGAGCTGAGCCGGATGACGCAGTTCAAGGAGAAGTCCGATCGCCAGCAGTTCGTGAGCGCGGGCCTCTTCACCTACCCGGCGCTGATGGCGGCCGACATCCTCCTCTACGACACCGACCGGGTCCCCGTGGGTGACGACCAGCGCCAGCACCTCGAGCTGACCAGAGACGTGGCGGAGCGGTTCAACGGCCGCTACGGGGCCACCTTCGTGGTGCCCGAGGCGGACATCCCGAAGGTGGCGGCCCGGGTCATGGACCTCCAGGAGCCCACCCGGAAGATGTCGAAGTCGATCGAGTCGCCCCAGGGCACGGTGCTCATGCTCGACGAGCCCCGGGTGATCGAGAAGAAGCTCAAGCGGGCCGTCACCGACAACGACGCCGAGGTCCGCTACGACCCCGCCACCAAGCCCGGCGTCTCCAACCTGCTCGGCATCCTCGCCGCCGCCACCGGCGAGGACCCGCAGCACCTGGCTGGCCGCTACGAGCAGTACGGCCGCTTGAAGGCCGACACCGCGGACGCGGTGATCTCGCTCCTCGAGCCCGTCCAGGCCCGCTACCGCGAGCTCATGGCCGACCCGGGCGAGATCGCCGCGGTGGCGGCCAAGGGTGCGGCCAAGGCCCGCGCCATCGCCGAGGTCACCCTCCAGCGAGCCCGCGACCACCTCGGCCTCCTCCCCCGCTGACGACGTCTGTGTGGGCTTTCAGGCCGTAGCGGCGCAGAAGTCCGCACAGACGTCGCGGGGTCAGTCGTCGTCGGCGGCCTTGAGGGCGTCGGCGAGCGGGCGGGGGACGGTCCAGGCCTCGGGGGCGAGGTGGTGCTGGCGGGTCCAGGCGACGGTCAGCGGGTCGCTGCCGGCCAGCTCCAGCAGGTCGCCGCCCAGCTCGGCGTGCTGCAGGTAGAGGCCCACCCGGCGGGTGAAGCCCCGCTGGCGACGCCAGGTGCGGGCCATGTCGGCGCCGGCCGCCTTGGCGGCCAGGGTGGCGACGACGCGGCCGTAGGTGCGCAGGCCCGACTCGACCTTGCCCACGTCGTGGAGGAGGGCGGCGGCCAGCACGGGGCGGGTGGCCTCGTCCCCGAGGGCCCGCTCGACCCGGCGGGCCACCCCGACGGCGTGGCGGCGGTCCGGGCCCGGCATCCGGGCCCAGAGCCGCTGCTCGGCCGGGAGGAGCTGCCGGCGAGCCCAGGCCTCCTCGGGCGCCCGCGGCCCGCCCGGCCGCAGCGACCCGACGAACCGTCGGACCAGGTGCGCCGCGGAGCCCATCATCGGACCCGTCGGGGGGCGGATCGGGGCGCCCCGCGCGCGCTGGCGTCCACCGGCGGCGTCCGGGTCAGGCGTGCTCGATGCAGAAGCGGGCGGCCGGCTTGGCCTCGAGGCGGGCCGGGGCGATCGGCTGGTGGCAGGTCTCGCACACCCCGTAGGTGCCCTCGTCGAGCTTGCGCAGCGCCGTCTCCACCTCGTCGAGCTCCGCCCGGAGCTGGGCCGACAGCGCCTGGTACTCGCCCTTCTCGGCTGCCACCTGCCCGGAGTCGGCGAAGTTGTCGTCGGCCACCGTGTCGGCGGAGCCCGGCTCGAGGCTGTCGATCTGGGCCGCGAGCCGCTCTCGCTCGACCTCGAGGTCGGCGCGCACGGAAGCGGGGATGGTCTGGTCAGCCATCGGCCCGAGGCTACCCGCCGGCGGCACCTCTCGCGCGCGGATGCGCCTCCCGGTAGACGTCCCAGAGCCGCTCGGTCGACACCAGCGTGTACACCTGGGTGGTGGAGACCGTGGCGTGGCCGAGCAGCTCCTGCACGGCCCGGATGTCGGCGCCGTGGTCGAGCATGTGGGTGGCACACGAGTGGCGGAGCACGTGCGGGCTGAGACGTCCGCTCAGGCCCACCTGCGCTCCGTGGCGGCGGATGACGTCCCAGGCGCCCTGCCGGGTCAGCCGCCCGCCGCGGGCCCCGAGGAACACGGCTGACGCGTCGTCCCGGCGTCGCCAGCGGGCGGGCTCCACCAGCGGTCGACCCGCCGGTCCCAGCCACGCTACGAGGGCCCGCGTGGCGTGGCCCCCGAGGGGGACGATGCGCTCCTTCGAGCCCTTGCCGAAGAGCCGGACGAGGGAGGCATCGAGATCCAGGTCTCCGATGGACAGGCCGACGGCCTCGGAGACGCGCGCCCCGGTCCCGTAGAGCAGCTCGAGCAGCGCCCGGTCCCGTCGAGCCATGGGGTCCTCGCCCGAGGGGGCGGCGAGGAGCCTGGCCACCTCCTCCTCGGTGAGCGCCTTCGGCAGGCCACGAGGGACGCGCGGGCGGTCGACGGCGGCGGTGGGGTCCGACGGTGCCAGCCCCTCGGCGGCCATGAACCGGTGGAGGCTGCGGACCGCCACCATCGAGCGGGCCACCGACGCCGGGGCCAGGCCCCGGGCGCGCAGCTCGCCGATCCAGTCCACGACGTCGGTCTCGGTCACCTCCCGCAGAGGGCGGTCGTGCTCGTCCAGCCAGGCGGTGTAGGCGCGCAGGTCGCGCCGGTAGGCCGCCAAGGTGGCCGGTGCCCGGCCCTGCTCCACCGCCAGCCACTGCAGGAGCGCCTCGACCTCGCCCGGCGGCGCGGGTGGCTCGGGTGGCTCGGTCATCCGCGATCCGGGCCATCCCCCGGGCGGTCGCCCAGGCGAGCCGCGATCGCCTGGAGGCCGATGATCGTCTTCGCGTCGGTGATGCGGCCGTCGCCGACCATCGCCAGCGCCTCGGCCAGCGGGAGGCGCTGCACGGCCATCGCCTGCTCCTCGACCCCTTGGGGGGCCCGCTCGACCTCGGTGAGACCGGTGGCCAGGAACACGGAGACGGACTCGTCGCAGAACCCTGGGGAGTTGTGGAACGTCACGAGGTGGACGACCTGGTCCGCCACGAGGCCGACCTCTTCCCGCAGCTCCCGCGCCGCCGTGGCGGCGTCGCCCTCCCCCTCGACGTCCCGGATGCCAGCCGGGAGCTCCCAGAGGTGCGCGTCGAGCGCAGCCCGGTACTGGCGCACGAGGGTCACGGTCCCGTCGTCGTGGACCGGCACCACCGCCACCGCGCCGGGGTGGCGCACGATGTCGCGCTCGAACTCGACGCCGTCGGGGCCCCGGAACCGCGCTCGGAGCACGGAGAAGCGAAACCCTCGGTGGTGCTCGACCTCGTCGAGCGCCTCGAAGCCGGCCACCGCTCAGCTGGCGACGGCGGCGGAGGGCTCGTCGTCCAGGTCGAAGAGGTGCGGAGCTCGCCCCTCGGCCCGATCGAGGGCGGCGCCGACGAGGTCCCGGAAGAGCGGGGCCGGTCGGGTGGGGCGGCTCTTCAGCTCCGGGTGGGCCTGGGTGCCGACCCAGAAGGGGTGGCTGCGCAGCTCGATGAACTCCACGAGGCGGCCGTCGGGAGAGGTGCCCGAGCACCAGAAGTCGCCGTCGTCGAAGCGGGCGCGGTACTTGGGGTTGAACTCGTAGCGGTGGCGGTGCCGCTCGGACACGACCGTGGACCCGTAGGCGCGGGCCACCTGAGAGCCCTCCTCGAGCTGGGCCACGTAGGCGCCCAGGCGCATCGTGCCGCCGAGGTCGGTCACGCCGCGCTGGGTCTCCATGAGGTCGATGACGGGGTGGGGGGTGGTCGGGTCCAGCTCGCTCGAGTGGGCGCCGGTGAGGCCCAGCACGTTGCGGGCGTAGTCGACGGTCATCACCTGCATCCCCAGGCAGAGGCCGAGGCACGGGATGCCCTCCTCGCGGGCGTAGGTGGCCGCGGCCACCTTCCCCTCGGTGCCCCGTTCGCCGAAGCCGCCCGGGATGACGATCCCGTCGAGGTCCCGGAGCCGGCCGTCGCCGAGGAGGCCCTCGACCTCCTCGGCCTGGATCCAGTCGATGTCGACCTCGGCGCCGTGGTGGAACCCTCCGTGCTTGAGCGCCTCCACGACCGACAGGTAGGCGTCCTGGAGGCTCACGTACTTGCCGATGATCCCGATCCTCACGGACCGCTCGGCCGACTCGATCCGGTCGACCAGGATCTCCCACTCGGACAGGTCCGGGTCGCCGGCCTCGAGCCGGAGCAGGTCGCAGACCACCGAGTCGAGACCCTCGTCGTGGAGCACGAGCGGGATCTCGTAGAGGTTCCGGGCGTCGGCGGCGTTGATCACGCCCTGGATGGGCACGTCGCAGAGGTTGGAGATCTTCCGGCGCAGCCCCTCGGCGAGCGGCTGGTCGCTGCGCACGACGATGACGTCGGGCTGGATGCCCCGTCCCCGCAGCTCGGTCACCGAGTGCTGCGTGGGCTTGGTCTTCTGCTCCGAGACGATCATCGGGGCGAGCGTGACGTGGACGTAGCAGACGTTGTCGCGGCCCACGTCCAGCCGGACCTGGCGGATGGCCTCCAGGAACGGGAGGATCTCGATGTCGCCGACGGTGCCGCCGACCTCGGTGATCACCACGTCGACCGAGTCGGTGGCGAGGCGCCCGATGCGGCGCTTGATCTCATCGGTGATGTGCGGGATCACCTGCACCGTCTTGCCGAGGTAGTCACCGCGGCGCTCGGCGGCCAGCACGGCGCTGTAGATGGAGCCGGTGGTGGCGTTGGAGTCCCGGGTGAGGTTCTCGTCGATGAACCGCTCGTAGTGGCCGAGGTCGAGGTCGGTCTCGCCGCCGTCGTCGGTGATGAACACCTCGCCGTGCTCGAAGGGGTTCATCGTCCCCGGGTCCACGTTGATGTACGGGTCGAGCTTCTGCATCGTGACCCGCAGCCCCCGCGACTTGAGGAGCCGGCCCAGCGACGAGGCCGTGATGCCCTTGCCCAAGGACGACGCCACGCCCCCCGTGACGAAGATGTGCTTGGTCATCGGGGGCCTCCCGTGTGCGGATCGAGCGACGCAGCCACGGGACACCACCCTACCCCGGGGTGGCCGATCGGCCGCGCATGCGATCGGCCAGCGCCGGCCAGTCGACGAACAGGACCAGCGCGGTGGTGGCCCAGGCCCAGTAGTCGAGGCCGAGGAAGAGCCAGGTGGTGACGTGGAGGGCGACGGCGACGAGCGCGTAGACGGGCTGGAGCCAGCGCTTGACGAGCACGACCGGGAAGCTGAGCTCGAAGGCGAGGATGAAGGTGCCGGTGGCCTTCGAGGCCCACAGGTGCTCGCCGATCCAGGTGGCCATCGCATCCCACTTGGCGGCACCCACGCTGGGCCCCCAGAGCATGACGTAGCGGACGTTGTCGCCGATCGCCCAGTCCAGCCCCGAGCGGCGGAGCTTGTGGTAGCCGGCCAGGAAGTAGATGGCCGCTGCGATGGCGGTGGCGGCCCGCAGGGGCCACCCGTGGTCCCGTCGGGGGCGGCGGTCGCTCCAGCGCAGCGCCACCGGCGCCAGGAGGAAGGGCACCGCGGCCCAGAGCAGCAGCAGGTCGTTGTGGAGGACCTTGCCGCGGCTGCCGCGCAGGCCGGCCAGCACGAGGTAGCACGCCCAGGCGAGGGCGAAGGTGGCGCGGGGCCACCGGCGCAGGACGGCGAGCAGCGCGGCGACCGCCCCGACCCCTTGGAGGGCGAGGAAGCCCCAGGCCGGGGGCATCGACGGCGCCCAGGCCAGGATCGGCACCGGGTCGAACAGCGGGCCCGGGGTCCCGGCGAGCTGCCGGTAGCTGCCGAGCGCCACCCGGAGGCCGATGAGCGCCGCGAGCGCGGTCTGGACGAACAGCACCCGCCGGCCGGGCTCGGGCCCCCACAGGGCGTCCTCGACCAACTGCGACAGGCGTCTCACCGATCCCCCGCCCCGCAGGCGTGCACGATCTCGGGATCGTGGGTGATGACCCAGTCGCCGTCGTCTTCGACGAGGCGCTGGCGGTCCCGGACGATGCGCAGCTCGGTTAGCCCCGGCACGACCTCCATGGCGGGCTGGAGGAGGGCCTGGCAGACGTCCTCCCGCCGCGCTTCGGAGGCGCCCCGGAGCTCGGCCATCGGCCACGCGGCATGGCGGTAGCGCAGGGGCAGCTCCTCGAGGTCCACCACCCGCTCGGGGTCGTCCGGCGCCGTGGCGTGGAGGACCCACACGGTCTGGCGGTCCCGCCGGGAGAGGCTGAACAGCCGCCAGGCCGTGAGCGGCCAGGCCTCGAAGCCGATCAGCCCTGCGGTCAGGATCAGGGCGAGGGCACCGAGCACCAGGCGTCGGCCGGACCTCGGGACGGCGCCGTCGCCCGGGTCGGGCCCCGTCTCGGTCACGGGTGGCTGCCTCCGGCGGACGGGGCGCCAGGCGCCTCTGGGCCACCGTGAGCCGGGACGGGATCACCCGAGGGGCGGCCCGGCGGGTCGGCGAGGAGCAGGACGAGGAGCGAGGCCGCGAGGACGAGCGACGCCACCCCGCCCACGATGGCACCCGAGTCGTTGACGAGGCTCCCGAGGGCGGCGGCCACGGTGGCCGCCGCGAGCCCCGCGCTGAGGGTCGGGTGCTCGGACCACAGCCGTCGGACGGGGCGGCCAGGGCCCCGGGTGAGGTAGAGCCAGAAGGCGAGGGCGAGGGGGATCGCGACGACCCAGAGCGACGAGGTGGACACGCGGAGGTTGGCCAGCAGCTTGCGCTCCATGATCGACAGCAGCGGGCCCAGCCCCTCCTCCCCCACCCGCTCGAACAGCCGCCCGAGGTGGGCTCGCTCCTCGGCCGGGCGGGCGAGGTCGAGGAAGCCGAAGGCGGTGATCGCGGCGACGGTGGCGGCAGCCGCGACCGCGACGGTGCGAACCCGGATCCGCCACCGCCAGAGCACGGCGGCGAACACGAGGATCGCCGGGGTGAAGGCCAGCACCCCACCGACGTCCGACCCCCACTTCGGGACCCCGAGGACGACGAGCGTGGCGACCAGGAGCCCGAGCGCCGCACCGCGGCCGCGAGGGGTGGGACGGGCCTGCGCGAGGAGCGCGGCGAGCAGGCAGGCGGCCGCTGAGAGCTGCCCGTACGAGTAGTTCGAGATGCCGTAGAGGCGGGAGTTGCCGGTGGGCGAGTAGCCGAAGGCGGCGCTCAGGCTCAGCCGGGAGCCGGTGGTGACGTCGCCCACGAGGACCAGCGCCACGAGCGACAGGACGAGGACGAGCGGGACCAGCGGTCGAGCGGTGCGGCGGCCGATCCCGGTGGCCAGCGCCGCGGTGATGAGCGCCCCGGCGAGCACGAAGGTCCAGTAGAAGCCCGCTCCGAGGTCTTCGAGCGGGAACCCCCGGGCGAGGTACGACCACGGCAGCAGCGAGAGGACCGCCAGCGCTCCGAAGCGCAGGCCGGGCCGCCAGCTCCGGTCCCGACCGCCGACTCGGAGCACGACCGCGAGGGCGAGCAGCACGGCCAGCGCGAGGACCGCAGCGGTGGTGGTGGGCACCAGGAGGCGCTCTCGGAACCGGGAGGCCGCGTTCAGCGCCACGAGGTGGTCGACCTTGTCCTCGAGGGTCGCGTCGGAGGCCGTCACCTCCGCCGGGCGGCCCTCCATCTCCACCGGGCGAGCCACGTCGAGCTCGGCCAGGATCGTGGGGGCCACGTCGACGAGGGTGAGGAACCCGGCCCGCTGCGTGGAGGCGGACCGCAGGTAGCCGGGCTCCACGCCCGGTCCGGCCAGGCCCACCGCGGTGAGGTCGCGGTCGCCGGGAAGGTTGTAGGGGGCGACCACGAGGACGGCGTCGGTCGTGGTGTCGACCTGGTCCAGGATCCGACCGACGAGCTGGTCGGCGTCCGCCAGCGCATCCGACCACAGGACGTTGTACCGGCCGCCGTCCACCGAGCTCCGGTAGCGGATGGTGCGGGCGAGGTCCGAGGCCTCGACCACGACCACCTGGCGGTTCGGGCCGCCCTCCCACCGCGCCGCGAGCTCGTCGACGACCCGATCGTGGTCGAGCCGCAGCCCGAACGGCCGGCTCGGGTCCGATGCCAGCAGGTCCCGGCCGAGGGCGCCGTCGGCCACGATGCCGTCGGGGTCGGCGACCGACAGCCCGACCTGTCGCTCGAAGGAGGCACCGATGCTGTCGGTGCCGTCGGCGTTGCCGATGGCGCTGGACGCGATGCCGACCTCTGACAGCGTGTCGGCCAGCAGGCCGAGGACGGCGTCGTAGGGCTGGCGGTCGTTGGCCCGCTCGAGCGCCGGCCAGGCCAGCGCCACGTAGTCCCCGTCGGGGACGAGACCGGTGCGACGGGAGAAGATCTCCCCGGCCGCCGAGCCGGAGCTGGTCTCGTCGAGCGCGAGGACCTGCCCGTCGGTGGCCCGCTCGGTGGTGGCCCGAGACCCGGCCGAGATCGTGAGGTAGGCGTCACCGGGGCCCGAGCGGGGCGACACCCCGCGGGGCGCGAGGTCGGCCAGCGCGGCGCCGGCGAAGAAGGCCTCCAGGTTGGGCAGGTCATGGGCCTCCACGTCGGCCCAGGTCAAGCCGGGGAGCGAGATGACGAGCACGCGGCGGGCTGGGGCTTCGCCGGCGGCGGCCGTGAGGGGCGCCGCAGTCCCGGGGCCGAGGAGGCCGGCCAGGATGGCGAGGAGCGCCACGACGCGGCGTCTCGCGGTCATGACGGACCCTCCCGGCCGAGCCGGTCGAACCAGCGGAGGGGTGGCGTGGCGTCGATGAGGCGGGAGAAGGACACGAGCTCCGAGAGCAGGGTCAGGGCGAGGAGGCAGGCGACCACCACGGTGCGGGTGGGTTCGGGCGCCTCGAGGACCGTAGCCACCCCGAGCGCCGCTCCGAGGGCGTTGGCGCCGGTGTCGCCGAGCATGTGCCGCTCGCGCAGATCACCCCAGAGGAGCGCCGCCGCACCCCCCACCACCACCGCGAGGGCCACGCCGGTGGCGTCGGTGCCGGCCGCCACGAGCAGCGGCGCCCCGGCCAGGAGACCCCACTTGGTGGTGCGCCCCGGCGCCCGGTCGAGGAGGTTGCCGACGTTGGCGGCCAGGGCGATGAGCGCGCCGTCGACGAGGACCCGCAGCGGCCGGTCCCCCACGATCGTGCCGGCCAGCACGAGGGCGACGGCGGTCCCCCCGCCCAGCTTCACGAAGCCGGTGGTCACGCGCCCCCGTGCGGCTGCCCGGACGTGCCCGGCGAGCCCCCGGTCGTGAGCGTCGCCGAGGAGATCGTCGAGCAGGCCGAGGAACCCGAAGGCCACCACGGCGGCGAGGATCAGGAGCCGGGCCGGCGCGGTGGCGGCGTCTCCGATGCCTGCCATGCCCAGCAGGGCTCGGCCGCCGTCGACGGCCACGACGGCGACCACCAGCACGAGCCCCACGGCGGTCGGGAGCCGGCGGCCGCGGTAGTTCTCCCGCTCGAGGATCGGGCTGGCCAGCACCGCCGAGCTCGTCCGGAGGAGCACGAGGGCGGTCATGGCCCCGGCCGCGAGCGCGGCGACGGTGGTCACGAGGCCACCTCTGCGCGCTGGCGGTGGAGGACGGCGACGGGGACCACGACGATGAGCATGGTCGCAGGCACGGCGATCGACGAATCGTTCGCGACCAGCCCGAGGGCGGCGAGGACCGCCAGCCCGGCGAGGGCGGCGCGGGCCGGGCGGCCGTCGAGCCATCGAGGCCGGCGGGCGCTGGGACGGCCCGGGACGACGAGGCCCCGGGCGACCGCGATCACGTAGGCGCCGACCAGCGCCACGAGGGCCAGCACCAGGAGCCAGGCGGCGCCCTCGGCGTCGCCGAAGCTGGCCTGGAGGCGCCGGGAGAGGCTGTCGGCGAAGGAGCTGCCCCGGCCGTCGAGGAGGTGGTCGGCGAGCCGAGACAGGTGGGTTCGCTCCCCCTCGGGTCGGGCGGTGTCGACGAAGGCGAACGTGAGCACCGCGGCACCGGCGGCCGCGACCGCGAGGAGCACCTGGGCAGGACCGACGCGGCGGCCGTGCAGGATGAGCCCCACGACCAGGAAGGCGGGCACCATGGAGAGAACGCCCCCCACGTCCGCGCCCAGCATCGGGAGCCCCTCGAGGAGCACGATCGCGACCAGGAGGGCGACCAGCGCCGGGCGGACCCGCTCGCCCCACCGATCGGCGGCCAGGGCAGCGAGCAGCACGGCGGCGGCACCGAAGAGCGCGAAGGCCAGGTTCCCGATGCCTGCGAAGCGCCCGGCGACGGCCACGGAGTACCCGAAGACGGCGTTGACCTGCAGCGGCGCCCCCGCCAGCACGTCGACGGAGAACAGGAGGACCAGGAGCCCCACGGCGGCGATCGTCCCGAGTCCCGGGCGCCACCGGTCGATCAGCCAGGTCGCTGTGCCGACCGCAGCGGCACCCGCGGCCAGCGCCAGCAGGTAGGCCGCGGTGCTCCCGGTGACCGCCGGGACCTGGGCCAGGCCGAAGCTCACCGGTACGACCCCGAGGGCGCCGTGAGCGGCGGGAGCCACGAGGCGCCGGAGCCGCTCGGAGCGGGGCGACCAGGCGACGGCCACCAACAGCGCCAGGAACCCGATCACGAGGGGCACGACCACGGGCATCAACCCATCCCGGAAGCCGGCCGCATCGGCCTCGTCGGCCAGCTCGGCCACCCGAGCGCCGGCGGGACGGGGGCTGACCTCGAAGGGGCGCCCCTCGATGTCGCTCGGGACCTCCTCGCCGAGGAGCCTCAGCACCGTGGGGGCCACATCGGCCAGCTGGACGTACCCGTCCCGACGGGTGGTGGCGGACCGCAGCACCCCTCCGGTGGTGGCGGGGGTGCGCAGGGCCACGATCGCCAGCTCCGGCGACGCTCGGTCGGCGACCGGGCTCAGGACCAGCACCGCATCCTCCGGTCCGGCCACGTCGTCGAGGAGCGCGCCCAGGAGCGCATCCGAGGTGCGGAGGGCGTCGGACCGCAGCTCTCGGCCCTGGGCCGGGGTGGCCCGGGGCCGGTAGGCCGAGGCGCGTGCCAGGTCCGACGCCTCGACCACCAGCACGCCCCGGTCCCCTTCGCTCCACGCCACCGCCGCGGCCCGGAGGACGGCCTCGTGGTCGAGCCGGCGGCCGAAGGGCGCCGCCGGGTCGACGGTGAGGAGCCCCCGGCCGACGGTCCCGCCCGGAACGATGCCCTCGGCCCCCATGAGCATGGTGGCGGCGCTGCGGGCGTACGCCCCGTCCGGAGGCGGCTCGTCACTGGGGAAGCCCTCGGCGGCGTCGGCGTTGGCCACCACGGCGCGCCCCACGCCGGCCCGCTCCAGCAGCTCGCCCAGACGCCCGGGCTCCCCTCCGAAGGGGCCATCGGCGTTGCGCTGCTGCGCGGCCCCGGCAGCCAGGTACGCCACGCCATCGGGGACCCGGCCGATGCGGCGGAGCAGCACGTCTGCGGTCCGGACCCCGGCGTAGGTCTCGTCGGGGTCGAGGGCGACGGCGGCGTCGACCGGCGGGGCGAGGGCGCGGGTCCCCGCGCCCAGCGTGAGGTACGCATCCGTGGTGGACGCCCCTCGCCGCCCGATGCGGGTCGAGAGCTGGCCCACGGCGGCCTCCTCCAGGAACGCCTCGAGGTGCGGGAGGTCGTGGCGCTCGACGTCCTCCCAGGACACCCCCGGCATCGACACCACGAGCACCCGGTCCACCGGCGTCGCCACGACCGCCCGCCCCGGCGCCCGGGCCCCGGCGAGCGCGGCCAGCACCAGCACGAGCGCGAGGCCGAGGCCGGGCAGGGTCCAGCGCTTCACCGACCCGCCTCCCCACCCGTGGGCACGGGGGCGCCCACCGATGCCCCTCCCGGACGGCGTCGGGTCAGCACGCTCCCCAGCCCGGTGGCCCAGGCGAGCCCAGCCATGAGCGCGGCGCCGGCCGAGCCCAGCGCGGCCAGGACGACCACGGTGGCGATCCGGGTCTGGTCACCGTCGAGGAGCGACCGGCTGGCTGCCCACACGGCGGCGCCGGCGAGGACGGACAGCCCGACGATGCGCAGCAGCCCCGCCGGTACGAGGCCGCCCTCGGTGCGCGCACTCAACCGGGCGAAGAGCCACAGCGACGCGACCACCTGGGCGACCGAGTGGCCGGCCCCGATCCAGGCGACCCTCGCCACCCCGCTGCTCGTCAGCGCCCCGGTCGCCATGACCGCCACCCCGGCCAGGGCCGAGATGAGCGAGACCACCCCCGGCGTGCGGCTGTCGCCCAGCGCGTAGAACGAGCGGGCGAGGAGCAGGAAGGCGCTGTACGGGAGGAGGCCCACTCCCATGGCGGCCAGGGCGGCGGCCAGGAGCTCGACCCCCGCTCCGCTGGCCTCACCGAAGGTGACGGCCCGCATCGCCGGGAGCGCGAGCGACACCACCAGGGCCGACGCCGGGACGACGAGGATGGCCATCCGCTCGAGGGCCCAGCGGGTCGAGGCGCGGAAGCGACGCAGGTCCCCGGCGCGCGCCTCCGACACCAGCTCGGGGAGGATCGCGGTGTGGATGGGCTGGGCGAGGATCGCGTACGGAGCGAGGAAGAACACGAACGCCACCTGGTAGGCCACCACCCCTCCCTCCACGGCGGAGCCGGCCACGACCGCGGCACCCAGCAGGAGGCCGGCCCCCGTGTGCAGCACGGCCCCCCACCCGGAGTGGGCCAGGACCCGTCGGACCCGCAGGTCCGCCCAGCCCCAGCGGGGGCGAAGCCGGAAGCCAGTGCGGGACAGGGCCACCAGCAGGGTCCCCACGAAGGCCAGCACGCCTCCGGAGCCGGCGGCGACGAGGAGCCACCGCTCTCCGGTGGAGACATCCAGGTCGGGGGCTGGTCCCGCGACGGCGCGGAAGGCGAGGAGGCAGACGACCATCACCACCGTGTTGCCGATCGGGGCCGCCGCGGTCACGGCGAAGCGCCGCTTGGCGTAGAGGACTCCGGTGGCGACGGCCCCGGCGGCGTAGAGGAGGACCTGCGGGATGAAGAACCACAGCAGGAACGTGACCAGCTCCCGCTGCTGGCCGGCCACCTCCGGCGGCACCCCCAGGGTCAGCAGCCGGGCGAGGAGCGGGCTGAGGAGGATCCCCAGGACGCTGATCGCCCCCAGCCCGGCGAGCGCCGCGCCCAGCACCCCGCCGGCCACCGACTCGGCGCCCTCCTCGTCGTCCTGCTCGAGCAGCTCGACGAAGGCCGGCACGAGGACTGCCGAGAGCGCGCCCGCGGCAAGCAGCTCGAAGAGCACGTTGGAGAACGAGTTGGCGGCCTGGAACGCGTTGCCCAGGAAGGTGGTGCCGAGCACGCCGGCGACCACCAGCACCCGGACGAAGCCGATCACCCTCGAGACCGCGGTGATCGCTCCCATCCCCACCGCGGCCCGCGCCGTGGTGGCCGGGGTCGGGGCCGTCACGTCTCCGGTTCCGTACCGGGGAGGAGGCGGGCGGCCCCGGGCCCGACGCCGTAGTGCCCGAAGCGCTGCGAGCCGACGTCCTCGAGGGCGAGGACCGCGGCCGCCAGCCCTGCGGAGCTGTCGAGCACGTCCACGGTGGACACCCGGTCGCGGGTCAGCTCGCCCTCACGCAGCGGGCCGACGAAGGTGGTCCGCTGCTCTGACTCGGGGCGCGGCTCGCCGTCTTCGTCCTCGAGCTCGACGGCGCCCTGAGCGGCGACCACCGGGAACCCGCCCTCGGCGGTGAGCTCGTCGATCAGGGCGAAGGCCATCTCCTGCGAGCCGGCCTCTGGGTCGGTCGAGGAGATGGCGAGGACCCGGAGGCCCTCGCTCGGCAGGAGCACCCGGTCGCGACCCTCCGGCAGCGCGCCGTAGTCCAGGAACCCGGCCTCCTCGAGCGCGCCCGCGACCTCGGGCTCCTCGGGGGCCGGAGGCTCCACCGGGGGCTCCTCGCCCTCCACCGGGCCCTCCTCGCCCTGCACGGGGTCCTGGGCGGCCCCCTCCGGCGCGGTGGACCCCTCGGCCGCCTCCTCGCTCGGGTCGGGCTCGACCTCGGGATCCGGCACCGGGTCGGGCTCCACCGCCGCCGTCAGCTCGTCGGCCAGCTGGATGGCGGCGCTGCGCCGCAGTCGCGCCGCGTCCTCGGTGGCCAGGCCGAGGACGTCACCGAGGTCCCGCACCTCCTCCTCGTCGTCCAGCCCCCACCGGCTGGTCAGCACCCAGGAGCCGACGACCTCCGCTCCCGCACCCTCGACCGCGGCGAGCGCCCGCTCCACCAGGGCCGGCGAGGTGCCGTCGGCGACCACGGCGAGGACGGGGACCTCGTCCAGGTGCCCGGCCACGAGCCGCTCCGGCAGCTCGGCGGCCAGCTCTGCTTCGCGGGCTTGGAGATCGGCCAACCGCTCCTGGAGCTCGGCGCTCTCGGCCTCGGAGGCGTCGACCCGGGCCTGCACGGTGTCGAGCTGGTTCTTCAGCGTGTCCACCGTCACCCGGTCGAGGAAGGTCGAGCCGAGGGTGAGCCCGATCCCGAGGGCGAGGAACACGGCGGTGATGCTGACGATGTGGTAGCGCAGGTTGATCACGGGGTCGGCCTAGGAGGTGAGGGTGAGCCAGTAGCCGCGCAGCACGAGGCGGACGGGCTCGCTGATGAGGGTGATGACCACGAGCGTGAAGACGGCGGAGAGCACGAGGAGGGCGAGGTCGCCCTTTCGGATGCGGTGCTGGTACAGACGGCTGACGCCCTTGGCGTCCACCAGCACGGGGCCCACCTTCATCCGCACGAGGAAGGTCGAGGCCATCCCGGCCCGGCCCTTGTCGAAGAACTCGACCATCGAGCTGTGGGTGCCCACGGCGACGATGAGCTCCGCGCCGCGCTCGTAGGCCAGGAGCATGGCGATGTCCTCGCTGGTCCCGGTGGCGGCCCACACCAGGTGGTCCAGCCCGAGGTCCTCGAGGCGGCGTGCCCCCGGTGCGCGACCGTCGCGGTAGCCGTGGACGACGAGCGCGGCTCCGCACCGCAGGGCCCGCTCGGACACCGAGTCCATGTCACCGATGATGAGGTCGGGTGTCTGGCCGATCTCGAGCAGCGCGTCGGCTCCCCCGTCGACGCCCACCAGGAGCGGGCGCATCTCGGCCAGGTACCCGCTGCGGCGGAGGGTGTCGAGGTCCTCCTTGTAGTCGGCTCCTCGCACCACGATCAGCACGTGGCGGCCCTTGATGTCGAGGCCGACATCGGGCACGTCGGGGTCGTCGAGGAGCAGGTGCCGCTCCTCGGTGAGGTACGAGAGCGTGTTCTCGGCGAACCGCTCCAGCTCGGCGCCCATGGAGCGACGGGCCTCCTCGATGATCACCTCGAGGTCCTGCATGCTCTGCCGGGTGCCCTGGGCGAGCACGGCCCCGCCCGCCAGCACCTGATCGCCGGCCACGGTCAGGACGGTCCCCTCCTCGACGAGATCCATGATCTCGGACCCGACGCCGTCCAGGAGCGGGATGCCGGCGGCGCACACGAGGAGGGGGCCGAGGTTCGGGTACCGGCCGGTGACGGAGGCGCTGGCGTTGACGACGGCGGCCGGCTGGGCCTCCACGATCGTCTCGGCGGCCACCCGATCGAGGTCGGCGTGGTCGATGACCATGATCTCTCCCGGTTGGACCCTCTTCACCAGCCGCTTGGTGCGGGTGTCGACGCGCGCCAGCGCGGTAACCACCTCCGGCTCGCGCGGGGAGCGGGGCACTAGCCGCGACCTCGCTGGGCGGACGCGGTGGCGAGGAGCTCGGTGGCGTGCTGCCGTGCCGTGTCGCTGTCCGGGAGGCCAGACAGCATCCGGGAGAGCTCCTCCACCCGGCGCGCCTCGTCGAGGTCCTCGATGGTGGCCACCGTGGAATCCTCGTCCGATCGCTTGGTCACGCGCACGTGGGCGTCCGCGAAGGCCGCCACCTGGGGAAGGTGAGTGACCACCAGCACCTGGTGCGAAGCGGCCAGCCCGGCCAGGGCGCGCCCCACCGCCACCGCCGCCTCGCCCCCGATCCCGGCGTCGACCTCGTCGAAGACCAGGGTGGGCGGTCCGGCGGTGAGGACCAGGCGCAGCGCGAGCATCGTGCGGGCCAGCTCGCCCCCGGAGGCCACCTTGGCCAGCGGCTGCGGAGGTGAGCCGGGGTTGGCGGAGAGGAGGAGGGCGACGTCGTCGGCGGGCCCGTCCCCCTGCACGGAGATCTCGAGCCGGGCCCGGGGCATGGCCAGCTGGCGGAGGTTCGCCTCCACCGCCGCGGCGAGGGGGCCGGCGGCGGCCCGGCGCGCCGCCGCGACCTCCTGGGCGGCGCCGGCCTCCGCCTCCTCGGCGCGCCGGCGGGCGGCGTCGAGCTCGGCGGCGCGGCGGTCGTGCTGCTCGAGCTCGGCGAGGCGGGCTGAGGCCTCGGCCCCGAAGGCGAGGACCTCGGTCAGCGTGTCGCCGTACTTCCGCCGCAGGTCGCGCAGGAGCTGGCGTCGCTCTCGGATCGCAGCCAGGCGCTCAGGGTCGTCCACGATCCCCTCCCCGACGGCTCGGAGCTCGGATGCCAGGTCCGCCACCTCCGCCACGACGGACCGCAGCCGCTCCTCGATCGAGCGGAACGGGCCACGGCCGGCGACGGCGGTGACCGCCCGGCCGAGTGCGTCGGCGGCCCCGCCGTCGGCGCTGAGGGCGGAGGCGGCCGCCGCCGCCGCCTCCTGGTGGGCGAGGGCGTCGCCGAGGACCGACTCCTCGGCGTCGAGGCGCTCGTCCTCGTCGGGTCCGGTGATCTCCGCCCGCTCGAGCTCCTCGACCTGGTACCGGAGGAGGTCGAGCTCCCGGGCCCGGGCCCGCTCGTCGCCGCCCAGGTCGGCCAGCCGGGCCTCGATGGCCCGGAGCTCGTCCCGGGCCGCCCGCAGCGGACCGAGGTCGATCCCGCCGTGGCGGTCGAGGGCCGACCGCTGCACGGACGGGCTGAGCAGCGACTGGTGGGCGTGCTGGCCGTGCAGGTCCACCAGGCGCTCGCCCCACTCCCGGAGCTCGGCGACCGTGGCGAGGCGACCGTTGACGTAGGCCCGGCTCCGGCCGGAGGCCGGGACGGCCCGGGCGAGGACCACCTCGCTGGCCCCGTCGGGGTCGACCGGCGTGGGGCGGAGACCGTCGCCGGTGGACCCCCCGGCGAGACGGAACCTGCCCTCCACCAGGGCCTCCGGAGCGCCGGCGCGGACCAGCGCCGGGTCGGCCCGGCCCCCGACCAGCAGCTCGATGGCGTCGACCAGCAGCGTCTTGCCGGCTCCGGTCTCGCCCGTCAGGGCGGTCATCCCCGGGCTCAGCACCAGTCGCAGGTGGTCGATCACCCCGAGGTCGCGGACGGCCAGCTCCTCCAGCACGCTCGCCTACCGGTCACTCAGGCCGAACTTGGACTTCAGGATCTGCAAGAAGTCCCGGGGTCCGAAGGTGACGAGGTGAGCCGGGTAGGCCGCCGCGGTGCAGGTGATCGCGTCGCCCTCGGCCAGCTCGCCCAGGTTGCGCCCGTCCACGCTCAGGGTGGCCGTGCGGTGCCCCGAGACCGCGATCCGCAGCTTCGCCTCGGGCTCGAGCACGAGCGTGCGATCGAAGAGCATGTGCGGGGACACGGGCGTGAGGAGCTGGGCCCGGTGGGTGGGAGCCACGATCGGCCCTCGGGCCGAGAAGGAGTAGGCGGTGGAGCCCGTGGGGGTCGCCACGATCAGGCCGTCTGCGGCGTAGGTGGTGAAGAACTCGCCGTCCACCTCGACGGCCAGCCGGACGGTGTGCCCCATCGGGGTCTTCTCGAGGACGGCCTCGTTGAAGGCCAGGTGCTCCACCGCCTTGCCGTCGGCGGGCTCCACCCGGACCGACAGCAGCATCCGCCGCTCGATGGTGCCCTCACCAGCCAGGAACCGCTCGACGGCACGGCGGGCGTCGCCGGGCTCGACGTCGGTGAGGTAGCCCATCTGCCCCACGTTCACCCCGAGGGTGGGTGCGCCCCCGGCGGCCACGAGGTTGACGGTCCGCAGCATCGTGCCGTCTCCCCCGAGGCTGAGCGCCAGGTCGAGCCCCGTGCCCAGCGCGGCATCCGAGCAGGCCAGGTCCTCCAGGCCGGCCAGGTGGGCGTCGCCGGTCGGGAGGCGGACCGCGTGCCCTTCGGCCAGGAGCCAGCCAGCGAGGTCGACGGCCAGGTCACGGGCCTGCTGGCGCTCCCGGTGGAGCACCATCGCGACGGTGCTCATCCGAGGCGCGGCTCGGCCTCGAGCACGGCCGCCTCCACGAGGGCGTCCACGTCCGCGGCCGCGGTGGGGGACGCCGGGCCGGCGGTGGCGTGGACGAGGAACTCGACGTTGCCGTCGGCGCCGGTGAGGGGCGACACCATGGCCCCCATGATGGCGGCTCCGCCCTCTCCCAGCGCGCCAAGCACGTCGCGCAGCACGCGCCGCCAGGTGGCCGGATCGGTCACCACCCCCCTGCCGCGGGAGACCTCGGCCCGTCCCGCCTCGAACTGGGGCTTCACCAGGAGGACGAGATCGGCCTGCGGGGCCGCCAGCGCGAGCACCGACGGCAGGACGGTGCGCAGCGAGATGAACGACAGGTCGGCCACCACGACGTCGAAGGGCGGGCCCAGATCGCCCGGACGGACGTGGCGGATGTTGGTCCGCTCCCGCACGTCCACCCGAGGATCGGCCCGGAGGCGCTCGTGGAGCTGCCCGTACCCGACGTCGAGGGCGACGACCTCGGTGGCGCCGTGCTGGAGGAGGCAGTCCGAGAAGCCGCCCGTGGAGGCACCGACGTCGAGGGCGCGACGCCCTCGCACCGGCAGCCCGAAGCGCTCGAGCGCACCCGCCAGCTTCTCGCCCCCGCGGCCGACGAAGCGCGGTGGGGGTCCCTGGACCTGGATGGGCTCGCCGGGCGCGACGAGGCGCGCCGCCTTGGCCGCCGGCGCGCCGGCCACGGTCACCCGGCCGGCGGCGATGTCGGCCTGCGCCTGCTGCCGGCTCGGCGCGAGGCCTCGCCGGACCAGCTCGGCGTCGAGCCGCCGGCGGGTCAGGGTCAGGCCTTCTTGGTCGTGGACCGCTTGGCCGCCTTCTTGGCGCCGGTGGCCTTCTTCGCCGCCGTCTTCTTGGCGCCGGTGGCCTTCTTCGCGGCCGTCTTCTTGGCGCCGGTGGCCGTGCGGCGGGCGGTCCTCTTGGCCCGGGTGCGGCTCGGGGCCCGGTCGGCCAGCTCCCGGAGGTTGGCGCCGGCGGCGCCGACCAGCTCGGAGATCCGCTCCTCGAGGCGGTCGAGGTCGTCCTGGCTGGCCAGGCCGAGCGAGGTGACCTGCTCGCGGACCTCGGCCCGGATCGTCTCGAGGAGGCGCTCGCTGTTCCGGCGGCTGCGCTCGACGAGCTCGGCGACGGCGTCTCGGGCCTGGTCGGCCTGGACCTCGCCCGCCTTGACCAGGTCGCGGACCAGCTCCTCCGCTCGGCTCTGGATCTCGTCGGCCCGGCTCTGGGCGAGCGAGACCAGCTCCATGCCGGCGTCGAGGTACCGCTTGAGGACGTCGTTGCGTGCCATGTCCGGATCGTACGGTCCTGCGGACCGGCGCGCCCAGCCCGTCGCCCGCCAGGGGCACCGCTCGGGGTCGAGCGCTCGGCGTTCGATGGCCTCCGACGGGCCTGGCAGACTCGACCCCGTGCCCGGCTTCGACCCGTTCCCCGCCCTCCGCTACGACCTCGGCGCGGTGTCGCTCGAGCAGGTGATGGCCCCGCCCTACGACGTGATCGACCCGGCGCAGCGCGCTGCGCTGGCCGGCCGCGACCCGCACAACGCGGTCCGCATCGACCTGCCCGACGAGGCCGACGGCGATGGACGCTACGAGGCGGCGCGCACCTGTCTCGAGCGGTGGCAGGAGGCCGGCGTGCTGCGCCGCGATCCGGTGCCGTCGTTCACCGTCTACCGGATGACCGCCACCGACGAGGACGGCGCCCCTCGCCACACCACCGGGGTCATCGGGGCGCTGGAGCTCTCACCGCCGGGCACCGACATCCTCCCCCACGAGCACACCACCCCGAAGGCGAAGAGCGACCGCCTCGACCTGCTCCGCGCCTGCCGGGCCAACCTGTCGGCCATCTGGGGGCTCTCCCTGGCCAAGGGCCTGACGGACCTGCTGCCCGTCGACGCCGAGCCCTGGGCGGACGTCGTCGACGAGGACGGGGTGCGCCACACGGTGTGGGTGGTCGACGATCCCGCCACCTGTGGCGCGATCACCGAGGCCGTCGCCAGCCAGCCCGTCGTGATCGCCGACGGCCACCACCGGTACGAGACGTCCCTGGCCTACAAGGCGGAGAGGGAGGAGGCGGACGGGTCAGCCGGCGAGGCAGGGGCCACCATGGCCTACGTGGTGGAGCTCGTGGAGGACGAGCTCACCGTCCACGCCATCCACCGGCTCCTCACCGGCCTCCCTGGCGACCTCGACCTGGAGGCCGCCCTCGCCCGCTGGTTCGAGCCCGTGGGCCCCCCTCCCGATGGCGCTCCGATCACCACGGCGATGGCCGACGCCGGGTGCCTCACGCTCGTCCTGCCCGACCGCGAGGTCCTGCTGCGGCCCCGCCCCGACGCGCTGGCCGAGGCGCGGGACCTCGACTCGAGCCGCCTCGACGTGGCCCTCGCCTCGCTCCCCGCCCACGAGGTGGCGTACCAGCACGGCGTGGCCAACGTGCGCCACGCGGTGGCGTCGGGGTCAGCGCAGGCCGGGGTCCTGCTGCGCCCGGCCACCGTCGCGCAGATCGAGGCCACTGCGCACGGCGGCGAGCGGATGCCGCCCAAGACGACCTTCTTCCACCCGAAGCCCAAGACCGGCCTCGTCTTCCGCTCCCTCGGCTGACCCCTCGCCGCGGTCGCGACGGCTCGGGCCGGCTCCACCGCCGCTCGCGCGCGGGTCCTCGTCGGGCTCGGCGACCAGGCGACGCTCGAGCGTGAAGCTCCCCCCGATTCCCTCGACCGTCAGATAGTCGACAGCAACGAGACGGTCGCCGTCGAAGCGCAGCACCTGGGCCTCGTAGGCGAGGCCGGTGTCGACGGTGAAGGCCCCCAGACCGGTGGCGCCGGTCGAGCCCACGGTGAGGAGGAGCGTCCCGTCCGCCCGGACCTGCTCGCGGCGGTGCGTGTGCCCGGCCACCACGACCGGCACGAGGCCACCGCTCTCGGCCGCCTGGCGGGCGTCGTGGACGGCGAGCACGTTGGGGGACTCGGCCTCGGCCAGCTCGGCCACCTCGTCGGCGAGGGCCAGCTTGCGCTGGTTGGCGGCTTCCGTGGACAGCTCGTTGCTGGCCGTGAAGGTGGGGTCCGGCACGCCGAGGATGCGGACCTGACCGACCTCGACGACGTCCCCGTCGAGCACGTTGATCCCCTCCATGGCGGCCAGCTGGGTCCGGTTCCGGTCCGAGTCGTGGTTCCCGGGCACCACGTAGTACGGCACCGGGGCCCGCGCCAGGATCTCCCCGTAGCGGGCTTCGATCGAGAAGCCGAAGCTGGTCACGTCGCCGGTGTCGAGGATGGCGTCGACACCCAGGTCCCCGGCCAGGTCCACCACCAGCTCGGCGCCGAGCGGGTTCAGGTGCAGGTCGCTCACGTGGAGGATGCTCGTCTCCCCGGGCGACCCGCCGGGCAGCTCGTCGAGGCTGGCGGCGTAGAGCTCGGCCAGTCGGTCCGACACCGTCTGCACCCGGCTCCTCACCGACTCGAGGTCGGCCAGGTTGCGCTCGGCGGCGGCGATCAGCCCCGGGGCTCGGGTGAGCTCCCCCTCGAAGGTCGGCTCCTCGAAGGCGTCGAGGTCGTAGGGGCCCCAGGTGGCGTAGAGCAGCGCCGCCACCGCCAGGGCTCCACCGGCTGCGCCGGGGACCGCGTACCAGAGCCCCCGACCCGGCAGCAGGAGGGCAGCCACCGCACCGGTCCCGGCCGCGAAGAGGAGCACGTGCCGCAGGAAGCCCTCGAAGGCGGCCGGCAGGTCCTCGGTGATGTCGTCCTGGAGGGCGGCGATCGGGTCCGCCTCGCCGATCGTCCGCTGCGCCGCCTCGACGTCGACGGTGAGGACCCGGGCCGCCACCGTCAGCGGGGTGTCGTGGGTGTCGGCGGTCACCCGGCCGAGGGGCGGGAGCGCGATGGCGGTCCGACCGTCGCCCCAGCGGGCCGACAGCTCGACCCGGCCCGGGCCGAGGTCGGCCTGCGTCGATCCGGTCCACCTGAGCCCCACGAGCGCGGCGACGGCCCCCGCCACGAGGGCGAGGAGGGCCGAGCCGAGGTGGGCTCGGGTCAGCCCACCTCCCAGGTGGCGCCGCTGCGCAGGAGCGCGGCCAGGTCGCCCGGGCCCTTGCGCTCGATCTCCTCGTCGATCTGGCGGGTGACCTCGGTGCCGTACTCGAGCCGCTCGACGTCGCGGAACACACCGATCGGCGTCGGTTCGTAGGGGCCACGGGACAGCCGGGAGAGCATGAAGGCGACGCTCGGGTCGGTCCGGCCTTCGTCGTGCACCAGCAGGGCATCCTTCCCCACCTCGGCGACCTCGGCGATCCTCGCCCCCTCCTGGGCGTCGAGGACGACGCCCCACTGGCCCTCGGAGCCGAAGCGGATCGGTTCCCCGTGCCGGAGCGGGATGAGCATGTCGTCTCGAACGGACTTCGCGGTCACCCCCTCGAAGGCGCCGTCGTTGAACACGTTGCAGTTCTGGAACACCTCGACGAACGCAGCGCCCTCGTGCTCGTGGGCTCGCCGAAACGTCTCGATCATGTGGGCGCGGTCCATGTCGTGGGTGCGGGCCACGAAGCTGGCCTCTGCTCCCAACGCCACCGACAGCGGGTTGAACGGGTGGTCGAGGCTGCCGAAGGGGGTGGACTTGGTGACCTTGCCGAGCTCGCTGGTGGGCGAGTACTGGCCCTTGGTCAGGCCGTAGATCTGGTTGTTGAACATCAGGATCTTGATGTTGATGTTCCGTCGCAGCGCGTGGATGAGGTGGTTGCCGCCGATCGAGAGCGCGTCGCCGTCTCCCGAGACGACCCACACGTGGAGGTCGGGCCGGGCCATCGCCAGCCCGGTGGCGATGGCTGGGGCCCGGCCGTGGATCGAGTGCATCCCGTAGGTGTTCATGTAGTACGGGAAGCGGGCCGCGCACCCGATGCCGGACACGAAGACCGTGTCCTCCCGGCGCACCCCGAGATCGGGCATGAGGAGCTGGACGGCGGCGAGGATCGAGTAGTCGCCGCAGCCGGGGCACCACCTGACCTCCTGGTCGCTCGACCAGTCCTTGCGGGTGGTGGGGGTGATCTCCACGGCGGTCATCGGACGCCTCCCAGGATCTCGAGGACGGCGTGCTCGAGCTCGCCGGCGGTGAACGGGACCCCCCGCACCTTGGTGACGGAGCGCACGTCGACCAGGTACTCGGCTCGCAGGAGCCTCGACAGCTGCCCCAGGTTCATCTCGGGGGCCACCACCAGCGGGTAGCGGCGCAGCACCGCACCCAGGTTCGGGGGCAGCGGGTTGAGGTGCCGGAGGTGGGCCTTCGCGACCCGGCGGCCGTCCTTGCGGAGCCTCCCGTAGGCGCCGTCGATCGCGCCCCAGGTCGAACCCCAGCCGATGAGGAGGACCTCGGCGTCGTCCACGTCGCCCTCGACCTGGACCTCGGGGATGTCCTTCGCGATGCCGGCCACCTTCTCGGCTCGCAGGTGGACCATCCGCTCGTGGTTGGCGGAGTCGTAGCTGACGTTGCCGGAGCCGTCCTGCTTCTCCAGCCCGCCGATCCGGTGCATGAGCCCGGGCGTGCCCGGGATGGCCCAGTCGCGGGCGAGGGTGTCGGGATCGCGCCGGTAGGGCCAGAACACCTCGGTGCCGTCGTCGGTGGTGTGGTTCGGTCCGGTGGCGAAGGTGGTGGAGATGTCCGGGAGGTCGGCCACCTCGGGCAGCCGCCACGGTTCGGTGCCGTTGGCGAGGTAGCCGTCCGACAGGAGGATCACCGGCGTGCGGTACTTGAGGGCGATCCGCGCCGCCTCGATGGCGGCGTGGAAGCAGTCCACCGGGCTGAACGGAGCGACGATCGGGAGCGGGGACTCCCCGTGGCGGCCGTAGTAGGCCATCAGCAGGTCGGCCTGCTCGGTCTTCGTGGGCAGCCCGGTGGAGGGCCCGCCTCGCTGGATGTCGATGATCAGCAGGGGGAGCTCAAGGCTGACGGCCAGGCCCATGGCCTCCGCCTTGAGCGCCATGCCCGGGCCGCTGGTGGTGGTGACGGCCAGGTGCCCGCCGTAGGCAGCGCCGATGGCGGAGCCGATCCCGGCGATCTCGTCCTCGGCCTGGAGCGTCCGCACGCCGAAGCGCTTCTGCTTGGACAGCTCGTGGAGGATGTCCGAGGCGGGGGTGATCGGGTACGAGCCCAGGAAGAGCGGCAGCTTGCTCAGCTGGCTGGCCGCCACCAGCCCCCAGGCGAGGGCGGTGTTCCCGTTGATGTTGGTGTACGTGCCGGGCGGTTGCGCGGCTGGCACCACCTCGTAGGGGTGGTCGAACAGCTCGGCCGTCTCGCCGAAGGCGTGGCCGGCCTTGAAGGCGGCCAGGTTGGCGTCGCGCACCTGGGGCTTGTCGCCGAAGCGCTCGTCGATCCAGCGGAGGGTGGTCTCGACCGGACGGGTGTACATCCACGACACCAGGCCCAGCGCGAAGAAGTTCTTCGACCGCTCGGCATCCCGGGGCTTCACCCCGAGGTGCTCCACCGATCCCCTCGTGAGCGAGGTCATCGGGACCTCGAAGACGGTGTAGGCGTCGAGCGAGCCGTCCTCCAGCGGGTTGGCCTGGTACCCGGCCTTGGCCAGGTTCCGCTCCTCGAAGGCGTCGACGTTGATGATCAGCGTGCTGCCCGGCTCCATGCGGGGAAGCTCGTTGCGCAGCGCAGCGGGGTTCATCGCCACGAGGACGTTCGGCGCGTCGCCCGGGGTGGTGATCTCGTGGTCGGAGATGTGCACCTGGAACGCCGACACCCCCGCCAGCGTGCCGGCGGGGGCTCGGATCTCAGCGGGGAAGTCGGGCAGCGTGGCCAGGTCGTTGCCGAAGACCGCGCTGGCGCTCGTGAACCGGTCGCCGGTGAGCTGCATGCCGTCGCCGGAGTCCCCGGCGAAGCGGATGATGACCCGGTCGAGTCGTTCTGGTGTCGGAGCGCTGGTGCGCTCGGCGGTGTCGGACAACGCTGTCCACCCCCGTCGGTGTCGTGTGCGACCTCGATCGTCGCCACCCGGGACTGTACCGCCGGCGTGCGCGCCCTCCGCGCACGCGACGGGTCAGGTCAGCGAGGCCTCGTAGATGCTCTTGATCGCGGCGTCGAGGGCCGCGTCGAACTCGTCGTCGCTCTGCTGGGCGCTGAGGCCCTCGGTGAGCGCCCGCGAGAAGCTGGCCACCACCCCGTGGTTGCGGGCCAGCCGCTCGTTGGCCTCGTCCCGGCTGTACCCGCCGGAGAGGGCCACCACCTTGAGCACCTTGGGGTGCTCCACGAGCTCCTGGTAGAAGTCGTCCTCCTCGGGGAGCGTGAGCTTGAGCATGATCACCTGCCCGTCGTCGATCGACTCGAGCTGGCGCAGGATGCCGGCCTTGAGCAGCGCCTCGGCCTCCGCCTTCTGCGGGCTCTTGATGTCCACCTCGGGTTCGATGATCGGCACCAGCCCCGCCGCCAGGATCTGGCGGCCGACCTCGAACTGCTGGTCCACGACCGCGGCCACCCCGGTGGGGTCGGCCAGCTTGATGACCGAGCGCATCTTGGTGCCGAAGACCCCCTTGGCCTTGGCCCGGGCGAGGAGGTCGTCGAGGCCGGGCATGGGCTTCATCACCTGGGCGCCGTGGGCCTCCTCGGCGAGGCCCTTGTCCACCTTCAGGAACGGCACCACCTGCTTCTCCTGCCAGAGGTACTCGGCGGTGTCGCGCCCTTCGACCTGGCGGTCCATCGTCATCTCGAAGAGGATCGCCCCGAGGATGCGGTCGCCGTCGAAGGCGGGGCTGGTGATGATCCGGGTGCGCATCTCGTGGATGCGGTCGAACATCTCGGCCTCGCTGGAGTACTGGTCCTCCTCGATGCCGTAGAGCCGCAGGGCCTTGGGGGTGCTCCCCCCGCTCTGATCGAGGGCGGCGATGAAGCCCTTGCCCGCCCTGACCTTCTCCAGCATCGAACCGTCCATGGTGCTCTCTTCCATCCGTCGATCGGGGTGCGCTCCCATCTTCGTCCACCCGGCCGACGGGGGCGCAACCGAAGGCTAGGGCGCGCCGAGCCGGGCGGCTGCCTCGGCCAGCAGCCGGCGGGCCCGGGTGGCCTGGCGGAGCGGGACGATCGCCTCCGCCAGCACCTCGGTGCGGCTCTGGGTGCGGCCCCCGGCCCGGAAGAACCGCCGGCGCACCCGTCCCCGAACCGCGAGCTCGGCCCCGGGTGCGAGCGCCACGACCGCCGGTCCCGGGTCTTCGCAGGCGACGGGGACGGTCTCGGCCGGGCTCCCGGGGGTCGCCACCCGGACCTCGAGGTTGGCGAGGGTGCGGCCCGAGGCCAGGGTTCGCAGCTCCGGCGGGTGGACCAGGGTTCCGGTGACGACGCAGACGTTGGCGCCGGGCGAGGGGCGGGACATGGTGACCTCCGACGGTCGGTGCTGACGGTGGAGGGGGAAGCGACCGCCACCCTAGGGGCGCGGTGTGACAGCCCTCAGCGCAGGGCGCGCAGCCGCGCCGCCACGTCGCCGAGATCCGGGTCTGCCGCCGCCACCACCCCGAAGAGCTGGCGCGCCCGGGGCACGTCGCCGGCGCGCTCGTAGAGGTCCGCCAGCGCGTAGGTGACCCGAAGGTGGTGCTCCTGCGGGCGCTTGGGCGGCTTGGACGCCTCGAGCACGGCGATGGCGTCCTGCAGCCGGCCCTGGTCCGCCAGCGATCCGGCGTAGACGATCCGGCCCTCGGCCACGAGGGGCGCCGCCGGGGAGGCGTGCTTCAGCTCCTCCCACAGCTCGGCCACCTTGGCGTGCCGCCCGAGGGCGCGGTAGCAGTCGGCGAGTACGGGGTGCTGCTCGGTGCTCGCGGTCAGGTCGCTGAAGGCCTCGAGCTCGGTGACGGCCTGCTTCCAGCGCCCGAGCCGGTAGTAGGTGAGCCCGAGGAGCTCCCGGACCGATTCGGCGCTGGGCGCCGCCTCCGCCAGCGGCCTCAGGATCCGCCGAGCCTCTTCGAAGCGCTCGCGCCGGAAGGCTCGAGAGGCGTCCTTCAGGCGCTCCTCGAACCGCTCCAGGCGAGGGCCGCTGACGGCCCGCCGGAGCGAGGGGTCCGGTTCGAGGGCGCCTTCGTCGACCGGGGACGCGGGCCGGCGTGCGCCGCCCGTGCGGGCCCGCCCGACGGCCTCGGTGGCCTCCTCGCGGACCGCTCCCTCGTCGATCCAGACCTCCGGCTCCCAGGTGGCCTGGTCGCCGGCGGCCCGGAAGGCGGCGGACGCCCCGCTGCCCTGGCCCTCGTCCCGGAGCCGCCCCGCGCCGCGGCGGGCCACGCCGCCCCACCCCGCCCGCTGGGCCCGGTCGTCGTCGGCGGCCCGCTTGGCGGCCCGGCGAGCCCAGGGGGTCTCGGAGGGCTCGCGGTCCTGTGGGCGCGCGCTGCCACCGGTGGCCCGGCCGCTCGCCCGCGAGCCCGAGCCCCGAGCGGGGGGCCCGCCCCGGCGTGGGTCCTCGCCCCGGCGCCCGCCGCCGTCGCCCCGGGGATCCGGACGGTCGCCCCGCTCGACCCTTCCGCCGCTGCGGCCCGACGCGCGGCTCCCGCCGGCCCCGGACGAGCCGCCGGGTCGGCCTCGACCTGGATCGGCGCCCGCCCGTCGCCCGTCCTCGCTGGCGCCGGGGCGGCTGCGCCGGTCCTGGCCGGCGCGCTTGCCCCCGGTGCCGGGGGCCGGCCGGCTCCCCCGGGCGCCACGGGGCGGGCCGTCGGCGCGACGGCGGCGGGGGTCGGAGGCGGAGGGACCGGGCATGGGGGACCGAGCCTATCGGTGCGGGACGGAGGGCCGTCGATGGCCGAAAACGACGGAGGACCCCCGTCTCCGGGGGTCCTTCGAGGTGAGAGCTCGGCGGCGTCCTACTCTCCCAGGGCCTCTCGACCCAAGTACCATCGGCGCTGGAGGGCTTAACTTCCGTGTTCGGAATGGGAACGGGTGGGACCCCTCCGCCATGGCCACCGAAACCTGTTGCCAAGTGCGCGGCCACCGGTGGTGGCGCAGCTCCTCGGAGAACTCCATAGCGAGCACGAACGTCATTGTCGATCCAAGCCCTCGGCCGATTAGTACCGGTCGGCTGAACACATTGCTGTGCGTACACCTCCGGCCTATCAACGTGATGGTCTGTCACGGGCCTTACCTGGTTGACCCAGTGGGAAACCTCATCTTGAAACATGCTTCCCGCTTAGATGCTTTCAGCGGTTATCACTTCCGAACGTAGCTAACCAGCCGTGCTCTTGGCAGAACAACTGGCACACCAGAGGTTCGTCCATCCCGGTCCTCTCGTACTAGGGACAGCCTTTCTCAAGTTTCCTACGCGCACGGCGGATAGGGACCGAACTGTCTCACGACGTTCTAAACCCAGCTCGCGTGCCGCTTTAATGGGCGAACAGCCCAACCCTTGGGACCTACTCCAGCCCCAGGATGCGACGAGCCGACATCGAGGTGCCAAACCATCCCGTCGATATGGACTCTTGGGGAAGATCAGCCTGTTATCCC
>JBKHYD010000073.1:0-36548 GCA_046565645.1 Acidimicrobiia bacterium | reverse complement strand
GATAGCGTCTCGACGTGCCTGAAGGAGACCAAGAGCCGCTTCATCGCGCCCTCGGGTTGACCGACGAGGAGGCGGCCGAGATCGCCCGCATCCTCGAGCGCGAGCCCACCCACCTCGAGCTCGCGATGTACTCGGTGATGTGGAGCGAGCACTGCTCCTACAAGTCGTCGAAGATCCACCTGCGGCGCCTGCCGACGGAGGGTGGGCACGTCCTCGTCGGGCCGGGCGAGGGAGCGGGGGTCATCGACGCGGGCGACGGCATCGCGGTCGCGATCCGCATCGAGAGCCACAACCATCCCTCTGCGATCGAGCCGTACCAGGGCGCGGCGACTGGTGTCGGGGGCATCCTCCGTGACGTCTTCACCATGGGCGCGCGGCCCATCGCGGTGATGGACCCGCTCCGGTTCGGTCCGCTCGACGAGCCGCAGACTCGCTGGATCTTCGAGGGCGTCGTCAGCGGCATCTCGGGCTACGGCAACTCGGTGGGCGTCCCGACGGTCGGGGGCGAGACGGTCTTCGACGAGACCTACGCCGACAACCCGCTTGTCAACGTGTTCTGCCTCGGCGTGATGCCGAAGGAGCGCCTGGTGCTGGCGCGCGCGTGGGGCGACGGCAACCTCGCGGTGCTGATCGGTTCGTCGACGGGCCGCGACGGCATCGGCGGCGCGAGCGTGCTCGCGTCGGCTGGGTTCGGTGAGGGCGACGGTGACTCGGCCAAGCGGCCGAGCGTGCAGGTGGGCGACCCGTTCGAGGAGAAGCGGCTCATCGAGGCGTGCCTGGAGATCCTCGATCGCAAGCTGGCCATCGGCGTGCAGGACCTCGGTGCGGCCGGTGTCACGGGCGCGACGAGCGAGTCGACGTCGAAGGGCGGATCGGGGATCGACATCGACGTTCGTGCCATCCACCTGCGAGAGCCGGGGATGGAGCCGTGGGAGATCATGATCAGCGAGAGCCAGGAGCGGATGCTGGCGATCGTGGAGCCCGGCAACCTCGACGCCCTCCTCGCCGTCTGCGAGCGGTGGGAGATCGCCGCCTCGGTCATCGGGACCGTCACCGGCACCGGCCGGTTCCGCGTGCTCGACCGCCGCGACGGCGAGGTGCTGGCCGACATCCCTGCCTCGTCCCTGGACGACGATGCCCCGGTGTACCACCGACCGCTGGCCGAGCCGCCGGAGCGGAGCGAGCGAGCGGCCGCCCGAGCCCACGACGCCCTCCCGGCGCCGGCCGACCCCGCCGGGGACCTCCTGACCCTGCTGGTCGACCCGTCGTGGGTGTACCGCCAGTACGACCACCAGCTGTTCCTCAACACCGTGGTGGCGCCCGGAGGCGACGCGGCCGTCCTGCGCCTGAAGGACCCGCGCACCGGGCGCGACACCGGTCGAGGCCTGGCGCTCAGCACCGACGGGAACCATCGCTGGTGCGCGCTCGACCCCCACCGGGGGACCGCGCTCGTGGTGGCCGAGGCGGTGATGAACCTGGCCTGTGTCGGAGCTCGGCCGCTCGGGCTCGTGAACTGCCTCAACTTCGGCAACCCCGAGCACCCCGAGGTCATGTGGCAGATCTCGCAGGCCATCGACGGGATGGCCGAGGCGTGCCGGGTCCTCGAGGTCCCCGTGGTCGGGGGGAACGTGAGCCTCTACAACGAGAGCCGCGGCAGCAACATCGACCCGTCGCCCGTCGTCGGGATCGTCGGGCTGATCGACCAGCTCGATCGCCGGCCACCGGGCCCTGTCCTCGTCGAGGGCACCACCGTCGTCGTGGTGGGGGCCGAACCCGACTCGCTCGACGGCTCACGGTGGGCGTGGGAGCGCGGCCACCACGCCGGTCCCCCTCCTGAGCTCGATCTCGTGGCCCACGCCGAGGTCACCACCCTGGTCCGCCGACTCGTCCGGGACGGCTTGGTCGTCGGGATGCACGACGGTGCGGACGGCCTCGGGGTGGCGTTGGCCGAGATGGTCGCGGCGTCCGGGGTCGGGCTCCACGCGGAAGCGGCCGGCGTCGACCATCGATGGCTGTTCGCCGAGTCCCCCAGCGTCGCCGTGGCCTGCGTCGCCGACGAGCACCTGGATGAGCTGCGGTCAGCTGCTGACCGAGCCGAGGTGCCCGTCCGGGTGATCGGGCGCGCCGGGGGTACGTGGCTGCGACTCGGCCCGGTCCACGTGCCGGTGGGCGCCGTCCAGGCGGCGTGGCGCGCCGCGCTCCCCGATGCGCTCGGCGGCGGCCAGGTCCACTAGCCGGGCCGGCCGGCCGTCAACGGCTCGTCGCCAGCGACGGCGCCCGCTCCGACTCGACCGTCAGGTCGATCACGCGGGTCGGGTCGCCGTCGGCGCCGGCGGGCACCACCCAGCCGGGGATCCCGTCGATGGTCACGCCCTCGGCGATCCCGGTCATCTTGAGGGCCGTGCGGAAGAGGATCCAGAGGTCGAGGCGCAGGGACCGGTGGTGGAGGTAGAAGCGGTCGTACTCGGGTGCGGCGCCGATCAGGCCGGTGCACGACTCGCTGACCTGCCAGAGCCCCGTGCAGCCGGGCCGCACCGCGGTGCGCTCGGCGCCGAAGGCGCCCATCCCCTCGTGGAGGTGGGCCATCTCGGGCCGAGGACCCACGAGGCTCATCCGACCGAGCAGCACGAGGGCCAGCTGCGGGAGCTCATCGAGGTGCAGCTTGCGCAGCACCTGGCAGACGGCGGGCACCTCGTAGGAGGCCAGCGCGTGCTTGTCGACGTACACCGGGACCTCGACAGGCAGGGTGCGCACCTTCACGAAGCGGAACGGCTTGCCGCCGCGGCCGATCCGGTCCTGGACGAAGAGGGGCCAGGCCCGCAGGGCAGCTGCGCTGGTCAGCGTCACCAGAACGAGCACCGGGAGGGTGAGCGCCACCAGCACCAGGCTGGCGGCGAGATCGAACGCACGTCGGTAGAGGTCCGCCCGCCGCCGCACCGACGCTGACCGCTCCGCTCGACACCTCTCTTCGATCACCGTGCCCCCCTGCGAGTCGTACGGAGGGGGTTCGCCGCCCGCCTCCGCCCTCCTGCCCGCCCCGGCCCGTTTCTCTGCGGACACCGGGCCGCGACCCTCGCGCAACCTGTACGAAATGTCCAGATCGTGCCGCGCTCCGGTGGCGGCACCCCGCCGGGCCAGGTCGCGCTACCGTGCCGGCCGTCCCCGCCCCGGCGAAGGAGCCCCGCACCGATGGCCCCCTCGGCCAACCCTGACCTCTGGAACGGCCGGCCGGTCCTCGTGACCGGCGGCACAGGGTTCCTCGGCTCCCACCTGACCGGGCTGCTCGTCGAGGCCGGCGCCGATGTGGTCGTCCTCCGGCGCGACCACGTCCCACCCTCGAGCATCGAGCGGGCCTGGGCGGACCGGGTGACCTGGGTGGCCGGCGAGCTGGGGGACCAGGCGCTCCTCGAGCGGGCCCTGGGCGAGCACCGCGCCGCCACCGTGTTCCACCTGGCGGCGCAGACGCAGGTCGGGGTCGCCAACGCCAACCCGGTGAGCACCTTCGAGGCCAACGTGCGGGGCACGTGGTCGCTCCTCGAGGCCGTGCGCCGGAGCCCTCGGGTCACGGAGGTGGTCGTGGCCTCCAGCGACAAGGCCTACGGCGCCCAGCCGGTGCTGCCGTACACCGAGGACATGCCGCTGGCGGCGGAGCACCCCTACGACGTGTCGAAGGCCTGCGGGGACCTCCTGGCGGTGAGCTACCACCGCACCTGGGGCGTCCCGGTGGGCATCACCCGCTGCGGGAACTTCTTCGGCCCGGGCGACCGCAACTGGGACCGGCTCGTCCCCGGCACGATCCGCAGCCTCCTGCGCGGGGAGCGGCCGGTCGTCCGCTCGGACGGCACCCTGGTCCGCGACTACCTCTACGTCGTCGACGGCGCGCTCGCCTACCTGCGCCTCGCCGAGGCCATGCGCACCGACCCGTCGCTCGCCGGCACCGCGTTCAACTTCTCCACCGACACCCCCTTGACCGTGCTGGACCTCGTGCAGCGCATCCAGCGGGTCTGCGGGACAGACCTCGAGCCCGACGTCCTCGGCGGTGGGGCCCACGAGATCCCGGCGCAGCACCTCTCGTCGGCTCGGGCGCGCGAGGTGCTCGGCTGGGAGCCGACCCGCACCGTCGACGAGGCGCTCGCCGAGACCGTGGAGTGGTACCGGGGCGAGCTCGGGCTCCCCGCGCGCTGATGCCGACCGTCGCCGTCACGGGGGCGGGGGGGTACGTCGGAGGCCGGCTCGTCCAGTACCTCCGGTCCGAGGGGGTGGTGGTCCGGCCGATGGTGCGTCGACCCGTGCCCTGGCTGCCCGACGCCCTCGTGGCGGACCTGGCGGCGGAGGAACCCGTCGCCACCGCGCAGCACCTGGCGGGCTGCGACGCCGTCGTGCACCTCGCAGGGCCCAACGAGGTCCTGGCCGCGCGGGACCCGGATGGCTCCACGGCCGCCACGGTGGCCGCCGCCCGCCGGGTGGCGGTCGCGGCGTTGATCGCAGGCGTGGCGCGCGCCGTGCACCTGTCGACCATCCACGTGTACGGCGCTGCGCTCGAGCGCGGCGGGCTCGTCGACGAGGCGGTCCTGCCGGCGCCCCGCCACCCCTATGCGGTGGCCCGCCTCGCGGCCGAGCACCTCATGGCCTCCACGGGCGTCGACCTCGTCGTCCTCCGCCTCACCAACAGCGTCGGGGCCCCCGTCGACCCGCGGGTGGACCGGTGGACGCTCGTCGCCATGGAGCTGGCCACCGAGGCGGCCGCCGGCCGCCCGATCGTGCTGCGCTCGAGCGGACGCCAGTGGCGCGACTTCATCGACCTCGGCGATGCCTGTCGCACCCTCGCCCGCGCCGCCACCGGGATCGTCCCTCCCGGCACCTACAACCTCGGCTCCGGCCGGTCCACCACGATCCTCGACCTCGCCCACCTGCTGGCCGACGAGGCCGGCCGGGACGGCGTTCGCCCCCCGGTGGTGGCGCCCGACCACGACGGGCCCCCTCCCGCGCCGGTGCGGGTCGGCATCGAGCGCCTGGCGGCCCACGTGCCGAGGCCCGAAGTGCCGCTCGGGGCCTCGCTGCGGGAGCTGGTCGACCTCTGCCGACGTGGCCCCGGAGCAGGAGTTGGCACCTCCGGGGGCTAACCCTCGGAGGTGCGGACCCAGGGCGTACCGACGATCATCCTCTGCGGAGGGCGTGGCACCCGCATCAGCGAGGTCGATCCCACCCTGCCGAAGCCGCTGCTCCCCGTCGGGGGTCGGCCCGTGCTCTGGCACATCATGAAGGTCTACGCCGCCCACGGCAGCACCGACTTCGTGCTGGCCCTGGGCTGGCTGGGCGAGGAGATCCGCCGGTTCTTCCTCCACTACCACGCCCTGACCTGCGACTTCTCCATCGAGCTGGGCAAGCCCGACTCCATCCGCTACCTCGGCTCGCACGACGAGGAGTCCTGGAGGGTCACCTGCGTGGACACCGGTCGCGACTCGCTGACCGGCACCCGGGTCCGCCTGGCCGCCGGCTCCGTCGACGGCGACGGGCCGATCATGGTGACCTACGGCGACAGCGTCGGCGACGTCGATGTGACGGGCCTGCTCGAGTTCCACCGGGCGCACGGCCGCCTGGCGACCATCACGGCGGTGCGCCCTCCGGGTCGCTTCGGGGAGCTCCACCTGGACGGCGACGTGGTGCGCAGCTTCGAGGAGAAGCCGCAGACGAGCGCCGGTGCCATCAACGGTGGGTTCATGGTCCTCGAGCGCGAGGCCATCGAGCGCTTCATCCCCGCGGACCGCGACGTGATGCTCGAGCGCGAACCCCTCCAGGGCCTGGCCGCTGCGGGCGAGCTGGCCGCCTACGACCACCAGGGGTTCTGGCAGCCGATGGACACCCCCCGTGAACGAGCGCTGCTCGATCGGCTGTGGGAGGAGGGCAAGGCGCCGTGGAAGGTCTGGAGCCGGTGACGGGCATCGACGGGCTCGTCGTGCGGCCCCGCCGCCGGATCCCCGACGAGCGGGGGGCGATCTTCCACATGCTCCGCAACGACGACGAGGAGTTCGAGGCCTTCGGCGAGATCTACTTCTCGCTCGTCTACCCCGGCGTCGTGAAGGGCTGGCACCTCCACCACGAGATGACCCTCAACTACGCCGTCCCCGTCGGGATGGTCAAGCTCGTCTGCTACGACGACCGGCCCGGCTCCCCCACCCACGGCAACCTCGTCGAGCTGCACACCGGCGAGCTCGACTACGCCCTGGTCACCATCCCGCCCGGGGTCTGGAACGGCTTCAAGGGGGAGGGCGCGCGACCGGCCCTGGTGGCGAACTGCTCGACCATCCCGCACCGCCCCGACGAGATCGAGCGGCTGGATCCGTTCGACAACCACATCCCCTACGACTGGGCCCTCCGGCACGGCTGATGAGCACGGTCCCCACCCGCGCCCTGCGGCGGCTGCAGCGAGCCGGTCGGGAGCGCATCCACCGCACGTGGCGGGAGCACCCGGCCCTGGCTCGGGCCGCGCTGCCGTGGGGCGAGCGGCTCCACGCCCTCCGGGCGCAGGTTCGCCCCCGCCGACCCGATCGCCCGGTCGAGCTCGTCGTGCACGAGCTCGCGCGGGCACGGCCCCACGCCACCTTCGTGCAGGTCGGGGCGCACGACGGCACGCAGCTCGACCCGCTGCGCGAGGCGATCCTCGGCTCTCGCTGGAGCGGGGTCATGGTCGAGCCGGTGCCCTACGTGTTCGAGCGGCTCGCCGCCAGGTACCGGGCCAACCCCCGCATCGCCCTCGAGAACGTCGCCGTGGCCGACGAAGACGGCGTGCGCCCGTTCCACTTCCTCGCCGAAGCAGCCGCGGGCGACGGCGTCTGGAAGTGGTACGACGCGCTCGGCTCCTTCAGGCGAGACGTGGTGCTGAGCCACGGGGAGCTGGTCGCGGACATCGAGCAGCGCCTCGTGACCGTCGACGTGCCGTGCGCCACCTTCACCACGATCTGCGAGCGCAACGGCCTCGATCGCGTCGACGTGGTGCAGATCGACACGGAGGGCTACGACCGTGAGGTCCTCGAGCTCATCGACCTCCACCGGTTCGGGCCCGACCTCGTGATCTACGAGCACCTGCACCTCGACCCGGCCGACCGCGCGGCGGCCGAGCAGCGCCTCCTCGACCACGGGTTCGAGCTGGTGAGCGACGGGATGGACACCCTCGGGGTGACGGCCTCCGCCCTCGCCCACCCCGGTGTGGCCCGGGCGTTCGAGCACGCCGGCACCGTGCTCGGAGGTGAGACGTGAGCGGACGGCTCCGCCACGCCCGCCGGGCGGCGAAGCGGGCCCTCCTCTCGCGAGGTCTGCACGTGTCCCGGCTGCCGGCGGACGAGCGGCGGTTCCTCACCGCCCTCGTCGACGACCGGGTGCCGCTGCCGGCCTCGGCTCGGGAGCTGCGATCCGACGCCCCCCGCCTGGCCGAGCTGCGGGCCGCCTACGCCTTGGCGGACCCTGCGGTCAGGGTGCACTCGCGCTGGACGGACGACGTGATCACCCCGTGGCTGGACCTCGCCTACTTCCGGGGCGACAACGCCTACGTGTGGCAGTACCGCGAGGGCCGCCGGGTCTCCGAGCTCAAGTACCTCGTCTACCTCCAGGACCTCCTCCAGCGGGACCGGCCCGGGCTGCTCGACCGGCTCGGCGAGGACGGCGCCTTCGGCTGCTGGACCTTCGAGTTCGACGGCCTCCCCCGCTGCAGCCGAGACCTGCTGGACTCCGTGAACGAGCTGCTGTTCCTCGACGACGCGCTGGGCGTGCTCGGCGGCTCGTGCCCGAGGGTCCTCGACGTCGGCGCCGGCTACGGGCGGCTGGCGCACCGCTACGTGGCCGCGGTGCCCGACGTGGACGACTACTGCTGCGTCGATGCCATCCCCGAGTCCTCCTTCCTCTGCGAGTACTACCTGCAGCACCGGCAGGTGTCGCCGCCCGCCCGCGTGGTCCCGCTGCCCGAGGTCACCGCGCTGGCGCCCGGGTCGTTCGACCTCGCCGTCAACGTGCACAGCTGGTCGGAGTGCACCCTCGACGCCATCTCCTGGTGGGTCGACCAGCTGGTCCGGCTCGAGGTGCCGCAGCTCTTCGTGGTCCCGAACGAGGCCGAGGGCTTCCTCAGCCTCGAGGTGGATGGCCGCCGCCACCCGTTCCTGCCCGTGCTGGAGGCGGGCGGGTACCGACTGGTGCGGGACGAACCGGCCTTCAGCCCCGCGGTGCGGGCGGCCCTAGCGATGCGGGACCGCCACTGCCTCTTCGAGCGCCGGACGTGACCCTCCACGTCGCCCTCGTCACCGACGCGGCCTACCTCCCCTGGTGCGCCACCGCCGTCCGCTCGGTGGCTGACCACCACGGACCCGGCGAGGCCGTCGTGCACGTCGTCCACGACGGCACGGTGGCGGGGGCGGACGAGCGGCGGCTGCTCGAGAGCGCCGGACCGCTCGAGCTGCGGGTGCACCGGCCGGGGCGAGCCTTCGTCGAGCACCTGCCCGCCGTCGATCGCTTCGGGCGGGTGGTGTGGCTCCGGTTCCTGCTCCCGGAGCTGCTCGGCGAGGTCGACCGGGCGCTCTACCTCGACGCCGACACGCTGGTCGTGGCTCCACTCGAGGAGCTCCAGCGCCTCGACCTCCGGGGGAGCCCGGTGGGCGCGGTCAGGAACGTGATGGTGCCCCACGAGGAGGAGCGGGTGCGCAGGCTCGGGCTCGATCCGGCCCGGTTCTTCAACAGCGGGGTGCTCCTGCTCGACCTTGCGGCGCTGCGAGAGGAGGGGCTGGCGGCCTGCGCCGCCGACGTGGCCACCGCGCTTGCCGGCCGCCTCCGCTGGCCGGACCAAGACGTCCTCAACGTCCTCTTCGCTGACCGCTGGGCGCCCCTCCACCCGCGCTTCAACGCCCAGAACAGCCTGTTCGAGTGGCCCGAGGCGTCCTCGGCGGCCCACGGCCGCGAGGTTCGGGCCGACGCGGTCGCCCGACCGGCCGTCCTCCACTTCGAGGGCCCCCACCTGTGCAAGCCCTGGCACGCGCTGTCCGAGCACGCGTGGCGCGACAGGTACCTGGCCACCCTGGCCCGCACCCCGTGGGCTGGGGTCCCGCTCGAGGACGACGGTCCCACGACGCGCGCCATCCGCCGCCTCCCAGCCCGCTGGCGGCTCCCCGTCTACGAGCAGGTCGTCCGGGCCCGCTCGGGCGCTCGCCCCTCGGTGAGGGGGGCGCTCCGGCGCCGGCGACACGGGTCCCGGCTCGGCTGAGGCGGGTCAGAGCCGGTCGGTCCGGCCGTAGAGGTCCTCGAGCAGCGGCGCGATGGCGTCGTCCCAGTCGTACCTCCGGGCGACGGCCTGGCAGGCCTCCACGGTGCCGGGCGCCTCGGCGAGCGCGAGGCCGCGGTCGAGGGCATCGGCGAGGGACAGCGGGTCCAGGGCCGGTGCGACCACGCCGACCTCGGGTGAGATGACCTCGGGTGGGGCCCCGGCGGGCCCCGACACCACTGGCGTCCCGGAGGCGAGCGACTCGACCACCACCAGCCCGAAGGAGTCCCACTCGGTGGGCAGGCAGGTGACCCACGCCCGGGCGTACTCGTGGGCGAGGTCCTCGGGATGCCCGAGGGGCAGCAGGCGGGTGCGCCGCCGCGTCGCCTCCGGCGCCGCCGCCAGGAGGGGGCGGGCATCGCCCGGCCCGGAGAGCCGCAGCTCGACGTCGGGACGGCGCCGGGCCAGCACGGCGACCGCCTCCAGCAGCTGGCGGACGTTCTTCTCCGGCCGATCGAGCGCGCCGGAGAAGAGGACGGTGGGGCGATCGTGGCGGCGCTCCGGTGCGAACTCGGCGCAGCGCACCCCGCCCGGCACGACCACTCCCTTGCGGCCCCAGTCGCGCTCCAGCCAACCACGGGAGAACTCGCTCATGCCTGCGAACACGTCGACCTCCCGGATGACCCGCTCCCGGGCCCGGCGATCCTGGCGGCGCTCGACCTTCTCGCGGACCGGGTTGCCCAGCTCCTCGTAGACGGTGCGGTGGCGGGCCAACCGGGCGGTCCGGATGGCGGCCACCGCGTCCCACGGCATGAGCGAGTGCACGACGTCGAAGCGCCCGGTCGCCAGCGCCGGGGTGATCCGCCAGCCGAACCAGCGCTCGTGGCGGCCGTCGACCGGGAAGAACCTCCGGTACCGGACCGTGCGGACCCCACCCTCCGAGGTGAGCGACGCCGCCCCGCCCGAGGTGAGCACCGTCACGTCGTGGCCGCGCGCGGCCAGGCTGCGGCTCGTCTCGACGACCATCCGCTCCGCCCCCCGGCGGACGTCGGGCCAGGAGTACGGGTGGGTGATGGCGACCCTCATGCCTCAGAAGCGACGCCGGCAGCGGTAGGCCCGGTGGAGGTGCCCACCGACCGTCCCGTCCCGAGCGAGGAGCCGCAGGTTGGCCCGCTTGACCCGCCCCCTCAGCCCGCGGTCGGTCGGCCCGGGGCGCCCGCCGGGGCCGGGTCGGAGCAGGAAGTAGGGGGAGGTGGCCTCCACGTCGAAGCCGCCCACCTTGAGGAGCTGACGGAGCCCGGAGTCGCTGGCCAGCCACCACTGGAAGTCGGAGGTCTCGCCCCGCAGCTCGAACAGCGGTCGCCCGCGGCGCGCGAGCAGGTGGACCGGAGGGTGGAGGTAGTCGACCGACAGCAGCACCCCGTCGGTGACCCGTCGCACGGCGTCGAGGGCCCGGACCGGGTCACGCAGGTGCACGAGGAGGCTCCCGACGACGACCACGTCGAAGGTGCCCACCTCCTCCGGGTCGAGGTCGTAGATGTTCCCACCCCGCCACTCGACCTTCGAGCCGAGCATCTCGTGCAGGAGGTGGAAGCCGGCGGGACGGGGCTGCACGCCCTCCAGGCTGGGATCGAACGACGGGTCGGCTCGCACCTCCGGCGGGTAGTCGATGTCGGCCCGGTCCACGAGGTCGAGGGCCACGACCTCGGCGGCGCCCCGCCGCTCCATCTCGAACGCGTAGAAGCCGTCCCAGGTCCCCACGTCCAGGCAGCGCTTTCCGGCCACGTCCGGGAACGGCAGGAGGGGAAGCGCGTGACGGAGGTCGAACCACCCCTTCGTGGTGGCGCCCGGGACCACGTCGATGGTGTGGTACCAGAGCAGCTCGTCGAGCCGACGCTGCACCTCGGCCGCGTCGGCCCCCGCTGACGTGATGGACATGTCGCACGCACCTCCTGAGGCTGTGCGAGGTTCGACACCACGATGGGCGGTACCTTCCTCGCCCGTGGTGCGGCTCCTGGCGGTGACGAACTGGTACCCGCCGCACCACTTCGGTGGGTACGAGCTGTCGGCCTTCGACGTCATGACCCGCCTCGAGGCGCGCGGGCACGAGGTCCACGTGCTGTGCGGCGACACGACGGTCGGCGGGCGCGCCGCTCCCCACCCCGCGCACGAGTCCCGGGTGCGGCGCGAGCTGCGGCTGTACCACGACGGCGAGCGCATCCTGCGACCCTCCTGGCGTGACCGCCTGGCGATCGAGCGCCACAACCAGGCGGCGCTCCGGCGGGCTCTCGTCGAGGTGCGGCCGGACGTGGTGAGCGTCTGGCACCTCGCCGGGGTATCCCAGGGCCTCCTGACGACGCTCGCACGCGCCGCGGTGCCGGTCGTCTTCTCCATCTGCGACGACTGGTTGACCTACGGGCTCCGGCTCGACGCGTGGGGGAGCGCGTTCGCCCGGTCCCGGCCGCGCCGAGCGCTCGGACGTCTCGTCGAGGCCGTCACCCGCGTCCCGACGCTGGTCCCCGACGTTGGCGACCTCGGCCCGTTCCTGTTCGTCACCCGGGCCACCGAGGCCCGCGCGCTCGCCACCGCCCGATGGCACCCCCGGCGCCGCGCCGTCGTCTGGAGCGGCATCGACCGGAACGTCTTCGACCGGCCGGCCGACCCCGCACGGCCGTGGCGGTGGCGCCTCGTCGCCACCGGGCGCTTCGATCCCCGAAAGGGCTACGAGACCGTGATCCGAGCGCTCGCCCTCCTGCCTGGGGAGGCGGTCCTCGAGTGCTGGGGGCGGGGTGGTGAGGCGGAGCGGGCGCGCCTGGCCGCGATCGCGGCCGAGGTCGGGGTCGAGGGCCGGGTGCGGTTCGGCACCTTGGAGCGCGAGGAGCTCCCTGACCGCTACCGGGCGGCCGACGTGATGGTCTTCCCGTCCGTGTGGCCCGAGCCCTTCGGCCTCGTCCCGATCGAGGCGATGGCGTGCGGCACCCCGGTGGTCGCCACCGGCGTGGGCGGCTCGGCGGAGTTCCTCGACGACGGCGTGAACTGCCTCCTGTTCCCGGCCGAGGACCACGAGGCGCTGGCCGAGCGCATCCGGCGGCTGGCCGAGGACGCCGAGCTGCGGGCGAGGGTGGTCGAGAGCGGTCTGCGCACCGCCGAGGAGCTCGATGTGGAGCGGCTCGCCGACGTGATGGAGGCCTGGCACGTCCACGAGGCCACGGGGCGCCACGGCCCCGACCCGAGCCCGAGACCGCAGCCCGGGGCGGGCCTCAGGCCTTGACGGCCATCCTTCCGGCGTAGTCGGTGCGAGCGAGCAGGAGCGGCTCCCCCGTGGCCTCGAGGTACTCGTCGACGGCCTTCCTGGAGCCCCGCCAGTGGCCGTAGTCGTCGATGATGAGGACGCCCCCTTCGCTGAGGCGCGGGTACAGGTGCTCCATCTCGTGCTTGGTCGAGGCGTACCAGTCGGTGTCGAGGCGCACCACCGCCAGCCGGTCCGGGGCTCGACCGGGGAGCGTCTCGAGCACGTCGCCGACGACGAAGTGGAGGCGCTCCGGCGGGTAGCCGGTGCCGTGCAGCAGCTCACGCACCTGCTCCAGCCCGAACACCTCCTCGTTGAACAGACCCTCCCAGGCTCGCCGACCGCTGGCCCGCGCTCGTTCGAACGTCCGCAGCGCCGGAGGGTGGAACGCCGAGGTGTCCTCGGCGCCCGGAGCGGTCATCCCGGTGAACGTGTCGAAGAGGTACACGTCGCGATCGTCCACGCCGAGGCGCTGGAGGGTGAGGACCATCGCCAGCACCGACCCGCCTCTCCAGACACCGCACTCGAGCAGGGCGCCCGGGATCCCTCGGCGCACCACGTGCGCCACGGCGTCGGCCGTGGCGACGAGCCGCTCCGGGCTGACGAGCGTGTGCGGCCGGCAGCGCTCCACCATCGCTCGCTCCTCGTCGTCGAGCTGGGCGGTGACCGTCATGGCGGAAGTGGGATCGGCGCGACGTCTCACAACGCGCCTGAGGACGGCTCGGGCCCTCAACGCCGCCCTCCGCCACCGCGCCTCGGCCCGGCCTGCGCCCTCACGTCGCTGCACATGGGGGACACCGTTCGACGGCGGCGGCGCGTCACCTGCCGGGGGCAGGAGATCCGTTCGCCGCGCCGAACATGGCGCAGATGAGCGACCTCCAAGAGCCGTCGACGGGAGCTGGGACGCTGGCGGTGCCGCTCGAGGAGGCACGACGCCGCATCGCCGAGCACGAGTTCTGGTACCACACGATCGACGTGGCGCCGGGAGTGACCACCGCCGGCTGGTTCGACCTCCGGCACGCGCTCGACCTCGTCCCGTTCCCCGACGTGCGTGGCAAGCGCTGCCTGGATGTCGGGACCTTCGACGGCTTCTACGCCTTCGAGATGGAGCGGCGGGGCGCCGCGGAGGTCGTGGCCATCGACGTCGAGGACCAGGAGGCCTGGGACTGGCCCGCCGACGCCCGCCAAGGCGGTCCGAACGCCCATCGAGATCCGGCCATGTCCGGGCCGCCGAAGGGAGCCGGCTTCCGCCTGCTGGCGGAGCTCACCGGCTCGAAGGTGGACTGGCGGGCCTGCAACGTCTACGACGTGACGCCCGAGCGGCTGGGCGAGTTCGACGTCGTCGTCGTCGGCTCGCTGCTCATCCACCTGCAGAACCCGGTCAAGGCGCTCGAGGCGGTGCGCTCGGTCTGCCGGGGCCAGCTGTTCTCGGCCGACCAGGTAGAGGTGTGGCTCTCGATCCTCGGGAAGGGACGGCCCATGGCGAAGCTGCGCGGGACCGGCCGCACCTGCCAGTGGTGGCTCTACAACGGTGCTGGCCACCAGCAGATCCTCCTCTCCGCCGGCTTCCGGACGATCGAGCGCTCGCCCTACTTCCTGCTGCGGTACGGCTCCCAGCACCCGAAGGCGAGGTGGGGGCTGCGCACCGCGCCCACGATGCTCGCCAAGCGAGCCCTCACCGGCGACCCGAACCAAGGCGTCCTGCACCGGGCGCTGCTGGCGGAGCCCCAGCTCTGAGCGGTCAGAGCACGATCCGGCGAGCCCTCACGCTGCCGGCGGCCATCGCCGTCGCCTGCACGGCGTCGAGGGCCACCTGCACCGGAAGGGTGCGCAGCTTCTCCATCGCCGGGAGCTCCGAGTGACGCAGCGTGTAGCGGTACCGGTGCAGGACCCACCAGCCGAGCGCCAGGCCGACGAGCTGGCGGCGCCCGGTCATGGCCGCGACGGCCGTGACGTAGGCGGGCACCCTGGACCGGCGACCCCACAGGACGCCGCGGCGCATCACCGTCTCTCGCAGCTCGGGCACCTCGCGGACCATCGCCGGGAAGGCACCGCACTGCCACGCTCGGCTGAAGGACTCCCGCAGGTCGGGCGGGAACACGTGGTGGCGCACGAGCATGGCCTCCTCGTAGGCCGAGGGCGCCTGGCGCGCCACCGCCCAACCGAGGAGCGTGTCCTCACCGAAGCCGAGGCCCTTCGCCCGTCCCGTCAGCCGGAACCCCCAACGGGTGCCCGTGGCCGGGTCGAACCCGCCCGCCCGCTCGTAGGCCTCCCTGGTGACGACCAGGTTGCAGGTCGGGAACAGTCCGAAGGCCCGCTCCGTGACGCTGCGCTCGAGCGGTCGGGTCGGTCGGGCGGGGAGCGTGAGCCCGTGCACGAGCGCGGTCCCCTCATCCACGTGGCGCATGGCCGCCGACAGCCAGCCCGGGACCGGCTCGCAGTCGCTGTCGGTGAACGCGAGCACCGGTGCGTCGGTGGCCTCGATCGCGGCCAGTCGCGCTCGTACCGCGCCGACGCCGCCCGTGCGCAGCAGGCGCACGGGCCGGCCGGCCACGGGCCGGGCGCACGCCTCCTCGTCCGACCCGTCGTCGGAACCGTCGTCGACCACGACCACCTCGAAGTCGGAGAAGTCCTGCCCGTCGAGGGCGTCGAGCGTGCGCCGCAGCAGATCTCGTCGGTTGCGGACCGGGACGACCACGGCCACGCGCGCACTGGTGCTCACAGCGGCGGGACGGTAGCAGTGCGCCCCGGCGGCGACCCGTCTGCGGGGGCGGCGGCGCCATGCGTCCTCTAGGTTCAGGTGAGGTCCACACCACGGTGCAGAGAGGTTGAGCGTGAGGCACGATCGACGGGCAGATCCCCAGGTGCGCCTGACGTGGCCAGGTGAACCTCGGCGCGACCGCTCTGCCGAAGCGGCGCCCCCCCGAGGTCCCGGGTCGTCCGAGGGTGGGGTGGTGCAGGCCGTCCCGGTGAGCGAGGCCGACCGCTTCGACGGCACCGCAGGGCTCCGACGAGCGGTCGCCGACGCGTACGAGCAGCTCGCGGATCGCGTCCTCGCCCGGCTGCGCTCGGTGGGTGAGGAGATCGACGCGGACCTCGCCGAGCTCCGATCCGAGGTCTCGGCGCTGCGGGGGTCGATCGAGGACCTCGGAGACCGGGTCCAGCTCCGCCAGCTGCGGGCGTCGGTCGACGCGGTCCGCAGCGACGTCGCCGGGCTCCGCCGAGCCATCCACGAGTGGCCGGAGCTCGAGCAGGTCAGCTCCGACATCAGCGCCATCCGCGCCGAGCTGGCCTCGGCCGAGCCCCGGGCGGCAGCGGCCGCCGCCGGGGGCGACGGCCTCGCCGGCCTGGCGGCGGAGGTGGCGGCCGTGCGGGCCGAGGTGGCGGCCCTCCGCCGGCGCATCCCACTGCGGGCCGATGCGGGGCCGTCCATCGACGACGAGCTGGTCCAGCGGATCGCGGCGGCGGTCGCGGCTCATCTCTCGTCAGGCAGAGGCCCTCGGCGCCGTCCGTGATGCCCCGCGAGCGGGTGCTCGGCGCCGAGGTGGACGTCATCCCGATCGACGAGCTCATCCGGGTCGTGAGCGCCGCCGTGCGCGAGCGCAGGCGGCTCACGGTGGCGAACCACAACCTCCACAGCGCCTACCTCGTGCTCGACGACGAGCTGATGCAGCGGTGGTACGAGCGGGCCGACGTCGTGTTCGTGGACGGCATGAGCCTCGTGGCCGCCTCCCGGCTCGGTGGCGGCCCGCTGCGCCGCCACCACCGAGCGACCGTCCTCGACTGGATGCCCGCGGTGCTGGACGCGGCGGCCGTGGACGGTCGCCACGTCTTCCACCTCGGCGGCCATCCGGACTGGATCGAGGTGGGTGCCGAGGCGTGGCGGGCGCGCCACCCGGGTCTGCGGCTCTCGACCCACCACGGGTTCTTCCCGCCCGAGAGGTCCTCGGCGGTCGTGGCGGCCATCAACGACACCGCCCCTGACCTGCTCCTCGTCGGGATGGGCATGCCCACCCAGGAGCGCTGGCTCGCGTCGCACCTCGAGGAGCTGGAGGTCCCCGTGGTCGTGGCTGTCGGTGCCTTCCTCGCCTACGCCGCCGGCGCCACCTCGCAGCCGCCGCGCTGGCTGGGCCAGGTGGGGCTCGAGTGGGCCTGGCGCCTGGCAGCTGACCCTCGCCGCCTGGCCCGTCGCTACCTGGTCGAGCCGGCGCTCCTCGCCCTCGCGCTGCGCCGCCGGGCGCGGCGGGCGCCGGGGGCCTGAGGGCTCAGGGCGCGGCCCGGTCCAGCGCCGCCGCCGCTCGCAGGATCCCGGCGCCGTACCGGGCCACCTGGAGCACGAAGTACCCGGCCGTCGCCCACAGCGCAGGCTCGACGACGTCCCAGCCGAGCGCCCACAGGACCGGCGCACCGACGAGCAGCAGGTGCTCGACCTCGACGGAGGTCGGGATGGGGAGCAGGCGACGGCGCGCCATCGCCGCGCCCCACCCGCGCTCGGCGGCCCGGGCCGAGGGCTTCCGAGCCCCCAGCTCGCGGAGCAGGTCCCCCCGCGTGCCCATCAGCTGGAACGACAGCGAGTAGCAGGCGGCGACCACCGCGACGGCCGCCGGGGAGCGGGCCCAGCCGAGCGCCGCGACGCAGGCCACCGTCAGCACCTGGTCCCCGAAGGCGTCGAGCAGCTGACCGAGGCGGGACGACCGGCCGGTCGCACGAGCCAGCTTCCCGTCCACGCAGTCGAGGACGAACCGGACCTCGAATGCCACGCCGGCGAGCAGGAGGTGGCCGTCGGCGAACAGAACAACTGCAACCACGCCGAGCAGGTGAGCCAACAGCGTCACTCGGGTCGGCGTGACCCAGCGGAGACGAGCGAGGGGTGGGACGGTGCGCGTGGCGATCGGATCGACGAAGAGGACGGTCCACCACGCGTCGATCGGCTTGACCATCGTCTCGCGCGCGAGGTCCGCTCGTCCCACCTGGCTCACGTTCGGCGGGCGCAGGGCGGCCTCCTGCACGCACTGGTGGTCGGAGCTGGCTCCATGACCGGGGTGGAGACCACCGAGGCTCGCCTGGAGGCCCCGTCCGAGCCGATCCTGAAGCCCGTCGACGCCTGGTGGACGGTGCTGCTCACCGACCCGTTCGCCGTGCGCCTCGCCGCCGCGCTGCGCCGAGCCACGGCGATCACCCCCACCCACCTCACCCTCGCCGCCCACCTGCTCGGTGTGGTGGGCGCACTCCTGATCCTGCACGAGAGCCTCCTCGCGGCCGGGCTGCTCTTCGAGCTGCGCTTCGTCCTCGACTGCGCCGACGGCAAGCTGGCTCGGCTCCGGGGCACGTCGAGCGCCGCGGGTGCCGTCCTCGACTTCGTCGGGGACTACCTGGTGGTGGGCGCTCAGCTGGTGGCGATGGGGGTCCTGCTCACCTGGCGGGGCGAGGTCCCGGAGCCGCTGGCGCTGGGCCTCCCCGCCGCGTTCCTCGCTCACGTCGCCGTCGGACAGACCTGGAAGGCCGAGGCCATCCGGTCGGCGGTGCCCCTGGCACCGACGCCCCCCACTGGCGGCTACCGCCGCTGGATGGCCGACCACCGGCTCCGACCGGTCCCCACCCGGATCGACGTGGAGCACCTGCTGCTCGGGCTGGCCCCGGTCGTCGCCGGAGCCACCGGTGAGCTCGGACCCATCGCCGTCGGGGTGTGGGGCGCTACGGCCTACTTCGGCTATCGCACGGCTCGCATCGCGGGGGGCGCGTACCGGATGGCCGCCGGGCGAGACGAGGCGAAGGGGTGACGGCACCGGATCGGGCCCTGCGGCTCCTCTACGTCACCCGGCAGCTGCCCCCGCGGGCCCGTGGCGGGATCGGGAGCTACGTCATGGCGCTGGCCGCCATGATGCGCGACGCCGGCCACACCGTGACGGTCCTCTCGGCCGCCCCCGGGCAGGTCCGCTCCACCGAGCAGCTCGACGGGATCACGATCGAGCGGTTCCCCGGCGTCGGGCCCCAGCGGCTGTGGCGCCGGCTGCTCGGCGGCGGCCGGCTGTCGGTGGCCCGGCTGCACGGAGCGCTCAGCGCCTGGTGGGCCCTCCGGCGGCTCCCCGGCGACTTCGACGTGATCGAGGCTCCCGAGTGGAAGGCAGAGGGGCTGCTGCTGCCACGCCGGAGACGAGGTTCGCTCGTCGTGCACCTCCACCTCGCGCACGAGGTCGTTCGGAGCTGGGACGCGGAGGCGGGTCCGCCCCGCTCCCGGGTGGGGGAGCTGCTCGAGCGGGCCACGGCCCGGAGGGCGCTCGCCCGGACCGCCACCTCCCACCTCAGCAGCACCCTGCCGGGAGCGCGGCCGTGGCTCCCGCACCGCGAGGTCGTCGTCGTCCCGCCCCCGCTCGACGCCGAGCGCTGGGCCGGGACGCGACCGGTGGATGCGACCGACCCCGTGGTCCTCTTCGTCGGGCACCTGGAGCGCCGGAAGGCGCCCGAGGTGCTGCTGTCGGCGCTGGGCCTCCTCGCGGGCGAGGTCGCCGGACTCCGTGCCGTGTTCGTGGGGCGACCTCTGCGCCACGCGAGCGGCCGTCGGTATGACGACCACCTCCGGGCCGAGGCCAGCCGGCTGGGGGTGGACATCGAGGTGCGACCGCCCTCAGCCGACCCCCGGGAGATGCGCGAGCTCTACGACGCCGCGCGGGCTGTCGTGGTCAGCAGCCGGTTCGAGACGCTCTCCATGGTGGCGATGGAGGCCGCCGCGGCGGGTCGGCCCGTGGTCATGACCTCGTCGGTGGGGGCCGTGGAGTGGCTGGGCGACGCCGTCCCGTCGGTCGTAGTGGCACCGGACGACGAGGTGGCCCTGGCCGCCGCGCTGCGCCCCCTCCTCCTCGACCCGGGGGAGGCGCTCCGATGCGCGGCTCTCCTGCGCCAGCGGGCCCTAGAGGTCTGCGCCCCCAGGGCCATCGTCGAGTCACGGCTGGCGGTGTACCGGGCGACGGCCTCTCGCCTCCGCGACCGCCTGGAGCCGGTGCCGTGCTGAGCGCGCTGCGCCGGGACCGCACCATCACCGTGCCCCGGCTGCTGCGGGTCGAGCCGGCCGCGCTGGCCGGGCTGCCAGGCGCGCTGGTCGAGGAGTTCGACCTCCGCCGGGTCATGGTCGCCTGCGGTGCCGGGACCTCCCGTGCCATCGCCGGCGAGCTCGCCGCCGGGCTGGAGGCCCTCGGTGTGGAGGTGGCGCTGGAGCCGGAGCTCGTCGGCACCCTGACCGAGGCGGCCCGGGTGCTCGAGCGCCTCGACCACGCCCCGGTGTCGCTCGTGGTCGCGGTCGGGGGGGGACAGCCGATCGACGTCGCGAAGCTGGCCGCGTTCCGGGCCGGGGTGTCGCTCGTCGCGGTCCCGACGATCCTCTCCCACGACGGCATGGCCTCCCCCGTGGCATCGCTCGCCGCGGCCGACGGCACCCGGCGCAGCCTCGGGGCGCGGATGCCGACCGGTGTCGTCATCGACCTCGATGTGGTCGCCGCGGCGCCCGATCGCTACGTGCGAGCCGGGATCGGCGACCTCGTCAGCAACATCACGGCGATCGAGGACTGGCGGAGCGCCCATGCCCACGAGGACGAGCCGTTCGACGAGTTCGCAGCCTCGATCGCCCTGCTCGGCGCCACTGCGGCGATGGAGGTCGGGTGGCCGCTGCGCCCCGCCGACCTCGAGGCGGTGGCGCGCGGCCTGCTCATGAGCGGCCTCGCCATGGAGGTGGCGGGCAGCAGCCGGCCCTGCTCGGGAGCCGAGCACCTCGTCAGCCACGCGCTCGACCACGTCAGGGGCGCCGGAGCGGGTCTGCACGGCGAGCACGTCGCCATCGGCGTGCTGGTCGCGCTCGCGCTGCAGGACAACCCGCACCGGCTCGCGATCCGCTCGCTGTTCGACCGCATCGGCCTCCCGCTGACGCTGGCGGGGTGGGGACTGGACGAGTCGACCGTCACCGAGGCCGTGCGCCTCGCCCCGTCCACCAGGCCGGGCCGGCGCACCGCGCTCGACGCCGCGGACCTCTCACCTGAGGGGGCTCGTGCCCTGGTGCGGGCGGCCTTCGAGGTGGCGACATGACGAGCGCCATCGTGCTCGCCGCGGGGCTGGGCCGGCGCCTCGCCGGGGCGACCACGCTCCCGAAGTGGCTCGCCCCGGTCGACGGCGTGCGTCCCGCCGACCCCCAGCTTCAGGCCTTCGAAGCGGCTCGCCTGGCGCGGGTGCACGTGGTCGTGTCGCCTGACCCGTCGGCCATCGTGGCGCACCTCGAGCCGTGGGCCGGGCGGCTCGACCTGCGACTGGTGCCCAACCCCCACGCCGCCACCCGCAACAACTGGTACTCGCTGCTGCTGGGTCTGCGTCGAGCCGCGGGCGACGCGGACGACCTCGTCGTTGCCAACTCCGACCTGTTTGCCAGCTCAGCCTGGTTCATCGAGCTGATCGACGCCCTGCGGCGGTCGGGCGCCCCTGCCGCGCTCGCCGTCGACCCGTCGAAGGGCAAGACAGACGAGGCGATGAAGGTGGCGCTGGCCGAGGGCGCCGAGCTCGTCAGCGCGATCGGGAAGGTGGGCGTCGCTGCCCCCGCCGGTGAGTACGTCGGACTGGCCTGGTGGTCGGCCGAGGCGGCCGCCGAGCTGGCCGAGGTGCTGTCGGGCTTCGAGGACGACCCCTCCCGGGCCGACCACTGGTACGAGCACGGCATCCAGTGCCACATCGAGGGGGGCGGCCGCTACCAGGCGGTCCAGGTGCCGTCGGACCGGTGGATCGAGATCGACGACGAGGCGGACCTGGCCGCGGCCCGGGCCCTCAGGACGGCGGTCGCGCCGTGAGGACCGACCCGCGCCGGCTCGCCCGGCTCGTGTCGAGCGGCGGGCTCCGCACCGTGGCGCTCCTCCTCGTCACCGCGCTGATCGGTGGCGTGCTCGAGGCGGGGGTCATCCTCGTGGTCGTCGCGATCGGGGCGGGGCTGGCCGAGGGCTCCGGCGCGCTCGACCTCGACATCGGGCCGCTCCAGCTGGCGATGTCGACAGGGGAGGCGGTCCTCCTCGGGCTCGCCCTCACCACCGGGCTGGTGGTCGTCGGGCTGCCCAACGCCGCCGCTGGGGCCCGCCTCGGCGCCCGGGTGCTCGGCCAGACCCGGGCCCGGCTGGGCGCGGGCCTGCTCGGTGCCGGTTGGGAGCAGCAGTCGGCGGTGTCCGAGGCGCGGTTCCAGGACCTGGTCTCGGTCCACGCCTACCGGGTCGGCAACCTGGTCCTCGTCCTCACCGTCCTCGCCACGCAGGTCCTCAGCCTCGTCGCCCTCGTCCTCGCCGCGTTCCTGGTCGACGTCACCACGGCCGCCGCCCTGCTCGCCGCGGTGCTGGCCCTCGCGGTCGTGTTCCGACCGCTCGTGAACAGCATCCGACGCCACTCCACGGCGCACGTCGACGCCCACCAGGGCTACGTGGAGGAGGTCGCCGACGCGTTCGGGGTGCTGCCGGAGATCCGGGTCTTCGGAGTGCGCGACGCGGTGAGCCGGCGGCTCGACGAGGCCAGCACCGCCACGGTCGGCGTGTACCGCCGGATGATGTTCCAGGGCCTGGTGCTCCCGACCCTCTACCTGGCGGCGACGGCGAGCCTGCTCCTGCTCGGCCTGGCCGTCGCGGGATCACAGGGGGAGATCGGCCTGACGCGCGTGGGCGCCATCGTGCTGTTCCTGCTGCGGTCGCTTCGGTACAGCCAGCAGGCCCAGTCCCGGTGGCAGTCGGTGATGGAGCTGGTGCCCTACCTCGACGGGGTGGAGGACGCGCTGGCGGCCTGGGCACCCCGATCGGGCCGACGCGGCAGCCGTCCGCTGGAGCGCGCCGGTGTCCTCGAGCTCCGGGGCGTGACGTACCGCTACCCGAGCGGCGAGCTCGGCATCGAGGACCTCGACCTCACCATCCGGCCGGGCGAGATCGTGGGCCTGGAGGGCCCCTCGGGGGCGGGGAAGTCCACCATCGCGCAGCTCGTCCTCGGCCTGCGCGAGCCCGCCTCCGGCACGTACCTCGTCGACGGGGTCCCGGTCGCAGAGGTGGACGAGGCGGCCTGGTTCGCGCGCTTCGCGTACGTGGCCCAGGAGCCACGTCTCATCGTCGGCGACATCCGGGACAACGTGCGGTTCCTGCGGCCTGAGATCACCGACGAGGAGGTGGCTCGGGCGCTCGCCGAGGCCGGGGTCGGCGCCGACCTGCTGCAACCCAGCACGGAGTCGCCCCGGCAGGTCGGAGCGCGCGGGCGCGAGCTCTCCGGCGGGCAGCGCCAGCGCATCGCCATCGCCCGGGCGCTGGCCGGTCGCCCCGACGTGATCGTGATGGACGAGCCCACCTCGGCGCTCGACCGCGACTCCGAGCTCATCATCCGGTCGACGCTCGAAGCCCTGCGGGGCCGGATCACGGTCCTGCTCATCGCGCACCGGGAGTCCACGCTGGCCGTCTGCGACCGCGTCGTGGTCGTCGACCGCCACCGCGCCGTGGAGCGCGCCGTCAGCCCCACCCCGGTGCCGTGAGCGTCACCGTCGTCGTCCCCACCTGCAACCGGCGGGCGTGGGCGGACGAGCTCGTCTCGGCGCTCCAGGCCCAGACGTGGGAGGACCTGCGGTTCGTCGTCGTCGACGACGGCAGCGTGGACGGCACCGAGGACGCCTGGCGAGCGGCGGCGGCCGGCGACGACCGCTTCCGGTTCGCCCGGACCGATCGGGGCGGCCCGGCCGTCGCTCGCAACGCGGCGCTCGGCGAGCTGACCACGGAGTGGGTCGCCTTCACGGACGACGACTGCCTGCCCACGCCGGGCTGGGTGGAGGCGCTCGTCCGGCGGGCCACCGAGTCGGGGGCGACCGTCGTCCAGGGCCTCACCCGACCGCACCCTGCGGTCGACCGCACGCGGCTTCCCTGGTGGTCGCGGAGCATGACGATCACCTCGTGGTCGGGTCGGTTCCAGACCTGCAACCTCCTGGTCCGCCGTGAGGCGCTGCTGGCCGTCGGGGGCTTCGACGTGCGGTTCCCGCACTTCGGGGAGGACACCGATCTGGGGTTGCGCCTGGTCGCCCGAGGCGAGGGCGTGGCGTTCGCCCCCGATGCCGTGGTCCACCACCGGATCATCCCCATGACCTACCGGGAGTTCCTCCGGCGTCGGTACCGCTGGGCGCAGGTGGTGCAGCTCGTCGCCGTGAACCCGGACGCACGGCGCGTGTTCCCGATGCGCTACGTGGCCTATCGCCTCCACCTCGTGTTCTGGCTCGGCATCCCGGTGGTGGGGTGGTCCGTGGCGAACCGTCGCCCGTGGCTCCCGGTCGTGCTGGCCGTCGCGCTGGGTCACCGCCAGGCGCGGCGGTCGCCCTCCAAGGGCCGATCGGTGCCCGTCGCCACCCTGTACGGGACCGCCGAGCTGGGTGGCGTGGCGGCCAGCGCGATCGGCTTCCTCGTCCAGTCCCTGCGCCACCGTCGGGTCCTGCTGTGAGCGCCGAACCCCCGTGGCCCGGGGTCTCCGTGGTCGTGCCGACCCACGCGCGCCCCGAGCTCATGGCCCGGGCGGTGCGCAGCGCGCTCGCGCAGCGCTACGCGGGTCCGCTGGAGGTTCTGGTCGTGTTCGATGCCTGCGAACCCGTCCTGCCCGAGGTCGACGTGGTCGACGGCAGGAGCCTCCGCGCCGTGGTCAACGGCCGGACCAGAGGGCTGGCCGGGGCCCGCAACTCCGGCATCCTCGCCAGCTCGCACCCGTGGGTCGCGTTCCTCGACGACGACGACCACTGGGCCCCGGAGAAGCTCGCCCTGCAGCTGGCGCTGGTGGCCGACCACCCCGACGCCGTGCTCGTCGGCTCGGCCATCGAGGTCGACGACGGCCGGCGCCGGCACCGGCGGTCCGTCCCCGCGGTGGTGACCCACGGGGACCTCATCCTGAACCGGCTGGCCGGCCTGCACTCGAGCAGCTTCGTGGTGCGGCGATCGGCGCTCCTCGGGCCCCTCGGGCTCGTGGACGAGGGCCTGCCCCGCAGCTACGCCGAGGACTACGACCTCCTCCTCCGAGCCGCCGAGCTGGCGCCCATCCGGGTGGTGGACCAGCCGCTGGTGACCGTCAGCTGGCAGGGTCGGTCCCACTTCCTGGGGTGGTGGGGGAGCTACGCCGATGCCCTGGAGCTGCTCCTCCGGAAGCACCCGGGCTTCGCCGCCTCGCGCCGCGGTCGGGGCCGCCTCGAAGCGCAGATCGCCTTCGCCCGAGCGGCGCAGGGCCAGCGCCGGGACGCCCTCAGGTGGACCGCCCGGGCGCTTCGGACCGACCCCCGCCGACTCCGGGCCTGGCTCGCCGCCGGGATCAGCGCGGGCGTCGTGCACCCCGACCACGTCGCCGCGGTCGGCCGGCGCTTCGGCCGCGGGCTCTAGGCCGTGTCAGGCGCCGGTGTCGGTCGCGGCGCCCACGGTCGACCGTCCCTCGGTCGGCCCGTAGTACTCCTCCGAGCCCGGCTCGTCGGTGTCGTTGGCGATCAGGCCCACCACGGCGATGCCGGCCTCTTCGAGGCGCTGCAGGGCCTCGAGCACGGCCCGTCGCCGCACGCCGCCCACCCGCCCCACGACGACGGCGCCGTCGACCTGGCGGCCCGCGAGCAGCGCGTCGGCCACCGGCAGCACCGGCGGCGAGTCGAGGATGGTGAAGTCGGCCTGGTCCACGAGCGCGCCCAGCACCTCCGCGAAGGCCTCGCTGCCGAGCATCTCGACGGGGTTCTCCACCCCCGGACCGGCCGGGATCACGGCGAGCGCGTCCGTCACGAAGTGGGTGGCGTCGGCCACGGTGGCGTCGCCGAAGACCACCGAGGTGAGCCCTACCTCGTTGCTGAGGCCGAAGCGCTCGTGCAGGTCGGGGCGCCGCAGGTCGCAGTCGACGAGGAGCACGCGGTCGCCGGCATCGGCCATCGTCCGGGCCAGGTTCACGGCGGTGGTGGTCTTGCCCTCGGCGCTCACCGCGCTCGTGACCACGATGGACCGCAGGGAGGAGTTCAGCCCGAACACCCGGATGCCGGTCCGGAGGTAGCGGTACGCCTCCTGCGCCGCGAACGACGGCGTGCCCCCGCCGGCACCGAAGTCCGTGTGCGGCACGGCGGCGAGGACCGGCGTGCCGGCCCGCACCTCGGCCAGCTCGTCGCGGCTCCCGACGCGGTCCTGCACGGTGTCGACCACGACGGCGATGGTGATGCCCAGGAGGGTGCCGAGGACCAGCCCCACGACGGCGGCGGTGATCGGGCTGGACCTGATCGGATCGAGCTCGAGCGGCGCCGGGGAGATCAGCTGCGTGCCGCGCCCCCGCAGCTCCGCCTCGACGGCGAACTCGTCCGCCCTGCGGTCGTACTCCTGGACCTGGCTCTGGAGGTTCGCCTGTCGCGTCTGCAGGCTCGCCGCGTCCCCCGGGCTGATCCCCGGTGCGGCCAGCCGGGCTGCGATCTGCTCGAGCTCCGCCGTCGCCTCGGCGCTCTGGGTCCGCAGCTCCTCGACCTTGGCCAGGAGCGCCTCCGCGGAGCGGGTGCGTCGATCCTCGACGAAGACCTCGGCGTAGGCGTTCGCGACATCCGCTGCGGTGGCGGGGTCGCCGGCGGTGATGCGGATCTCCACGATCTCGCTGAACCCGACCTGGGTGACCTCGGGCTCCCCGAAGTCGGGCACCTCGAAGGGCAGGCGGGCGAGGACGGCGGAGCGCATCGGGCTCGACCGGAGGATCTCGATCTCGGTCAGGAGGTCTCGGGCCCGATCCGTGGGCAGGTTGGCCGACTCGTTGTCACCCTGGAAGATCCCCTCGCTGTCGAGCGGTGCGATCCGCACGCTGGCCGTGGAGGCGTACACCGGGTCGGCCAGCAGCGCAGGCAGGATCGACAGGACCGTCGTCAGCAGCGCGACCGTGATCACGATGCGCCGCTGGCGTCGCAGCACGTGCAGGTACGACTGCAGCGAGAGCGAGGTCGTCGGGGTGGTCGTCATGGGGTGGACCCCGGCCGGAGGCACCCGGCGGGCGCTGTGAGGGTAGGCGAGACGGGGCCGATCCGACAGCCGGCAGGGATCAGACCATGAGTAGTGTCCGGCCGGTGGGGAGCGGGACGCGCTGGGCGCTCGTCGTCGTGGGTGCCACCGCCGCGGCCCAGGTGGCTCGGCTCGGACGGTTGGCGCCGGTCCTGCTGGCGGGGGCCCTGGTGGCCGGGAACCTCGCCGTGGTCCGGTGGCAGGGTCGCAGGGCGGTCGCAGGGGGGTTCGATCCCCGCTGGCTCGCCGGTCCGCTCGGCGCGGCGTGGCTCTTGGTCACCCTCCTCCCACTGCACACCTTCTCCCACCGGCCGGTGACCGCCGGCGCTCCCGGCGTCGACGCCGAGGCCGTGCTCCAGGTGCTCGGGTCGCTGGCCGCGGCAGCGGTGGCGGTCCTCGTCGTGCGGGCCTTCGAGCCCACGCTCGACCGGATGCGCCCACCGGTCGCCCTCTTCCTCCTCCCGGTGTGGACGGCGGTCTCCTGCCTGTGGAGCCCCACCGGCCCGTACGCGCTGGTGCGCGGGGTGCAGCTCATGGTCCTGGGACTCCTGGCGTGGGCCACCGTGGCGCTGGGGCGGGTCGACCCGGGCGCCGTCAGGGAGATGGTCGAGGTGGTCCTGCGCTGGTTCGTGCGGATCACGTTCGTCCTCATCGCCCTCGGTGTGCTGTTCGGGCCCCTCTACGTCTCCGCCAGCGAGGCCAACCTGGAGCGCTTCACCTGGATGGGAGCGCACCCGCTCGCCAGCGGGATGGTCATCTCGGTCGCCCTCGTGATCGTCCTGGCCGTCCCGGCACAGGTGCTCCGGGTCCCGCGCTGGGCCCGCGCCGGGGCAGTGGTCGGGCTGGTGGCCGCGCTGGTGCCCAACCACTCGCGGCAGTCCTGGCTCGGGCTGGCCCTCGCGGTGGTCGTCGGCCTGGGCCTCGGCGGGCACCTCACGCGCGCCGCCCGGTGGGTCGGGGGCCCCATCCTCGGCGCCGCGGTCGTCGGGGGGATCGCCTTTCGCGGGCCGCAGCTGTGGGACTACCTCCTGCGCAACGAGGACTCGGACAAGCTCTCCAGCGGCAACGGCCGGCTCGAGCTGTGGGGCATCGGCTTCGACGCCCTCCACTCGCCGCTGCAGTGGCTGATCGGTCTCGGCCACGGCGTGACCCGGACCTTGTTCGTGGCCGAGGCGCCGTGGGCCCGGTCGGCCCACAGCTCGATCCTCGCCGCCATCGTGAGCCTGGGGCTGATCGGGCTGCTCACCCTCGTCGCGGTGCTCGGCACCACGATCGCAGGGGTGGCCCGGAGCCGGCTCTGGGCGGCCGGCCCGGCCGGCTTCGCGCTGGTGCTGGCGCTCGTGCTGGTGCTCGTGAACGGACTGGTCTCGGACAACCTGGTGATCCCGAACATCGGGTCGGGCCTGCTGTGGCTCGTGGCCGCAGTCGCCCGGTCCGGGTTCGACGCCGTGACGCTGCGAGGGTCGCCTCCGGTCGCCGTCGGTCGTCCGAGCGTGGTGGGGAGCCGGTGATGGGCCGACGCACGGTGGCCCTCGTCGTGGTGGCGATCCTCGGGCTCGTCGGGCTGGCGTCGTTCCGGGTGGCCGGGGCGGCTCGGGACCTGCAAGCCGCGAACGACCTCGTCGACCAGGCCGCCGAAGCGCTCACGGACGGCGACCTGGCCCGAGCCACGAGCGCGCTCGAGGACGCCGAGTCGTTGCTGCTCGACGCCAACGAGGCGCTCAGGGCCGCTCCGGAGCTGTCGGTCTTCGCATGGGTGCCTGGCGCCCGCCAGAACCTCCAGGGGCTCCACCAGGCGCTGGACGTGGCGGGCACCAGCGTGCACGGAGGTCTCCGGATCCTCCGCGAGTCGCCACCGCTGCAGTCCGACGCCGGCACGCTGGAGGTGTCCCTGTCGGACGGCTCGGTGCCCCTCGACGCGATCGCTCGCGTCCGCACCGAGCTCGACCGGTTGACCGCCGAGCTGAGGACGATGCTGCGGGGAGGGTCGTCCAGCCTCCTGCTGCCGCCGGTCGCCGACGCACGAGACCGGGTGCTGACCGAGGCCCGCACCCGGCACCAGGAGCTCGAGATCCTCGGCCGGGGCCTCGGCCTCGTCCACGAGCTGGCCGGCGGCAACGGGCCCCGGCGGTACCTGATCGCAGTCGCCAACACGGCCGAGATGCGCGGGTCGGGAGGGATGATCCTCAACTACGGGATCCTGGAGGGGGAAGACGGCACGATCGACCTCACCGAGTTCGGACGGATCGACGAGCTCGCCCTCGCCGCTCCGGTCGCAGCGGACGTCGTGCCCGACGACTACCTGGCCCGCTGGGCCGGGTTCGAGCCCCTCCGCCGCTTCCGCCAGGCCAACCTCGCCGCCGACTTCACCCTGGTGGCCCCGGCGCTGGAGGCGATGTTCACCGAGTCCACCGACCTGCCGGTGCACGGGGTCATCCAGATCGACCCGGCGGGCCTCGCCGCGGTCCTGACGGGCGTCGGTCCCGTGGAGGTCCCCGAGCTGGGCGAGGTCGACGCCGCGAACGTCGAGGCGCTGACCTTGAACGAGGCATACTTCCGCTTCCCCGACGTGGAGCAGCGGTCCGACGTCCTCGGCGACGTGGCCGAAGCCGCGTTCCGGAAGCTGGTCGACGGCGAGGTCCCGTCACTGCGGAGGCTGGCGGAGGCGCTCGTCAGCGCGGTCGACGCCCGCCACGTCCTCATGCACGCGTCGGACCCGAAGGTCCAGGAGCACCTCGTCGCCTTCGGGGCCGACGGCGCGCTACCGGAGCTCGACGGGCGCGACTCGTTCGCCCTGACCGCCCAGAACCTCAGCGGCAACAAGCTCGACTACTACCTCGACACCCACCTGCGCCTCGCCGGGCAGCGACCACCGGGCGGTCCTGGCCGGCTGACCGCCACCGTCACCCTCACCAACGGCGCTCCGCCCGGGGCGACGGCACCCGCCTACGTGTTCGGTCCCTTCGCCGGCGCCGCCGTCCAGGAGGCGGGCCTGCTCCGGAGCGTGGTCACCCTGTACCTCCCGGTCGGGGCCAGCCTCGCCGCCGCCGACGGAGACCCGCTCGTGGAGCCGGCCAGCTTCGGCACCGAGGGCGGACGCCCCTACGTCTCCTACCTCGTGGACATCCGGGCCGGGCAGACCCACACGGTGCAGCTCGAGCTCGACCTGGCCCCCCGTCCGGCCGGCGAGTACCTGGTCGAGATCGTGCCGAGCCCGAGGGTCCGACCGACCACCGTGGAGGTGGAGATCAGCACCGGGGGAGGAACGGTGGCCGGCGATGCCGAACTGATCAGGGCGTGGCGCTTCGGAGAAGACGCCGATCCTGCTGCGCTCGTCGCCCCTGCCTTCCGATAGCGGATCGCATCGGCCCGATTGGTACCATTTCTCCCACTCGTGAACCCGGGGACTGGGCTCCTGACATGTCGACCTCCATGCGCTCCATCCGACTGCTCCTCGCCACCGGCGCGGCGATCGCCCTGAGCGCGCTCATGGGCCTCCCGGCCGGCGCCCAGGAGGACCCCTACGGGAGCACCACCACCACGACCGCCCCCACCGGGGAGGCCACGATCGAGCTCACCAGCGAGGTGGGACCCGCCGGTGGCGAGGTCGGCGTGTTCGCCTGCGGCTACCTCCCGAGTGAGGACGACGACGCGCCGCGGGGCAGCATCACCTTCGACGGCGAGGTGCTCGTCGGTGGGCTCGTCGTCAACGCCGAGGGCTGCCTCACGACCGGCGGCCAGGGCGGTGGTCGCTCCGCCGCCACCGCCGGCCAGGCCAGCCGAACGGCGCCCCTCACGATCGTCATCCCGGAGGACAGCCGTCCGGGTCAGCACCGGGTCTGTGCCGTGATGGCCGGCTGGAACACGCCGTGCGCGAAGTACCGCGTCGAGAACCCGAGGGTGAAGGGCGTCTCCACGGAGCGTCCCGGCCAGGCGGGCGGGGGCGACGCCCAGGTGGCCGGCACCAGCACGGACCGGCTGCTCGGGCTGCCGGTGACCGGCGCTGCCATCGGGGTGCTGGTGCTGACGGCGATCGTGCTGGTGGCCGTGGGACGCATCCTCCTCAAGGCGCAACGCCTCGCTCGCCGCTAGCTGGGTGCGTCGGCTGCGCCGATGAGGGGCGGTCGGTGCCGCTCCTGGCAGACTGGGGGCGTGCCTGCTGGCGAGCCGCCGCTCGACGACGCGTCGTCTGACGACTCCCCCAAGGAGGCGTGCGGCGTCTTCGGCGTCTACGCCCCGGGCCAGCCCGTCGCCCACCTGACCTACCTGGGGCTCTTCGCGCTCCAGCATCGGGGCCAGGAGTCGGCCGGGATGGCGGTAAGCGACGGCACCGACATGATGGTGGTGAAGGACCAGGGCCTCGTGGCCTCCGTGTTCGACGACCGCAGCCTGGCCGGCCTCGACGGCCACCTCGCCATCGGCCACTGCCGGTACTCGACCACCGGCTCCTCGACCTGGCGCAACGCGCAGCCCGCCTACCGGGGGGTGGGGGAGCGCCACTTCGCCCTCGGCCACAACGGCAACCTCACCAACACCGAGGCGCTGGCGGCCGAGGCGGGGATGCTCCCGGGCACCGTCACCAGCGACACCGACCTGGTGGCCGAGCTCATCGCGCACGAGCTGGCCCAGCTGCCCGAGGACCTCGTGGGCGACGCCGACCTCGAGGCCGCGGTCACCGCCGTGCTCCCCCGCCTGCAGGGGGCGTTCTCCCTCGTGGTCATGGACGAGCACCACGTGATCGGCGTGCGGGACCCCAACGGCTTCCGGCCCCTGTGCCTCGGACGGCTCGAGAGCGGCTGGGTGCTGGCCTCGGAGAGCCCGGCGCTCGACATCGTCGGGGCCCACTTCGTGCGGGAGATCGAGCCGGGCGAGATGGTGGTGATCGACGCCGCCGGCCCGCACTCCCGGCGCCCGTTCCCGGTGAGCCGGATCGAGCCCCGGCTGTGCCTGTTCGAGTTCGTCTACTTCGCCCGGCCCGACGCCCGGCTCTACGGCCAGAGCGTGCACCAGGCCCGCATCCACATGGGCGAGCAGCTGGCCGACCAGGCGCCGGTGGAGGCCGACATGGTCATGGGGGTCCCCGAGTCCGGCGTGCCGGCCGCCGAGGGCTTCGCCCGCCGCAGCGGGATCCCGTTCGGCCAGGGCCTCGTGAAGAACCGCTACATCGGGCGCAGCTTCATCGCCCCCAGCCAGGAGCTGCGGGCCCGGGCGGTGCACATGAAGCTGAACCCGCTGCGCGAGAACGTGGTCGGCAAGCGCCTCGTCGTGGTGGACGACTCGATCGTGCGGGGCACCACCCAGCGCCAGCTCACCAGGATGCTGCGCGAGGCCGGGGCCACCGAGGTGCACCTGCGCATCACGTCGCCCCCGGTGAAGTGGTCCTGCTTCTACGGGATCGACACGGGCGACCGCAGCGAGCTGCTCGCGTCGTCGCTCAGCATCGAGGACATCCGCGCCTACCTGAACGTCGACACCCTCGCCTACATCCAGCTCGACCGGCTCGTCACCGCCACAGGAGCCCCCGGCGCCGGGTTCTGCGACGCCTGCTTCACCGGTGACTACCCCGTGGCCGTGCCGGTGACGCTGCGCAAGCACATCCTCGAGCACCCCACGCAGCCATCCCCCGGCGACCCCGTCCAGACCGCCATCATCGACTGAACGCCGACCACGAGCACCAAGCAACCGAGCACCGAAGGACCGAAGGACCGAGTTGGGAACGAGCTACGAGGACGCCGGGGTGAGCATCTCCGCCGGCGAAGAGGCCGTCGAGCGCATCAAGGCCAAGGTGCGCTCCACCTTCCGCCCCGAGGTCATCGGCGACATCGGCGGCTTCGGTGGGCTCTTCGCGTTCGCCCAGCACCGCTACACGCACCCGGTGCTCGTGTCCTCCACGGACGGGGTCGGCACCAAGGCGCTCGTGGCGCAGGCCACGGGTCGCTTCGACACCATCGGCGTGGACCTCGTCGCCATGTGCGTGGACGACATCGTCTGCCAGGGCGCCGAACCGCTCTTCTTCCTCGACTACATCGCCGTCGGCAAGCTCGACCCCGACCACATCGAGCAGCTCGTCGAAGGCGTCGCCCACGGCTGCCGCCAAGCCGGCTGCGCCCTGATCGGCGGCGAGATGGCCGAGCACCCGGGCGCCATGGAGGCCGGGGAGTTCGACCTCGTCGGCTTCGCCGTGGGCGTCGCCGAGCGAGACCACCTCATCACCGGCGAGCACGTGCAGCCAGGCGACGTGCTCATCGGGCTGCCATCGCCGGGGCTGCGCTCCAACGGGTTCTCGCTCGCCCGCAAGGTCCTGCTCGACGACGCCCGGCTGCCGCTCCACGGCCCCGCCTACGAGGGGGCCCACCACTCGCTGGCCGACGAGCTGCTCGTGCCGTCGGTGATCTACGCCCCGGCCGTCGCCGCGCTGCTGAAGGTGGTGGACGTGCGCTCGATCGCCCACATCACCGGCGGGGGGCTGCCGGGGAACCTGGCGAGGGTGCTGCCGGAGGGGACCGACGCGGTGGTCGACGCACGCGCCTGGGAGGTGCCCCGCATCTTCGGGGAGATCCAGCGCCGCGGCCAGGTGAGCGACGACGAGATGCGCAAGGTCTTCAACCTCGGCATCGGCATGGTCGTCGTGGTCCCGGCCGAGGAGGCCCACCGCAGCCTGGACGTCCTTCGCACCGAGGGCCACCGGGCCGTCCAGCTGGGGGAGATCACCACCGGCCACGGCCAGGTGCGGTTCACCGGATGACCGGGACCACCGGGGGTGCCAGGTGAGCACGATCCTCGTCGTCGACGACCACCAGGACATCCGCATGCTCTTCGAGGTGGAGCTGTCCTTCGGTGACCACCGTGTCCTGCAGGCCGCCGACGGCGAGGAGGCGCTCGAGGTGCTCGCCGGCGAGTCCGTCGACCTGATGATCCTGGACATCATGATGCCGAGGCTGAGCGGCGAGGAGGTCCTGCGCCGCCTCGGACCCGACTTCGAGACCCCGATCGTGGTGGTCACCGCCAAGGAGGCCCAGACCTTCGCCGAGTACCTGGAGCTGGGGGCGGTCGACGCCATCGAGAAGCCGTTCGACCTCGGTCAGGCGCTCGACCTCGTCGAGGGCCTGCTGCGGGTCGAGCCCTCCGAGCGCCAGGAGCACCGCCGGCGCCGGATCGCCGAGCTGCGAGGGCGGGCCTGAGCCCCCTCCGGAAGGGGGCGGCCGGGGCGGTCGTGGTCGTGGCCGTGACCTGCGCGGCCACGGCCTGGCTCCGCCCGCTCCCCGAGCTGGACGCCGACGACGCGGTGGAGGTGGCCCGGTCGGCCTTCGCCGCCGGTGACGTCGAGGCCAGGATCGACCCCGCCCCCGGCTCGGGCACCTACACCACCTCGGCCGGCGAGGACGTGGAGGTCTGGAAGGTGCTGGCCGACCTGGACGGCGGCCGGGTGGCGATCTGGATCGCCCGCGACGACGGCCAGCTCGTGTTCCTCGACGACCGCGCCCCAGGCGGGGCGGGACAGGTGCTCTCCGACTCCACCGTCGCCGCCATCGGCAGCCACCGCGACAACCCGGTCCGCGATCGCCACCTCCGAGACAACCTCGCCGTCACCGCAGCTGCGGTCGCGCTCGTGATCGTGGCGGTGCAGGTGGCCGCCCACCTCGGCGCCCCCGTCTCGCCTCGAGCCGGTCGCACCCGGGCCAACGTCCTCGAAGGAGCCTGATCCCGTGCCTGCACCGAACGCCGCACTCGTCGAGCACCTCCTCGCCTACAGCGTGAAGCGGGGCGAGTTCACCCTGAAGAGCGGCAGGCGCTCGTCGTGGTTCATCGACGCCAAGCAGACGACCTGCCGACCCGAGGGCATGCTGCTGGTCGCCGAGGCCGCCCTCGAGGTCCTGCCCGACGAGGCCACCGCCGTGGGCGGCCTCACGATGGGGGCCGACGCGATGGCCTTCTCGGTGGCCGCGGTGGCCGCCACCCGAGGCCGCATGCTCCGCAGCTTCAGCGTGCGCAAGGAGGAGAAGGGCCACGGGGCCGGGGGCCGGATCGCGGGCGCCCTGGAGCCCGGCGACAAGGTGGTCATCACCGAGGACGCCGTCACCCGCGGGGTGTCGATGCTGGAGGCGGCCGAGGTGGTCCGGGCGGTGGGCGCCGAGCCGATCCTGCTCGTCCCGGTGGTGGATCGGGGCGGGACGGTCGCGGCGCTGGCGGCCGAGCAGGGGCTCGAGGTGCGCCCCCTCGTGACCGCCCCCGACCTGGGCTTCGACTACGAGGGCTGAGCGGCGGGCGTGCCGGCCCGGGCGGCGTCGATGCGGGCCTCGGCGTAGCGGTCCGCCGCCTCGGCGGTGGTGATCCCGTCCCGCTCGGCGAGCTCGAACACCCGCAGCACGGTGTCGTGGATGCCCGCGATGTGGGCCTCGGCCGCGGCACGGTCGTACCCGCCGTGCTCGTGGGCGATGTTGATCACCCCGCCCGCGTTGGCGATGTAGTCGGGCACATAGAGCACCCCCGCCTCGGCGAGCCGGTTGTCGTCCTCGTCGGTGGCCAGCTGGTTGTTCGCCGACCCGGCGACCGCCGCGCAGGACAGCTCGCCGATCGTGCGCTCGTCGAGCACCGCCCCCAGCGCGCAGGGGGCGAATACGTCGCAGGGCACGGCGTGTGCGGCATCGGGGGCCACCACGGCGGCACCGGTCCGGGCCACCACGGCCTCGACCGCCTCGGCCCGCACGTCGGAGACGGTCAGGCGGGCCCTCTCTGCGTGCAGGTGGTCGGCCAGGGCGGAACCGACCTTGCCGACGCCGCTGATGCAGACGTGCCGGCCCTGCAGCGAGGCGGTGCCCCACAGGTGCTGTGCCACGGCCCGCATCGCCCACAGCACCCCCAGCGCGGTGGCCGGCGACGGGTCGCCGGACCCGCCCAGCGCCTCGCTGACCCCGGTGACGTGAGGCGTGACCGAGCGGACGAGGTCCATGTCGGCCTGGGTCGTGCCGACGTCCTCGGCGGTGATGTAGCGGCCGGCGAGCCCGTCGACGAAGCGGGCGTAGGCCCGGATGAGCTCGTCGGTGCGGAGCTCGGCCGGGTCGCCGAGGATCACGGCCTTGCCGCCCCCTTGGTCGAGGCCGGCCGCGGCGTGCTTGTAGGTCATCCCCTTGGCCAGGCGGCACACGTCTACGAGCGCCGCCGCCTCGTCGGGGTAGGGCCAGAAGCGGGTGCCGCCGAGGGCCGGGCCGAGGACCGTGGAGTGGACCGCCACGATGGCCCGCAGGCCGGTGGCGGGGTCGTGCCCGTAGGCCACCTCCTCGAAGCCCTCGGCCACCATGAGCGCGAGCGGGGACGGATCAGCCATGCAGCGGCACCGTAGCCCTCGCTCCGACCGGCCATCCCGGCTCGACGCCCGCCGGAGCACCGGGATGGGGTGACTAGTCCCGCTGAGCGGGCGAAATGGCCCGGACGGGCCATGGGCGTTCCGCCGGGTAACCCGTACGTTCGAGGGCGAAACGGACATGCCGCCACGTCTGAGCGTGGCCCGCCGCAACCACACCACAAGGAACACCATGGCGCAGCACGACGACATCGACGCACCGGAAGCCCTGCTCACCCCGAGTGAGGTGGCGGCGCTGTTTCGAGTCAACCCCAAGACGGTGACCCGCTGGGCCCGGGCCGGCAAGCTGACCGCGATCCGGACGCTCGGCGGGCACCGTCGGTTCAAGGCCTCCGAGATCCGCAAGTGCCTCGAGGAGATGTCGCAGTCCGAGGCCTGATCGCCTCTCCATCGGGCTGAACCCGGGGCCGGCGCGCCCCGTAGTCTCGGCGCCCATGGCCACTCCCACCGCTGCCTTCTCGCTCCACCTGCGGGTCCGCCTCGAGAACACCCCCGGCTCGCTCGGGCGGCTGGCCGTGGCCATCGGCGAGGCCGGCGGGAACATCACCCAGCTCGAGGGCTTCGACGTGCGCGGCGAGTTCCTCGACGAGGAGCTGGTGGTCAACTGCACCTCCGAGGAGCACCAGGAGGCCGTGAAGGCGGCCA
>JBKHYD010000072.1:0-56113 GCA_046565645.1 Acidimicrobiia bacterium | reverse complement strand
TGGTCACCACGGCCGAGCACTACGACGTCGTCGTCATCGGCGGCGGCCCCGGCGGCTACGCCACGGCGCTCTACGGCGCCTCAGCCGGGCTCAACATCGCCATGATCGAGAAGGGCAAGCTCGGCGGCACCTGCCTCAACGTGGGCTGCATCCCCGCCAAGGAGCTGCTGGAGACGGCCGCCACCTACCTCCACGTGTCCGAGGCGGTCGAGTTCGGGGTGAACGTCGGCGAGCCGTCGCTCGACTGGTCCACCTCGCTGGCCCGCAAGGACAAGATCGTCTCCGGCCTCGTCAGCGGGCTCGCCTCGCTGCTGAAGGGCCGCAAGGTCACCGTGCTGGACGGGCACGGCCGTCTCCACGCCGGCAAGAAGGTCACCGTGAGCGGCGGCTCGTCGGGCGATCTGGAGCTCACCGCGGACGCCGTGGTGCTGGCCCCCGGCTCGCTTCCCCGCACGCTGCCGGGCTTCGACGTGGACGGCAAGGTGGTCATGACCTCCGACGAGGTCCTCTCCATGCCCGAGGTACCGAAGACGGCCGCCGTGATCGGCGGGGGCGTCGTCGGGTGCGAGTTCGCGTCGATGATGAGCGACCTCGGCACCAAGGTCACCATCCTCGAGGCCCTGCCGAAGATCCTCCCCGGGCTCGACAAGGACGTCACCCGGATCATCGAGCAGTCGTTCAAGAAGCGAGGCATCGAGATCCGCACCGACGTGAAGGTCGAGGGCCACGAGCCGACCGGAACCGGCACCACGGTCAAGGTGAGCGGCGAGTCGCTCGACGTCGACGTCGTGGTCGTCTCCGTCGGACGCCGTCCCAACACCGGCGACCTGGTCCTCGACGGCACCGGGGTGGTCGTGGACGAGCGGGGCTTCGTCGAGGTGGACGGCACCTGTCGCACCGGTGAGGACGGGGTGTGGGCGGTGGGGGACTGCATCGCCACCCCGGCGCTGGCCCACGTCGCCTTCATGGAGGGCGTCACCGCCATCCAGGACATCCTCGGCGAGGACCCGCCTGGGATCGACTACGGCAAGGTCCCGTGGTGCGTCTACACCCGACCCGAGGCCGCCTTCACGGGGATGTCCGAGGAGCAGGCCAAGGAGGCGGGCCTCGAGGTCGTCACCCAGAAGAGCCGGTTCAACCACAACGGCCGGGCGATGATCGTCAACCAGCCCGAGGGCCTCGTGAAGATCGTCGCCGAGAAGGATGCCGACGGCCGCGCCGGCCGGATCCTCGGGGTCCACATGGCCGGCCCGTGGGTGACCGAGCAGCTCGGCCAGGGCTACCTGGCCGTGAACTGGGAAGCCACCGTGGACGACATGGCCTCGCTCATCCAGCCCCACCCCACGATGACCGAGGTCCTCGGTGAGGCGATGATCTCGCTCACCGGCCGACCGCTCCACGGCTAGCCATCCCGCCCGACCCGACGCCCCCGAATCCAAGAGGAGTCAGCCCGCATGGCCGACATCACGATGCCCCAGCTGGGCGAGACCGTCACCGAAGGCACGATCACGAAGTGGTTCAAGCAGGTCGGTGACAGCGTCGCCGAGGACGAGCCGCTCTTCGAGGTCTCCACCGACAAGGTCGACTCCGAGGTCCCGTCGCCCACCAGCGGCACGCTGACCGAGATCAAGGTGCCCGAGGGCGAGACGGTCGAGGTGGGGGCGGTCCTGGCCGTCATCGGGGACGGCGACGCCGCCGCGCCTGCCCCAGCCGAGGAGCCCGCCACCGAGGACGCACCGGCCGAGGAGGCCCCCACGGCCGAGGCGCCCCCCACGGCAGAGCAGGCTCCCGCGGAGCAACCGGCGGCCGACGCAGCCCCCGCTGCAGGCGCGACGCCCGCCACCGAGCCGGCCCCGGCCCCCGCCCCATCCGCGCCCGCGGCCTCGGCGCCTGCGGCGTCCGACGGTGGTGGGCGCGTCCTCTCGCCCGTGGTGCGACGGCTCATCAACGAGCACGGCCTCGACCCGACCACCATCTCGGGCTCAGGGGTGGGCGGGCGCATCACCCGCAACGACGTGCTGGCCGCGGTGGAGGCACAAGGTCGCGGCGGCCCCGCCCAGGCGCCAGCCGCTCCGGCCCCCGCACCCGCCGCGGCGTCGGCCCCCGCCCCGCGCTCCGCGCCGGCCCCCTTCGCCCGCTCCGGTGACCGCGACACCGTCGTGCCCCACTCCAACATCCGCAAGCGCAGCGCCGAGCACCTGCGCCGCTCGCTCGACACCTCGGCCCACGTCTACGCCTCCATCGAGGTCGACTTCGAAGCGGTGGAGCGGGTCCGTCGAGCCGAGAAGGAGCGCTGGAAGGCCGAGGAGGGGTTCAGCCTCACCTACCTGCCGTTCATCTCCCGGGCCGTGGTCGACGCCATCCACGACTTCCCCGAGGTCAACGCGTCGTTCACGGACGAGGCCCTCGTCGTCCACAACTACCTCAACCTCGGCATCGCGGTGGACCTCGACTTCAAGGGCCTCATGGTCCCGGTCATCCGCGACGCCGACGGCAAGCGCCTCCGGGCCCTCGCCCGTGAGGTCAGCGACCTGGCCCGTCGAGCCCGCTCGAAGAGGCTCTCGCCCGACGAGATCGCCGACGGCACCTTCACCATCACCAACCCGGGCCCCTACGGCACGTTCATCACGATGCCGATCATCAACCAGCCCCAGGTGGCGATCCTCTCCACCGACGGCGTGAAGCGGCGTCCCGTCGTCATCGACCTGCCCGACGGCAGCGAGGGCATCGCCATCCACTCGGTCGGCAACCTGGCCCTCAGCTGGGACCACCGGGCCTTCGACGGCGCCTACGCGGCCGCCTTCCTGGCCAGGGTGAAGGAGAACCTCGAGACGAGGGACTGGGCCGCCGAGCTGTGACCCAGGCCTGCGAGGTCGCCGGGCTGGGCATCGACCGGCCTCTGCACGTCCGCTGGCTCGGTCGGGTGCCCTACCAGGAGGCCTACGCCCTCCAGCGCGGGCTCTGCACCCAGGGCGTCGACAGCCACCTGCTGCTCCTCGAGCATCCGCACGTGTACACGCTCGGGGTGCGGGGCGACCTCGGTCACCTGATCTGCGACCCGGCCGAGGTGGGGGCCGAGCTGGTGCAGACCGACCGCGGCGGCGACGTGACCTACCACGGCCCCGGCCAGCTGGTCGGCTATCCGATCCTCGCCCTCCCCGGGCGCCGGGGCGGTGGGCTGGCCGAGACGGCCTCCTACGTGTGCTCGGTCGAGCAGCTCGTCATCGACGTGCTCGCCGACCTGGGCCTCGCCGGGGCCGCCCGGCTGTCGGGCTACCCCGGCGTGTGGGTGGACGTGGACGGCCCCGACCCCCGCAAGGTCTGTGCCATCGGGGTGCGCCTCAAGGGCGGCCGCACGATGCACGGGTTCGCCCTCAACGTCGATCCCGATCTCACCATGTTCGGGCACATCGTCCCGTGCGGGATCGCCGACAAGGGCGTGACCTCGCTGGCCGCCGAGGGCATCGACGTGACGATGCGCGACGTCGTCGACGCCGTGGCCGCCCGGGCCGTCGAGCGCTGGGGCACTGCCGGCTGGGACCGGGCCGACGTCGTCTGGCGCCACAGCCCGGACGACCTCTCGCCCTTCAGCCGCGGTGAGGGCCCCGGCGCCCCAGCGGCGCCCTCGGGCGATTTGTCGCGCCACGGTCGTGGTGATCGGCCCGAGAACGGGGGCGGGGTGCCGGTGGCGCTCTCGGCGACCCGGCCCTCGCCGGGCCCGACGGCTCGCCGCCAGGCGCGGCTGGCCGAGGCCGGCGTCACCGACGCCGTCCCCATCGCCGACCGCAAGCCGGAGTGGATGCGGGCACCCTTGCGCCTCACGCCCGAGGTCACCCGGATCCGTCGGACGATGCGGGACCTCGACCTCGTCACGGTGTGCGAGGAGGCCGGCTGCCCCAACCTCTCCGAGTGCTGGAGCGACGGCACCGCCACGTTCATGGTCAACGGCGAGCGCTGCACCCGGGCCTGCGGGTTCTGCCTCGTCGACACCCGCCGGCCCGAGGCCCCCGACCCGGCCGAACCCGAGCGCGTGGCCGAGGCGGTGGAGCGGATGGGCCTGCGCTTCGCGGTCGTCACCACGGTGGCTCGGGACGACCTGCCGCTCGGCGGCGCGCTCGAGGTCGCAGCGGTGATCCGGGCCATCCGCGCCCGCACCCCCGACGTGTCGGTGGAGGTCCTCATCTCGGACTGCAAGGGCGACCCCGAGGCGCTCGAGGCGATCTTCGCCGAGCGACCCGACGTGCTGGCCCACAACCTCGAGACGGTGGCCCGCCTCCAGCGGGCCGCCCGTCCCTCCGCCGGCTACGCCCGGTCGCTGGCCGTCCTGGCGCGGGCCAAGGCGGCCGGGCTCACGACCAAGTCGTCGCTGATCGCCGGGATGGGGGAGAGCCGGGAGGAGGTGATCGAGGCCCTGGCCGACCTGCGGGGCGTCGGTGTCGACATCGTCACGATCGGCCAGTACCTCCGACCCACCACCCACCACCTCCCGGTGGCGCGCTGGTGGCACCCGGACGAGCTCACCGAGCTGAAGGCGATCGGCGAGTCGATGGGCATCGGCCACGTGGAGGCCGGCCCGCTGGTGCGGAGCAGCTACCACGCCCGACAGGCCGCGGACGCCGCCGGCCCCACTCCTCGCCCCGTCACCGCCTGAACCCACGCCAGCCACGGGCCCGCCAGCCGGCAGACTCGGGGGATGGGCAAGGTCCTCGATGCACTGGACGACCGGTTGATCGAGTGGATCGGGCGCCAGCACGTCTTCTTCGTGGCCACGGCACCCACCGAGGGCGGGCACGTCAACGTTTCCCCGAAGGGCCACGACACGCTCCGGGTCCTGAGCCCACAGTCGGTGGCCTACCTCGACCTCACCGGCAGCGGGGTCGAGACGATCGCTCACACCCGAGACAACGGGCGCATCACCATCATGCTGTGCGCGTTCGAGGGGCCGCCGCAGATCCTGCGGATGTTCGGCACCGGCACGTCCCACCCCCTCGGCAGCGACCGCTTCGCCGAGCTGGCCCCGCGGTTCCCCGAGCTGCCCGGGGCGCGAGCCGTCGTGGAGGTCGCGGTGGAGCGGGTCCAGACCTCCTGCGGCTACTCGATCCCGTTCCTCGACTTCCGCGAGGAGCGGCCCACCCTCCAGCAGTGGGCGGTGCGCCAAGGCGACGACGGCCTGCGCGCCTACTGGGCCGAGCGGAACGCGACCAGCATCGACGGCCTCCCCGCCCTCGACCCCTGACCCCCCGCCCGCTCCTGCGAACCTCAGGGTCGGTCGTTCCTGCGAGGTCGTGGGCCGGGCTGGCCCTTCGAGAAGCTCGCAAGAGCGGGGCGGGGGTTCGACGAGGACGGTGGAGCGGCGAGGCCGGTAGCGTCGAGGCGATGTTCGCGGAGCGCTTCGACCGGGTCCGAGCCGCCATGGAGGAGCAGGGGGTCGACACCCTCGTGCTGTCGGTGGGGCCCGACCTGCCGTGGCTGACCGGGTACGAGGCCATGCCACTGGAGCGGCTGACGGCGCTCGTGGTGCCGGCTGAGGGCGACGCCACGCTCGTCATCCCCCGGCTGGAAGCCCCCCGGGTGGTGCCCCGCGACGAGTTCGCCCTCCGAGCCTGGGACGAGACGGACGACCCGATCGCCATCACGGCCGCGCTGGTCGGCTCGGCCGGGACGGTGGCGGTGGGCGACCGCACGTGGGCCCGGTTCGTCCTCGACCTGCAGGGTGCGCTCCCCAAGGCGTCGTGGCGGCGGGCCAGCGAGGTGGTCGGTCCGCTGCGGGCCACGAAGGACGCGGCCGAGGTGGCGGCGCTGCGCCGGGCCGGGACGGCCGTCGACCGCATCGCAGCAGAGCTCCAGGCCGGGCTGATCGACCTGATCGGCCGCACCGAGGGCGAGGTCTCGGCCGAGCTCGGCCGTCGCATCCTGGCCGAGGGCCACCACCGGGTGAACTTCGCCATCGTGGCCGCCGGCGAGAACGCCGCCAGCCCCCACCACGAGCCGGGGCCGAGGGTCATCCGGGAGGGCGAGGGCGTGCTCTGCGACTTCGGCGGCACCATGCTGGACGACGGCGGTGTCGGGTACTGCTCCGACATCACCCGCTGCGTGTGGCTGGGCGAGCCCGACGCCGAGGCCGCCGAGGCCTACGCCGTGCTGCTCGAGGCCCAGCGGGCCGCGGTGGCGGTCGCCAGGGTGGGCACCTCGTGCGAGGAGGTCGACGCGACCGCTCGCCGCCTCATCAGCGAGGCCGGCTGGGGCGAGCAGTTCATCCACCGCACCGGCCACGGGATCGGCATCGAGGAGCACGAGGACCCGTACATCGTGGCCGGCAACCGCACGCCGCTGGCAGCGGGGCACGCCTTCTCGGTCGAGCCCGGCATCTACGTGCAGGGCCGCTTCGGGTTCCGGCTGGAGGACATCGTGGTGGCCGCCGACACGGGCCCGGACCCGCTGAACACCGTCTCCCACGACCTGGCCCTGCTCTAGCGCTCGGGCCCCTACGCTCGGCGGCGCCCATGTTCCGCCTCGACGCCGCCACCGTGCTCCTCCAGTGGGCCGCCGGTGGCCTCCTCTTCCTCTGGGTCACCACCCGCCGCCGTGAGGTCAGCCTCGGCTACGGCTGGCTCCTGCGGGGCACCTACCTGCTGATGGCGCTCGGTGCCCTGCTGGCCGGCCTCCGGTACGGCGAAGGCGTCCCCCTGCGGGAGGCGGCCAGCGCCGGTGTCGTCCTCGCCGCCGGTGCGGCGCTGGCGGTGTCCATCGCTCGCCGGGCTGCCGGTGTGGCGGGCGATCGCGAGCAGCACGAGCGGCGCAGCGCGCGGGTGGCGGCGATGACCGGCATCCACCGGGAGCGGGAGGCGGTCGACGAGACGGCACCCGAGTTCCCCCCGGCCCTCGACCTCGTCGCCCCGATCGTGGGCGCCATCGGCCTGGTGGCGGCCGGCATCGACGCCGGTGACCCTGCCCTGCTGTCTGTGGCCCGCACGCTCATCGGCGCCGCCTTCCTCGGCTCGGTCACCGACGGGATGCTCCTCGGGCACTGGTACCTGGTGCAGCCCGGCATGCCCCGAGCCGCCCTCCTCGAGCAGGTCCGCTGGCTCGGCATCATCTGGCCGTTCGAGGTGGCGGCCCTCCTGTGGCCGACGGGCATGGTCTCGGTGATCGACGGCACGATCGACGACGGGTACAACGGCATGCTCGGCTGGTTCTGGATCGCCTGCGCCGTCACCACGATCGGGCTGGTGGTGGTGACCCGGGCCGCGCTGAAGGAGCGCCAGTACGCGGCGGTCATGGCCGCCACCGGCCTGCTCTACCTGGCCATCCTCACCGCCTTCGGCACCGACCTGGTCGCGCGCGCCACCCTGGCCTGAGGCTCAGCGCAGCCCCGTCGAGGTGGCCGACCCGCCGCCCTCGCGCGCGGAGACCACCTCGACCTGGCCGATCCCGACCTCCAGCTCGAGGCCGATGAGCTCGTCGGAGCGGTCGGCGCCGAAGGACCGGCTGCTCGACGGGCCCCAGCCGGAGTCCGAGCGGCCGAAGATCGTGACATCGCCCAGCGAAGCCTCGCCGTGGATCGACAGCGCGACGTCGTCGGGCACGATCACGAGCAGGTGGCCGACGCCCACGGAAGCACGCACGTCGACGGCGCCGCCCTCGGGCACCTCCAGCTCGGTCAGGTCGAGGGTCCCCTCGCCGACGCTGACCTCGTAGTGCTGGAGCTGGTCGGTCGTCTCGGGCACCCAGGTCCGCTCGCCCACCGGACCCGACATGGGCAGATCGAGCACGCTGCTCATGATCAGCGCCGCGGTGAGGAGGACGGCGGGGACGACGAGCACCTTGCTGCCGCCGACGAACGCGCCGAGCACGAACCCGACGCCGACGATGCACAGCGCGACGGCGAGGCCGGTCTGGACGGTCGTCCCGGCGAGGAACGCGATGCCCGTCCAGACCAGGAGCGCGCCGAGCACCCCGGGGAAGACCATCTTGCGGCGGCGCCGGGCGGCCAGCTCCTCCTCGCCCAGCGGGAGCCGGTGCGGGCCAGGGCCACGGCCACGGCCTTCGTCCCACAGCGGCGCGGGAGGTGGGGGCGGGGTGTCGTCCCCCCACGGCCCGGCGGTGGGCGCTCCCACGCCGGGGACCTGGTCGACCGCAGCCGCGACTGCCCCCCCGGGCGCGCCGCCGGCCTCGGTCTCGTCGCTGGAGCGGGGGCGTCCGTCAGCCGTGGCGGGCGCCTCCCCGGGACCGGGCGCGGCCGCCGACGGCGAGCCTGGGCCGTCGGGGCGGTCCGTGCGGCGGAGCACGAGCCACACACCGAGCGCGATGAGGCCCACGGGGAACAGCCAGCGCCGGGCCGGTGACCACCAGCCACCCAGGAGGATGCTGGCGGCCACGGCCAGGAGCACGATCCCGAACGCCTGGGCCCCACGGTCGGCCCGGCCCTGCCCGGCGCTCGGCCCCGGCGGCGCCGCTTCGTCGGCCTCGGGCACGAAGATCCAGGCCAGGAGGTAGGCGGGGATGCCCGGTCCGCTGAAGGCGAGGATCACCGCCGCGATGCGCACGATGACCGGGTCGACGGCGAAGTACTCGGCGAGGCCGGCGCAGACGCCGCCCAGGTGGCCCTCGCTCGGGCGGCGGCGCAGCTCGCGGGCGTGGGGCACGCCGAACGGCGGCGGAGGGGGCGGAGTGATCGGTGAGGTGGGGGGAGCTGGCTCCATGGGTCGAGCATCGGCCCCGCAGCCCCCGGGGGCAATCGGGGATGCCCCTGACCTGGCCGTGCCGGCCTCGGGGACTCGAGGGACCTCCCCGATCCCTGACCCCGGGGGGCCGTGGGATCATGGCCGGGCGATGGAGGACCACGCACGAGCCCAGCTGGCCAGGGCCCTCGACCTGCCCGAGGCCGTCCACCGCTCGGCCGACGACCGGGTGGTGGCCGGTGTCTGCGGCGGCCTCGGCGCGGCGCTCGGCGTGGACCCGACCGTGCTGCGCCTCGCCTTCGCCGTCCTCGCCGTCGCCAACGGCTCGGGCCTTGTGCTCTACCTCTTCTGCCTGGCCTTCCTCCGGGCCCCTGCGGGACCGTCCCCGGCCCCCGAGGTCCGGGCGCCGTCGGCGGAGCGGGCCGCCGGGGTGGCGCTGGCCACGTTCGGCCTGCTGCTCCTCTTCGCTCACCTGCGCGTCCTCCTGCCGGCCGAGGTCGTCTGGGCCTCGGCCGTCGCCGCGCTCGGCTTCGCGCTGGTCTGGACCCGCACCGACGCCCCGGACCGCACCCGGTGGCTCCTCCTCCGCTCCGCTGGCGGGGGGCTGCTCGTGGTGGCCGGCCTCGGAGGGCTCCTGGCCGCCGGAGGCGTGCTGGGGTGGGTCGGCTCCCTCGGGCTCGCCGTGCTCGCCACCTCAGCCGGGGTGGGCCTCCTGCTCGGGCCGTGGATCGTGCGGCTGCTCCGGGACCTGGGCACCGAGCGACGAGAGCGCATCCGCTCCGAGGAGCGCTCGGAGATGGCCGCCCACCTCCACGACTCGGTCCTGCAGACCCTCGCCCTCATCCAGCGAGCCGACAGCCCGGGGCGGGCCCGGACCCTCGCCCGTCGCCAGGAGCGAGAGCTGCGGTCGTGGCTCTACGGGGACCACGCCGCACGGCGGTTCGGCGCCGAGGACCTGTCGGCGGCCCTCCAGCGGCTCGTCACGGACGTGGAGGATGCGCACGACGTGGAGGTCGACCTCGTGCTGGTCGGCTCCTGCCCGATGGAGCCCGGGCTCGAGGCGCTGGTGGCCGCCGTCCGCGAGGCAGCCCACAACGCCGGCCGCCACGCCGGGGTGGAGGAGATCTCCATCTACGTGGAGGTGGGAGCCGAGAGCGTCGAGGCGTTCGTGCGGGACCGGGGCCGGGGCTTCGATCCCGCTGCGGTCGAGCCGGGCCGGCTCGGGATCCGCGAGTCGATCGTCGGACGGATGACCCGCCATGGCGGCAGGGCTGAGGTCCACAGCGCCCCCGGCGAGGGCACCGAGGTGGCGCTCGAGATCGGTCGCACCGTGCCTCGGACAGACCGCCGGGAGCCGGAGGCGGCACCGTGACGATCCCCCGGGTGTTCCTCGTCGACGATCACCAGATGTTCCGCTCCGGCGTGCGCACCGAGCTTGGGAGCCGGGTGGAGGTGGTCGGGGAGGCCGCAGACGCCGAGTCGGCGGTGCAGGGGATCAGGGCCACCCGCCCCGAGGTGGTGCTCCTCGACGTGCACCTCCCCGGCGGCGGCGGCAAGGCCGTCCTCGACACGCTCAAGGCCGAGCTGCCCGACACCGTGTTCCTCGCCCTGTCGGTCTCCGACGCGGCAGAGGACGTGATCGCGGTGATCCGGGCCGGGGCGCGCGGCTACGTCACCAAGACCATCTCGAGCGACGACCTCGCCGACGCCGTCGAACGCGTGCGGGCGGGCGACGCCGTCTTCTCCCCCCGCCTGGCCGGCTTCGTCCTGGACGCGTTCGCAGGCGAGGTCCCGCCGTCCGTGGTCGACCCCGAGCTCGACCAGCTGACCCCCCGGGAGCGAGAGGTCATGCGGCTCATCGCCCGCGGATACACCTACAAGGAGATCGCCCGTCGCCTCTCGCTGTCCATCAAGACCGTCGAGACCCACGTCTCGGCGGTGCTGCGCAAGCTCCAGCTCTCGAGTCGCCACGAGCTGACCCGCTGGGCCACGGACCGCCGCCTGATCTGATGCGGAGCGCCCGACGACGCAGCCCTCTGTTGCTCCGGGCCGACATTGGGAATACTCACCACATGCCGAGAGCCATCTGGAGCGGCGCGATCTCGTTCGGGCTGGTCAACATCCCGATCAAGCTCTACGCGGCCGTGTCCCGGAAGACCGTGCACTTCAACCAGCTCGACTCCCGCACCGGGTCGCGCATCAAGCTCAAGAAGGTCTCCGCCGCGGACGGCGAGGAGGTCCCGAACGAAGCCATCGTGAAGGGCTACGAGCTCTCCTCCGGCGAGTACGTCACCGTCGGCGACGACGAGCTGGCGGCGCTCGATCCCGAAGCCAGCCGCACGATCGACATCGAGGAGTTCGTCGACCTCGCCGACATCGACCCGCTCTTCTACGACTCCGCCTACTACGTGGCGCCCGACAAGGCCACGCTCAAGCCCTACGCGCTGCTCACCCGTGCGATGGAGGAGTCGGGCAAGGTCGCCATCGCCCGCTTCGTGATGCGCTCCAAGCAGTACCTGTGCGCGGTGCGGCCGAAGGACGGCGCACTCGTCCTGTCCACCATGGTCTACGCCGACGAGGTGAACGACCCGGCCGAGATCGGGGAGATCGCCGGGCTGGAGGACATCGAGGTGAGCGACAAGGAGCTCGCCATGGCCCGACAGCTGATCGCCTCGCTGTCCGAGGACTTCGACGCCGACCGCTTCTCCGACACCTACCGCGAGCGGGTCCTCGAACTCATCGAGCAGAAGGCCTCCGGCCGCACCGAGATCGTGGCGCCCCCCGCCGCCCTCTCCGAGGACAAGGTCGTGGACCTCATGGCCGCCCTCGAGGCCAGCGTCAAGGAGGCCAAGGCGGCCCGCAAGCGGCACCCGGCGGCCACCGGTGACGCCAAGGCCGCGTCCGAGGAGCCGCCCGCCCCGGCCAAGAAGCGGACCCGCAAGAGCGCCTGAGGGTGGCGGCCCCCCGCCAGGAGCAGGTCGTCGAGATCGGCGGCCGCCGCCTCAAGGTCTCCAACCTCGACAAGGTCCTCTACCCGCAGAGCGGGTTCACCAAGGCCGAGGTCATCGACTACTACGTGCGCATCGCCCCGGTGCTGCTGCCTCACATCGCCGACCGGGGCGTGACCCTCCGGCGGTTCCCCGACGGGGTCGAGGGCGAGTCGTTCTTCGAGAAGCGCTGTCCCTCGCACCGCCCCGACTGGATCGGCACCCACCCGGGGCCCGGCGACCGCAACGGCACCATCGGCTACTGCGCGCTGGACTCGACCGCGGCGCTGGCCTGGTCGGCGAACCTCGCTGCCCTCGAGCTGCACGCCCCGATGGCCCGAGGGGTCGACATCGAGACCCCGACCATGTGCGTGTTCGACCTGGATCCCGGTCCCGGTACCGGGATCCCCGAGTGCGCGGAGGTCGCCCTGCAGATCCGGGAGGTCCTCGACCGCCTGGCCGGGCTGACGTGCCTGCCCAAGACCTCCGGCTCGAAGGGGATGCAGCTCTACGTGCCCCTCAACTCACCTCACACCCACGACCACTGCTCCGGCTTCGCCCAGGCCGTGGCACAGGTGCTCGAGCGGCACCAACCGGACCGGATCACCTCGACCATGCGCAAGGACGCCCGCCCCGGGAAGGTCTTCATCGACTGGAGCCAGAACAGCCGCCACAAGACCACCGTCGCCGCCTACTCGCTGCGGGCCCGACCCCGGCCGACGGTCTCGACGCCGGTGACCTGGGTCGAGGTCGAGGCGGCCGCCGCGGGCGGCGACCTGGCCTTCGAGGCGCCGGAGGTCCTCCAGCGGGTGGTCCACCACGGCGACCTCTTCGCGCCCACCCTCGACCTGGAGCAGCACCTGCCTGAGCACCACGGGTGAGGCCCGGCTCGCCAGGGGCGAAAAAGCCAGGGAATCCGGGCTGGATCCGCGCGCGCGGCCAGCGCAGGAGCCAGACTCTCCCCTCCATACGAACCACCCGTCCAACGGAGGACATCAGATGAACCGTCGCGACCTGGTCAAGGCCATCGCCGCGCAGACCGAGGTCGACGCCAAGACCGTCGACGCCGTGCTCAAGGGCTTTACCGACGTCACCACCCACGTGGTGTCGAAGGGCGAGCCCGTCGCGATCACGGGCTTCGCCAAGTTCGCCAAGGTCGAGCGCGCCGCCCGCATGGGCCGCAACCCGGCCACGGGCGAGGCCATCAAGATCAAGGCCTCCAAGAAGGCGCGCATCACCCCGCTGAAGGGGTTCAAGGACGCCGTCATGGCGCCCAGCCAGGCCCCGAAGCTGAAGAAGGGCGTCTACACGCCCGCCAAGTAGCCGGCCCTGCGCCCGCCCCCGCGGGTCCAGATCGCCACGACGGCCGCCCTCTCGGGGGCGGCCGTCGCCGTTCCCCCACGTAGCCTGTGGTGATCGTGGAGCCGCTCGCTGACGTCGGGTTCTCGCCTCGCTGGGAGGCGCTAATGGCCGAGCACGGCCCCGATGCGGAGCCGGGGCGCGTGCTGCGCCACGACGGCGTCGCCGTGACGGTCCGAACGCCGTCGGGGGACCGCAGCGTGAAGCTCCGTCGAGGCCTGCCGCCCGTGACCGTCGGCGACTGGCTCGCCCTCGACGGCGAGCAGGTGCTCGCCCTCCTGCCCAGGGCCTCGCTGCTGCGCCGACGGGCCGTCGAGGGCGAGGACGCCCAGCTGCTGGCGGCCAACATCGATCTGGTGCTCCTCGTGGTCGGGCTCGACCGCCCCGTGCGGGCAGGCCGGATCCGCCGCGGGGAGGCTCTGGCCTTCGATGCCGGGGCCCGCCCCGTCCTCGTGCTCACGAAGGCCGACCTGGCCGGCGACGTCGACGCCGTCCTCGCGCAGGTCGACGAGGACCACCCGGGCCTCGAGGTGCTCGTCACCTCGGCCGAGACCGGCCGTGGGATCGACGAGGTCGAGGCCCGGGTGGCGGACGCCACGAGCGTGCTCCTCGGCGAGTCCGGCGCCGGGAAGTCCCGGCTCGTGAACGCCCTGATCGGCGACGAGGTGGCGAAGGTGGGACGGGTGCGCCAGGGGGACAACAAGGGTCGGCACACCACCACCAACCGGCAGCTCCACGTGCTCCCCACCGGCGGCGTCCTGATCGACTCCCCGGGGATCCGCGAGGTCGGTCTGGCCGGCGACGAGGAGTCGGTCGACGCGGCGTTCGCGGACATCGACGAGCTGGGGGAGGAGTGCCACTTCAGCGACTGCCAGCACGCCGGCGAGCCCGGTTGCGCGGTCGCCCTCGCCATCGAGGCCGGTGACCTCACCCCCGAGCGGCTCGAGGCGTACCGCGAGCTCCGGGCCGAGGTGGTCGCCGCCGCCCGCCGGGCCGACGAGCACGCGCGCCGGTCCCACGAGCGGACCTTCACCAAGGCGGTCACCGCGTTCGTGCGCTCCGAGCACCACAAGAAGAAGTGACCCGCCCGGCCCCGACGGAGCCCGGGCCCCGCCCGCTCCCCACGCCCACCTACCCCGACCTGCCCGTCGTCGCCCACCGGGAGGCGCTCCTCGACGCGATCCGGGACCACCAGGTGGTGATCGTGGCCGGCGAGACCGGCTCCGGGAAGAGCACGCAGCTCCCCAAGCTGTGCCTCGAGCTCGGGCTGGGGGCCCGAGGGCGGATCGGCCACACCCAGCCTCGGCGGCTGGCCGCCCGGGCGGTGGCCGAACGGGTGGCAGAGGAGCTGGGCGTCGAGGTGGGCGGGCTCGTCGGCTACAGCGTCCGCTTCAACGACCACGTGAGCGACGCCACCGCGGTCAAGGTCATGACCGACGGCATCCTGCTGGCCGAGATCCAACGTGACCGGCTGCTGCGCGCCTACGAGGCGATCATCATCGACGAGGCCCACGAGCGCAGCCTCAACATCGACTTCCTGCTCGGGTACCTGCGCCAGATCCTCCCCCGGCGGCCCGACCTCAAGGTCATCGTCACGTCGGCCACGATCGACACGGCCCGCTTCGCCGCCCACTTCGGCGGCGCTCCGGTGGTCGAGGTCTCCGGTCGCTCCTACCCGGTCGAGGTCCGCTACCGTCCCGTCGGCCAAGAGGCCGGCGACGACCGGGACCAGACCACGGCGATCTGCGACGCCGTGGTCGAGCTCACCCGGGAGGGCTCCGGGGACGTGCTGGTGTTCCTGTCCGGCGAGCGGGAGATCCGGGACACCGCCGACGCACTGCGTCGCCTCGACCTTCCCCACACCGAGCTCCTCCCGCTCTACGCTCGCCTGTCGGCGGCGGAGCAGCACCGCGTCTTCGCGCCGCACCGGGGGCAGCGGGTCGTGCTCGCCACCAACGTGGCCGAGACGTCGCTGACCGTTCCCGGCATCACGGCGGTCGTCGACCCCGGGACGGCTCGCATCTCCCGCTACAACCGCCGCACGAAGGTCCAGCGGCTGCCCATCGAGGACATCTCGCAGGCATCGGCGAACCAGCGGGCCGGGCGCTGCGGCCGCGTGGCCCCGGGGGTGTGCATCCGCCTCTACAGCGAAGAGGACTTCGCCAGCCGCCCGGAGTTCACCGAACCGGAGGTCCTGCGCACCAACCTGGCCTCGGTCATCCTCCAGATGGCCGCGCTCGGCCTGGGCGATGTGGCGCAGTTCCCGTTCGTCGAGCCGCCCGACCAGCGGGCCATCACCGACGGCCTGCTGCTCCTCGAGGAGCTGGGCGCCATCCGCCGCGGCGAGCGCCGGGGCAGCGACGTGCGGCTGACCGGGCTCGGGCGCCGGCTGGCCCGCCTACCGGTCGACCCACGGATCGGGCGCATGGTCCTCGAGGCCGACCGGCACGGCTGCGCGGCCGAGGTGCTCGTGATCGCCGCGGCGCTGTCCATCCAGGACCCCCGGGAGCGACCGGCGGGGCAGGAGGAGGCGGCGACGCAGCACCACCGCCGCTTCGTCGAGTCAGACTCCGACTTCCTCGCCCACCTCTCGCTGTGGCGGTACGTCCGGTCGCAGCAGAGGGACCTGGGCTCCAGCGCCTTCCGGCGGATGTGCCGCCGCGAGCACCTCCACTTCCTGCGCATCCGCGAGTGGCAGGACCTGCATGCGCAGCTCCGTCAGATCGCCCGGGGCATCGGCGTCGAGGTGCGTTCCCTGCGCGAGGAGCCCGATGCCGACGCCGTCCATCGGTCGCTCCTGGCCGGTCTGCTGTCGCAGATCGGCCACTGGGACGACGAGGCCCGCGAGTACCGGGGGGCGCGCGAGAGCCGGTTCGTGCTGGCCGGCGGTGCCGCGCTCGGCAAGCGCCGCCCGGCGTGGGTCATGGCCGCCGAGCTCGTCGAGACCAACCGGCTCCGTGCTCGCACGGTCGCCCCGATCCGGCCTGAGTGGCTGGAGGACCTCGGCCGTCACCTCGTCACCCGCAGCTACAGCGAGCCCTGGTGGGACCGCCAGCGGGCGGCGGCCGTCACCCATGAGCGGGTCACGCTGTTCGGGCTGCCCATCGTCACCCAGCGCCGCATCGGGGTCGACCGGGTGGACCCGGAGCTGGCCCGGCAGCTCTTCATCCGCCACGCCCTGGTGGAGGGCGACTGGGACGCCCCCCACGCCTTCCTGGCGGAGAACTGGGACCGGGTCGTCGAGGTCCTGGCCGCGGAGCACCGCGTCCGACGGGATCTGCTGGTCTCCCAGGAGCAGCGGGCGCAGCTCTTCGACGAGCGCATCCCGCACGACGTCACCTCCGGCAGGCGCTTCGACCGGTGGTGGCGCGACGAGCGGGCCCGCCGGCCTGACCTCCTCAGCTACCGCCTCGAGGACCTCGTCGACCCCGATGCCGGCCCCATCGACGACGCCGCCTACCCGGAGTGGCTCCAGCTGGGCGCCGTGGCGGTGCCGGTGACCTACACCGACGAGCGGGGCCACGACCTCGACGGCGTCTCGGTGGACGTCCCGGTGGCACTCCTCGACCAGGCCGAGTCGCTCCGCCTCGACTGGCAGGTCCCGGGCTACCGGGAGGAGCTGCTGGCGGCCCTGGTCCGCACCCTGCCGAAGGACGTGCGCCGCCACCTCGGTCCGGTGGGCGAGGCGGCCCGGCGGGTCCTCGCCGAGGTCGGTCCCCACGACGGCCCCCTGCTGGAGGTCGTCGTGCCCGTGCTGGCCCGCCACGCCGGGGTCCCGGTGCGGATGGGCCGGGCCAGCCTCGACCAGGTCCCGAACCACCTCCGGGTCACCTACCGGGCCGTCGACGACCGGGGCAGGGCGCTGGCCTGGAGCAAGGACCTGCCCGCGCTGCGTCGCCGGATGCGGGCCCGCCAGCGGGAGGCCCTCGCGGCAGCCGCCCCCATCGAGGAGCGGACCGGCCTGCGCACGTGGCCGGGGGGCGAGGTCCCGCGGACGCTGGAGGTGGAGTACCGGGGGCAGCGGCTGGTGGCCCACCCGGCCCTCGTCGACGAGGGCGACTCGGTGGCGCTCCGGGTGCTGCCCACCGAGCCCGAGCAGCGGGCCGCCATGTGGGGTGGGACCCGTCGGCTCCTGCTGCTCGCCATCGGCTCGCCCCTGCGGACCATCGATCGGGCGCTGACCGCACCGGCCAGGCTGGCGATCGCGGCGTCGGACCGGGTCACCGCCGCCGAGGTCTACACCCAGAGCGCCGAAGCGGCGGTCGACGCGCTCCTGCTGGCGGCCGGCGGCCCCGCGTGGGAGCACGACGCCTTCGAGCGGCTCGTGGCCCAGGTGAAGCAGGGCTTCGCGCGCGTGGCGGGGGCCATCGCCAGCCAGGTCGGGGAGATCGTGGCCGTCGTCGACGAGGTCGAGCGGCGCCTCGACGGCATGCTCTCGGCGGCGCTCGACGAGACGGTGCTCGACGTGCGGGCCCACCTGGACCGCCTCCTGCACCCGGGGTGGATCGCCGTCACCGGCGCCGACGGGTTGCCTGATCTCCGCCGCTACGTCGATGCCATCGCCCACCGGGTCGAGCGGGCGCCGAAGGATCCCCGCCGAGACGAGCGTCGCCTCGTGGCGCTCCAGGACCTCGAGCGTCGCTACCGCATGCTGGCCGACCGCGACGTCGACGGCTCGGTCCGGACCCTCCTCGAGGAGCTGCGGGTGGCCACGTTCGCCCAGTCCGTCGGCGCCCGGGGCGGCCCGAGCGAGCAGAAGGCCCGGAAGGCCATCGACGGCTCGAGCGGGGGCGCTGACGGTGCTCCGGGTGTTCCTCCTCGCCGCACTGGCCTTCGGAGTGGTCGTGCCCCTTTCGGCCGTGCTCGTCGGCCGTCGCCCCCCGTGGCGCCGGGTTCTGCGCCGAGACCGCAGGGCCCGCTGGGCGGCCCGCCGTCGCCGGTGATCCGACCGGCTCGACGCGAGTGGAGCCGGGCCCGCCTCGCTCAGCGACCGGAGGAGGGCTGGGGCACGGCGGGCCGCACCACGACCGGGCCGGCCCCGCGGTCGGTGGCGGCATCGGCGAGGGCCTCGGCCGTCACCGCGTCGGTGACCTCCAGCCGTCGGGTCCGGTGGACGGTCAGGAGGCCGTAGGCCCCGGCACCGAGCGCCGCCAGCGCACCCAGCCCGATGCCGTACCGGGCGCCGAGCCCTTCGGCCACCGCACCCACGACAGGGCCGCCGATGGGGGTGCTGCCGAGGAACACGATGGCCTGCAGGGCGAGCACCCGGCCCCGCATCGAGGGGTCGGCCCGGAGCTGCACGATGGCGGTGGAGGTGGTCATGAAGGTGATGCTGGCGAAGCCCATCGCGACGCCCACCGCGAAGGCGACTTGTTGCCCAGGGGCCAGGGCCAGGCCGAGCATCGTGACCCCGAAGGCGAGGGCGGCCACGCTCACGAGGTGCACCTCGAGGTCCTTGCGGCGAGCGGCCGCCAGGGCCCCCGCGAGCGACCCGACGCTCACCACCGACATGAGGAGGGAGAACGTCACGTCGCTGCCGCCGAGGTCCCGGGTGACGAAGAGCGGGAGCACCGTCTGGAAGTTGAAGGCGAGGGTGCCGATCACCGCCATCATCACGAGCGGCACCCGGAGCTCGGGGACGCTCCAGGCGTAGCGCAGCCCGGCCCGCACCTGCCCCTTGCCTCGGCGCTGCGCGGGCGCCGAGCGGAGGGCGGTCGGGTCCATGGCTCGGAGGCCGGCGATCACGGCCAGGAAGGACAGCCCGTCCAGCCAGAACGTCCAGCCGTACCCGACGGTCGCCACGAGCAGGCCGCCGAGGGCCGGGCCGACCACCCTCGACCCGGTCATCAGCGCGCTGTTGAGGCTCACCGCGTTGGTGACGTGGTCCTCGGGGACCATCTCCACCACGAACGACCGTCGGGCCGGGTTGTCGAAGGCGGTGGCGACGCCGCCCATGGCAGCCACGGCGTAGATCGCCAGCAACGGCGGCTGGTCCATGAACGCCAGGGCGCCCATCGTGAAGGCCTGGGCCATGGCGAAGACCTGCACCCGGATGAGGAGCGTCCGCTTCTCGGAGCGGTCGGCGACGAGGCCGGCCCACGCACCGAGCAGCAGGACCGGGCCGAACTGGGCGGCGGCCAGGAGGCCGAGCGCGATCCCGCTGTCGGTGAGCTGGAGCACGAGCAGCGTCTGGGCGATGAGGCTCAGCCAGTGGCCGGTCTGCGAGATCCCCTGGCCGACGAAGAACAGCCGGAAGTTCCGGATCTGCAGGGAGCGGAAGGTGTCGGCGGCACCCAGGCGGAGCCGGGTCATGGGAGCGGGTCCTGCTGGGTGAGGTGCTCCAGGACCTCCAGGGCCTCCGCGATGCGGACCTGCTCCTCGGCGGGCAGCTCCCTCAGGCGGGCGGCCAGCCACGTGGTCTTGCGCCGCCGGGTCTCGGCGATCAGCGCGTGCCCCGCCTTCGTGGCGCTCACCAGCGTGACCCGTCCGTCGGCGGCGTCGGGCGAGCGGACGACCAGCTCGTCGGCCTCCAGCTTGGTGACCACCTTGGTGATGGACGGGGGAGCGACCCGCTCGTGGTCGGCCAGCGCCCCGAGCGTGAGCGGGCCGTGGCTCACCACCACGGAGAGGGCGGACAGCTGGCTGGGCGTATGCCCGGTGGTCGACTCCTGCCGCAGCCGGCGAGCCAGGCGGGTGACGGCGAGCCGCAGCCGGGCCGCGGTCTCGCCCAGGTCGAGGTCGGAGTCGGCGGTGGTCCGGGACGGCGTCACGCCCCGCAGCCTACAGGTCCTTACCCTAGATAACTACCCTGGCTAACGAACTACGTCTGTGTGTGGTTCTGCGCCGTAGCGGCGTGAAAGCACACACAGACGTCGTGTTCGGTCAGCGGGCGACGAAGTACTTGGCTTGGGGGTGGTGGCAGACGAGGGCGGAGGTGGTCTGCTCGGGCTGGTACTGGAAGCCGGTGTCCTCGCTGCACTCGAGGCCGATGCGGCCGGCATCGAGGAGGTGGAAGATCGTCTCGTTCTGCTCCAGGTCCGGGCAGGCCGGATAGCCGGCCGAGTAGCGACCGCCCCGGTACTGCTGGCGGAACAGGCCACCGAGGGTCGGGCCGTCCTCGTCCACGAAGCCCCACTCGGTTCGGATCCGCTGGTGCCACAGCTCGGCCAGCGCCTCGGCCATCTCGACGCCCAGGCCGTGGAGCAGCAGGTACTCCTGGTACCGGTCGTCGGCGAAGAGCTTGGCCGTGGCCTCGGACACCGCCGGGCCCATGGTGACCACCTGGAAGGCGGCGTAGTCGAGCTCGTCACCCTCGGCCGGGCGGAAGAAGTCGGCGATGCAGAGGAACGGCTCCTTGCGCTGCCGCGGGTAGTGGAACCGGGCCGCCTCGGCGGTGCGAGCCTCGTCCGTCCAGATCACGAGGTCGTCGCCGTCGCTGTTGGCGGGGAAGTAGCCGTAGGCGACCTGGGGCACGAGGAGGCCCGCCGTCTTGGCCTTGGCCAGCTCCTCGCGCAGGGTGGGGCGGATCCGAGCCTTGAAGTCGGCGTCGGACTCTCCCTTCTCGGGCCGGAACTGCCACTGGTTGCGGAAGAGGGCGGTCTCGTTGACGAACGACGCGATGTCGTCGATCGGCACCCCCTTCACCACCTGGGTGCCGAGGAACGGGGGCGTGAAGACCGGGTTGTCCGAGGCCACCTCGGGGGAGCGAGCCGGCCGGTCGACCGGCTCGTCGTCCTCGGAGCCGGGCTTGGCGAAGCGGCCCCGCAGCTCGAGGGTGGAGTCGACGGGGACGGTGCCCCAATCCGGGTCGTCAGGAGCCTCGCCTCGCTTCACGGCGCCCAGCCGGTCCATGACGTGGAGGCCCTCGAAGGCGTCCTTGCCGTAGAAGAGCCGGCCCTCGTAGACCTCCCGCAGGTCCCGCTCGACGTAGGTGCGGGTGAGGGCGGCGCCGCCGAGGACCACCGGGACGTGGGCCAGCCCGCGGGAGTTCAGCTCCTCGAGGTTCTCCCGCATGATGAGGGTGCTCTTCACGAGCAGCCCGCTCATCCCGATCGCATCGGCCTTCACCTCGGCCGCCTTCTCGATCATGTCGGCGATGCCGACCTTGATGCCGAGGTTGTGCACCTCGTAGCCGTTGTTGGTGAGGATGATGTCGACGAGGTTCTTGCCGATGTCGTGGACGTCGCCCTTGACGGTGGCCAGCACGATCCGCCCCTTGGTGCTGCCGCCGTCGACCTTGTCCATCAGGGGCTCGAGGTGGGCCACGGCGGCCTTCATGGTCTCGGCCGACTGGAGCACGAAGGGCAGCTGCATCTCGCCCTTGCCGAACAGGTCGCCGACCACCTTCATGCCCTCGAGGAGGACCTCGTTGATGATGGCGAGGGGGGTGAAGCCCTGGCTCAGCGCCTCCTCCAGGTCGGCGGTGAGGCCCTCGCGGTCGCCCTCGATGATCCGGGTGGAGAGGCGCCGCTCGACCGTCCAGCCGGAGCGGTCCTCCTTGGGGCCGACGTCGGCGGCGCTGACGCCCTCGAACATCGCCATGAGCTCCTGGAGCGGGTCGTACCCGGCCCGACGGCGGTCGTAGATGAGATCGAGGCAGACCTGCCTCTGCTCCTCGGGGATCCGGGCCAGGGGCACGATCCGCGCCGCATGGACGATCGCCGAGTCCAACCCGGCCTGGGTGCACTCGTGGAGGAACACCGAGTTGAGGACGTGGCGGGCGGCCGGGTTGAGCCCGAAGGACACGTTGGAGAGCCCGAGGGTGGTGTGCACCCCGGGGAGCTGCTCCTTGATGAGCCGGATGCCCTCGATGGTGGACGCACCGTCGCCGCGGCTCTCCTCGATGCCGGTGGCAAGGGTGAGCGCCAGCGGGTCGAAGAACAGGTCGCCGGGCTCGAGGCCGTAGCGCTCGACCGCGATGTCGTGGATGGCCTTCGCGGCCCGCAGCTTCCACTCCGGCGTTCGGGCCTGGCCCTCCTCGTCGATGCAGGTGCACACCACGGCGGCGCCGTACTCGCGGGCGAGCGAGAGGAAGCGGTCGAGCCGGGTGCCGGGCGCGTCACCGTCTTCGAGGTTGACCGAGTTGAGGATGGCGCGGCCACCGATCCACTGCAGTGCGGTCTCGACGACGGCCGGCTCGGTGGAGTCGATCATCAGCGGGACGGTGGCCTGCGTGGCGAACCGGGAGGCGATCTCGTCCATGTCTGCGGTGCCGTCCCGCCCCACGTAGTCGACGCACACGTCGATCACGTGGGCGCCCTCGCGCTCCTGCTCGCGCGCCATCGCCACGCAGGTGTCCCAGTCGCCGGCCAGCATGGCCTCGCGGAACCTCTTCGAGCCGTTGGCGTTGGTCCGCTCGCCGATCGACAGGTAGGTGAGGTCCTGCTCGAAGGGCGTGAACGAGTAGATCGACGTGGCCCCGTCGACGTGCTCGGGCGCGCGCGGCTTCGGGGCGAGGTCTTTGACCGCCTCGACCACGGCTGCGATGTGCTCGACGGTGGTGCCGCAGCACCCGCCGACCACCTGCACCCCGAACTCGGTGACGAACCGCCGCTGGTACTCGGCCAGCTGCTCCGGGGTGAGGTCGTAGTGCATCTTCCCGTCCACCACCGAGGGCATCCCGGCGTTGGGCAGCACCGCGATCGGCATGCGGCTGTGCTGGCTGAGGTAGCGCAGGTGCTCGCTCATCTCGGCCGGGCCGGTGGCGCAGTTGATGCCGATGACCTGGGGTCGCATGGCATCGAGCGCGGCGAGGGCGGCGCCGATCTCGGTGCCGGGCAGCATCGTGCCGGTGACCTCCATGGTGACCTGCACCTGGATGGGGACCTCGCGGCCGACAGCGGCCATGGCCCGCCGGCACCCGATCATCGCCGCCTTGGCGCCGAGCAGGTCGAACTGGGTCTCCACGAGGAACAGGTCGACACCGCCCTCCAGCAGCCCTCGGGCCTGGACCTCGTAGGCGTCACGGAGCTCGGCGAAGCGGATCTGGCCCAGCGACGCGAACTTGGTGCCCGGACCGATCGAGCCGGCCACCAGGCCGTCGTAGCCGTCGGCCACCTCCCGGGCGATGCGGGCGGCGGCCAGGTTCAGCTCGTGGCTGCGGTCCGCGATGCCGTACTCGGCCAGCGACACCGCGAACGAGCCGAACGAGGCGGTCTCCACCACGTCGACCCCGACCCGGAAGAAGGCCTCGTGCATCCCCGCGATCACGTCGGGGCGGGTGACGCAGAGGATCTCGTTGCAGCCCTCCAGCGCCTCGCCCCCGAAGTCGTCCGGACCGAGCCCGAGGGTCTGCACGTAGGTGCCGAACGCGCCGTCGTAGGTGACGACGCGCTCGGCCACCCGCTCGAGGTAGGTGGGTCCAGCCATGCTGGACAAAGGGTACCGGCGGGTCTCGGGCGCGGCCCCATCCACCGGGCGGAGGTCGCGGACCGTCTGGCGCCGCACCGGACCGGCCGGTGCCGGCTTCCGCCGACGGTGGCAGGGGCCGAGCGCCGGGCGGACGTCGGGGCGCTAGACACGCGGCCATGCTCGAGATCCGGTCTCCGCTCCAGGGCACGGTCGTGCGGGCGGCCACCGCCGGCACGGCCCTCGGCCCCGGCGCCGAGGTCGTCGTGATCGAGTCGATGAAGATGGAGCACGCCGTCGACGTGACCGAACCGGCCACGGTCCTCGAGGTGCTGGTGGAGCCGGGGCAGGTCGTGCAGGCGGGCGACCTGCTGGCCCGCGTCGCACCCGGCTGGGCGGCCCACGACGACGAAGCTGCGGCGCCGGTGTCGGTCGAGGGCGAGCGGGCGGACCTGGCCGAGGTCCGGCAGCGCCACGAGAGGGGTCTCGACCCGGCCCGGCCCGATGCCGTCGAGCGCCGTCGCCGCACGGGTCAGCGCACCGCCCGGGAGAACCTGGCCGACCTGCTCGATCCCGAGAGCTTCGTGGAGTACGGCCCCCTCGCCATCGCCGCCCAGCGCCGTCGGCGCCCGGTGGAGGAGCTCATCGAGCGCACCCCCGCCGACGGGCTGGTCGGAGGCACCGGCACCGTGGCCGGTCACCCCGTGGTGGCCATGTCCTACGACTACACGGTGCTGGCCGGCACCCAGGGCGTGCAGAACCACCGCAAGAAGGACCGCCTCTTCGAGCTGGCCGAGCGCCAGCTCCTGCCGGTGGTGCTCCTGGCCGAGGGCGGGGGCGGCCGCCCGGGCGACACCGACGGCATCGGGGTGTCCGGCCTCGACACCCTCGCCTTCCACCTCTTCGCCAAGCTGTCCGGCCTCGTCCCGCTCGTCGGCATCGCCAGCGGGCGGTGCTTCGCCGGCAACGCCGCCCTGCTCGGCTGCTGCGACGTGGTGATCGCCACCGAGGGGGCCAACATCGGCATGGGCGGCCCCGCCATGGTCGAGGGCGGCGGGCTCGGCACCTTCCCTCCCGAGGCCATCGGCCCGATGGACGTGCAGGTGCCCAACGGGGTGGTGGACGTCCTCGTGCCCGACGAGGCCGCTGCCGTGGCGACGGCCAAGCGGTACCTCGCGTACTTCCTCGGACCGACCCGCGAGTGGGCGGCACCTGACCCCGAGGCGGCGCGGTCGGCGGTCCCCGAGGCCCGGCTCAAGGTCTACGACGTGCGCCGGGCCGTCGAGGCGATCGCCGACGTGGGCTCGGTGCTCGAGCTCCGCGCCGGCTTCGGCGCCGGGATGGTCACCGCGCTGGCCCGGGTCGAGGGCCGCCCGCTCGGCATCGTGGCCAACAACCCCGTGCACCTGGGTGGCGCCATCGACGCCGACGGGGCCGACAAGGCGGCTCGGTTCCTCCAGCTCTGCGACGGCCACGACCTGCCGGTCCTCTTCCTCTGCGACACCCCGGGGATCATGGTCGGGCCGGACGCGGAGGCGACCGCGCTGGTCCGCCACGTGAGCCGCCTGTTCGTGACCGGCGCCAACCTCAGCGTCCCCACCGGCACGATCATCCTGCGCAAGGGCTACGGGCTCGGGGCCCAGGCGATGGCCGGCGGCACCTTCAAGGCGCCCCTCTTCTGCGTGGCCTGGCCCACGGGCGAGGTCGGCGGCATGGGCCTCGAGGGCGCGGTCCGGCTCGGCTACCGCAAGGAGCTCGACGCCATCGAGGACCCGGCCGAGCGGGAGGCCGCCTTCCAGGAGATGGTCGACCGCATGTACGAGCACGGCAAGGCGCTCAGCTCGGCCAGCCACTTCGAGATCGACGACGTCATCGACCCGGCCGACTCCCGGCGCTGGATCGCTCGCACCTTCGCCGCCGCACCCGTCCCGGAGCGGACGGGGAAGAAGCGTCCCCACATCGACACCTGGTGAGGTGGCCGGGGCTACCGTGCGATCGATGACCCGCCTCTGGACCGGAAAGGGCGACGACGGCACCACCGGCCTGCTCTACGGCGGGCGGGAGCCGAAGTCCTCCACCCGGTTCGAGGCCGTCGGGGCTGTCGACGAGGCCCAGGCCGCCATCGGCGTGGCCCGGGCCGAGGTCGCCCACGGCAGCGAGCTCGACGTCATCCTGATCGCCCTGCAGCGCGACCTGTGGGTGCTGATGGCCGAGGTGGCCACGGCGGAGGAGCACCGGGAGAAGCTGATCCCCGGTGGCTCGCTCGTGACCGAGGAGATGGTGACCCGGCTCGGCCAGCTGGCCGACGACGTCGGGGGCCGCTTCGAGCTCCCCCGGGAGTTCGTCGTGCCCGGCCAGGACCGCACCTCAGCCCTCCTCGACCTCGCCCGCACGGTCGTGCGCCGAGCCGAGCGGGCGGCGGCCGCCGTCGCCGTCGACGGCTCGCAGGTCGTCCCCTACCTGAACCGCCTCTCGTCGGTGATCTGGACCCTCGCCCGCTGGGTGGAGGGCGAGCCGCTCACCGCCCGAGGCAGCTGACCACCCCCGTCCCCAGGAGGACCCGTGCCCCTCATCGCAGAGCTCGCCAAGACCGCGCCGGAGGACGTCGAGGCCATCGCCGTCGGCGCCGTGAAGGGGGAGCCCGTCGGCGGCGACGTCGACCAAGGCTTCCTCGCCGCCCAGGGGTTCGAGGCGAAGAAGGGCGACGTCCGGGCCGTCCCCGGTCCGGACGGTCGAACCACCTACGTGGTCGGCCTCGGCGACGCCGCCGACGTGGACGCCGCCACCCTCCGCTACGCCGCCGGAGCCCTCGCCCGGGCCGCCAAGCGGTGCTCGTCGCTGGCGGTCGACCTGCTCGGCCACCTCGGCTCCGGGACCACGGCGGCCAAGGGCGCCCAGGCGATCGTCGAGGGCCTCGTCCTGGGCGGCTACCAGTACACCGCGTTCAAGTCCGATCCGAAGCCGGCCGCGCTGGAGCGGGTCGTGGTGGTCGGCGGGGGCGGCTCCCGCACCCAGGCCGCCATGGAGCGCGGCCTCGCCGTCGCCGAGGCGGCGTGCTGGGTCCGCGACCTGGTGAACGAGCCGGGCGGCTCCCTCACCCCCACCAGGCTGGCCCAGGAGGCGGTCAGGGTCGGGGAGCGGTCGGGGTTCGAGGTCACCGTCTGGACCGAGAAGGAGATCAAGGCCGAGCGGCTGGGCGGCCTCCTCGGGGTCAGCCGCGGTTCGGTCCAGAAGCCGCGCTTCCTGCACCTGCGCTACGAGCCCGAGAAGCCGCGGGGCACCGTCGCGCTGGTCGGCAAGGGCATCACCTTCGACTCCGGCGGGCTGTCCCTGAAGCCGGCCGACGGCATGGTCGGCATGAAGGGCGACATGGGCGGCGCCGGTGCGGTGCTCGGCACCTTTCGGGCCGTCGCCGCGGTCGGGGCCAAGGTCCGGCTCCTCGGCTTCATCCCCCTCACCGACAACATGACCGGGGGCGACGCCACCCGGGTGGGCGACGTGCTGACGATGCGCAACGGCAAGACGGTCGAGGTGCTGAACACCGACGCCGAGGGCCGGCTCATCCTCGCTGACGCCCTCTCCCTGGCGAGCGAGGCCGAACCCGACGCCATCGTGGACCTCGCCACCCTCACCGGCGCCTGCATGGTCGCCCTCGGCGACCGGATCGCCGGCCTGATGGCGAACCACCGCGGCTGGTCCGACCAGCTCCTGTCCGCGGCCGACGCCGCCGGCGAGCCGATGTGGCCGCTGCCGCTGCCCGACCACCTGCGTCCCCGCCTCGACAGCGAGATCGCCGACCTGAAGAACGTGACCAGCAACCGCTGGGGCGGGGCGCTGTCGGCCGGTCTGTTCCTGCGGGAGTTCGTGGCCGAGGGCATCCCCTGGGCGCACGTCGACATCGCCGGGCCGGCCGACTCCTCCGAGGTCGACGGCGAGCTCGTCAAGGGCGGGACCGGGTTCGCGGTGCGAACCCTGGTGGAGCTGCTCAGCTCCTGGTCCCGACCGAAGGCCGCCGAGGCCTGAGCCCGGCTCGCCTACGCGGCGGGTGGGGCGCCCTCCCAGGAGCTGAGCGTGGCGCTGCGGTGGTCGACGGCCCACCGCACGGCGTCGGCCGCCATGGCCGGGTGGACGCCCCGGCGGTGGAGGTCGCGCTCGGCGTCGACCGGTGTCGCCCCCTGGTCGAGGAGCGACAGCGCGAAGCCGCGGGCCCGCTCCCGCAGCTCGTCGACCGAGTGGGTGGTGCGGCCCGTCTCCTGCCGGTGGGCTTGGCGCAGGTGCGGGGGAAGCCGGTCGAGCTGCAGGGCTGACAGCTCGGGCAGTCGCCGCCGCACCCGGATGGCGTGGGGTCGGATCTCGAGCAGGCCGAAGCGGGCGCAGCGCTCGAGCGTGCGCAGGAACGGGGCTTGGCGGCCGCCGCGGTGGCCGACGCCCAGCTCGGCGGCGAGGGCCGGCAGGTCCAGCTCGAACCCGTCGGGCTCCGCCTCGAGGCGTTCGGCCAGCCGCCGCACCAGCCAGGTGGCGGTGGGGCCCAGCACCCCGAGCCAGTAGCGCTCCACGTAGGGCGACCGGGGGTCGTGGCCAGCCGCCTCCACCAGAGGATCAGGCCACGGGACGACGCGGACGGAGGGCTGGGTGGAGAGATCCGGCATGGGTGCTCCTCGAGGTTCGACGCTATTTCTCATGCACTTTCATGCATCTTCGATCCAACGTCAACCCGTAGGGTCGTGGCGTGGAGGCGACGCTCCAACAGGCTCGTGATCGGCTGGCCGGGGCCGCCCGCGTCGTCGTCCTGACCGGGGCGGGCATCAGCACCGACAGCGGCCTGCAGGACTTCCGGGGCCCGAACGGGCTGTGGACGAAGGACCCGGCGGCCGAGAAGCGGTCGCACATCGACCACTACCTGGCCGACCCCGACATCCGACGTCAGGCGTGGCGCGCCCGGGTGGAGCACGAGCCCCGTCGGCTGGAGCCCAACGCCGGCCACCGCGCACTCGTCGACCTCGAGGCCACCGGTCGGCTCGACCTGCTCATCACCCAGAACGTCGACGGGCTCCACCACGCCGCCGGCTCCGACCCCGGGCGGATCGTGGAGGTGCACGGCACCAGCCGCGAGGTCGCCTGCCTGGGCTGCGGCGAGCGAGCGCCGATGGAGCAGGCGCTCGAGCGCGTCCGCGCCGGTGAGGACGACCCGCCCTGCCGCAGTTGCGGCGGCATCCTCAAGTCCGCCACCATCAGCTTCGGCCAGAGCCTCGTCACGAGCGACCTCCTTCGCGCTGAGGCCGCCGCCCGCGCCTGCGACCTCCTCCTGGCCGTCGGCACCACCCTCACCGTCTACCCGATCGCGGACGTCGTCCCCTTGGCGGCCTCGACGGGCGCCGACGTGGTCATCGTGAACGGCGAGCCGACGGCGATGGACGACCTGGCCGACGTGGTCGTGCGCGGCTCGATCAGCGAGGTCCTGCCGGCGATGGTGGAGGGAACCCCTCTGTTGGCCTGACCGTCGATCAGCCATAGGTTGCACCGGTGCGCCTCGTCCTTGCCTCGAACCGGTTGTCCACCCCCGGTGGTAGCGAGACCTACCTCCTCACGCTCGCCCGCCACCTCCAACGCCTCGGCCACGAGGTGTACGTGATGTCGGGCCCGGAGAACGGTGCTGCTGACCTCGTCGAGCACCATGCGCTCGTGCGGGTTAGGCGAGCGGAGGACCTCCCGGCGCCCCCCGACCGGCTCATCGTGCAGGACGCCATCGTCAGCGGAGAGGCGGCCAGCACCTGGCCCGACGTACCGCAGCTCTTCGTGGTGCACAGCGGCACGCACGACCTCCAGCTCACGTCGGCCGTGCCGGGAGCGGTGGCAGGCTACCTCGTGCTCAACGACTACACGCGGAAGCTCGCCGAAGCGCTCCCCGGCGGGCGTCCGGTCCATAGGCTCACGCAGCCGGTCGACGTGGCGCATTTCACCCCGGCGGCACCCCCGCGGCCCCGGCCCGAGCGGCTTCTGGTGTTCGGGAACAACCTGGCTCGGTGGCGGTTCGAGGGGCTCGAGGCGACCTGTCGTCGCCGGGGCATCGAGGTCCGCCGCGTCGGCGCGGTGGGCGGCCAGATGGTGCTCGATCCGCTGGAGGAGATCCAGGCAGCGGACATCGTGGTGGGGGTCGGTCGGTGCATCGTCGAGGCAATGGCATGCGGGCGGGCGGCCTTCGTCTACGACCGCTGGGGCTCGGACGGCTGGCTCACGAGGGAGTCCTACGCCGCCATCGAGGCCGCGGGCTTCGCGGGGCGCGCCGGGACCGACGAGCCGGGCCGCTCGCAGTTCGAGGATGTCCTCGACGGCTACGACCCGGTCCACGGCACCGAGGGCTACGACCTGGCAGTCCGGCACCACAACGCGCGTGTGCACTCGGCCCAAGTCCTTGAGGTCCTGGAGACCCTGGGGCCGGTCGAGCCGGTCGACCCTGACCTGGCCTTCACCCTCGCGAGGGTCTGGCGCGAGGCCTGGCGGTGGGAGGGCCGGGCGCTGGCCCTCGATGTCCAAGTCCGTTCGCAGGCCGAGGCCGACGCCGGCCGGGTGCAGGCGCTCGAGGCCGAGCTCGCCTCGGCGCGACGGGAGGTGCAGGACCTCGAGGCCCAGGTGGCCCAGCTGCGGGACGATGCCGCCCGCCTGCGACAGGACCTCGACGGCGTCCATCGCTCGAGGAGCTTCGCGCTGGCCCGCCGCATCACCGCGCTCGGCCGGGCCTTCGGCAGAGGGGAATGATCCCGGCTACCGAATAGTTGATCGGTTCGGTAGGGTTTTCGTCCCCGGCACTTAGAAGGAACACCGATGCCAAGCTTCCGAGAACTCCTGGCCGCCACCAAGCAGCACGTCCGCGAGATCGACACCGACGAGGCCGACACGGCCCGCCGCGAGGGTGCCCTGATCCTGGACGTGCGCGAGCCCGAGGAGTACGAGCAGGGCGCCATCCCAGGGGCGCTGCACATCGCCCGCGGCACCCTCGAGAGCTCCATCGAGAGCCGGGTTCCCGACAAGGACACCCCCATCGTGATCCACTGCGCCTCGGGCGTCCGGTCCGCATTCGCCGCAAAGACGCTCGCCGAGCTCGGTTACTCCGACGTGGTCTCGATGGCCGGAGGCTTCAACAAGTGGAAGGACGAGGGCCGAGACTGGGCAGCCCCCCGGAGCCTCACCCCAGAGCAGCGCAATCGCTACCAGCGGCACCTCCTGCTGCCAGAGGTCGACGTCGCCGGCCAGCAGAAGCTCCTCGACTCTCGGGTGCTGCTGCTCGGGGCCGGCGGCCTCGGCTCCCCGGCCGCCCTCTACCTGGCTGCGGCCGGGGTCGGCACGATCGGCATCATCGACATGGATGTCGTGGACGACTCCAACCTCCAACGCCAGATCCTTCACAACGTCGAGCGGATCGGTGATCGGAAGGTGGACTCGGCGAAGAAGACCCTAACGCTGCTCAACCCCGACGTCGACGTCGTCACCTACGACGTTCGCCTCGGAGCCGACAACGTGATGGACATCCTCGAGGGCTGGGACGTCGTAGTCGACGGCACCGACAACTTCCCCACCCGCTTCCTCGTGAACGACGCCTCCGTGAAGCTCGGCATCCCGGTCGTCCACGGCTCGATCTTCCGCTTCGAGGGCATGGTGACCGTCTTCGATCCGAAGCGTGGACCCACCTATCGCGACATGGTCCCGGAGCCCCCGCCGGCCGAGCTAGCCCCCAGCTGCGCCGAGGCCGGTGTCCTGGGCGTGCTGCCGGGCATCGTGGGCTCGATCCAGGCGATCGAGACGATCAAGCTGCTGCTGGAGCTCGGGGAGCCGCTCATCGGCCGACTGCTCGCCTACGACAGCCTCGAGCAGTCCTTCCGCGAGTACAAGGTGCGCAAGGACCCGGCCAACGAGATCACCTGGGAGAACCGGGAGCGCATCACCGTGGCCGAGCTCGACGGGCAGTGCATGCCCCAGCCGCTCCTGCCGGCGCCGTCCTGAGGCGGCACCAGGCGCCTGTCACCGGGGTCGAGCGCGCCACAGGCTGACGCTGTCGGCGTTCCCGGCGAGGAGGCCGGGGTCGACCGGAGCTGACCACGAGCCCACCACGGTGACGTCGTCGGTGCTGCCCACCATGATCGAGACGTCGGACGCCCCGCCCGAGAGGGCGTTGCGGAGCATCGTGGTGCGGCCGCGCCGCACGCCGGGCCCGGAGATCCCGTCGCCGTCCCAGTCGCCCACCAGTGCCGTGTCGCCGGGCTGGCCGTAGCGGAAGCTCCGGTGGGCGGCGCCGGACGCGTGGCGAACGTTGAGATACCACATCGTGGAGCGCACCGCGCCGACCGTGTCGATCCCGTCGCCGTCCCAGTCGCCGACGACTGGGACGTCGCCCTCCACGCCGAAGCCGAAGACGTGGTGGGCGGGCCCTGCGCCGTTGGCGTTGCGGAGCATGAACGTCCGCCCTCTGCGGACGCCGATGGTGTCCGTGCCGTCGCCGTCCCAGTCGCCGCAGAGCGGCACGTCACCGGGCGCCCCGTAGGGGAACGTGGTTACCGGCGCGCCGTCCGTGCTGTCAGGCGCCCAGGAGAACATCCGGTCCCGGATTTGCAGGGGCTCGTCGACGCCGTCGCCGTCGAGGTCGCAGGCAAGGACCACGGACCGGGCGGTAGCCCAGCCGATGTGGTCGTCGGCGGAACCGCCACGGAGCGCCTCGAAGAGGTAGAGGCGGGGGACCGGCGGGGCGTAGCTGGCCGACGTGAGGCTGGTGTCGGGGTTGATCGTGACGCCGTCGGGCCTCCGGAGCTCGAAGTGGAGGTGCGGCGGGGTGGTCTCGGCGTTGCCCGAGTCGCCGAGGTACCCGATGAGCTGTCCGGCGAAGACCTTGCTCCCCAACTCGATGCCCGGCGCGAACCGCCACCGCGGGGGATTGGCGCCGTCGTCGGTGCCGGGGGTGTCGTTGTTGAGGTGCAGGTAGAGGTAGCGCCAGCCGTCGCTGTCGGTGATGGCCAGGCCGTTGCCGGCGGTGCCGCTCGCGTCGCGGCGCAGGTAGGTGATCCATCCGTCGTTGGCGGCGATGAGCGGCTGCAGCTTCTCACCGAAGATGTCGGCGCCCATGTGCGAGCGCGAGCAGCCGTCGCCCCGGCAGGCGCCAAAGGTGTCGATGTAGCTCGACGGTCCTTCGACGGGGTATCGCATCATCCGAACGTCGCTGCTTGCCGCGGCTGTGACCTCGGCGGGCTCAGCCGGCCGATGGGGGTCGATGTCTTCCTGCGGGTCCGGCTGGCGCGGGTCGGAGGCATGGGCGACGGGCCCCGGGCCACCGAGGAGCGAGAGGGCGAGCGCTGCGAGGAGCACTCTTCGGGGGGAGATCATGGACGCTCCAGTCAGAGGCCGTCGCTGTTCGCGGCGAAGGCGAGGTCGGTGGGTAGTCCGTAGGTGAAGGACCACTCCGATGGCCCTGACACCAGGCGGTTGAGGACGTGGAAGTCGGCCCCGCGGCGGACGGTGACCGAGTCGGACCCGTCCCCGTCCCAGTCGCCCACGAGGGTTCCGTCGGTGCTGCGGCCGTAGACGAAGGTGGTGGTGGCCGGCCCTCCGGCGAAGTCGTCACGGAGGTGGTACACAGCGCCACGCCGGATCCCGAGCGTGTCGTGGCCGTTGCCGTCCCAGTCGCCCACGACCACCTCGTCGGTGGTGAGGCCGTAGGTGAACACGTGCTCGGCCACACCGGAGCTGAGCTGGTTGCGGAGGTAGTAGGTGCGGCCACGACGAACTGCGAGCGAGTCCTTGCCGTCGCCGTCCCAGTCGCCTACGAGAACGATGTCGTCGGCGCGGCCGTACACGAAGGTGATGTCGGCGACGCCCGACGCGTTGGTGTTCGTCAGGTGGTAGACGGCGCCGCGGCGGACTGCCGGGGTGTCGACGCTGTCGCCGTCCCAGTCGCCCACCAGCACGACGTCGCCCGAACGGCCGTAGACGAACGTCCGGTTGGGGACGCCGGACGTCGTGGCGTTCCGGACGAGCATGCGAGTGCCGCGCCGCAGCAGGATCGAGTCACCGGAGGCTCGGGTGAGGACCGGCCCGAGGTCGAGGAGGGGGTAGGGGGTGCCACGACCGTCGATCGTGGGCGATGCATCGAGCAGCAGCTCGGCGAGCTCGTCCACGCGGAGCTCGGGCCGCCAGGTCTTGAGCAGCGCCAGCGCACCGGTCAGGTGGGGTGCGGCCATGGACGTCCCGCTCATGGCGGCCGCCCCAGCGGGCACCGCGGACACGATGGACTCGCCCGGAGCCACGAGGTCGACAAGTGCACCGAGGTCGGCGAACGAGGAGACGACGGGCGCGTCACCGGTGGAGGACGAGGACACCGCCAGGGTGCGGGACAGGCAGGCGGGCGCCGGGAGCGCTCCGGTGCTGCCGAGGTTGCCGGCGGCGACGACGGTGGCCACGCCGCGGTCCGCGAGCAGGTCGATCGCATTGCGGAGCGGCTCGAGCCCGGGTTCGGCATCGCAGGGCCCCTCCCAGGATCCGCCACCCATCACGAGGCTCAGGTTCACGGCTGCGACCGGCGCTTCCAGCGCCCGAGCCGCGATGTGGTCGAGTCCGGCGAGCAGCGAGGCCAGGTCCGCCGAGGGCTGACCGCTGGCGGGCCGGCTGAAGATGTTGACGGCGAGGACCTCGGCGGCCGGTGCCACTCCTGGCGCCACCCCGCCGCCGCCCCGTGATGCCACGATCCCGGTCACGTGGGTGCCGTGCGCGCACTGATCGCACCCTCCCGGTTCGGCCGCCCCCGGGCCGTGCTGGCTGGGCTGGCCGTCCGGGCACGTCGTGCCCGCCGGAGCGAAGCACGCCTCCTCCGCAATCGCGCCCTCCAGCGCCGGGTGCGTGGCGACCACCCCGGTGTCGATGACCGCGACGAGCGTCCCCGCTCCTGAGTGGCCCCGAGCCCAGGCGAGATCGGCTCCGATCCCCGGCACGCTGTCGGCGAGGCTCGTCGTCACGGGCTGGTTCGGGACCAGGCGCTCGACACCCGGCAGCCGGCTGAGGCGCTCAGCGCCCGGGCCGTCGGCCGACACCACGACGACCCCGATCTCGTGCAGGGCGTCGGTCACCTCGACGCCGGTCGTCGCGCTGAGCCTGGCCGCCACCTCGGTCTGAGCGCCCGGCTCGGTCACCACGATGACCGTCTGCCTGGGACCGGTCGACGGCGGCGGCGAGGCATCTGCCCCGGCCCACGGCAGCAGCACAGATGCCACTAACGTGGAGAGCACGAGCCGCGGCACGGCGGACAGGCTAGGGGGCCGGGTCAGGATCAGCGCCGCACACCGACCGAGTCAGCCTGATCGCCGTCCCAGTCGCCCACCACGGCGGTGTCGCGGTAGGTTCCGTAGCTGAAGACCGTCGAGGCGTCGCCGCCGGCCAGCACATTGCTCAGGTAGTAGGTGAAGCCTCGCCGCACGCCCAGGGTGTCGACGCCGTCGGAGTCCCAGTCGCCGACCAGCACGATGTCCGTGGCCCGGCCATAGGTGAAGACGGTCTCGGCCGTTCCGGTGGTCAGGCTGTTCCGAACGTAGTAGGTGCGGCTGCGCCGCACGGTCAGCGTGTCCTCTTGGTCGCCGTCCCAGTCGCCGACGAGGACGATGTCGTCGGGCCGGCCATAGTGGAAGGTGATCTGGGCCACGCCGCTGCGGAGGTCGTTGCGGAGGTAGTAGGTGCGGCCCCGACGGACGGCCAGGGTGTCCTTGCCGTCGCCGTCCCAGTCGCCGATGAGCACGACGTCGCCTTTCCGCCCGTAGGTGAACACCACGTCGGCGGACCCGCCGCTGTTCGAGTTGCGGAGGTAGAAGGTGCTGCCTCGCCGCACCCCCGGGGTGTCGACGCCGTCGCCGTCCCAGTCACCGACGAAGTGCTCGTCGGTCCGCAGACCGTAGGTGAAGGATCGGTCGGGCTCGCCGCTCGACGTGCTGTTGCGAAGGTGGAAGGTGGCGGGCTCAGGCGCCGGGGCCGGCAGGCTGCCCTGCACGAACCGAAAGGTGACCCAGAGCTTGCCGCCGACGGTGACCACGCCAATGCCGACCTGGTTGTAGGCGCCCAGCATGTTGGCGCGGTGGCCGGTCGAGGCCCAGAAGGCGTCGTGGAGGCCCTTCACGTCGTAGCCGACACCGACGTTCTCACCGGCCCGCGTCCAGTCGGGGACGATCTTGGCGACGTTGCTGGCCAGGTTCGGGTCGTGGAAGAGCTTGTTCTGGCTGGCCATCGTGCTCGACCAGCCTCGCGACTGCGTCGACAGGGCGGAGTTGAGCACGAGCGCGGCCTTGCCGTTCGCACGGCGGGTGTCGTTCAGCAGCCGCAGGAACTCGGTCTCGGCGTAGCCCGGGTCCACGGAGGCAGCGGCCGGAGCGGCCGTGGCCAGCGCGGCGCCGAGCGCGAGGAGGATGGCCAGGAAGACGGTGGCGGTGCGGCGGAGGGGGTGGCGGAGGTCCATGGGGGTCTCGAGAGGGGGTCGATCGCGTCGGGCACCTGTTCCATCGGCCGCCTGGGCCGTCTCCTTGAGCCGGGTTCGCCCGCCTTGACCGGTTGCCGCCACGATCCGCCGGCGGGCGGGTACCGTGGGCAGCGGGCCGCCCCCCGGCCCCTCTGTGACCATGCGCCGCCGTCTCCCTCTCCTCCTCGCCGCGCTCCTCGTGGTCGCCGTGGGCGTCCTCCCCCTCGTCGGTGCCAGCCCCGTGGCCGCCGAGGACACCCCGAGCGAGTTCCCGTCCGGCTTCACGGACGGGGAGCCGGTGGGCTCGCCGGAGGAGCCCCCGCCGTCTGTCGGCGAATCCTCCGAGGGCACCATCGGGGCGGCGGCCACCCAGGAGCGCTACTTCGGACGGGAGGCGTTCGACGCCGTTCGCACCGCGGTCGCCAACACCCCTCGGGCCTGCGTCGTGAGCAATGACGGCCTCACCGGCCTGGTGATGGCGCCCATCTTCAAGGAGTCGTCGGCGGCCACCACGGCTTCCAGCGCCCCGGCTCCGATGACCCTCTCGCGCTACGACGAGTGGAACGGCGTCTACTCGACGGACACCAACCAGTCGGCCAACTACGGGCTCTACGCGTTCCGCGACCCGTACACCTCCTACCACCGGGCGTACTGGCACCCCGGCATCGGGATCTGGCAGTACGACAGCGCCGGGGTTGGGGCGCCGTTCACCGCCGTCGAGCGGATGCACGTCGGGATCGTGGCCGGCGACGTGGCGAAGGGCATGGCGCACCGCTACTGCCAGGCCGCCGGCCAGACCGAGCAGGAGCGGCGCTACGAGGCCTGGAGGCCGTGGGGGTACCCCTGCACCCTCTGCGAGGGGTTCTTCCAGGAGATGATGACCGCCTCGCCCCGCTTCTCGAACCTGCAGATGGTCGATGGGATCACGGCCCTGGGCGGCACGGTGGAGCGCAGCTGCGCGCTGTCAGGCGTGGAGGGGACGATGCCGTGCTGGTACGTCGACCCCGCGGTCGGGGTGATCGAGGGCTACACCGGGTGGGCCACCTACGAACCCGACGGCAAGAACGACCCCACGGTGAAGCCGGCGCCGGTCTCCAAGCCCTTCTACGTCCTCGACCGGGGCACGACCGAGGAGCGGCACTGGCTCCGGGCCGACACGGGCTACAGCATCGACATCAGCGCCGTCCGCCAGCTCGGCAAGAACGCCCGCCCCCGGACCAACCAGCCCGGCTCCGGCCTCGACTGGCGCTCCACCTCTGGGCTGTGCGACCTGACCACCGGCCGGGGAGCGTGCGGGCCAGCGCCGTCGGACGGCCTCTCCACGACGTCGTTCACGGTCACCGGCACGTACCAGCCCGTGGCGCTCGACGCCGACGGCGACGGGCTGGGCGACATCTTCTGGTACCGACCGGGCACCGCGAGCGACGTCCTCTGGCACTCGACCGGGATCGCGACGTTCACCTCCAAAGGGTTCGTCGTCAACGGCAGCTACGACCACGTGCTCGCCGGCGATGTCGATGGGCTCCACGGCGACGAGATGCTGTGGTACTCCTCCACCAGCGGTGCCGCACACCTCTGGATCTCGAAGGGTGACGGCACCTTCACCTACCGGCCGTTCTCCGTGGGCCCCGGTCGAGTGCCCTTCCTGCTGGACAGCGACGGGGACGACCGAATGGAGGTCTTCTGGTACGGCCCAGGCAGCGTCCCCGACGCCCACTGGACCTGGAACGGGACGTGGTTCGACGTGGTGGGCCACGTGCTCACCCGCAGCTACCGCCCCCTCGCCGGGGACTTCGACGGCAACGGCCGCGATGACATCTTCTGGTACGGTCCGGGCACCCGGCCCGACTCGATCTGGTACTTCGCCCAGGCCGGTGGCTTCACCTCCATCGTGCACTCCATCGACGCCGACGCGCAGCCCGTCGTCGGTGATCTCGACGGCCTTGGTCGCTCGGACATCGTCTGGTACCAGCCAGGCAGCGGCGCCGACTCCGTCTGGTTCGGCCTGCCCGGCGGGGCCTTCGATCGCCGGTCGATCTCGGTCTCGTTGCCGTACACACCGGTGGTGGTGGACCTCGATGGGAACCCCGGGGACGAGCTCGTCTGGGACGCCCACGGCACGGGGGCGGACTACCGCTGGTCGTGGCGGACCGATCGCACCTTCACCACCGAGAAGGTGAAGCTGCCCGGCACCACCGTGCCCATCGTCGGGCCGTTCAGCCGCGACGGGGGGGCCGGGGTGCTCTGGTACGTGCCCGGTCTCGCCCCCGACGTCCTCTGGTACCGCTGAGGCTCAGCGCCGGAGCCGGCGGGCCAGGCTGAGCGGCAGCCTCGCGAGCCGCACCCCGACGCGAACCACCAACCGGCCCGCCCCGCGCAGCGTCCCCCACGGTCCCTCCTCGCCCCAGGTCTCGACCAGGCGCTGGCGCTTCGTCCGCAGGAGCGTCCGCAGCGGCACCCTGCGGTGCCGCCGCAGCCGTCGGATCGAGCCTCGCAGCTCGGGCGGGTAGGGCTCGAGCACCCGAGGGTGAGGCTCGGGGGGCTCGTCGTTGGCCAGCGGGGCCCACGCTGCCGAGGGACGCCTGCGCCCTCCCTCCAAGCCGGATGTGATCGAGGCCAGGATGTCGAGGTACCGCTCGCCCTGGAGGTGGGGGGACCACCTGAGCAGCGCCGTGCGCCTGGCCCGGGCTCCAGCCAGCGCCCTGGCCTCGGGGTCGTCCAGCACCTGGCGCAGCACCGTGGCCCAGGCCTCGGGCGTGTCGGCCAGCCAGCCGTAGCGCCCGCCGCCCACCACGTCGACGAACGGGGCGGACGGGCTCGCGATCGTCGGGGTCGCAACGAGCGCCGCTTCGAGCCACTTGATGGCGCTCTTGGCATCGTTGAACCGGCTCGCGGGCTCCAGAGGGGCCAGGTTGATGTCGAGGTCCCGGAGGACCTCGGGGAGCTCGTACCAGGGGAGGAAGGGGAGGCGTCGGACCCGTCCGGCGACGCGATCCAGCAGGGCGTCGGTGGGCTGGAGGTGGCCAGCCAGCCAGAGCTCTACATCGGCCCGCTCCTCCAGGACGCCGATCACGGCCCCCTCCACGTACCGCCAGTCGTCGTCGTGGGTGGTGGTCCCGCTCAGGTATCCGATGCGAAGCGGGCCTGGCCGACGCCGACGGCGCAGGGCGATGTCGCTCGCCGCCCCGAGGGCGGTGCCCACCCCGTTCTCGAACAGGTGCGAGTCGATGCCGACGACCTCCCGGGCGTGCTCGACGAGGCGGGGCGTCGATCCGATGTAGGCGTCGCACGCCTCCATGGTGGTTCGGTAGCGACGCACGCCTTCGAGCCAGAGCGCCGCCTCGTCCTCGGGTAGGAGCCGCAGCGCCGGGATCTCCGCCGCGAGGTCCGGGTCGAAGATGAGGTCGTCGACGTCGAACACCACGGTGGCCCCCCGCGCTCGACGGCGCTCGATGAGGTCCAGGACCTGTGGGGTGGCGGGGACCCGGTAGACGACGATGACCTCTGCTGCGGCAGCCAGCGCCTCGACGTCCGGATCGCGGTAGTGGCGGACGTCGCTTGGGACACCCCGGAGCCCGATCGCTTCCGCAGGCAGGCGGGCGCGGTATCGCATCGGCGCGCCGTCGATACCGACGAGGAAGAGGACCCGCGACGGCCGCCTAGGCTCGGGGATCCGAGGTCTCTCCCTGAGGGCCTCGAACCGCTGCTCGAGCCCCTGGAGCTGCTCTTCGGTGGTCCGGACCGGGGGAGGGGTGCTGGCACCGACCTGCAGCCGCTCGAGGACCTCGGGTGCCTCGAGGGAGGCCATGGCGGCCCGGAGGAGCGACGGCTCGGCGGCTGGGATGACGAGGCCGTTGACGCCGTCGACCACGACCTCCTCGGGGCCGATCGTGTCGGTCGCCAACACGGGGACCCCCCGCAGGAGCGCTTCTCGCGTGACGAGCGAGTGGGACTCGCGCATCACCGAGGGCAGGAGGAGGACGTCCGTCGCTGCCAGCACCTCGTCGAGCTGGTCGGGCGGGTACGGCGGTGCCACCTCGAGGCAGGTCCCGGCGACCGAGCGCCCGTCCCGCTCTACGGCGTCCTCGATGCCGTGGGCGATGACCCTCAGCCGGGTCGACGGGCCCAGCTCGTGGACGGCGTCGAGCAAGACGTCGGCGCCCTTCATGGTGTTGCTCCCGCCGGTGTAGCGCAGCACGACCGGGCGGCCGGCGCGGTGGGGGGGGTGCTTAGGGGCGGCGGCGGGGGTGGGGTGGTCCATCCCGTTCTCGTCCACCTCGAGCCGCCGGGGGTCGACGCCGTTCGCCCGCAGCACCTCCGCCGCCGAGCGGGACGGCGCCAGGACGAGGTCGGCGGCCTGGAGCGCTGCGGCGAGGCGCTCGGCGCGGCGGTCCAGGTGGGCGCGCCCATCCTCGCACGGACAGTCCCCGCAGGCCACCACCAGGGAGCATGGCCGGTGGGTGCGGTCGACGAGGAACTGGCGGGCGCAGACCCACCAGAAGTCGTGCATGGTCAGCACCGTCGCCGCGCCCGACCGCTTGGCCGCCTCGACCAGCCCCACCCCGAGCGTCTGCAGCGCGTGCAGGTGGACGACATCGGCGGGGTGCTTGGCCAGCTCGGCCGTGAAGCGGGCAGTGACCCGCTCGTTGTCGTAGTTCTCCTCGTCGGCCCAGTCCATCCATGGCGTCGTGACGATCCAGCGGACGGGGAGACCGGTCGCGTCGCGCTCCTCCCAGCTCTCGAGTGGCGCCCGCTTGCTGTCGAGGTGTCCGGCGAAGACCCTCACCTCGTGGCCGCGTGCCCGGAGGCCCCTCGCCAGCCGCTGTGGCTGAAGGGTGCCGCCGCTCACGAAGTTCGGGGGGTAGTGGGCGGAGACGAAGGTGATCCGCATCAGGCGGTAACGTAGCGGTCCGACCTGCGGCCCCCGCTCGGTCGCACCTGCCGATGGAATCCTTCACCGAGCTACGCCGCTACCGAGAGCTGTTCGCCAACCTCACGCTGCGCGAGTTGCGGGGAAAGTACAAGCGCTCGCTCCTCGGCTGGGGTTGGTCGATGCTCAACCCTCTCGCCCAGATGGGCGTGTACTCCCTCGTGTTCGGGTTCTTTCTGAAGATCGAGCCCCCCGTGGGCGACCCGAGCGGGCTCGACTCGTTCGCCGTGTTCCTCCTTTGCGGCCTCCTCCCGTGGACGTTCCTCGCCAACGGCCTCACCACGGGCATGGGGTCGCTGCTGGCCAACGCCAACCTCGTGAACAAGGTGTGGTTCCCACGGCAGCTGCTCGTCGGGTCCACCGTCGCTTCGTGGGGCGTCGGCTTCCTGATCGAGCTCGGAGTCCTGAGCGTGGTGCTTCTGCTGGTGGGCAACATGGTCCTGCCGTGGCTGCTGCCCGCCCTCGTGGTGGTGGTCATCCAGGCCGCCTTCCTGCTCGGCCTGGCGCTGGCGCTGTCCGTGAGCTCCGTCTACCTGCGGGACCTCGAGTACCTCGTCGGCATCGCCCTGCAGATCTGGTTCTACGCCACCCCGATCGTCTACCCGCTGCGGGTGGTCGAGGACGCCCTCGCGGATCGCCCGACCCTGTACACGCTCTACCGCCTCAACCCGATGACACGGTTCGTGGAGGCGTATCGGGACATCCTCTACTCGCTGCGGTTCCCGGCGGCATCCACGATGGCCTACCTGGTGGTCTGCGCCGTCGTCTCCCTCGTCGTCGGATGGTGGACCTTCCTGAAGCTCGACGCGCGGCTGGCGGAGGAGCTGTGAGCGAGCCAGCCGTCGTCATCGACCACCTCTCCAAGCGGTTCCGCCTCTACCACGACCGCAACCAGTCGCTGAAGGCGGCCGTGATGCGCAGAGGGCGCGCCCGGTACGAGGAGTTCTGGGCCCTGCGCGACGTGTCCCTGGAGATCGCCGAGGGGACCACCTACGGGTTCATCGGGACGAACGGCTCCGGGAAGAGCACGCTGCTGAAGTGCCTGGCCAGGATCCTGCGACCCGACGAGGGATCGGTGAGCACCCGGGGCAAGGTCTCTGCACTGCTCGAGCTCGGCGCCGGCTTCCACCCGGAGCTGTCCGGCCGCGAGAACGTCTTCCTGAACGGCTCGATCCTCGGTCTCTCCCGGGCCGAGCTGGAGCGGCGCTTCGACGACATCGTCGGCTTCGCCGGGTTGGAGCGCTTCATCGACTCGCCCGTCAAAAACTACTCCTCGGGCATGTACGTCCGGCTGGGGTTCTCGGTGGCGATCAACGTGGACCCCGACGTCCTCCTAGTCGACGAGGTCCTCGCTGTCGGCGACGAGCAGTTCCAGCGCCGGTGCAACGAGCGGTTCGCCGACCTCCGGGCCCAGGGGAAGACGATCGTCATCGTGTCCCACTCCCTCGGCTCGGTGCGGTCGATGTGCGACGAGGTGGCTTGGCTCGACCAAGGCGAGCTACGGATGCTGGGGACCGCTGCCGACGTGGTCGACCACTACCTGGCGGAGGTCAACGCGGGGCGGAGCGAGGAGGCCCACGCCACCGAGTCCCGCTGGGGATCGGGGGAGGTGGACCTGCACCGCTTCGAGCTGCTCGGTCCGGACCACCGCCCGCTCGACGTCCTCCACACCGGCGATCCGGTGGTGTTCCGCGTCCACTACGCCGCTCACCAGCCGCTGGTCCGCCCGGTCATCTCGATCGCGATCCACACCGTCGAGGGGGTTCACGTCACCGAGCCGAGCACGAAGGAGTACGGGTGCTCGCCCGAGGAGCTCGGTGGCAGCGCATGGGTCGACCTCGCCGTCGACTCGCTCCCGCTGCTTCCCGGAACCTACGACCTCTCGGCGGCGGTGACCGACGAATCCGGCCTCCACGTGTACGACCACCGGCACCGGGCGCACCGGTTCGACGTCGAAGCCGGCCAGCCACGCGAGTCCCTCGGGGGCATCGTGACGTTCGGCGGCCGGTGGGACCTGAGCGCGGTCGCCACCGCGAGCGGACGTCTGTGATCGACCTCGACATCTACCGCGGCCGGATGGTGGCCATCGTCGTGCCGGGCGCTGGCTCCACCGAGGCGACCGTGGCCTCCCTCGAAGCGGTCCGGCTGGACCGGGTCGACCTGCGGGTCGTCGTCGCCGCAGGAAGGACACCGGCCGATGCCAAGAACCGTGCTGCCACCGTGGAACGGGTCGACTACCTCAGTTTCGTCGACGCGGGCACCGAGCTGTCCACCGCTCACCTCCAGGCCGCGGTCGACATGCTGCGGGAGGACCTGTCCGTCGGGCTCGTCGGATGGTCGCCGGGGGGCTGGGAGGCCGGGGAGCTGGAGCCGTTCGTCGTGGGGAACGGGTGCGTCACGCGCCACAGCAGCTTCCACGCCATCAGCGGCTTCGACGTCGCGCTGGGCGCGGGCCTCGAAGACCTCGACCTCGGTTGGCGGACGTGGCTGGCGGGGTGGCGGGTGCGCGGGCTCGGCTCGGCGCCGGCGGAGGTGGTGTGGGGACTCGGGGAGGGCCCGGACCTCGCCGAGCGGACTCGACGGATGCTGGCGGCGGTGCTCGATCGCACCAGCATGGGCGACGCCTGGGCCGGGCCCGAGGCTCGACAGGCGATGCAGCAGGCGGCCGGCAAGCGCCCGCGGGTGCAGCCCACCCGTCAGCGTGGCGACGGCGAGCTCCTGCCCCTCGTCCATGCCGGGGTCCGGCGCTGGGCCGACCGCGAGCCGAGCGCGGAGGCGGTGGCCGAGGTGCTCGGTGTGCTGGGCGCGCCCGAGCGGGCGGGCCGTCGCCGACGGATCGCCGTGGTCACCGCGGACACGGTCGCTCCCCGCATGGCGGGTCCAGCGATCCGTGCCGTCCAGATCGCGCGGCGCCTGGCGCGGGAGCACGAGGTGGTGCTGGCCAGCACCGAGAGCTGTTCGATCACCTTGCCCGGCATCGAGGTGCGCCAGGTCGGCGAACGGGGGCTGCGCGAGCTCGAGCGGTGGTGCGACGTGTTCCTCTTCCAGGGCTGGGTGCTGGAGGGGCGGCCCTACCTGATGGACAGCCGCAAGGTGGTCGTGGCCGACATCTACGACCCCATGCACCTCGAGCAGCTCGAGCAGGCCTACGACGCCCCCGGTGAACGAGGCCGCTTCGACGTCGTGCGGAACACGACCCGTGTGCTCAACGAGCAGCTCGAGCGGGCCGACTTCATGGTCTGCGCCAGCGCCAAGCAGCGCGACCTCTGGATCGGGGCACTGGCTGGGCTCGGCCGTGTCAATCCGGTCACCTACGACGGTGACGAGTCGCTCCGGCGCCTCCTCGCCGTCGTGCCCTTTGGCGTTGGCGACGAGGCGCCCGTGCAGACCCGCTCCGCCATCCGGGAGGGGATCGAGGGCATCGGCCTGGACGACAAGGTCGTTCTGTGGGGAGGTGGCGTCTACAACTGGTTCGACCCCATCACCCTCGTGGAGGCGGTCGATCGGGTGCGGCACGACGTTCCGAACGTCCGCCTGCTCTTCCTCGGCATGAAGCACCCGAACCCTGGCGTCCCGACGATGCGGGTGGCGAACGAGACGGTCGAGCTGGCCCGGGCCCGGGGGCTGATGGGCAGCCACGTGTTCTTCAACACCGAGTGGGTCGAGTTCGACGATCGGCACAACTTCCTGCTCGACGCCGACGTGGGGGTGAGCACGCACCTCGACCACATCGAGACCGAGTTCTCCTTCCGCACCCGGATCCTCGACTACCTCTGGGCCGAGCTGCCCATCGTGGCCACCGGCGGGGACAGCTTCGCAGACCTCATCGAGCGCGAGGAGATCGGCATCGTCGTCCCCCCGTGTGACGTGGGCGCGCTGGCGGATGCCCTCACGAGGGTCCTCACAGACGAGGCGTTCGCGGCGGGGTGCCGCGAGCGGATCCGGGCCCTGACGCCTGCCCTGCGCTGGGAGGCCTGCCTGGAGCCGCTGGTCGAGTTCTGCCGGGCCCCGGCCCGGGCGGCCGACGTCTGCTGCCCGGATCTCGACCGTCACGCCGCCCTCGCCCGCCTGCCCACCGGCCGCCGACGTGACCTGGCGGTGGCGATGTCGTACTTCCGGGCCGGCGCTGGCCGCGTGGTGCTGGAGCGGATGCGTCAGCGCGTCAGAGCGCTGCGGACCTGACCGCCACCGAGCCGGCTCAGCCGCTGCCGTCGATGAAGTACCCGGAGAGGTCGACGATGACGTCGACCACGCCCGCGGAGGTGTTCACCACCCCCGCCTGACCGGGCAGGAAGCTGGGGCTGGCGGCGCCGAGGCTCGTGAACGTGGCGTTGGGGACGACCGCCCCCTTCGTGAAGTTCAGCGTCGAGGAGCTGGGCTGGCCGCCCTTGCCCCACACCGAGAGGTGGCCGGTGGCGGCGGTGGGGGCCACGGCGGTGACGTTGAGGGTGAGGGTGGTGGCGTCGCCCGGCACCCCGAAGAGGTGCGCGGCGTCGAACCGTCGCACCTGGCCGGACCCGACCCTGGTGGGGCCGGCGTTGGCCTGGGAACCGTTGCCGGTGCGGGTGTCACCGATCCGTACGACCGTGGGGAGCGGCACGAACCGGCCGTGGGCGCCCGGGTCGTAGTACCCGAGGACGTCGACGACGACGTGGAGCTTGCCCAGCGACCCGGCGAAGCTGACCGAGCCGTCGGCCCCGACGGGCACGACGGCGAGGTTCGCGATCGTCTGGCCCGCCCTGAAGTTGATGTTCGACACCGTGGGCTTGGGCAGGCCGGCCGGCCACACGGTCAGGTGACCGGAGCGGGTCGGGGTGGTCACGGTGACGTTGGCGACCACGGCGGTGGCGGTGGCGGGGACCTCCGGCATGGCGCCGTTGCCCGCCACCTGGGTTGTGAGCACCTCCGCCCCGCCGAGATCGCCACTGGTGGGGGTGATTCGAGCCGCCTTGCCCGCGCGGGTGTCGATGGCCCGGATGGGGGCCAGGTTGGCGAGGCCGGTCCCGGCCGACGGGCCGTACCACCCGGCGATGTCGACCAGCACGTGGGTCGTCCCCGCGTAGTTGAACAGGTCGATCGAGCCATCAGACCCGAGGCCCACCGTGACCGCGTTCGCCACCGTGGTCCCGGCCGAGAAGTTGAGGTTCGAGGCGGTCGGCCGAGCGGCGCCAGCGGGGAACACGGTCAGGTAGGCGCTGGCCGACGGTGAGACAGCGGTGACGTTCAGCGTGACCGCCCTTGCGTCGGCCGGGACGCCGTTGGTCCCGGCGATCTTCAGGCGCCGGGTGGCGCCGGACCCCAACGGGTTCGATGGGCTCCGGGTGTCGAGCAGCCGCTTCGGCGGCGAGGTTCCCGTGAACAGGTCGCCGGCGGGCGCCTCCGCCTCGCCCGGCGGGCCCATCTCGAGCTGGCCCCAGCCTCCCGTGCTGTCCTTCCCAGCGGGACCGCTGGGCGTGGCCCGGCTGACCAGGATGGCCTCGGCCTCCGACGGGTCGAGCGAGGGGTTGGCCTGGAGCAGCAGCGCGGCGGCGCCGGCGACGTGGGGGGCGGCGGCCGAGGTGCCGGTGAAGTTGCCGCCCAGGCAGCCGTCTGACGTGCCGTAGGTGGAGCCGGCTGTCCCATCGGGCCCCGTGAGATCGGGCTTCACCCGTCCGTCGATCGTCGGCCCCCGGCTGCTGTACTCGCGGACGGGCCCGGCGCCAGGGCCCGACCAGCTCGTGTAGCACGAGGCGCCCACGGTGAGCGCCCCGCGGCTCGTCCCCGGTTCGGCTACCGAGGTGCCGGCGTCGTCGGGGTCGATCGAGATCGCGCCGTGCGCGTAGAGGTCGAGCCGGACGGGGGTGGGCCTGGGATCGGCCGGGTAGAGGGGCGAGTGCCAGCTGTCCACGAGCGCGTAGACCGTGGTCGGATACGGGTACGGATTCGACAGCTTCACGTCCTCGGTCGGTGGGAGCGGCGACGACCGCTGCTCCAGGGCGCTCCAGGCGACCCTGTCCGCGATGCTCGAGCTCGTGCTGACGTAGAGGTCGAAGTCCGTCCGCGTGGTGGGCCACGCGTCCCACGTGAGCTCCAGGACCACTTCGGCCGTCGTGCCGTCGCCGTCGCCCGGGGGCAGCAAGACCTCCACCCACGGGGTGTCGACGCTGCCAGACCCTATGTTGACGAGGTCCGCGTAGTAGTCGTCCACGAACTCGCGGTACACCCGGGTGCCAGCGGGGGCGCTGCGGTGCTGCCCACCGAGGTTGCCGGAGGAGACCGTCCAGAGGGTGCCGTCTCGGCGGCTCTGGGTGACCGCCCGGTCGATCGCGCCACCGCCGTCCATCCTGCTGTTGGTGACGGTCCCGAACGACGCGTTGGCGACCTCGACGCCGTTGTCGCGCAGGTAGGCGTAGACGGGGTCGGTGGGTGCGTCGAGGTCCGACGGGGTGTCCGTGCAGATCAGGTGGATCGTGGCGCCGGGCGCCACGTCGTGGACGATCTCGGCGACCGCCGTGCCGTGGTCGGTCAGGTCCGTGGCGCCGCCGCACTGGTCGAGGTCGACGGAGGTGCCTGGTGGCAGCTCCCCGGCCGATACCAGATCCTGGTATCCCGCGAACCCGAGGTCGATGACCGCGACGTCCACACCCGTGCCGTCGGTGCCGACGAGGTGCCAGTCGTCGGCGTCGATGCCGCCCACGCCCTGCGAGACGACGTGGGGCCGGAGCTCGGGTGCGGGGGTCACGGCATCGACTCCCGGGTGGGCGGCGACCTCGGCGAGCTCCTCGCCCGTGAGCCGCGCCTCGACCCCACCGGGGGCCTCCCCGAGGACGGTGCCTCCGGCGGCCTCCACCGCGGCAACGCTCGCCCTCCCCTTGACCTCGACGACGCGGGGCAGCGTGGGGCCAGCATCGGCGACGGCATCGGGCAACCGATCCCGCAGGCGGCCCCGCTCGTTCGTCTGGGAGGTCGTCGCGCCTGCGTCGGCCAGCCCCGCCACGGCACAGGCCACCGCCAGGCCCACCGCAATCGTCCGTCGCACCCGCGCTCCTCTGTCCGGCGGTCCCCCAGATCTCGGCCGCCCCGCAGGCCGCACTCTAGCGAGGAGGTCCGGCGTGCGCGGCTCGACGCCGGCTGAGCCGGTTCCCCGACACGAGCAGCACCTCGCTCGCCGCCACCACCAGCCGTTGGGCGACCGAAGCGGCGAGCAGCAGACCGGTGTCCCCGGCAGGGAGGAGGGCCAGGAGGACCGCTTCCCGAGCCCCGAGGCCGGCGGGGAGGGGGACGAGGAGGAACCCGACCAGCCACCCGGCGACGTAGGCCGGCGCCACGCTGAGGTACGACAGGTCCGGGTCGAGGTCGACCGCCAGGACGGCGAAGCTGGCGGCGTTGAGCGCAAAGCCTCCGCCGATCCAGAGGAAGGCCCTCCGGATGTCGGGTTGCGGCGGGATGGCGGTGGCGGGGGGGATCCGGCGCACGAAGCGGCGCGCCCGCTCCAGGGCCCAGGCCGAACCGGTCCGCCGCTCCACCAGGATCCCGGCGAACCCGATGAGAGCCACGACCCGGATCCATGTCGACAGGTCGGAGGACAGCGACAGCGGGGTGGCCAGCACCGCCCCGGATCCGAGGGTGAGGAGGATCGACACGGCCCACGCGATCGTCGCGGCACCGGCCGTGAGGTCTCGACCGGTCGACAGAGCGACCTGCCCCGCCGCCTGCAGGACGCCTCCCCCGGGCACGTACTTCGCCAGCTGCGACTCGTACATCGCGCCACGGGCCTCCGCCGGATCCACCCGTCCGCGCAGCAGCACGCTCCACCCGCGGGCGGTGCCGGCGCCGGCCAAGAGGTACAGGACCAGGGCGCCGACGAGTGCCGGGACGGAGGGCGTCGCGGTGCGGTCCTGATCGCTGAGCGCCTGGCGTGTGACGAGGACGAGCCCCGTGAAGCCGCCCACGAGGAGGAACCATCGGGCCCACCGCCGCCAGGAGCGATACGAGTCGTCCACCGGGTCGGTCAACCGCTGGACGCAGGTCGGCGGGCGACCAGCACCCAGCCGGTGGCCAGCTCGCTGCCCCGGAACCATCGCTGGACCCACCGGAAGGGGGCGGTCGCCAGCTGGGTGAGCCGGCCCGACCACGCCGGAGGCTGCAGCGTCCGCCCGCTGCTGGCGGTCCGGTCGGCGACGGCTCGATCGGCCGCTCCCCGGCGGAGTCGGCGTCGCCCGATCAGGTTGCGGGCCCACTCCAGCGGGAAGCCCAGCGGGAACCCGACCGCGTCGATCCGCTCCACCGTCAGGCCGGCCGCCTCGGCGACGGCGGCGAGCTCTGCTCTGCTGTACCGGCGCAGGTGGCCGGCAACGGTGTCGTAGGCGGCGAACCGATGCTGGTGGGCGGGCACCGACAGGAGCAGCCGTCCGCCCGGTGCGAGGTGGCGACACCACTGGGTGACGAGCTGCACGTGGTCCTCGAGGTGCTCGATCACCTCGAACGCGCACACGACGTCGAACTGCTCGTCCGAGGGCAGCTCGGTCACGTCCGCCAGCAGCCGGCCTCGTCCCTCCAGTCGGGCAGCCGCGGTCGCTCGAGAGGTGGGATCAGGCTCCACGCCGACGTAGTCGTGCGACGCGGCGAGCCGAGCGGCCACTGCTCCCTGCCCGGCCCCGAGCTCGAGCACGCTTCGGCGGGGGCCGTGGAGCTCCCGCTGGATCACGTCCCAGCGCAGCCACGCGTTGAGCGGGAGCGGGGGAGCGCTCATGGGGTGCCGGCCGAGCCTGCTGGGACGAGCGACCGGAGCAGCCGGTCGAGGGGCTCGGCGGCGCTGTGGGGGGTGAGGTCTCGTCGCATCCGCTGGGTCATCCATCGTCGTCGGTCGATCAGCTCGTCGGGGTCCGCGGCGAGCCTCGCGAGCACGCTAGCGAGCGCGGCTGCATCGCCCGCCGGCACGTAGCACGCCCCGTCCCCCAGTAGCCGTCGCTGCACGGGTGTGTCAGAGGTGACGATCGCACACCCGGCGGCCGCGCCCTGGAGCACCTTGTTGGGCACGACCCGCTGGCTCTTCGGCGTGGTCCCGAAGATGCCGAGGCACACATGGTGGCTCGCCACGAGGGTTGGGAGCTGGTCGGAGGCCACCCAGTCGATCCAGCGGACGTTCGGGTTCGGGCAGGCAGCCTGGCGGGTGGCCGCGAGGTCCTGGCCGGTGCCGACCATGGTCACCTCGATGTCGTCGCGCTCAGCCAGCTCCGCCAGCGCGGCGCCGACGATGGGCGCGCCCTGCAGAGGCGTGTAGAGACCGAAGAACACGACCCTAAGGGGGCCGCTCCCGGGAGCGGCGGCCGGCTGCACCTCCAGCCAGGGCTCGGGGGGCGTCACCGGCACGACGGCGAGGTGCCGGGGTCGCCGGGGCAGCTCGGCCGCCTGCTCCTCGGTGTCGACCACCGCGACATCGGCGACCCGGAGGGCGGCCCGGTCGATCACGTCCAGGGCCCGGGCCACCGGCGACCGGTGTCCGAGTCCGCGATCGCGGACCGTGTCCCCCAGCGACACCATGTGGTCCAGCACGAGGACGGCCGTCCGGAACCGTCGACGGGCGAGGTGCACGTCGAAGTGGCCCAGGTACCCCACGACGACCACCTCCGGATCGAGGCCTGCCCCGCGTCGCCACAGGCGGACCCACCGGCGGAGGACCCGCGCGCCCAGCGCAGGGGCGCGGAGAGGGTTCTTGGCCGCGCCGACGCGCGCCGAAGTGGACACCCCGAGCGGCTCGTTCACCGACGTCACCTCGTGCCCGCGCGCGGCCAGGCCCTCCCGCAGGGCGCGGACGCGCGGGTGGGTGCGCTCGTCGTAGGTGCCGAAGAAGAGGATCCGCATTGGGGAGGTCGTGCAGGGCGGCGAGGCCGTCCTAGAACCTACGCGATGACGGGTGCGGTCTCGGCGAGGTGGCAGGCTGGCGGACGGATGGGCGACGATGCCTGGCCTGGAGACCGACTTCCCCATGACCGACGCCGCGCCGCCGACCACCGATCACCCTCCCGCACGCTGGGGTGCGGTCCTGCTCTTCCTGCTCGTCGTGGTGCTGCTCCCGGCGACCACGACGGCCATCGCGGTCGACCGCTTCCCCGCCCTGTCGAAGTACGACGAGTTCGCGCACATCGACTACCTGCGCCGCATCGACCGCGGCGAGGTGCCCCGCATCGGCGACAAGATCCTCCCGGAGACCGCCCGTGACGTCGCCTGCCGGACGATCAACGGACGGGAGGTCGTCCCCTGCTCACTCGAGGAGATCCCCCTCGAGGTGATCGATGCCCAGGGCTACTCCTACGAGGCGCAGCAGCCACCCCTCTACTACGCCGCCACCTCGGTGGTCCGTCGGGTGTTCGGCATCGCCGTCAATGGCTACGTGAACGCCGCCCGGCTAACCGGGATGGTGTGGTTGAGCGCCGGCCTCGCGGTGCTCTGGTGGTTCTTCCGTCGACGGCTGGGTGCTCCTGCCACCGTCACCGCCGTGGCGTGCGCTCTCGTGGGCCTGGCTCCGGTGGTGGTGGGTCAGGCGGGCATCGTGAACAACGACGCCGCCGGCGTCCTCATCGGGTCGGTCGTCCTCGTGGGCTACGAGCGAGGTCGCCGTCCGCTCAACCCGGCGACCCTGCTCGTGATGTCGGCGGTGGCGGTGGTCCTGGTTCTCGTCAAGCCCCTCGCGGTCCTGCCGATCGGGGCGTCCGTCCTAGCGCTCCTCTTCGGATCGGAGCGGGCCGGCCAGCGCTGGCTCGCCCGGGCGCAGGTGCTGGTACCGGCCGCCGCAGCTGCCGTCACCTATCAGGCGTGGCAGCTGGTGCGTGACGCTCGCGAGGTGGTGCCCTACGCTGACGTCGTCGAGGTGCTCTTGGGCGCCCGTGAGATCCTCGACGGGTACCCGTTCCACGCGCTCGGGGTGTACTCGTCGCAGCTCCTGACCGCCTTCGACAGCGGGGGTGCGAGCTACGTGGCGGGCGCGGCCACGACGATCGGCCTGCTCTTCGTCTACACCCCGACCATCGCCACCGCGCTGGGCCATGGCGCCCGCGAGCTCCGCGCGCTCCAGGCGTCGGTGGTGGCTGTCGCCATCGTGGCACCGATGCTCCTGCTGACCCAGTCCTACTTCCAGGTCCAGCGGGGCGGCGGGGCCAACGCTCGCTATGCGATCGCCCTGATCCCGATGATGGTCACAGCACTCGCCGGTTGGCTCGAGGACAAGGGCAACCGACGGTTGGCTGCCGTCGCCGCCGGGGTGCTCTTCGTCGTCACCATGATCGCCCTGCTCACGGAGGACCCGGCCTAGGTGAAGCTCATCATCCAGATCCCCTGCCTGGACGAAGAGGAGCAGCTGCCCATCTCGCTCCCGGCGCTGCCCCGCGCGGTGCCCGGGTTCGACGAGGTGGAGTGGCTGATCATCGACGACGGATCGAGCGACCGCACGGTGGAGGTGGCTCGGTCCCTCGGGGTGGACCACGTAGTGAAGCTGACGAGCAACAAAGGCCTGGCCTACGCCTTCCAGGCCGGCCTCGACGCCTGCCTCAAGCTCGGCGCCGACGTCATCGTCAACACCGACGCCGACAACCAGTACTGCGCTGACGACATCCCGGCCCTCGTGGCCCCGATCGTGCGGGGCGACGCGGACATGGTCGTCGGCGACCGCGACGTGATGGCCGTCGAGCACTTCTCCGTCGTGAAGAAGCGGCTCCAACGGCTGGGGAGCTGGGTCGTCCGCCAGGCATCCGGCACGTCCGTCCCCGACGCCACGTCGGGGTTCCGGGCCTACAACCGGGAGGCCGCGCTCGGCCTCACCGTCGTCTCCAAGTTCACCTACACGCTGGAGTCCCTGATCCAGGCTGGCAAGAGCTTTGTGGCGGTGGACCACGTGGCGGTCCGCACCAACGAGAAGCTCCGCGAGTCTCGGCTGTTCGGGTCGATGTGGGGGTACGTCCGCCGCAACTTCGTGGCCATCTTCCGCATCTACACGAGCTACGAGCCGTTGCTGGTGTTCTCCTGGCTGGCGGCCCTGCTCCTCTTCCTCAGCGCGGCTGCGTTCTCCCCGTTCGTGTGGGACTGGCTGGTCAACGGGGATCGGTCCGGGCACCTCCAGTCGATCCTGGTCGGGGGCGTGCTGTTCGTGGCGGCGGTGCAGTCGTTCGCGCTCGGCGTCATCGCCGACCTGATCGCGGCGCACCGCACGGTCTCCCAGCGCACGCTCGAGCGGGTGCGCCGGATCGAGCTCGAGCTCGGGGTCCCTCCCTCGCACTACGCCCACGGTCCAGGAGACGGCGCCGTCGACGCACCCGCTCCTCCCGAGGCCTAGTCGGCCTCCCGGCCCAGGTAGGCCTCCAGGAGCGACCGGGCGGCGGCCGTCGCGGTCACCTGTCCGCCGGCCACCGCCGCCTCGAGCTCGGCCAGCCGACCCCGGACGTCGGGGTGGTGGCGGAGCCCGGAGACGAGCGCGTCGGTCACCTCGTTCCACATCCAGGCCACGTTCTGGCCGGCGCGGAGCTCCGAGATGCCCGAGGGCCCGAGGGCTCGGTGCGCTGCGATCAGCGCCTCCCAGAGCTCGGCCAGCCCGTCGCCGGTGAGGGCGGAGCAGGTGGTGACCTCGACGGTCACGCCGGGCCGCTTCGGGCGCAGCAGGTGCACGGCGTGGCGGAGGTCGGCGGCTGCCCGCTCGGCGGCCGCGCGCAGATCGCCGTCGGCCTTGTTCACCACGATGACGTCCGCCAGCTCCATGATGCCCCGCTTGATGCCCTGCAGCTCGTCGCCGCCGGCGGGAGACGCGACCAGCACGAACAGGTCGACGAGGTCGGCCACGGCCACCTCGGACTGGCCCACGCCGACGGTCTCGACCATCACGACGTCGAACCCGGCGGCCTCGCACAGCATGAGCGACTCCCTCGTGCGCCGGGCGACGCCACCCAGCGCCCCCGAGGACGGGGAGGGGCGGATGTAGGCGTCCGGGTGCCGCCCGAGCTCCGCCATCCGGGTCTTGTCGCCGAGGATGGAGCCTCCCGACACCGAGCTCGACGGATCGACGGCGAGCACCGCCACCTGGTGCCCGGCCTCGATGGCCCGGAGGCCCAGGGACTCGACGAGGGTCGACTTGCCCGCCCCCGGCACCCCAGAGATCCCGAAGCGCATCGAACCACCCGTGGCGGGCAGCAGCGCGTCGAGCAGCGCGACCGCCTCCCTGCGGTGGTCGGGGCGGGTGGACTCCACGAGCGTGATCGCCCGGGCCAGCGCCCGACGGTCACCCCCGCGGACGGCGTCGGCGAGGCGAGGGGTGCTCACCTGCGAGGGCTCGCCTGCATCGCTAGGCCGACGCCCGCTGGTCCCGGAGGAGCCCCAGGACCGTCGCCGCCGCCTCGGGGATGTTCGTCCCAGGGCCGAAGATGGCCACCACGCCGGCCGAACGGAGGAACTCGTGGTCCTGCGGTGGGATCACCCCGCCGCAGACCACGAGGATGCCGTCCCCTCCGGCCGCCCGGAGCTCGTCGATCAGCTGGGGCACGAGCGTCTTGTGGCCGGCGGCTTGGCTCGACACCCCGACCACGTGCACGTCGGCCTCCACGGCGGCTCGTGCCACCTCGGTAGGCGTCTCGAAGAGCGGGCCGAAGTCGACGTCGAAGCCGAGGTCGGCGAACGCGGTGCCGACGACCTTGGCGCCCCGGTCGTGGCCGTCCTGCCCCATCTTGGCCATGAGCAGCCGGGGTCGGCGGCCCTCATGCTCGGCGAAGTCGGCGACGTCCCGCGCGACCGCCTTGAACTCCTCGTCACCCTCGAAGGCGGATCCGTACACCCCGCTGATGCTACGGATCTCGGCCCGGTGGCGGCCGAAGACCGACTCCATGGCATCGCTCATCTCGCCCACGGTCGCCCGGGCCCGGGCCGCCTCGATGCAGAGCTCGAGCAGGTTGGCGTCTCCCGCGGCGCCCTCCCGGAGCCGGCGGAGGGCGTCGTCGCAGGCCGCTTGGTCCCGGTCGGCGCGGAGGCGCTCGAGCCGTGCGATCTGCTGCTCCCTGACCTTGGTGTTGTCGATGTCCAGGACGTCCACGTGAGCTGGTTCGTCGGGGCGGTACTTGTTGACCCCGACGATGACCTCCTCACCGCGGTCGATCCGGGCCTGGCGGCGGGCTGCCGCCTCCTCGATCCGCAGCTTCGGCATGCCGGACTCGACGGCCTTGGTCATGCCTCCGAGTGCCTCGACCTCCTCGATGATGGACCAGGCCCGGTCGGCGAGGGCCTGGGTCAGGGCCTCTACGTAGTAGCTGCCACCGAGCGGATCGACCACCTTCGGGATGCCGGTCTCCTCCTGGATGACCAGCTGGGTGTTGCGGGCGATGCGGGCGGAGAAGTCGGTGGGGAGGCCGAGCGCCTCGTCGAAGGAGTTGGTGTGGAGGCTCTGCGTCCCACCCATGACGGCGGCCATGGCCTCGATGGCCGTCCGGACGACGTTGTTGTAGGGGTCCTGCTCGGTGAGCGAGACGCCGCTCGTCTGGCAGTGGGTCCTCAACATGCGGGACTGGGGGTTCTTGGGCTCGAAGGTGGCCATGACGCGGTCCCAGAGCAGCCGGGCCGCGCGCAGCTTCGCCACCTCCATGAAGAAGCTCATGCCGATGGCGAAGAAGAACGAGAGCCGGGGCGCGAAGTCGTCGATGTCGAGTCCGCGCCCGGTGGCGTAGCGGGCGTACTCCCAGCCGTCGGCGATGGTGAAGGCCAGCTCCAGGTCGGCGGTCGCGCCGGCCTCCTGCATGTGGTAGCCGGAGATCGAGATCGAGTTGAACCGAGGCATGTGCCGGGCCGTGTGGCTGATGATGTCGGCCACGATCCGCATGCTCGGGGCGGGCGGGTAGATGTAGGTGTTGCGGACCATGAACTCCTTGAGGATGTCGTTCTGAATGATCCCAGCCAGCGTTTCTTGGCTGACGTCCTGCCCTTCCGCCGCGACGATGTAGCCCGCCAGCACCGGCAGCACGGCACCGTTCATCGTCATCCACACGGTCATCTTGTCCAGCGGGATATCCGCGCACAGGACCTTCATCTACTCGACACTGTCGATCGCGACACCCGCCATGCCGACACCGCCGACCTCACGTGGATAGTCGCTGTCATAGCCATAATCGAAGATTACCTGAAGGGCGGACGGGCCGCAGTGGAACAGGAGATCGGAATACGGATGCAGGAGAGCCCGTTCCGCCAGGAGCACAGCTGGAGTGGTTGAAACCCTTCGTCTTTCGTGTGTCGGCGTGCGCCTGACGGCGTTCACTGACTACGGGTGCTTATCAGATTTGCCAGCGTGCCAGCACGCTATCGACTTGAGCTTCGGCGAGGGGAACCC
>JBKHYD010000071.1:0-6092 GCA_046565645.1 Acidimicrobiia bacterium | reverse complement strand
CCTTGATGCGCTGCTCCTCGGTGGCCGAGTACCGGTCGCAGAGGATCCAGCCGACGTGGCTCCACCAGAACCCGCGGGTCGGCGAGTGCACGTCGAGGTCGGTGTCGCTGTAGCGGTGGTGGTCGCGATGGTGGGCGGCCCACCACAGCGGCCCCTTCTGCAGGGCCGTGGCGCCACCGACCGCCATCACGAGCTGGGCCCAGCGGGGCAGCTGGTAGGAGCGGTGGGCGAAGTAGCGGTGGTAGCCGGCGGTGATGAAGAACATCCGCACGAAGTAGAGGACGACGGCCAGGACGACCATGCGGAGGGGTACGCCGGTCCAGACGATGGCGATCGGGATCAGGTGGAAGGCGAGGAACGGCACCGAGCTGCGCCAGTTCATCCGCTCCTCGGCGGCACGGGGGGTGGGCAAGCGAGCACTCCTGGAGGGCGCGGGCGGGGACCCCATCACCCTACCTACCGGTCGGTAGGGAGCGGCAACGGGCGGCTGCACCGGGTCCACCTCCCCGGGTCTACGGAGCGCCGGGGGCGACCAGGCCGGTCTCGTAGGCGATCATCACCAGCTGCGCCCGGTCGCGGGCACCCAGCTTCATGAGCAGCCGGGAGATGTGCGTCTTCACCGTCGCAGGGCTCACGTACAGCTCGGCGGCGATCTCGGCGTTGGAGTGGCCCCGGGCGACGGTCTCCAGCACCTCTCGCTCGCGCTCGGTGAGCTGGGCCAGGGCCGCCTCGCCGGCGGCCGCCACCCCGGGCTCGGGCCGCTTGGCGAACTCCTCGATGAGCCGGCGGGTGATCTTGGGGGAGATCAGCGCGTCGCCCGCGGCCACCACCCGCGCCGCGCTGATCAGCTCGACCGGGAGCGTGTCCTTCAGCAGGAAGCCGCTGGCCCCGGCCCGCAGCGCCTCGTGCACGTACTCGTCGAGGTCGAACGTCGTGAGGATGACCACGTGGGTCCCCGCCAGCGACTCGTCCCCGGTGATCCGCCGGGTGGCCTCGAGCCCGTCCATCACCGGCATGCGCACGTCCATGAGCACCACGTCCGGCCGCTCCCGGGCCACGAGGGCCACCGCCTCGGCGCCGTTGCCGGCCTCCCCCACCACCTCGATGTCGGACTCGCCGCCGAGCAGCATCGAGAACCCGCTGCGCACCAGCACCTGGTCGTCGGCCACCACCACCCGGATGGTCACGGCGCCTCGCCGTAGGGCAGACGGGCGCTGACCCGGAACCCGCCTCCGGCGATCGGCCCGACCGTGAGGTCGCCGCCCCACAGCTCGACGCGCTCGCGCATCCCGAGCAGGCCGTGTCCGCCCGAGGGCTCGTCCGCTGCCGCACCGACGGCCCGACCGGCGCCCACGGCGGCCAGGGTGGCGGCACCGCGGCCGTCGTCGAGGACCTCGACGGCGAGGGAGCCGGGAAGGTGGGCGATGCGGACCTCCACCCGGGTGGGAGCGCCGGCGTGCTTGATGACGTTGGTGAGGGCCTCCTGCACCACGCGGTAGGCGGACAGCTCCACCCCGGCGTTGGTGGACCCGTCGGGGGGCTCCCCCGTGACGGTGAGGGTCACGGGGACACCTGCCGCCCGCACGTCCTCGACGAGCCGGGGCAGGTCGGCGAGGGCGGGAGCCGGCGCGGCGGTCCGAGCGCCGTCGGCATCGCGCAGCGCGCCGAGGAGCTGACGCAGCTCGGTGAGGGTGCCCCGGGCCGTGACCGAGATCGCCTCGAGGGCGGCCCTGGCCTGCTCGGGCCGCTCGTCGCACACGTGGGCACCTGCGCCCGCCTGGACGGCGATGACCGACATCGAGTGGGCGACGACGTCGTGGAGCTCCTGGGCGATCCGGAGCCGCTCCTCGGCCAGCGCCCGGGCGGCCCGCTGGCGCTCCCCCTCGGCCCGCTCCTCCGCCTCCCGCAGGCGGGAGTCGAGGGTCTCCCGGCGGGCCCGCAGCGCGATCCCCACCGTCCACGCGACCGTGAAGGTGGTCATGTTCCCGACCACGCCGAGGGTGTCCAGGCCCGGGGTGTCGGTCATGCCCAGGATGACCAGGGTGAGGTACACCACGCCCAGGCCGACGGCGGCCCGGCGGGGCGTGTCCCACGCGGCGACGGTGTAGGTGAGCAGGAGGGTGGCCATCGGAAGGGCTCCCTCCGGCCAGCTCGCCGACACGTGCAGGAGCACGGCCGAGGAGGAGACCGAGAGCGCCAGCAGCGGCCAGACGCGCCGGGCCGCGATGGGGACGGTGCCCAGCACGATCGTGCCCACCGCGAGGAACGGCGGCTCCGAGAGCCCCCGGATGACGTCCTGCGTGTAGACGGTGGCCAGGGTGATGACGAGGAACGCACCCGCCAGCACGGCGTCCACCGCCTGCGGGTTGAGCGAACGGAGCCGCTCGAGCTGCTGCTCCAACCAGGTCACCGGTCGACCGTACCGAACCCCGCCCCGCACCGCATCGGCCGAGCGACCGACCCTCGCGTCATCCCTGCGATGTACGTCCAGCGGTGGGCCACGAACCGCCCGGGAGCCGATGGCAACTGCGACCGAGGAGCAGATGGTGAGCACACCGACGACAACGCAGGAGCACCACCGCCATGACCGCAGTCCTCACCACCGCACCGACCAGCACCCCCTCCCCCTTCGCTCGACCCATCGCCGCCCGCGCCGTGGGGGCGACCAAGGCCTACGGCAGGGGTGAGAGCGCCGTGCGGGCGCTCGACGGCATCGACGTCGAGTTCGCCAACGGGCAGCTCACCGCCATCATGGGCCCCTCCGGGTCCGGCAAGTCGACGCTGATGCACGCCCTCGCCGGGCTCGACGACCTGACCGAGGGGAAGGTGTACCTCGGCGACGTCGACCTGACGACCCTCAGCGAGCGCAAGCTGACCCAGCTGCGCCGCGACCGGGTCGGGTTCGTGTTCCAAGCGTTCAACCTGGTGCCGACCCTGACGGCGCTCGAGAACATCACCCTCCCGATGGACCTGGCCGGCCGCAAGGCCGACCGGGAGTGGCTCGACCTCGTCATCAGCACGGTCGGGCTGCAGGAGCGCCTCCGGCACCGCCCGAGCGAGCTCTCCGGGGGCCAGCAGCAGCGCGTGGCCGTGGCCCGCTCCCTCGCCAGCCGGCCGGAGATCGTCTTCGCCGACGAGCCGACCGGCAACCTCGACAGCCGGACGGGGGCCGAGATCCTCGCCTTCATGCGGGTGGCCGTGCGCGAGCTCGGCCAGACCATCGTCATGGTCACCCACGACCCCGTGGCGGCGTCCTACGCCGACCGGGTCGTCTTCCTCGCCGACGGCCGCATCGTCGACGAGCTGCTCGACCCCACCCCCGAGTCCGTGCTGGACCGCATGAAGAGCTTCGGAAGGTAGATCGCCATGTTCAACCTCACTCGCAAGGGCCTCTGGGCCCACAAGGTGCGCTTCGTGCTCACCGGCCTCGCCGTCGTCCTCGGCGTGGCGTTCATGGCGGGAACCATGATCCTCACCGACACCATGGGCAAGACCTTCGACGGTCTGTTCGCCACCAGCAACGAGGGCATCGACGTGGTCGTGCACCGCACGGCTGCCATCGACGGCGAGTTCGTCGACGTGCAGGAGCGGGTCGACGCCGGCCTCGTCGACCAGATCCGGTCGATCGACGGCGTCGACGCCGCGGCCGGCTCCATCGAGGGCCTGGCGCAGCTCGTCGCCGCCGACGGCACCGCCACCAAGACCGACGGCATCGGGGGGACGATGGGCGTGGCCTGGATCGACGACGAGCGGCTCAACCCGTTCCAGCTGTCGAGCGGCCGTGCCCCCAGCGGGCCGTCCGAGGTGGTCCTCGACGAGGCGACCGTGGAGGACGAGGGCTGGGCCCTCGGCGACACGGTCGGCGTCCTGGCCAAGGACGCGACCACCCCGATGACCATCGTCGGCACCGCCACCTTCGGCGACGTGAAGGGGATCCCCGGCTTCACGGTGATCGCCGCCGACGACGCCACCGCCCAGGCGATGTTCGCCCAGCCGGGCGCCTACGACGCCATCGTGGTGGCCGGCGACGGCAGCACCACGGCCGCCGAGCTGGCCACCCGGGTCGAGGCCGAGGTGGGGTCCCCCGACCTCGAGGTCCTCACCGGCGAGGCCGACACGGCCGACAAGCAGGCGAGCTTCAAGGAGGACATGAGCTTCTTCAACACGTTCCTCATGGCCTTCGCCTACATCGCCCTGTTCGTCGGGATGTTCATCATCTACAACACCTTCTCGATCATCATCGCCCAGCGCATGCGGGAGATGGCGATGCTCCGGGCCGTCGGCGCCAGCCGTCGCCAGGTCCTCCGGGCGGTGCTGCTCGAGTCGGCCATCGTCGGCGCCGTGTCCTCCGCCATCGGCTTGGGTGCGGGCGTGCTGATGTCCTTCGGCCTCCGCGGCCTCCTGGGGGCGGTCGGGCTCGAGATCCCGAGCGGCGACCTCGTCGTCTCCGGCGGCACGGTCACGACGGCCTTCGTCGTCGGCATCGCCGTGACGATGGTGGCCTCGGTCGGCCCGGCGCTGCGGGCCAGCCGCATCGCCCCGATCGCGGCGCTGCGCGACACGGCGGTGGAGAGCACCACCACCTCGCTCCGACGCATCGTCATCGGCCTGGCCGTCCTCGGTGCAGGGGTCGCCGGCTTCGCCGCCGGCGTCACCGGTTCGGGGACGGGTGCCGTGCAGCTGCTCGGCCTCGGCGTGCTGGCGACCGTCCTCGGGGTGTTCGTCCTCGGCCCGGTCATCGCCCGCCCGGCGATGCACGTCCTCGGCGTGCCGACGAGGATCTCCGGGGCCACCGGGCACCTGGCCCGGGAGAACGCCAAGCGCAACCCCCGCCGCTCGGCGGCGACGGCGTCGGCGCTGATGATCGGCGTGGCCCTGGTCGGGTTCATCACGATCCTGGCCAGCTCCACGAAGGCGTCGACCGCAGCGGCGGTCGACCAGTCCCTCCGGGCCGACTACGTCATCGACTCCGGGTCGTGGGGCGGGGACGGCGGCTTCGGGCTCTCCCTGCAGGAGGACCTGCGAGCCCTCCCCGAGGTGGACGTCCTCTCGCCGCTGCGCTCCGTCCCGGTCACCGTCGAGGGCGGCACCGCCCAGGCCACCGCCTTCGACACCGCCGTCATCGAGGACCTCGTGGAGCTCGGCGTCACCGCCGGTGACGTCGAGGACGTCCACGGCGACGGCCTCGGCCTCGACGTGGACCGGGCCGCCGAGCTCGGCGTCGGCATCGGCGACCGCGTCACCGTCGGGTTCTCGGCGACCGGGGACCAGGAGATGGTCGTCCGAGCGCTCTTCGACGGCGAGCTCCTGGCCGCCGGCGGGATGGACCACGTCGTCGGCCTCGACACCTACGAGGCCAACGTCACCGACGTGTTCGACCAGCAGCTCTACCTGACCGTGCACGACGACGTGGACGCCGCCACCTCCAAGGCCGCCATCGAGCGGGTGCTCGAGCGCTGGCCCAACGCCGAGCTGCAGGACCAGGCCGGCTTCAAGGAGTCGATCACCGAGGAGATCGACATGATGCTGAACCTGATCTACGGGCTGCTCGCCCTCGCCGTCGTCATCGCCCTCATCGGCATCGCCAACACGCTGGCCCTGTCGGTCCACGAGCGGACCCGTGAGGTGGGGCTGCTGCGGGCCGTGGGCATGACCCGCCGCCAGCTCCGGACCACGATCCGGTGGGAGTCAGTCTTGATCTCGCTCCTCGGCACCACGCTGGGCTTCGGCCTGGGCGTCGGCGGGGCCTGGGGCATCACCAAGGCGCTCAGCGGCGAAGGGGTCACGACCTTCGTGATCCCCGGTACCCAGCTGGCGGTGATCGTCGGGCTGGCGATCCTGGCCGGCGTCGTCGCCGCCCTCGGCCCGGCCCGCCGGGCCGCCCGCCAGAACGTCCTGGCGGCCATCGCGACGGCCCGAGCGATCAGGCTGACGGGACCCGGGTGGGGCGACGAGAGCGTCGCTTCGTCCGGGCCTCGTCGCGTCGCGGTCAGGAGGTGCCGCTGCCGTAGGGGCGGGTGATGATCTCGAGCAGGTGCCCGTCGGGGGCCTCCCAGTACACGCCCCGACCCCCGTCGTGGTGGTTGACGCGC
>JBKHYD010000070.1:0-6179 GCA_046565645.1 Acidimicrobiia bacterium | reverse complement strand
GGCCCGCTCAGCGAGGCGGCCGAGCTCGCCCGGGCCGACGGCGAGCTCCTGCTCGAGGGCCACCTGCGGCTCCACCTCGCCCACGGCCACGGGTACGACGGCGACCTGTCCAGCGCCTACGCGCACCTGTGGCGGCTGGCCGAGATCGCCGAGGCGCTGGACGAGCCCTACGTCCACGTGGCCGTGCTCACCCTCGAGGGGCTCGGCGCCCTCGTGGAGGGCGACCACGGTCGGGCGCTGGAGCAGCTCCGGCGGGGCAGCGAGCGGCTCGAGGAGCTCGGCGCCCCGAGCGACGCCGCCCGCATCGCACGGAACCTCGGGTTGGCGCTGCGGGCCTCGGGGCAGATCGACGAGGCGCTGCAGGCCCTCGACCGGGCCGAGCGCCTGGCCCTGCGAGGCCGCGCCCGCGGCACGCTGGCCACCATCCGCACCGAGATCGTCGACCTGCAGGCGCTGAAGGGCGAGGCCGATCCCGACGTGCTCCTCGCCGCCCTGGACGCGGTGGTGGCGGTGGGCAACCTGCGCGCCATCGGGGTCCTCCGCACCCGCCTCGGCGAGCTGGAGCGCGACCCGGCCACGGTGGCCGTCGGCGTGCTCGAGCTGCTCGACGCCGATCGCAGGTGGGCGGCGGCGTCGCTGGCCACGCTGCTCGGGATGCTCCCGACGGGCCATCCCCTCCACGAGCGGGGCCCGGCGGCGGTGCGGGAGCTGGCCCAGGGCTGGGGGATCCCCCTCGACGCGGCCGCCGAGGCCGTCGTCGCGCCCTACCGGCAGGGCACCGACGCGCTCCCCGACGGCTGGGAGCCCGAGCTGCGCGCCGAGCTGCGGCGGCTGGCCGCCCCGCAGTCTCAGGGGTCCACGTAGTCCCCCACGAACCAGTCGGCCACCTTGGCCATCTCCGCGGTGGCCCGGCGGTGGGGCGCGGAGGCCCGGAAGGTCTCGAAGTCCGCCTCGGTGGCGAAGGTGGCCTCCTCCACGAGGACGGTGCCCTTGCGGGCGTCGAGCGACTCCTCGATGCGCCAGGCGAGCAGGCCGGGATGGTCGTGCACGGCGTCGCCGAGGTCCTCGAGGAGCCGGCGGGCGGCGGCGGCCTGCTCGGGCGTCACGCCCTCGCGGAGCCGGAAGAGGACCACGTGCCGGTACGCCACGGCCCGAACCTACCGACGGGAGCGGGAGCCCGATGGTCGCCCTCCCGGTGGGGCTGATCGCGCCCGGCGGATCCCGCCCGCTCGACGACGGACGGCACGGCAGATCTTCTTCTGGCGATCAGGTTTGGCTCGGCGCCGGCGGGGTACGGATCGATCGCCTCCCACCCCCCGGGGAGGCCCCCATACCCGCCGCTCGCCCCCCCGGGCGGCGGGATCACGCCCCACCACCCGCCGGGCGGGCTGCCGACCTCGCCACCACCAAGGCCCCGCCCGGCGGCTGTGGGGGCGGCGCCGTGGGTGCGTCCTGCCGACGCAGTCGGCCCGAAGGCCACCGAGCCGTCGCTCAGGAGACGAGCTCGAGGCGGTGGGCCACGGCGGCGGCCTCGACGCGGCTGGCCACACCCAGCTTGGCCAGGATGTTGGAGACGTGGACGCTGGCCGTCTTCGGGCTGATGAACAGCTCGGCGCCGATCTGGCGGTTGGTGCGCCCGGCCGCCACCAGGGCCAGCACCTGCCGCTCCCGCTCGGACAGGCCCAGGCCGTCGTCGTCGGGGCCGGCCGGTCCGGCCGACGGGCGGTCGGGGTCGAGCGGGATCCGGGCCCGGGCCGCCAGCTGCTCGCAGAGGCCGAGCAGCGGCCGCGCCCCGAGGGCCCGGGCGGTGGTGGCGGCCTGCTGCACCAGCGCCGTGGCCTCGCGCCCCGGCTCCGTCGGCGGCGCGCCGGGCCCGACCCCCGGCCCGCCGTCGGCGTCGCCGTGCGCAGGGGCCCGTGCCCCGGCGGTGAGGCCGACGGTCGGGCTGCGGCGTGCGACCAGCCCGGCACGGATCGCGGCGTCGGCCGCCCGGTAGCGCGCGTAGGCGGCGGGGTAGACGATGCCGAGCGCGTCGAAGGCTTCGGCCGCGTCGCACCAGGCGTCGACGGTGTCGGCCTCGTCGAGCCGGGCCCGCTCGGCTCGGGTGAGGGCGAGCAGGGCCTGGCTGCCGACGACCGGGCGGGCCCTGCCGCTGCCGGGCGTCCACGCGGCCACCTCCTCGAGGCGGGCCAGGTAGCGGTCGGCCAGGGCGCGAGCCACCTCCACCTCAGCGCTCAGCCCACGGGCCCGGGCCCGGGCCGCCTGGTCGGCGGCGGCCCACGTGGCCCGCCACAGGATGGGCGCGATCTTCCACGAGACCATGGCCTCGGGCAGCCGTTCGAGCACCTCGTCGACGAGGGCGGGCACGGCGTCGAGCTGGCCCGTCCAGACCGCGTAGGCCACCCTCGCCTCGTAGATGGCGGCGGTGCCCTGCAGGACCGCGGTGTGCTGCGCCGGCAGGTCCAGGGTGCGCTCGATGGCGGCGGCCGCCTCCTCGAAGGCACCCCGGTCCGAAAGCAGCGGGTCCACCCCGAAGAACGAGATGATCGAGTCGGGCAGGCGCAGCGCGAACGACTGCTGGGCGGCGACGGCGTCGTCCCAGCGCCCGACGGCCACGAGCCCGTCGATGATGTTGGTCTGCAGGTAGGCACCGTGGGTGCGGTCGATGCCCCGGCGGCGGGTCTCGGCGATGCCCTCGGCCCCCACCGCGAACAGCTCGTCCCACTGCCCGTTCTCGGCCAGCGCCGAGGTGAGGTTCACGTAGGCCCGGCCGATGTCCTCGGCGTGGCCGACCTCCTCGGCGATGGCGAGGGCCTGGCGCAGCTCGCGGAAGCCCCGCTCGTCGACGTTGTTGGCGAGCGCGGTGCCGAGCGTGTTGCGGAGCTCGCCCTCGAGCTGCCGCTCGCCCAGCGCCACCGCCCCCGCCAGCGCCTCCTCGCACACCGCGATCGATTCCCCTAGCCGCCCGGTCAGCATGAGGACCTGGGCCCGGCCGGCCAGCACGAACACCCGCTCGCGGGTCCACGGCTCGGCCGGCACGAGCTCCACGGCCCGCAGGTAGGCCTCCTCGTCATCCGGCTGGTTGTCGAGGAAGAGGTCCTTGGCGATGCGGGCCTGGAACCAGCCGGCCCGATGGACGTCGCCGGCCGCCTCGGCCATGCCCAGCGCCGAGCGGTGCAGGGCGAGGGCCTGGTCGTAGCGCCCCACGTTCGACGCCGCCATGGCCGCCCGGTCGAGCAGGGCCATCCGGTCGAGGGGCGAGCGCAGGGGCGCGTCGGGCACGGCGTCCCACAGCTCGAGGGCCCGCTGGTAGTGGGCGACGGCGTCGCTGGGCGCGCCTCGCGCCTCGGCCTCCAGCCCGGCCGCCACCGACGCCTCGAACGCCTCGGGCTGCCGCCGGGCCTCGGACCAGTGGCGGGCCAGCTCGGCCGCCGAGACGCCGGTCCCGCTCAGGTGCTCGGCGATGCGGGCGTGGAGGGCGACCCGCTCGGCGGGGAGGAGCTCGTCGTAGACGGCCTCCTGGAGGAGGGCGTGGCGGAAGCGGTAGCCGTCGCCGTCGAGGACGAGGAGCGACGCCTCGATCAGGTCGCGCAGGATGCCGTCGAGCTCGGTGCGCGGCCGCGCCGCCAGCTCGAGCAGCAGCGGGTCGGGCACGTTGCGGCCCACCGCGGCGGCCGTGCGCAGCACCGCCTGGTGGCCGTCGGGCAGGGCCGTGACCCGGGTGAGCATGCCGTCGCGGACGGAGGCGGGGAGCTGCGCGCAGCCCTCGTCGCCGTCGCAGAGCACGAGCTCCTCGGCGAAGAAGGGGTTGCCCTCGCTGCGGTCGACGATGGCGGCCAGCGCCTCGGGGGTGGGCGGCCGGCCGGCCAGGTGGGTGAGGAGCGCCTCGACGGCGGCCTCGTCGAGCGGCCCGAGGTCGTGGCGCTCCACGCGGGGGTGGCGCTCCAGCTCGGCCAGCAGCGGCCGGAGCGGGTGGCGGCGGTGCAGGTCGTCGGTGCGGACGGTGGCGACGACGACCACGGGCACGTCGCCCAGGTTCCGGGTGAGGAACGCCACGAGGTCACGGGTGGAGGCGTCGGCCCAGTGCAGGTCCTCGATGGCGAAGACCACCGGACCGCTCTCGGCCAGGGCGTCGAGGAGCTCGAGCACCGCCTCGTAGACCCGTCCTGCGGTCACCGGGGTGCCGGGCTCGACACCGACTGCCCAGCCGGGGAGGAGCGTGCCGAGCCCGCCCGGGTCGATGCAGATGGCGTCGAGGATGCGCTCGTCGCCGAGGGTGCGGCGCAGCCGCCGGACGGCGTCGGCCACCGGTGCGAACGGCGGGGCGCCCTCGCCGAGGTCCACGCAGCTGCCGGCCATGACGGTCCACCCGTCGGCCGCTGCGCCCTCGAGGAGCTCGCCGAGGAGCCGGGACTTGCCGATGCCGGCGTCGCCGCCGAGGACGAGCACCCGGGCCTGGCCGGCGCGAGCGGCATCGAGCACGGCGCGGGCGGCGGCCAGCTCGTCGTCTCGACCCACGAGGACGGGGCTGCTCGATGGGGCGCTCACGGTCCCCATCATGCTGCCGAAGAGGCGGGGGCCGTCGCCGTTTCCGGGCGCGCCGACGTCCGACCCGGCCGGCGGGGCCGGTTCGGGGTCGGACGAGGGGGGCGGGATCGAGCTGAGCAGCCGCAGGTGGTCGGCCGGCCCGACGGACGGGACGGTCACCGGATGCGGCGGGCTCGCTGCTCGCTGCGGGTGCGGCGGGGGATCCGCCGGTGCCGGGCGGCGTCGTCGACGAGCTCCTGGCGGTGGATCCTGGCCAGCTCGATGCTGATGCTGACAGGGTTCATGGCTGCCTCCGTGGTGGGCGTTGGTTCGTGCCCTCACGGTGCGCCCTGAGGCCCCTCCCCCACATCGGGCAGGTGCCCTATCGGGGTCCTCAGTTCCCGCCGGAGACGGTGCGTGCACCGTCCGGCAGCCCCCTGAGGGCGCTTAGCCCCTGGTTAGCCCCTCGGGGCGCACACTGCGCGAGGCAACAGGCACGGAGCGTCAGCGAGGAGCGGGCCTCACCGACGGATCCCGCGCTGCGGGGATGACCGGGAGGCTCACATGCGGGGACGGGCGAAGCGGGGTGCGCTCGGCGCGCTCGTTGGAGTGACCGGGCTGCTGATGGTCGGGGGTGCCCCACCGGCCGGCGCCGCCGCACCCGCCGCCACGGGGACCTGCGAAGAGGTGGTCATCCCGGCTCAGAGCGATGGGGAGGCCACCATCGATCTGGCCGGCACCCCCCAGGGTGCCGTGGCGACGGCAGAGCTCTCGATCGAGTGGTCGGGTCCGGAGAACGCAGACGTGGTCGCGGCGCTGGCCGCCCCCGGCGACCGCTTCGCCGGCTTGCTGGCCGGCGCACCCGGGACGGCCGCGCAGCTCGACTTCCGGGACACCGCCACCTCCCCGGCCGCCGACCTCTCGGCCACCGGCGGGACGCTCGTCGGCGAAGCCCGGCCTCTGGAGCCCTTCGCCGGGCTCACCGGGACCCGAGCGGACGGCGCCTGGAGCGTCATCGTCCTCAACACGAGCGACCGGGACCTGACGATCACCGGCTGCCAGCTGCGGCTCACGCTGGTCGAGGCGGCGACGGTCAGCCCCCCCTCCCCGAGCGCGGGCGGCTCCGGGGCCCTCCCACGCACGGGCTGGGACCCGGCCCTCCTCGCCGCCGTCGGAGCCACGCTCCTCGGCACCGGCATCGTGCTCACCAGCCGGCGCCGGGTGGCGCTGCTGGCCGCCGTCGGCGTGGTCGCCGGCGGTCTGGCGTTCGCCCCGGCCGCGCCGAGCAGCGCCGCGGGGCCTCCCGCGGTGACGGTGCTCCCGGGCTTCGTGCCGGTGTCCGGCGAGGCCTGGCCGTACGAGACCACGCAGACCGTCACCGTCACCGGACTGGGCGCGGCCCAGCAGTTCCGGCTCGAGCAGTGCGAGGCGAACCCGCCGCCGGAGCTGGCGCCCTACCACGTGGAAGGCGTCGAGACGGACGACCCGGTGCGGTGCGCCCCCGTCGGCTCGTCCACGCTCGACTTCAACACGCTCCGCTACCAGGTCTCGCCCACGACCTTCACGGCCGACGGAGGCGGGGCGTTCGAGCAGGACATGGAGCTCTTCGCCTCGTGGCAGCTCGACGGCCAGCACTACCTCGACGAGGGCGG
>JBKHYD010000069.1:0-28844 GCA_046565645.1 Acidimicrobiia bacterium | reverse complement strand
CCGCCCGGCGAAGCACCTCGTTCTCCTGCTCGAGGGGCCGGATGCGCTTCTTCGCGGCACGCAGCTCGGCGTTCTCCGCCGCGGTCGCTCCCGGCTTGATGCCGTCCTCGACGTCGGCGGTCGCGAGCCAGTTGATGAGACACGACTCCGAGATCCCGAAGTCCGAGGCGACGTCTTTCAATCGGACACCGGGCTCGCGGTTGCGCGCGACCCGGATCACGTCCTCACGGAACTCCTGGGGATAGGGCCTGGGCATGGTGAACATCCTTCCAGCGGCACCTCACGGCACCACAGATCAGGTGTCACCAGATCACGCGGCAGTCCCATCTGGCCGTACTCCAGCTCGACCACGATGCAGCACATGGTGTCGAGCTGCTTGTCGTGGCGCTCGCCGACATTGCGGTGCAGGCCGACGACGCGCCCGTCCTCAGCCTCGAACACCGCGTTTACAGGAGCGCTGCGGTCATCGTGGCGGTCGCCAATCGGCTGAGGTCATCGGTCGACCATCCCCGCCGGACGACGAGCAGTTCATAGAACTCGGGTGAGCTGACGAGCCAGAGGATGTCGCGGGCGTAGTCGACTGACACGCCCGCACGGAGGCTGCCGCTGTCGGCGAGGTGTTGAGCGTTCTCGGTCATGCGGTGCAGGCGTTGGGCGTCGAACTCGGCGAGGAGCTCAGCCGCCTCGTCGTCGACTTCGCTTGCGGCGCGGAGCAACAACATCAGAGGGGAGACGTGAGGCGACACCTCGGCTACCAAGGCGGCCCACCCCTCGAGCACCCGATGAGGGTCGTCGCTTGAACGGAGAGCGTTGGATCGCGTCTCGGCCGGTACTGGTTGCTCGCCGACGAGGGCCCGCTCGCAGAGCGATCTAACCAGCCCGGCCTTGCCGCCGTAGGTCTTGTACACGGTCGCTGGCGAGATCCCAGCGGCTTCGGCGATGGCATCGACGTTCGTGTTGGCGTACCCGCGCTGGAGGAACAAGCGGCGGGCGTGATCGAGGGTCGTTTCGTGCTGCTGACGAGCTCTCGCCCGGCGACCGCTGGAGTCGTAGGCGCGTTGACCCTTGCGTGCAGCCGCGTGTGCGCTCATACTCATTTCATTCTAGTTCGGTGGATTGGATTTGTATGGACCCAACGGTGCTCCTCGACCGGCTGCAGAACGCCGTCAACGCCCACGATCTCGACGGGATCGTCGCCTGCTTCGCATTCGACTACCGCAACGAGACGCCGGCACACCCCATGCGCGGTTTCGTCGGTCGTGATCAGGTGCGGACGAACTGGGCTCGAATTCTCACCTGCATGCCCGACGTTGTCGCGACCGTGCACGGCCGGGCGGTGGCGGGCGATGTGATCTGGTCGGAATGGGAGATCGCAGGCACGCGGCTAGACGGCGTCGCACAGGCAATGCGAGGTGTGATGATCCTTGGAGTCGAGTCCGACCAGTTCGCATGGTGTCGCTTCTACCTCGAGCCCGTCGACGCCGGCGACGGTGGCGTTGACGCCGCCGTCGGTCGTCTCCTCTCCAGGGAGGGGGGCGATGACCGCCGTAGCTCGTGACGCGAAGCCACCCCTGCTTCTCGTCAAGGCCATGAACCCGATCATGCGCCTCGTCCTGCGTACTCCGCTCGGCCGCGCCGTTCGCCCGTTCGCCCTGCTCGAGTTCGAGGGCCGTCGCACCCGACAACGCCTCCGCATTCCGGTCGGCTACCACGAGATCGATGAGGGGCATGTGGTGTTCACCCCGGCGCCCTGGCGTGCGAACTTCCGCGACGGTCGGCGCGTCACCGTCTACTTCCGCGGCGTTCGCGCCGACTTCCTCGGCACGCTCGATGAAGACCCCGCTCAGGTCGCCGCCGCTTTCGCCTCGCTCATGGCACGGCAAGGCTCCCTCCGACGCATCGGCGTCGACATCCCCGCCGATCACCAACCGACGCCGGCCGACGCCAAGGCCGTCGACCGATGCCTCATCCGCTTCTCATCCACGTAGCCCCGATACGAGCCACCGAACAGGTTCGGGATCGGCAGCGACGGATCGACAGGTTCGCTCATGTACCCGCCAGCGGTGTCCCAGAACCGCACCCCAGCGACGCCGGCTTCGTCCGCCCTCGATACCTACAGCCACGTCGTCGAAGGTGGCACGCAAGCGCCACCCGAACTGCATCGGCGTGAGCTCGTGGAGACGGACGTGACCGAGGCACTTGATGACCCGGTCGAGGTCCTGCTTGTAGCCGCGGGACGTCGTCTTGCGAGCGGTCGGCTCCTGGTTGGCGAGCCACTGCTCGAGGTACTCCCCGACGGTCGCCGAAGTGCGCTCGGTGAGCTGACCCGACTCGCGGGCGTGCAGGTACTCGCGCATCGCCGCCTCGGCCGCCTTGCGGGTGCGGAAGCCGACCTTGCTGCGCTGCCGGCGCCTGCCGGTCGCGGGCTCCCGGCCCGCGTCGGCGACGTAGGTCCAGCTCGCCCCCCGCTTGTAGACGTGCCCCTGCACCGGCTCGATGCGAACAGGACCGTTAGCATCTCGTTAGCAATTAGCCATCTCGGCCTCCGACGAGCGGAGTCGGAGACCGCCGATCGTCGCATTTTCGCAGTTCAGAGCGTGCCCGGGGCGGGGATCGAACCCGCACGGAGCCGAGGCTCCAGAGGGGTTTAAGCCCTCCGCGTCTGCCAGTTGCGCCACCCGGGCCGGTGGCGGTCAGGGTACGGCAGCTCAGGCGATGGCGGCGGCGACCCCGGCGAGGTGGCCGTCGCCACGGAACAGGTGGCGCTGGCCGTCGCTGAAGCGCAGGACGGCGTGGCCCGAGAGCCGGTGGTCGTCCACCGTGTCCACGGCCAGCGTGTAGGTGCCGGGGGCCAAGCGCTGGCGCTCGGCGGTGTGGACGGTCGCCTCCCAGTCGTTGGGACCGGGGGCGCCTTCGCCCTCGCGGTGCACCACGTAGACGTCGGCGTAGGTGACCTCGACGGCGACGTCGTCGATGAGCACGGAAGCCGCGAGGAGGCGCCAGGACCGCATGGGGGCGACGGTAGCGGGGTCAGGCGGCGGAGCGGACCGCTCCCCCGCTCCCCCGCTGGGGCGCGTCGGGAGGCCCGACCACCTCGGGTTCGGGAGCGGCCTCGACGGGGGCGATCGCCTCCCACAGCCGGGCCCGCGCCCGGTCGGCGGACTCCGCCGACAGCTCGTTGGCGGCCACCACCCCCTCCACCAGATCGGCCTGGACGGCAGCCCACGGGCGCCCTCGGACCACGACGGCGACCATGGTGGCCCCCGGGGCCCGCCGGATGCTCCGCTGCACGCCGACCAGGCGGGGCGGGCTGCGGAAGGCGGGGACCTCGAGACCGAGCTCGCGGCCGGCCGCCGCGAGGGCCTGGACGGTCCGGGCGAAGCGGATGGACGGCGACTCGTGCACGCCTCCCAGTGAACCCGCGGGGTGTGACAGCGGCCGACGGGACCCGGTCGGGTCGGGTGGTCGACGGTACGGTGCCGTCGATGGAGACCGACCACGCGGACCCGGGGCACGACGTCACCGGGTCCGGCGGACCGTCGGGATCGCTCAACCCCGCCCAGGCCGAGGTGCTGGAGGCGCTCGGGGCTCGGCCGCACGAGCGCCCCGCCTTCGACCCCCGGCTGCGCCAGGTGCTGCGGGCCGAGCTCGAGGACCGGCTCGGGCCGGTGGCGGCCACGGTCCCCGACGGTGAGCGGCTGTGGGTGTCGAAGCACCTGCTCAGCTCCGTGCACGGCTGCGAGGGCCTCTTCCTCGCTCGTGACTCGGAGCCCTTCGCCTGGACGCCGGCCAGCGCCCGGGGCGCGGTGGCGCACAAGGCGATCGAGCTGGCCATCAGTTGGCAGGGCGATCCTGCCCCGGGGCTGCTCGTGGACGAGGGGCTGGCCCGCCTCGTCCAGGTGCCTGGCACGCTCGGCGAGTACCTGGCCCAGCTGGGACCGGGCGAGCGAGCCGAGCTGCACGCGGCCGCCACCGAGCGGGTGAGCATGTTCCAGGAGTGCTTCCCCCGGCTGGAGCCCCGCTGGCGCCCGGTGCCCGAGAGCCGCCTGCGGGCCGACCTGTGCCACGACCGGGTGGTCCTGGCCGGGAAGGTCGACCTCACCGTGGGACGAGCGGAGGGGGTGCGGGCCGGCAAGGTCCTGATCGACCTGAAGACGGGAGGGTTCAGCCCGCACCACGTCGACGACCTGAGGTTCTATGCCGTGGTGGAGGCGCTCCGGCTGGGGGTGCCGCCTCGGCTGCTCGCCACCTACTACCTCGACGGCGGCCGGCTGCAGGCGGAGACGGTCACCGAGGCGCTGCTCGAGGTGACCGTCGAGCGGATCGTCCGGGGCGTCACGGCGGCGGCCGAGCTGCGGGCCGGGGAGCGGGCTCCGAACCTGCGGCCGGGCCCGCCGTGCCGCTGGTGCCCCGCGGCGGCGTCCTGCGACCCAGGCCGACGCTGGCTGGAGGACGACCGCGAAGCCAGCGGGTGGGGCCTCGCCGCCGGCGACGACGAGGGGTGACGACGACCCGTCGCCGTGCTTGGGGCCCGACCGGTCAGCACCACTAGCATCCCGCCCCATGGCCGACGCGAAGCCGACGAAGCGGACAAAGGCCAAGACCGCCACCAAGGCCCGTCCGCGGTCCGCGTCGCCCACCCCCCGAAAGCGCACGAGCTCCACGGCGCTGGTACCGGTGCCCAAGCCCGCCCCCGAACCGGCTCCGCTGGAGGACCCGCGCCTGTCGGACATCGACGAGTGGGGTCGCTCGGAGCGCATGCGGGAGCTGGCCCGGAGGCTCTACGGGCCGATGTACGAGCGCTGGCACCGCGTGGAGTGGGAGGGCCTCGAGAAGATCCCGCGCGAGGGCGGGGCGCTGCTCGTCTCGAACCACGCCGGCGCCATCCCGTCCGACGCCCCGGCGATCATGCACGGCATCGAAGAGGAGCTGGGCCGGCCGGTCTACGGCCTGGCCGACGAGATGTTCAAGCGGCTCCCGGTGGTGGGCATGCTCTGGTCCCGGGTGGGTGGCGTTCTGGCCCATCCCGACAACGCTTACCGGCTCCTGCGCGAGCAGGAGCAGCTGGCCCTCGTGTTCCCCGAGGGCACCAAGGGCACCGGCAAGACCTACGGCGACCGCTACCAGCTGCGGCGCTTCGGCCGCGGCGGCTACGTGCAGATCGCCATGCGGGCCGGCGTGCCCATCGTGCCCATCGCCGTGGTGGGGGCCGAAGAGGCGATGCCGATCCTCTGGAAGAGCCCGCAGCTGGCCAAGCTCACCGGCCTGCCCTACGTCCCGCTCACGGCGAACATGCTGGCCTTCGGAGCGCTCGGCCCCCTCGGGGCGCTGATCCCGTTCCCGGCCAAGATCCGGATCCGGGTCCTCGATCCGGTCCACTTCGACGTCGAGCCCGACCTGCCCCGCTACTCCCGCAGCCGGGTCATGGACGAGTCCGAGGCGATCCGGCAGCGCATCCAGGAGGCGCTGCTCGACATGCTCCGCCACCGCGAGTCGGTCTGGTTCGGCTGATGGGCCGCCGAGTCCTCATCACCGGCCTCGGCACGTTCTGGGGTGGCCGGGTGGCCCAGGCCCTCGAGGCCGACCCCGACGTCGACGTGATCGTGGGCCTCGACCGCTTCGAGCCCACGGTGCCCCTCGAGCGCACCGAGTACGTCCGCAGCGACGAGAGCTACTCGATCCTGTCCCGCATCGTGCAGGCGGCGAGGATCGACACGATCGTCCACACCTTCCTCGTCGTCGACTCCACCCAGATGCGCTCCCGGACGATGCACGAGATCAACACGATCGGCACCATGAACCTCTTCGCCGCGGCGTCGTCGGCCGGGTCCACGGTGCGCGACGTCGTGGTCAAGTCCTCCACGCTCGTGTACGGCTCGGACCCGCGGGACCCGGTCTGGTTCGACGAGCAGTCCCGCCGCAACCAGCCGCCCCGCAGCGTCGTCGAGCGCACCCTGCTGGCGGTGGAGGGCTACGTGCGGGACTTCGCCGTCGACAACCCCCACGTGTCGGTGTCGGTCCTGCGGTTCTCGAACGTGCTCGGGCCCGACATCGACACGCCGCTCTCGAAGCTGCTGGCGCTGCCGCTGGTGCCGAGCATCTTCGGCTTCGACCCCCGCTTCCAGTTCGTCCACGAGACCGACGTGATCCGCGCCATCCTCTTCGCCCTGCAGACCGGGCTGAGCGGCGTCTACAACGTGGCCGGCGACGGGCTCCTCCCCTGGAGCGAGGTGGCGGCGCTCTGCGGCAAGCGGAACCTGCCGCTCCCTCCGTACGGCCTCGGCCTCGCTGCGGGTCCGCTGCGCCGCCTCCGGCTGGTCGAGCTCCCCCAGGAGCTGCTCGACCTGCTCCGCTTCGGGCGCGGGGTCGACAACCGGCGCCTCAAGGAGGCCGGCTTCGACTACCGGTTCACCTCGGCCGGCACGGTGGCCGACTTCGTGAAGTCGATGCGGCTGCGCCCGTTCAGCGGCGCCGGGGACTACCAGTACGAACGAGACGTCGAGGCGTTCTTCAAGCACAGCCCCGCCGTCGTCCGCGACCAGTAGCCGCCCCACGCGCCGAGACCGGCCTCTCGGCCGGTCTCGGATCAGGTCTCGGGCGCCCCGGGGGGCGGCGGCTCAGTTGCCGTTGGTGCTCCAGTGCCAGGGCTCGCTCGGCAGGTTGTGGAACCCGAACGAGCTGGCGTTGCCCGACAGCCACTGGTAGCAGGCGGTGGAGCGGCTCGAGCAGTTGTTGAAGTCGATGGCCAGGCCCTGCTCGTGCATCGAGGTGCCGGGACGGGCGGTGGGCGGGCTGCACTGCGAGGCCGGCATCTCGTAGATCGCGTAGTCGCTGGTGCCGCAGTTGGCCTTGCGGGTCTCGATCTGGCCCTGGGAGGACCGGTACCCGCCGCCGCAGAGCATCAGACCGTCGCTGGCGGCCGCGTCGAGCATCGACTTGACGCTGCCGGCGATCGAGGAGGCGACGGTGATCGAGCCACCGGTGTGGCAGGACACGGTGGAGAGGCTGCCGTTGAACGTGACCCGGCTGGAGCCCCCGCTGCTCGTGCGAGGGCGGGCGGCGGCCGCCGCGGCCGCCTTCCGGGCCAGCTCCTCCTGCTGCTTCTGGATCTTGGCGGACAGCTCGGCATCGACCCGCTCGAGCGAGGCGACCTCGCTGAGGGCCCGGTCGAGGCGGGCCTCGACCTCGGCCGCATAGGCGGCCTGCTGGTCACGGGCGGACTCCAGCTCGGCCAGTCGCCCGGCGGCCGCGGCCCGCTTCTCCTGCGCCTTCTCCGACGCCTCCTCGGCCAGCTGCCGCTGGACGTCGAGGTCCTCCTCGAGGGCGGTGAGCCGGTCCAGCAGGTCGAGCTCGTTGGTGTTCTGGAGGTCGAGCAGCGCCCGCTTCTGGGCGGCCTCGCTCGGGTCGGCCGTGTCGAGGGCGGCCATGGCGTCGTCGGCCGGCGGGTGGACGAAGGCCTGGACGGCGAAGTCCCGGATGTCCTCTCGCAGCGCGGCGATCTCGGCCTGCTTGGCCTCGACGGCGGCGACCGCATCGGCGTGCGCGGCCTCGGCCGCCTCGGCGGCCCGGTTGGCCTCGGCCAGGAGCTGCTCCTGGCCCTTGACGTTGGCCTGGAGGGCGTCGAGGGCCGCCGACACCTCGGCATCGGTGGCCTTCAGCGCGTCGACCTGCGTGGCGACCTGGGCCTTCTTGGCCCGCACCGCCTCCCGCTCAGCAGACGGGTCCTGGTTGGTCTTGGCGCCGCCGATGGCGGGAATGGACACCAAGCCAGCGACCAGCAGCGCACCCAGCGCTGTGACGACCGCCCGGAGAGTCAGAGAAGGAAAGCGCACGAACCTCACCAGTGATGTCGGGGACAGGGACTCCGCGCTCTCCCCATGGTCACCTGGAGCCTCAACAACCACAAGACCCACGTTCACCACGGGAAGCGCCCGGGCCCCGTTGGCGAATGGGGCTGACACGGAACTGTAACAATCTCGGCACTGCTTGTCACGTCATCGACACACCAGGGTTCGCCCTTGAGCCGGCCGGGCCCTTCCGTCGGCGGCGTCGACCCCGTCGGGCCGGCCGCTCCGCCGGGCCGGCAGCCGGGCCCGGGCGGGGCTGCCAGACTCGGGGCCATGTCCCTCGTGCACGCCGAGACCACCGACGGGGTCGCCACCGTCACCCTCACCGACGGCGACCGCCGCAACGCCCTCACCCTCCCCATGGTCACCGAGATCGTCGACCTGTTCGACGAGCTCGAAGCCGACCCGGCGGTCGGGGCGGTGGTCGTCACCGGCGAGCCGCCCGCCTTCTGCGCCGGGGCCGACCTGTCCCACCTCTCGTCCTCGGCCGAGGGCGGCGCCGAGGCCGGGCTGCGGGCCGTCTACGAGGGGTTCCTGCGCATCAGCCGCTCCCCGCTGCCCTCCATCGCGGCCGTCAACGGCGCCGCCGTGGGGGCCGGCATGAACCTCGCCCTCGTGTGCGACGTGCGGCTGGCTGGGCAGCGGGCCCGGTTCGACACCCGCTTCCTCCAGCTCGGCCTCCACCCCGGCGGCGGGCACACGTGGATGTTCCGTCGCATCGCCGGCCCGCAGGCCGTGTCCGCCGCCGTGCTCTTCGGCGAGGTCCTCGACGGCCCCGAGGCGGAGCGGGTGGGGCTGGTGTGGCGGTGCCTGCCCGACGACGAGCTCCTCCCCGCCGCCCAGGCCATGGCCGCCCGCGCCGCGTCGGCGCCCCACGAGCTGGTGGCGAAGGTCCGCCGGACCATCCACGACATGGCCGACGTGACCGACCACCCGGCGGCGGTCGACCGTGAGCTCGAGCCCCAGGTGTGGTCGCTCGAGCAACCGGCCTTCAAGGAGCGGGTGGCGGCCCTCCAGGCCCGCATCACGTCCCGCTGAGCGCCGAGCTCAGTCCACCCAGGTTCGGAGGAGCTCCTCCCGGCGCTCCTCCCACTCCTCCGCGGTGATCGCGTAGCGGACGTGGTCCTCCCACACCCCGTTGATCTCCAGGTACCGCAGCGCCACCCCCTCGTCGCGGATGCCGAGCTTCTCCACCACCCGGCGACTGGGCCCGTTGCGGGGGATGATCGAGATCTGCACCCGGTGCAGGCGGAGCTCCTCGAAGGCGCTCCGCAGCACCACCACGACGGCCTCGGGCATGTAGCCCTGCCCGGCGCGGGCCTCGTCGATCCAGTACCCGAGGTAGGCGCTCTGGAACGGTCCCCGCTGCACGATCGACAGGTTGACCTCGCCGGCGAAGTGGCCGTCCACGAAGATCCCGTACCCGTAGCCCGTGCCCAGCTGGCGCTCACGATGGCGGGCCCCGCAGCGCACGGCGAACGCGTCGCGGCTCTCGACGGGGTCCGGTGCCCCCGACTGCCGCTTGGGCTCCCACTTGAGGAGCCACCCCGCGTTGCGGCGCCGGACCTCCTGCCAGGCCGGGAAGTCCTCGGTCACGAGCGGTCGCAGCACGACCCGTCGCCCGATGAGGGTGCTGCTCACCGGGGCGCTCCAGGACCGAGGGGGGCGCCGCGCCACCGGGGTTCGACCACGGGTGCGGACCCTACCGCCCACCGGGCGGCCGTCGATCGCCGCCGAGGCCAGCGGGTCGGTGCGAGCTCGAAGGGACAGGACCGTCCTCCAGGTTCGCAAGAGACCCCCATCGCGGGCTCAGCCGTCGACGCGGTCGGCCAGGTCGTAGACCAGCCCGTCGAGGATGTCCGACTCGGACACGAGGATCGAGTCGAGCCCGAGGGTGCGGTAGAGGGCCACGAGCGCGCAGCAGCCGCCGACGATGACGTCGGCTCGCTCCGGCTCGAGCCCCGGGTTGTGGACCCGGTCGGCGAGGGGCTCGGTGGCGAGGGTGCGGAACACGTCCTCGACCGCGGCCCGGGTGAGCGTGAAGTGGTGCAGCGCTTCGCGGTCCCACGACGTCAGCCCGATCTCCACCGCGGCGACGGCCGTCACCGTGCCGGCCACGCCGATCACGGTGCGGGCGGCGTGGACCTCGGGGACCTCGCGCAGCAGGTCGTCGAAGAGCTCGGTGGCCTCGGCGATGGCGTTGGACAGCCCCTCGGGCTCCGGCGGGTCCTCGGTGAGGTGGCGCTCGGTCAGCCGCACGCAGCCGAGCGGCAGCGAGCGCACCGCCACCGGCTCGGCGGTGCCCACGACGCACTCGGTGGAGCCCCCGCCGATGTCGACCACCAGGAATGGGCCCTCCGCCGGGTCGAGCTCCGCGGTGGCGCCCAGGAAGGCCAGTCGGCCCTCCTCCTCGCCGCTCACCAGCTCCGGTCGCGCCCCGAGGGCGGCCTCGGCGGCACCGAAGAAGTCGGCTGCGTTGGCGGCGTCTCGGGCGGCCGAGGTGGCGGTGGCCCGCACCGCCGTGACCCCCAGGCGCTCGAGGACCTCCCGGTACCCGGCCAGCACCTCGACGGTGCGATCGATCGCCTCCGGGGCCAGCTGCCCGCTGGCGTCGACACCTCGACCGAGCCGGGTGATGGCCATCCGGCGGTCGAGCACCCGGCGCTCCCGGCCCCGCCCCTCGCTCACCAGCAGCCGCACGGAGTTGGTGCCGCAGTCCACGGCGGCCAGGATCGACATCCCGGGGACGCTACCCAGACCATCGCGTCGACTCGACCCGGCGACCGCGGCCGCACCGGTCGCGGCCACCCGCTCAGCTCACCCCCCGCTCAGGGCCTGCATGATCGTGACCTCGTCGGTGGCCGTCACCGGTGCCGACAGGTCCATCACGGGGTCCTGGCCGAGTGGAGCATCGAGCCGTCGGGCGTGTTCTCCTCGGGCCACTCGCACCAGGTCTCCCACATCGGGTGGTCGATCCAGCCGGTGACCGGCGCCCAGGTGTCGCCGGCGTCGTCGGTGAGGAACAGACCCTGCGGCGAGGCACCGCCGGCGTACCAGCAGCCGGGTTCGTCGGGGTGGCCGGGCGTGAGCCAGAACACCGTGGACAGCGCGCGGCCGAGGCGGTCGCCGGGCTCGAAGGCGGGCGGCTTCGAGGCCTCGGCCCACGTGGCGCCGCCATCGGACGACCGCATGACGGTCGGGCCCAGGTGCCCGGTGCTGGCCGCCACGAGCACCGTCTGGCGGTCGCGGGGGTCGACGACGGCGTGCTGCACGACCTGGCCGAAGAACGCCGGCTCGACCGCCGACCACGTCACCAGGTCCTCGGATGCCAACGACCACAGTCCCTTGCGGGTCCCCACCAGCAGCTGCATCGCGGCCTCCTCCACCGACGGCTCCGGACGGAGCATCTTGCTCCCTCGGAGACGGTCGAGGGGGCTCCATCTCATCGGGGCGACCGGCCTCGGTGGCTGGTGGGCGGCAGGAGCCTCCGTGTACCGTAGCGAATGTTACTGCACGGTAACTTGACCGCTCCCCTGCCGAGCCAAGCGAGGTATCCCCCATGGCCGAGTTCTCCCTCGAGCTGAGCGACGACCAGAAGCAGATCCGCGACTGGGTCCACGAGTTCGCCGACACCGTGATCCGCCCCGCCGGCGAGGAGTGGGACGAGCGCGAGGAGACCCCGTGGCCCATCATCCAGGAGGCGGCCAAGATCGGGCTCTACGGCTTCGACTTCATGGCCAACGCCATGATGGGCGACCAGAGCGGCCTCACCCTGCCGGTGGCGATGGAGGAGCTCTTCTGGGGCGACGCCGGCATCGCGCTCTCGATCTTCGGCTCGGGCCTGGCCGCCGCCGGCATCGCCGGCTCCGGCACCCCGGAGCAGATGATGGAGTGGGTCCCGCAGTGCTACGGCGACGCCGACGACGTGAAGCTCGGCGCCTACTGCGTGTCCGAGCCCGACGCCGGCTCCGACGTGTCGTCGCTGCGTACCCGGGCCGTCTACGACGAGGCCAAGGACGAGTGGGTGCTGAACGGCACCAAGGCGTGGATCACCAACGGCGGCATCGCCAACGTCCACGTGGTCGTGGCGGCCGTGGACCCCGAGCTGAAGAGCCGGGGCCAGGCGTCCTTCATCATCCCGCCGGGCACCAAGGGCCTCTCGCAGGGCCAGAAGTACAAGAAGCACGGCATCCGCGCCTCCCACACCGCCGAGGTCGTGCTCGACGACGTCCGGGTGCCGGGCCGCTGCCTGCTGGGCGGGAAGGAGAAGCTCGACGCCAAGCTGGCCAAGGCCCGTGAGGGGATGAAGACCGGCGAGAAGCAGCCGGCCATGAGCACCTTCGAGTCGACCCGGCCGGCGGTGGCGGCCATGGCCGTGGGCATCGCCCGGGCCGCCTACGAGTACGCGCTCGGCTACGCCAAGGAGCGCCGCGCCTTCGGCAAGCCGATCATCCAGAACCAGGCGATCGCCTTCATGCTGGCCGACATGGCCACCGAGATCGACGCGTCGCGCCTGCTCGTGTGGCGGGCGGCGTGGCTGGCCCGCAACGGCGGCTACACCAACGCCGAGGGCTCGATGTCGAAGCTGAAGGCCGCTCGCACCGCCGTGTGGGTGACCGAGCGGGCCATCCAGATCCTCGGCGGCTACGGCTACGTCCGGGAGTACCCGGTGGAGCGCTTCCACCGCGACGCCAAGATCATGGACATCTTCGAGGGCACCGAGCAGATCCAGCAGCTCGTCATCAGCCGCGCCATCTCCGGCCTGCGCATCGAATAGCGGGCCCGCGAGGGTGTGCCAGAGACGCTCGGCGGCTCCCCCGCAGCGTCGGCCTGCTTGCTCAGCTCGCCACCTGCGCTCCGCCTGAGACCTGGCAGCCGCCCGTGCCGGGCGATCAGGCGATGCGGTAGGTCTGGACGGCGTGGGCGATCACGGCACCGTCGTCGTCGGTCGCCGTGACCTCGGTGAAGACGAGCTCCCGACGGCGGCGCACGGTGCGCGCCTCGCAGACGAGGTCCGACCCCTTGGCGCCCCCGACGTACTGCACCGTCATCGACACCGTGGTGGTGCGAGCGCCGGGTGGGGCGTCGTGACCCGCCCAGGCCGCCGCCGCGCCGGCCGTGTCGAGCACCGAGGCCACCACGCCGCCGTGGTAGTGGGTGCCGTCGTTGCTCAGCTCGGTGCGGAACGGGAGCCGCAAGCGCACGTCGTCGGGCTCGTACCGCTCGAACACCAGGCCGAGCCACCCGAGGAACGGGTTGGCGGGCAGCTGGCCCGAAGGGGGTTCGCTGGGTGTCCTCGCGCTGGCCACGGCAGGCTCCTCCTCGGCTCGACGAGGCGCCATCTTGCCCGACCCGGGCCGCAGGCCGGTGCGCCCCGGCGCTGCGGGCGCTCAGGCGGCGGCCCCGCCTGGCGGCGCTCTCCTGCACGAGGCGCATCCCCTCGAGCCGTTCGGCCCGACGGCGACGCCGAACCGGCACGAACGGGGCGGCTGGCCCCGGCTCAGTCGGTGGGGTCAGCCTCCAGGCGCTCGGCCACCCAGCGGCCGACCGGGTCGTCGCCGCCGGCCAGGTGCCAGGCGTAGTGGGCGTGGAGGCACTTCACGCCGGTCCGGGTGCCCCCGACCCCGCCGGAGGGGCGGGGCCCGACGTGGTCGGGCGAGATGGCGGCGTCGCGCTCGGCGGCGTAGCGGGCGTGGGCCTCGCGGAGGGCGGCCGGGTCCACCTCGGCCTCTGCCGACCGCACCCCGCCGGCCGCCTCCAGCCGGGACACGCGGGTGCGCTCGGGCTCCCCCACCAGCCAGTAGCGGGTGGGCATCGGGGTGCCGTCGTGCAGGAAGGGGGCGTTGCGCAGGACGACGGGCGAGCCGTCGGCGTGGCGCACCACCACCTCGAAGTCGCCCTGGACCCGACGACCGAGGAGCGCCTCGACCGCTTCGGTGTCGGGGTCGACCCGCGCCTCGTCGCCGGATGCGCCCGTGGTCAGCCCCGGCTCCGGGTGAGGAGCTTCTTCAGCACCCAGGCCACCGCCACGGCGAAGAGCACGGGGGTGACCTTGCCGATGGCCGGCTTGGGGCGGGCCGACCCGTCGTGCGCCGCGGCCGACACCGGTCCCTCCGCCGGCGCCGCCACGGGGGTGGGGGCTCCGTCGACCGGCTCCTCGACCGGCACCGCCGCCTCCACCGCCGGGCCTTCGGCCGCGGCGTCGTCAGGCCCGTCGCCGGGCCCAGGCTCCTCGGGCGCTTCGGTGGGCGCCGGGGCCGGCGGGTCGTTGGCAGCGGAGGGTGCGGTGGCCGCCTCGTCGGCGGCGTCGGGCTCGGGACGGGTGGGTTCGTCGGTCTGGTCCATCGGGTCCTCCACGGCGGCGGGCGAGGTCCGCCGGACCGTACCCGGGTTCCGGCCCCGGCAGCCGCCGACGACGAGCCGGGTCAGGGCGCGTCCAGCGACGCGCCCACCTCACCTGAGCTCAAGGTGTGGTCGTAGATCTCGCCGTAGGGCCACAGCGGGGGCAGGTCGAGGGGCGGCAGCGGGGCGGGGAGCACGGCGTAGGCCTCCTCCCCCGGGTAGGCCAGGTTGTACTGCTCCCGAGCGAGGCGCTCGATCTCCTCCTCGGTCTGGAGGGCGTCGATGCGCGCCTCGAAGGCCTCGTTCTGGGCCCGCAGCACCTCGAGGCGCTGCTCCACCTCGGCCGTGGTCGCCCGCTGCTCGAGGAACGTCTGGGTGGGGAACAGGCCGATCGCCAGCGCGCCGAGCAGGGCCGCCCCGCCGCCGGCCAGCCCGAGGGCGCGCCCCGCTCGGCGCAGGGCGCTCGGGCGGGAGGCGGGAGCGTCGGCGTCGACCACCGGGGCTCGGCGGGCGCGGTCGCGGCCGGGGGCGGGCGGCCGCGCCGGGCGGGCGCGACCTCGGCCGTGCCGGGGCGCCGGCGCGCCGAGGCCCGGCGGGCGGGGGCGCCCGCGGCGCGGGAGGTGGCGGCCGTTGGTCACCGAGACCGGCCGCCTCCGCGTGCGAGCGCGCCGAGGCCCCAGAAGGCGGCGGTGTCGCCGAGCTCGGACTCGATGCGCAGGAGCTGGTTGTACTTGGCCACCCGATCCGAGCGTGCCGGAGCGCCGGTCTTGATCTGGCCGCAGCCGGTGGCGACGGCGAGGTCGGCGATGGTGACGTCCTCGGTCTCGCCGGAGCGGTGGGACATCACCGACGAGTACGACGCACGCGTGGCCATGGCCACCGTCTCGAGGGTCTCGGTGAGCGTGCCGATCTGGTTGACCTTCACGAGGATGCTGTTGGCCACGCCGTCGCGGATGCCGCGCTCGAGGCGCTCGACGTTGGTGACGAAGAGGTCGTCGCCGACGAGCTGCACCCGGTCGGCGAGGCGGTCGGTGAGGATCCGCCAGCCCTCCCAGTCCTCCTCCGCCATCCCGTCCTCGATCGACACGATCGGGTAGGCGTCGCACAGCCGGGCCCACTCGTCGGCCATCTCGGCCGGGGTGAGGGTGCGGCCCTCCCCGGCCAGCACGTAGGCGCCGTCCTCGAAGATCTCCGAGGTGGCGGGGTCGAGGGCGATGGCGATCTGCTCCCCCGGGGTGTAGCCGGCGGCCTCGATGGCCCGAACCAGCCAGCGGCAGGCGTCCTCGTTGGACGCGAGGTCGGGGGCGAACCCGCCCTCGTCGCCCACCGCCGTGGACAGGCCCTCGTCGTGCAGCAGGCGCTTCAGCACGTGGTAGGTCTCGACCCCCCAGCGCAGCGCCTCGGAGAAGCTGGCCGCCCCGACGGGCATGATCATGAACTCCTGGAAGTCCACGTTGTTGTCGGCGTGGGCCCCGCCGTTCAGGACGTTCATCATCGGCACCGGGAGCACGTGGGCGTTGGCGCCGCCGACGTAGCGCCAGAGCGGCAGGCCCGTCTCCTCGGCGGCAGCGTGGGCGACGGCGAGGCTGACCCCGAGCAGCGCGTTGGCGCCGAGGTTCGCCTTGTTGGGCGTGCCGTCGAGATCGAGCAGGAGCAGGTCGACCCCGCGCTGGTCGAGCGCCTCGAAGCCCTCGAGGGCGTCGCCGATGGTGCCGTTCACGTGGTCCACCGCCTGCTGCACGCCCTTGCCCCCGAACGCCTCGCCACCGTCGCGCAGCTCGACCGCCTCGAACTGGCCGGTCGACGCACCGGACGGGACGATGGCGCGGCCGGTCGCCCCCGACGCGAGGAACACCTCCACCTCCACGGTGGGGTTGCCTCGCGAGTCGAGGACCGGGCGGCCCTGGACGTGCTCGATGTCGCTCATGCGGTGTCGCTCCCTGGCGATCGGCCTGCGGGGCGGCTGTTGCCGCTGTTGCAGGTGTGGCGGATGGTACTGCTGAGGTTGATCGGCCCCAAGGCATGTTCGGGGCCTGCCCCCGACCCCGGCAAGTCCGACCCGACCTCGAGCACCCCCGCCGGGCGGCGGAAGGACAGGGACGTAGGATCCGCCCGTGGCCATCACCGTCGCTCCGGGCGCGCGGGAGGTCCTCCTCGACTACGGGGACGGCTTCGTGCTCCAGGTGCAATCCTGCGACGACCTGGAGGCGGCCCTCGACGCCCTGCGGACCGCCACCCAAGACCTCGTCGCGATCGGCTCGGGCGAGGTCTCGGTGTCGGCGCCTGTCGTCGCCCCCGAGGGCCCGATCGTGCGGGTGAGCGGCCTGGACCTCGACGAGGAGCGCCGGTTGGCCGTGCTCGACGCGGTGGTGAAGCGGCTCCACGACGCCGGTGTGAGCGACGCCGTGGTGGACGTGCCCGAACCCGGTGGCGAGCTCGACGCGCTGGACGGGTGCGCCAACGCCGTCGTGCTCAGGATCTTCCCCGAGCCGCTCGGCGCCCGAGGAAGCATCCCTCCCCGCTGGGTGGACCTCGCCGGCGAGTGGGTGCTCGGCGACCAGGCGCCGAGCGACCTGGCCCCCATCCGCGTGCTCGGCCTCGAGTGGAGGGTGCCGGTGGCCGAGGCGCCCTCGGTGCTCCACCACGCGGCGCAGAGCCGGGCCTGGTGCGACCTCGTGAAGGGCAACCTCCGGGAGCGGGTGCGGAGCGCGTCGCTGACCTTCGGCGGGACGCCTCACCTGGCCCTCGCCGCCGGAGGCCCGGCCTGCGACCGGGCTGCACTGCTGGCCCGGTTCGAGCTCCTCTGCGAGGTGGCCCGGGAGGTGGCCGCCGAGGCGGCCTACGCCTGCGTGGACTTCGAGCCCACCTTCGAGGACGTGGGCCTGGGGCTCAGCCCCGACGGCTGGCAGGCCGACGGCGGGGCCGCCCCCAACCTCGTGGCGGGCCGCCTGGCCGACCTCCTCGTCCCGGACGTGTACCCCTACCAGGTGCTCGGCCCCTCCCACCTCGACCGGTTCGTCCCCGGCGCCCACCTCGACGCCCCGCCCATCGGCACCCCGATCGGCGGGGAGCGCATCGAGGTCGCGATCGGTGAGCCCGAGGCCTGGCTCCCGCTCTACCAGGGGCGGGCCGAGGTCCGCCGCCGGGGGATCGAGGTGCTGGCCCCGCTCCTCGCCACCCCGACCGAGGTCGACGAGCTGCTGGTCTCGCGCCCTGAGGGCGCAGCCGGCGCCGCGCCCGTCGGCGAGAGCGCCTTGGGGCTGCCCGACCTCCGCGACATCCGGCTGGAGACCCTCCCCCACAGCCGTCGCGGGCTGCGGCTGACGCTCCTCGAGCTGGTGGCCTGGCTGGCCCACGAGCCGCACAGCGACGCCCCCGTCAGCGTCTCCCCGGTCGTCGCCACCTATGCCCGCTGGTTCGCCTCCGCCCTGGACGACGCCACCCGCCAGACGCTGAAGGATCGGGCGGCCCGTCTCATCGGCACGGCGTCGCCCACTCCCTCCGAGGGTGGCCTGTCCCCGGCCGACCAGGCCCGCGCCTGGGCCGCCACCGACTGGCTGATGCGCGTCCAGGCCGTCGGTTGGCTCCGGGCCGCCGGCCTGGTCGAGGCGGCCAGCCGACTGGAGGCGGTCGGGCCGATCCGACACCACGTCGAGCTCGTCCGTGCTGTCGACGTGATGAGCTCGGCCCTGGTGATCGCCAGCCGCCGGATCGAGCTCACCGCCTCGGTGGCCGCCTCCGGGCACCCGGTCGACGCCGACCTCGTGGGGGAGGCGTCGTGGGAGGCGTGGGAGGCGGCCTCGGAAGGGGCCGGGTGGGTGGCGGCGTCGGAGGCGGCTGGCGTGGGCGTGCCCGCCGACCTCGCCTACGCCACCGACCTGCGCGTCATCGAGTGCGCCCGCGACCCGCGGGTGCGGGCCGAGCTGGAGGCGGCGGGGCGCTCGATCGGCGACAGCGCCTGGGCGGCGGCCATCCGAGCGGTGGCCGACAGCGCCTGGGCCGCCGGCTGGGCCGCGGCGCACCGAGCCGTCGACGCCCTCGCCGTCGTCCCGCTCGGCACCGCGCTCGACCGGGCAGGGCGAGCGGCGAGCGCCCGAGCCGAGACCGAGGACCCAGAGCTCGCGCTCGAGCGGGCCGAGGTCGCGGCCGTCGACCGGCTGGCCCAGGGGGCGCTCGACCGGTCCGAGGCGGACGGCCCCCACCCGTGGGACGCGGCGCGGGAGGCCGCCGCCGCGGCGGAGGGCGGGGCGTACTGGACGATGATCCAGGACCTCGCCCGTGACGCCGTCGACCTCGGCCCCTGGGAGGCGGGGATGACGGCCGCCCGGGAGGCGGTGGACAGGGTGCTGCTCGGGGCGCCGGACCTGGTGGCCCGTGCGGTCGCCGCGGCGCTGGCCAAGGAGACCGCCAGCGCCGCCGCCCGGGGCATCGCAGGCAGGGCCACCGCGGTCGCTCGAGCCCAGGGCGCCGACCCGCTCGCCGCCACCGACGCCGCCCACGACGCCCTCGGCCCCATCGCGAACCGGCTCCAGCGGGAGGCGCTCGCGCTCCTCGACGTGCTCGTCGAGACCGGCGCCGACGAGCGCGGGTGAGGGCCGGTCAGCCCCGTGCCGTGAACGCGTCCCGCAGGGCGGTGGCGGCCCGGCGGAGCTCCTGCTCGGGGTCGAGCCCGGCCCCACGGGCGGCGTGGACGAGGTGCAGGAGCTGGGCGGCCAGCGACCCCGGCTCGACGCCGGGCAGGTCGCGCCAGTCGACCCCCTCGGCGGCCGCCTTCTTCTGGACCTTGGCGGCGTAGGCCAGGGCGGGCAGCGCGGCGGGGATCCCGTCCATCACGCTGGCCCGGCCCTTCTCGGCCACCTTGCGGGCCTCCCAGTCCACGGTGAGCTGCTCGACGGTGGTCTCCCCGGCGGTCGGGTCGAACACGTGGGGGTGCCGGTCCCGGAGCTTGTCGTGGATGCCGCGGGCCACGTCGGCCAGCGTGAACCGGCCCGCTTCGGCGGCGAGGACGGAGTGGAACACCACCTGGAAGAGCAGGTCGCCGAGCTCCTCCTCGAGGTGCTCGAAGCCGGATCCGGCCTCCGGGTCGAGGTGGTCGATGGCGTCGAGCACCTCGTAGGCCTCCTCGAGCAGGTGCCGGGTGAGGCTCTGGTGGGTCTGCTCGCGATCCCACGGGCACCGCTCCCGCAGCGTTCGGACCAGCTCGTGCAACGCCACCAGCGACGACGCCAGGTCGTGGGCCGTCTCGGGGATCCAGAGGGAGGTGAGGTGGTCGGCGTGGACGGCCCGGTCGAGCTCGGCCCACGGCAGCACCTCGACCCGCTCGTCGGGCAGGCCGAGCCGCTGGAGCACCACGACCTGCTCCGGAGTTTCGTCGTCGAAGGCCAGCTTGATGTCCGAGAGCACCCGCTGGTTGTGGCAGTGGGCGACCAGCAGCGGACCCCGCTCGCCCGCCGCCCGCTCGGCGAAGCGGTGGCCGTCCACGATCCGGACGCCGGCCTCGAACGGGTCGATCCCGAGCCGCACCCAGGCGAGGTCGAGGAACGACAGCGCCGGTCGCACGTCGACCTCCACCCGGTCGTCGGCCGCCAGCCAGTCCACGGAGCGCTCGAGCACCCTCGGCGAGCCGGGGACGAGGTAGAGGACCTCACCGCGGGCCTGCGCCAGCGCCACGAGGTCCTCGACTATGGCCCGGTAGACGTCGTCGAAGCCCTCGGCGGCGTCGTAGTGGTGGTCGAACGTCGCCGCCCCGGCGGCCACCTCGGCCGCCGGGTGGCGTCCCGTCCGCAGGCGCACCTCGGGCACGAGGGTCAGCAGCTCGCGGACCTCGGTGGTGACGAGCTCGGGTCCCGCCGGGCCCAGGCCGGCGACGATCACCCGCGCCACGGCGACCTCAGCCGGCGGCCGGGGTGGGGGTGGCGGGCGCGGCGACGGTGCGGGTGGCCGGGTCCCACGAGCCGTATCGGCTGTTCACCTCGATGTCGGTCCGCTCGTAGGCGGCGCCGTACCACGCCGAGTACTCCTCCTCGCCGAGCGCGTCCTGGACCGCGATCTGCCGGGCGACGTCGTCGGTGAAGGAGGCGGCGAACTCCTCGCTGAAGGCGGCGAAGGCGTCGGTGGCGGCTGAGGGGTCGCCGAAGAGGGCCACGAGGGCGTCGTTGCGGAGCTCGTCGGTGACCTCCAGGCCGAGCCGGTCGAACTCCTCGGCGTGGATCAGGAAGTCGATCCGCTGGCTGATCAGCTGGCGGACCAGCTCCCCCGGGTAGCCGCCAGGGGTCAGCCCGGCGACCTGAGCCGGGTCGACCGCCACCGGGTTGCCGATCCACTGGTCGATCTCGTCGAGGAGCTCGTCGTTGCTGACGGTGGCGTCACCCACCCGGATGGCCGGGGACACGGCGTCGGCGCAGCCGGCGGCGGCGACGGCGAGGACCACGACGGCGAGAGCGAGGAGGCGGCGAGGCACGGGCGCAGAGCCTAGAGCCCGCCCGCCACCGCCCCGAAGTCGCCGGAGACCGGTCACGCCGGCGCCGGCACCTCGACGGGGAGGAGGTCCCGCAGGGCCGCCACCAGCCAGTCGGCGGGGTGCTCGCGGGCCGGGACCTTGAGCACGAGGAGCCGCTCGGCCTCCTTGTAGACGGCGGTCGGGTGGAGCCGCTTCAGGCGGATCGTCTGGCTCGTCTTCAGCACCACCGGGGAGAGCCGGGCGGTGGAGGGCTGGCCGCCGTAGCCGCTGGGGGCGACCACGGTGAGCTCGCGGATGCCGGTTCGGGCGCACTCGGCCCGCAGCCGAGCGACCTGCAGCAGCGCCTCGGCCTCGGGCGGCGGCGGCCCGTAGCGGTCCTCCCACTCGGCGCGGATGTCGTCCACCTCGGCATCGGCGGTGACCGCGGCCAGCCGCCGGTAGGCCTCGAGGCGCAGCTCCTCCTTGGCCACGTAGGCCGTGGGGAGGTTGGCGGCCAGCGGCAGGTCGAGCTTGATCTCGGCTGGCTCCTTCACGGGCTCGCCCTTCAGCTCGGCCACCGCCTCGGTGACCATCTGGCAGTAGAGGTCGTACCCCACCGCCGCGATGTGGCCGGACTGGCCGGTGCCGAGCAGGTTGCCGGCGCCGCGGATCTCCAGGTCGCGCATGGCGATCTTGAAGCCGGAGCCGAGCTCGGTGGCCTCGCCGATCGTCTTCAGCCGCTCGTAGGCCTCCTCGGTGAGCACCCGGTCCTGCGGGACGAACAGGTAGGCGTAGGCCCGCTGCCCGGAGCGGCCCACCCGACCGCGGAGCTGGTGGAGCTGGCCCAGGCCGAGCAGGTCGGCCCGGTCGACCACCAGGGTGTTCACGGTCGGCATGTCGATGCCCGACTCGATGATGGTGGTGCAGACGAGGACGTCGTACTCGCCCTCCCAGAAGGCGATCACCACCTGCTCGAGCGTGCCCTCGTCCATCTGGCCGTGGGCCACGGCCACCCGCGCCTCCGGGACGAGGTCCCGCACGTGGTTGGCCGTCTTCTCGATGTCCTGCACCCGGTTGTGCACGTAGAAGACCTGGCCCTCGCGGAGGAGCTCGCGCCGGATGGCCTCGGCCACGGCCCGGTCGTCGTACTCGCCGACGTAGGTGAGGATCGGCATGCGGTCGGCCGGCGGGGTGTTGAGCAGCGTGAGGTCCCGGATGCCGGTGAGGCTCATCTCGAGCGTGCGGGGGATCGGCGTGGCCGACAGCGTGAGCACGTCCACGCCGGCCTTCAGCTTCTTGATCTGCTCCTTGTGGGAGACGCCGAAGCGCTGCTCCTCGTCGACCACCAGGAGGCCGAGGTCCTTGAAGGCGATGTCGTCGGAGAGGAGGCGGTGGGTGCCGACGACGATGTCGACCTCGCCGCTGCGGACCCCCGCCGCCACCTCCCTGGCCTGGCCCGGGGTGAGGAACCGGGAGAGCACCTCGACCCGCAGCGGGTAGCCGGCGAAGCGGTCCGAGAAGGTCTGGTAGTGCTGCTGGGCCAGGAGCGTGGTGGGCACCAGCACGGCCACCTGCTTGCCGTCCTGCACCGCCTTGAACGCCGCCCGGATGGCCACCTCGGTCTTGCCGAAGCCGACGTCGCCGCAGACGAGGCGGTCCATCGGGTGGGAGGCCTCCATGTCGGCCTTCACCTCGGCGATGGCGGTGAGCTGGTCGGGGGTCTCCTGGAAGGGGAACGACTCCTCCATCTCCCGCTGCCACGGCGAGTCCTCGGCGAAGGCGTGGCCGGGGGCGTTCAGGCGGGTCTGGTAGAGGACGACCAGCTCCTGCGCGATCTCGGACACGGCCGAGCGGACCTTCGCCTTGGCCTTCTGCCAGCCGTCGCCGCCGAGGCGGCTGAGGCTCGGGCTCTCGCCGCCGGTGTAGTGGCGCACGGCGTCGATCTGGTCCGACGGGACGTAGAGCCGGTCGTCGCCCCGGTACTCGAGGAGCAGGTAGTCCCGCTCCACCCCGCCGATGGCGCGCTTGACCATGCCGCCGTAGCGGGCCACGCCGTGCTGGTGGTGGACGACGTAGTCGCCGGGCTTCAGGTCGTCGAAGAAGCCCTGGGCGTCGCGCTTGCGGGGCCGGGCCGCCCGGTGGGCTCGGCGCCGGCCGGTCAGGTCGTGCTCGGCCACCACGGCCAGCTTCACGGCGGGCAGGATGCAGCCCCGCTCGAGGGGGGCGACGTCGATGTCGGGGGCCAGCCCGTGCTCGCCGAGCAGCGACCGCAGGCGGGCGGCGGAGCCCTCGCCGTCGGCGGCCACCACGATCCGGTACCCGTCGGCGGCCAGGCCAGCCAGCTGGCGGACCACCCGCTCGGGGTCGCCGGCGGCGGTGGCGATGCCCATCGAGGCGACGGTGGCGACCTCGGGGCCCTCGGGGGCGGTGGTGACCGTCCAGGCCGGGGCGTCGCTGTGGGTGAGCAGCCGGTCGAAGGGGAGGTGGAGGCGGGGGAAGCCCTCGTCGCCGCCGTCGGCGGCGGCCCCCCAGGTCTTGGCGAGGGTGCGGGCGAGGTCGGCCTCCTCGGCGAGGAGGTCAGCCGCCCGGTCCCGCATCCGGCGGGGCTCGACGAGCAGGACCAGCGCCTCCGGCCCGACCAGGTCGAACAGGACGTGCTCGCCGTCGGTCAGCCAGGGCAGCCAGGACTCCATGCCGTCGAAGGTCTGGCCCTGGGCGAGCCGCTCCCACTGCTCGCGCCCCCACGGCTCGAGCGAGACCAGCTTGTCGGCCCGGGCGCGGACCTCGTCGGTGGGGAGCAGCTCGCGGCAGCCGAAGATCTCGATGCAGCCCAGGTCGTCGGTGGAGCGCTGGTCGGCCACCGAGAAGGCGGTGAGCCGGTCCACCTCGTCGCCCCAGAGGTCGATGCGGACGGGGCCGTCGGCCGTCGAGGGGTAGACGTCGACGATCGACCCCCGCACGGCCAGCTCGCCCCGGTGCTCCACGACCTCCTCGCGGCGGTACCCGGCGCCGACGAGGGCGGCCACGAGCTCGTCGCGGTCGCGCCGCTCGCCGGGGCGGATGACGACCGGTTCGGCCTCCTCCACGTGCGGGCCGAGGCGCTGCACGAGGGCCCGGACCGGCGCCACGAGGACCCGGGGCGCCCGCTCCGGGTCGCGCAGGCGCCACATGGTGCGCAGGCGCCGCCCCATCGTCTCGACCGACGGCGACACCCGCTCGAACGGGAGGGTCTCCCAGGCCGGGAACGTGTCGACGGCTTCGGCCCCCAGGTAGGTGCGGAGGTCGGCCGCGAGGCGGTCGGCGTCGCCGGTGGTGGGGACGGCCACCACGAGCGGGCGGCGCGAGGTGAGGGTGGCGAGGCCGGCCAGGGTGAGGGCGCGCGCCGGCTCGGGGACGGCGAGCACTGCGGAGGACCGGCCGAGCACGGACGCGAAGCCGGGCTCCTCACGCAGCAGCGGGGGGAGGTCGCGCAGCTTCATGGGAGGCGCTCAGGCTACCGAACCGTCACTCCGGGGCCCGATCCGGACGGGCGTTGTACCGCGTCATCGCCGCCGCGAACCCCTCGTGGAGGATCGTCTCGACCGCGTCGGCGGCCTCGACCACCACGATGTCCAGCTCGGCCCGGTCCGCCTTCCCCGGGCGCTTCAGCACGTGGTCGGCTCCTTCCCGGCGGCCGGGGGGCTTGCCGATCCCGATGCGGATCCGTCCGAAGTCCGACGTGTGCAGGTGGGACTGCACGGACTTCAGCCCGTTGTTGCCGGCCAGCCCGCCCCCGAGCTTGAGCTTCATGCGCCCCACGGGCAGGTCGAGCTCGTCGTGCACGATCACGAGCCGGGCCGGGTCCTCGATGCCGTGCCTCCGCACCAGCGGGGCCACGGCCTCGCCGGAGAGGTTCATGTAGGTGAGGGGGATGGCGAGCGCGAGGCGCTTCCCGCCCACCACCACCTCGTCGGAGACGGCCCGCTCCTTGCTCTTGCGCAGCGTGGCGCCGTGGCGCTCGGCCAGGAGCCGCACCACCTCGGCTCCCACGTTGTGCCGGGTGCCCTCGTACTCGGGGCCGGGGTTGGCCAACCCGACGACGAGCAGGTCGGCGGGGGTGCCCCGCCGCTCCCGCTCGGCGCCGCGGCGCCGGAGCATCAGCCCTCGTCGCCGCCCTCGGCCGCGCCGTCGCCGGCATCGCCGCCCTCGGCCGCCCCGCCCTCGGCGCTGTCGTCGGCGTCGCCTTCCGCCGCCGCGCCCTCGGCCTCGGCAGCCTCCTCGCCCTCGGCGGGCTCGGTGACCTCGACGACCTGGTGGCTGGCCGTGACGACAGCCTCCTCGGGGTCGACCGAGGTGGTGACGCCGGCCGGCAGCTCGATGTCGCCCACTCGCAGGGCGCTGCCGATCTCGAGGCCGGAGATGTCGAGGGTGATCTGGGCCGGGATGTCCGCCGGCTTGGCCGTGATGTGCAGCGCGGTCATGACCTGGTCGACGACGCCGTTGCCGGAGGTGACCGCCTCGGCCTCGCCCTCCAGGTGGATGGCAACCTCGACGTCGACCGGCTTGTCCAGGTCGACCCGGATGAAGTCGACGTGGAGCACGTCGCGCCGCACCTTGTGGCGCTGGATCTCCTTGACGAGCGTGGGGGTGCGCTCGCCCTCGAGCTCGAGGTTGATGATGGCGTTGAGGCCCTGCTCGGTGACGAGCGCGGCACGCAGCTCGCGCCAGTCGACGGTGAGCGGCATCGGGTCGCCGCCCATGCCGTACACGACGCCGGGCACCTTGCCCTCGGCACGAAGGCGGCGGGCGGTGCGGGTCCCCTGCGGGGGGCGCGGGGTGGCATGGAGGATGATCTCGGCCATCGGAGGGCTCCTACGTCTGAGATCGCGCCGGAGCGCGGAGGTCGGTTGTGGCCGAACGACGCTACCGGAGCCGACCCGCCCTCCACCAACCCGCTGGAGCCGGCTGCGGAACTCGGTGAACGCTGGTCGATGGTGTCTCGGTGGCGGCTCACACACCGAGCCCGACGCGCGCGAGCACCCGCCAGACCGCAGGTTCGGCCTCAACCGCGCCGTTGCGCCGAACGGTGATCGCGGTAGCGACGAGTCGATCTCCGTGGAGGTCGATCCCGACGATGACGTCGCTACCATCCGCTCACAGGACGAGGAGCGCAGACCCGAGCACAAGCAGCGCCACGGCAACGACGCACCAAACGAGCGCTAGCCAAAAGGCGATTCGCGGGTTCTCCGCGACCCTCAGCTGCCAAAGGACGTCCTGCGACCACACGCGGGTCAACAGCGCCCGACGCCGGACGGCGCGGGCCCGATCCAGCCATTCCCCACTGGGGGGATTTGCACTCATCCGTCTATACGAGAACCAGAACGCAGTCGCTGCCATCAGGGCGAATGGCGCCATCAGGATCATGGCTCGTGCGGTGGCCGCACTCGTGGCGATCACCACTTGCATCGGCCGGATTGCATGTTCCCCCAGACGGAGACGCCGATGCCGAGAACACCCAGCGCCCGGCCACCAGCCCTCGCATAGTCGCTTGACCCGGAGGCAGCTGACAACGTGAGGCCGATGAACGTGGTGGTGCTGCCTGTCGCTCGCCAGCGTGATGGGACCACCCGTTCGCCAGTGGCATGGGACCACTTCCGGGGTTCGGTCAGGTCCGGCGACGGGATGATCGCCGGGGTGCGGTCGGCTCGTCAAGGTTGTCGGTGACGGTGGGCTTCTGTCGTTGCCGGTAGGACTCGCCGTCGAGGACGAGTTCGTGGGCGGCGGACTGGAGCCGGTCGATCGCTGATTGGGCGAGCAGCGGGTCGGCCATCAGGCCGAGCCACTCAACCGGCTCTCGGTTGGAGGTGATCACCGTGGACGCTGCCCGGTGACGTTCGACGATGAGTTCGTAGATGTCGGCGGTGTCGACCGAGTCCATCGGTTGGAGCGCGAAGTCGTCGATGATGAGCAGGTCGACGCGCAGCAGCTTGCGGATCTCGTTGTCGTGGCTGTTGTCGAGCCGGCTCGCTCGGAGTCGCTTGAGCAGACGATCGCAGCGTTCGAAATGGACGCTGATGCGGCGGCGGACCGCGGCGTGGCCGAGGGCGGTGGCGAGGAAGGTCTTGCCGACGCCGACGGGGCCCATGATGACGGCGTTGTGGCCGGCGTCGACGAAACGCAGCGAGCACAGCTCGTTCCAGACCGCTCGGTCGTAGGTGATCTTGGCGGTGTTGTCCCAGCGGTCCAGGGTCATGGCGGGGTCCAGGCCGGCGGTCTTGGCGCGCCGGTCGGCCGAGGTGTTCTCGCGTCGGGTGACTTCGTCAGCCAGGACGAGCTCGAGGAACTCGGCGTGTCCCATGCCGCCGGTGCTGGCGAGGGCGAGTCGTTCGGGGAGGGTGTCGAGGCAACGGCCGAGCTTCACCCGGCGCAGCAGCGACTTGAGCTCGGGGGTGACGGTCGGGGCGGTGCTCATCCGGCCACCTCCCCGTCGGTGGTGCGGACGGCGAAGTGGCTGTGATCCCGAGCGAACCGGGGCGTCACGACCGTGCCCGGTGCTGTCGGCTGCGGGTCGGCGCCGTTCTCGGTGCCGCGTTCGAGCATCCGGCCGATGAGACCCACGTTGATCGCTTCGGCGTCGAGGGCGCGTTCGCACGCCGCGTTGACCCGGACCGGCCCCCACTTCTTGACGAGGCCGAGCAGGGCGTAGACCTGGCGCATCTTGGTCCAGGGCAACGGGGTGTCAAGCAGGGCGGTGGCGTAGGCGCCGATGGCGGGGCCGTGGCCGGCGGCGAGCCGCTGGAGCGCGTCGAGGTCGCGCATGGCGTAGATGGTCTGCTCCGACGGCAGGTCGGCCGGGTCGGTGGAGCGGCCGCCGGGGCGCTGGCGGGGGTGGACCTTGATCAGCTGACCTCGGGAGAACACCCGGACCAGCGAGCGGTCGGCGCGCACGTCGACTCGGGTGCCGATCAGGTTCCCGGGGATCGAGTAGAGCGCCTTGGCCACCTCGATGTGATGGTCCCGGTGGACCTTCGCGGTCGTGTAGATCGGCACGTCATAGGGAGCGGTCGGCGCCGGAGCGAGGCCCGGCTGTTCCTCGAGACGGAAGTGTTCGGCCGGGCGCAGCTGGGTGGTGCCGTGGATCCGCATCCCGGCCCGGTCCCGGGCCCACACCTCGACCCGGCGTTGGGCGTCGGGCAGGTCGATGAAGGTCTCGCCGGCGAAGAAGTTGTTCCGCACGTAGGGCACGACTCGCTCGACCCGGGGCTTGTCCTGCGGTGAGCGGACCCGGGCCGGGTCGATCACGAACCCTCGGGCTTGCGCGTACTCGACGAAGGCCTGGTTCAACCGGGGCGCGAGCGGATCGGCGCCGTCGACGATGGCCTTCATGTTGTCGGGGATCACCGTGGCGAAGACGCCGCCGAAGAACGCCCACGCCGCTTCGAACCCGGCGATCACATCGTCGGTCGTCTGGCGGTGGGTGAGCCACACGAAGCTGAACCGCGACACGACCGGCGTGAACACCAGCGCCCACAGATCCCGCTGCCGGCCAGTGTCGGGGTCGGGGATGCGGCCCAGCTTGCCGAAGTCGACCTGCAGCTCGTCACCCGGCTCGCCGTCGTTCACCCGGACCGTCGATCCTTGAACCGAGCGGCCGATGCCGAGTTCCTCGAGCGCGTAGCGATGCAACGTCCGCTCCGGCACGACCACGCCCTGGCGCTCCAACAGCTCGTGGACCTTGACGACGGTGAGGCCGTCGGTGTCGAGCCACTTCTCCAGCTGACCCCGATGAGCGTCGAGCAGCCGGCGGGCCTCGCCCCGACCATCGGTGCGATGCGGCCGCACCCGCTCGACCACCTGGCCAAGCAACATGTCGGTCAACTGGTCCTCGTCACCGGCCCGATCCACACCGAGCTCTTCAGCGGCCTCGACGTAGCGGCGGACCGTCTTGCGGTCCATCCCCGCCAGCCGGCTGATCGCCCGCAACCCCTCGCCGCGCAGCCACAGCCGCAGCACCTCTCGCACTTCGAACACGCGAACCTCCCGGAACGCCATGCCGCCTCCAGTGGTCTCGTCGACAACGGCGACGGCAAGCCGAGCGTCCACGACACCGGAACTGGCGGACCCCGGAAGGTGGTCCCATCACTGGCGAACGGGTGGTCCCATCACTGGCGACGAGGTGGCCCCATCCCACTGGCGAAACTCACACCCGGGTGGTCCCATCCCACTGACGGGCGACA
>JBKHYD010000068.1:0-109669 GCA_046565645.1 Acidimicrobiia bacterium | reverse complement strand
GCCCAGTCGACGTCGGCGAGGGTGAGGTACGGCGCGGTGAGGATCCGGCCGGCGTGATCGAAGCCCCAGTCCTCCCGGAGCCATCGGTTGAAGGCACGGAAGGTGGCGCACACCGCAACCGGGTCGTGCTTCAGGGGCTCCTCGTAGATCATCCCGAGCGTGGGGAAGAGGAAGCACCCGGCCAGACCCTGGTCGTCGAGGGTGGCCAGGCGGGCCGCCGGATCCCGATAGGCGGGGCGGATCGGCTCGTGATCGCGCAGCAGCTGGAGCGGGTTGGCATGGTTCGGGTTGCCGCGGAAGTACTCGCTCAGGCAGCCCGGCTTCGACACCGGGTCGAAGGTGGCGTTGGTGACCGCCCGGCTCACCTTGCCCCCGAGCACGTGGTACTGCCGTCCCTCGATGGTCGCCCACTGGACGCAGCGGGGGCCGAGCGCCGGGTCGAGGTGGCGGGTGAACGCGTCGAGCGCCTCGTAGTAGTGGTTGTCGGCGTCCCAGACCGCGTGTCCCAGCTCGTCCATGGCCCCAGACTAGAACGCGTTCTAGTGCCGAGGCACCTTCAGGTAGAGGATCCGGCCGCTCCGGGAAGGGGCTGGACATGCCTGTCGTCGAACGCGTCCTGCCCCAGACACCGGTCGAGAACCTGGCTGACTACCAGGAGCGGCGCCAGGGCGGCCGGGCCCTCCAGGTGGCCACCAAGGTCGAGCCCTTCGCGGTGATCGACGAGCTCGACGCCGCCGGCCTCCGGGGCCGGGGCGGTGCCGGGTTTCCCACCGGCCGGAAGTGGCGGACGGTGCTCGACAGCCGCTCCGAGGTGGTGGGCACCACCGTCGTCGTCAACGGCGCCGAGGGTGAGCCCGGGACGTTCAAGGACCGGGCGCTGCTGCGCGCCAACCCCTACGGCGTCCTCGAGGGGGCGTTGGTGGCGGCGCGGGTGGTCGGGGCCGACACGGTCGTCGTCGCCCTGAAGGCCAGCTTCACCGAGGAGCTGGTCCGCGTGCGGGCGGCCCTGGCCGAGATGGCGGACGCGGGGTGGACCGACGGGCTCGCCGTCGAGGTGTTCGAAGGCCCCTCGGAGTACCTCTACGGGGAGGAGACGGCGCTGCTGGAGGCCATCGCCGGCCGGCCGCCGTTCCCCCGCATCGCGCCGCCCTACCGCCGGGGCGTGGACGAGGTGGTCAGCGCGCCGGAGGAGCTGACGAGCGACAGCGGCCAGTCCGCGGGCGTCGAGATGGCCACCGAGGGCGGCGGAAGCGTCGTGCCACCCACGCTCGTCGACAACGTCGAGACGCTCGCCAACGTGCCGCTCCTCGTGCTCAAGGGCTCGGAGTGGTTCCGCTCCGTGGGCACGATGGAGTCGCCAGGGACGATCGTGTGCACCATCACCGGGCGGGTGGCCCGACCGGGCGTGGCCGAGATCTCGCTCGGCACGACCCTCCGGGAGGCCATCGCCGAGGTGGGCGGCGGCGCGCGCGAGGGGCGCGAGGTCCAGGCGGTCCTCCCGGGCGTGTCCAGCGCCCTCATCCCGGCGGGGGCGCTCGACACGCCCCTCACCTACGAGGCCATGGCGGCCGCCGGCAGCGGCCTCGGCTCGGCCGGCTACATCGTCCTCGACGACACCGACGACCTCGTCGCGGTGGCCGCCGGCGCCAGCCGCTTCCTGGCCATCGAGAGCTGCGGGCAGTGCACGCCCTGCAAGCAGGACGGCCTCGAGATCGCCCACACCCTCGGGCGGATCGCCGCGTCGGAGGCCGACCCCCCACGACCTCGAGGCGCTGCTCGAGCGGGCCGCCACCGTGACCGACGGTGCCCGATGCAACCTGGCCGCCCAGCAGCAGGCCGTCACCGTCTCGCTGACCAGCATCGCCAGCCGGGGCATCGCCGACCACGTCGAGGGCCGGGCCAAGCCGGCCGGCCGGTTCCTCGTGGCCGAGCTCACCGACCTGCACGACGACGGTGCGATGATCGACGGCCGGCACGTCGGCAAGCAGCCCGACTGGTCCTACAACCCCACCGACAGCGGTCAGTCCCCCGCCGACCGCCTCAGCGAGCGGCGCACCCCGACCTGACCCCACGACGTCTGTGTGGGTTCCTGCGCCGGAGCGGCCAGAAAGCACACACAGACGTCGTGGGGTCAGCGGGGTTCGAGGACGACGACGGGGATCTCGCGGTCGGTGCGCCTCTGGTAGCTGTCGTAGTACTTGTAGGCCTCGACGGCGCGCTGCCACAGCTCGGCCCGCTCCTCGCCGGTGGCCACCCGTGCCTGCATGGGTCGGGTCTCGCCCTTGTGGGTGATCTCCACGCGGGGGTCGGCGGAGAGGTTGTGGAACCAGTCGGGGTGGCGAGGGTCTCCGCCCTTCGACGCAATCAGCACCACCCGGTCGTCTTCGAACACCGGGGCGGTGAGCATGACGCTGCGCCGCTGCCCGCTCTTGCGCCCGGTGGTGTGCAGCTCGAGCGCAGCCATGCCCACGAGCTGGTAGCCGAGCCGGCCGCCGCTGGCCTTCACCACTGCCCGGTGCAAGACGTTCATCGTCTTCACGACGCCGTCCATCAACGTCTCGGTCAGCGCCATGCGAGCTCCTTGGGGGTGGTCGGTGCGTGTGAGCCTGGCACCCTTCGGCGCCGACCGCACCCGCTCCTGCTCTGGGGCTCAGCCCCGCCGGTGGTCCTCGAGCGCCATCAGCACCTCGGCCTCGTCCGGCGAGGCCTCCGGGCCGAACCGCACCACGGCCGCGCCCTGCGTGCCGCAGCTCTGGCAGACCAGCCCGAGCACGGCCGCCATCTCCGACGGGTCCGAGGCACCCTCCAGGCGGATGAGGTGCCGGAGGTCCAGCTCGGCGGCCGGCATGTCGTGCCGGCAGGCGCTGCAGCGCACCACCGCGCCGTCGGTGACGAACAGGTTCCCGCCGAAGCCCGCCTCCTTCAGCCAGTCCAGCGCCTCGAGGATGGTAGAGGCACCCGTGGGGGTGCCCGGCATCGGGGTGTCGTGGTCGTCGGCCATCGCCTGACCGTACCCGGCAGCCGTCGGACCAGACCCGAGCGAGCGATGGCTCAGGAGGTGGACCCCACCGCCTGGGCGGCGAGGAGGCCGTTGGCGAGGACGGCCACCACGAGATCGAGGGCGACCTCCCGGTCCGGGGTGCGGGTGGCCTCCCAGGACTCGATGGCGGAGATGATGAAGCCGAAGGTGCCATGGGCGAGGAAGCGCACGACGGCCGGGTCGGCTCCGGGGGCGAGCGCGGCTGCCACCACCTCGAAGCGGGCCTGCAGGCTGCGCATGAGGGCGTTGTCGAGCAGGCCGGCGTCGCCGCTGCGGATGCTGCGGAAGATGAACCCGTACACGTCCGGGTCGGCGGTCACGACCTCGAAGAACCCCTCCACGGCGAGGCGCAGCGCCCGGGCGAGATCGATCGTCCCGGCCTGCTCCAGCTCCGCCATGAGCTGGCGCTCGCCGCTCTCGACGAGGGCGACGGCCATCGCGTCGGCGATGCCGTACTTGTCCCCGAACTCGCTGTAGAAGACCGGCTTCGACACCCCCGCCGCCGAGGCCATCTCCTCGACCGAGGTCTCGGGCCCGTGCTGGCGGACGGCGCCGAAGGCCGCCTGGAGCAGGCGGGCGCGCTGGGCTGCCTTCGCCTCCGGTGACCGGGGCGGCCGACCCGGCCCGCGGGGGGTGCTGGGGGGCGTGGTCACGTCCGCCATCCCCCCAGGATCCCACAGCCCCGGGCCGCGCCGGGGCCCCGACCGGTGCGGCCGTCCGGGGACCCGGGCGGTCAGGCGTCGGCGGTGGTGGGCTGGCTCGTGGTGCGCGACCGCGGCTCGGCGCGAGCCGCGGTGGCCTTGATGGCGTCGATGATCCGGTCCGGCGCCTCGAGGGGAAGCATGTGGCCGGCGCCGGGGAGCACGAGGAGCTTCACGTCGGGGAGGTGCTCGGCCAGCGCCTTGGCCGCCCGGACGGGGGTGAGCCGGTCGTGGGTGCCCACCATGACGGTGGTGGGTACCTGCAGACCGGGCAGGCAGCGGCGGAGGTCCATGGCGGACATGGCCACGAGGTAGCCGGCACGGGCGTTGCCGGTGGTGGCGGCCCACGCGTCCAGCGTGGCCTGGATGTGGGAGCGGCGGGCTGCCTTGCCGATCGTGCGCCGGACCATGCGCCGGGCGATCGCGCCCTGTCGGGTCCACGCCGGGCCCGCGTCGCCCATCAGGGCGTGGACGAGGCGGGCGGGGACCTCCCGGCCGAGGGTGCGGGCCGCCGTGGACACCAGCACCGCTCCCCGCACGTGCGCGGCGAAGTGATCCGGGTGCTCGAGGGCGTAGGCCTGGATGGTCATGCCGCCCATCGAGTGCCCCGCGAGGAGCACGTCGGTGCTGTCGGTGGCGTCGAGGACCGCCCGCAGGTCGTGGCCCAGCTGCGGGATCGAGGGCACGTGGTCGTCGGGGGCGGTGGACCGGCCGTGGCCGCGCTGGTCGTAGAGCACCACCCGGTGGCCGCCCAGGACGAGGCGGCGGGCGACGGCGCCCCAGGTCTCGCGGGTGCCCGTCCAGCAGTGGGGCAGCACCACGGTGGGTCCGTCGTCGGGCCCGGCCACGGTGACGGCGAGGCGGGCGCCGTCGTCGGTGGCGACGACCAGCTCCCGGCCAGGCGGCAGCGAGCAGCCCTTCGGGCCGAGCGGGTCCGTGTCCGCGAGCCAGGCGTGCCGGCGGCGGCGCCGCTCCACGGCGAGGGCTGACAAGGCGCCGGTCGCCACCACGGTGCCGAGACCACCGACGGCGAGGGCGCGCTCGACCGGGCGCAGGAGGCCGGGACGGCGGTGCGGGCGGCGGCTCACCGGCGACGGGCCTTCGTGGCCCAGGCGGGAGCCGGGCGAGCCATGACCTCGCTGACCCGCAGCGGGAGGAGCTTGCTGGCGAACCAGCCGAGCTGCGCCTCCCAGCCGGCCGGCACCACGGCCTTGTCCCGATCGATCGCCCGCAGCACGGCGTCGGCCACCACGTCGGGGCTGTGCCCGCGGCTGAACGCCCGCGTGGCGAGCTCCTGGGCCTCGGTGGTGCCCATCTCGCCCAGGAAGCGGGTGCCGTCGAGGATCGGGGTGTTGATCACCCCGGGGCACACCGCGGACACGCCGACCCCGTTGCGGCGCCAGTCGGCGCGCAGGCACCGGGAGAAGGCGAGCACCGCCGCCTTGGTGGTGCAGTACGCCACCTCGGAGGCGTGCATCACGTACCCGAGACCGGAGCTCATGTTCACGATCTGGCCCCGTCCCTCGGCCAGCATCGCCGGCCCGAAGGCGTGGCAGCCGTTCACCACGCCGTCGAGGTTGATCGAGCGGATCCAGTCCCAGTCCTCGAGGGTCATGTCGGCGAAGCCGCCGCTCATGCCCACACCGGCGTTGTTGACGAGCACACCGAGCGGGCCGTGCTCCCGACCCACCTGGTCGGCGAGGGCCTGGACGGCGCGGCGGTCGGCGACGTCGCACTGGTAGGCGACGGCGTCCACACCGCGGTCCAGGCACGACTCGGCGGTGGTCTTGGCGGTGGCCTCGTCCAGGTCCACGCACAGCACCTGGGCGCCCCGCCGGGCGAGGGCGAGAGCGGTGGCCCGCCCGATCCCGCTCCCGGCCCCGGTGACGAGCGCGGTGGCGCCGCGCAGCTCGATCCTGGATCCCATGTGGTCGACTCCTGCGATGCGGGACGCCGTGGGGCCGGCGTCGCGGACGAACATCACCCTACTGTGAGTAGGGAAACCTTCGCCATCCTGGCCGACGGCTCCTGCCCGGGCCCCGGTGTGGCGTCGATAGGGTCGCCGGCGTGGTCGTGGAGGCAGCCGGAGGCGTGGTGTGGCGCAGGACCGCCAAGGGCCACCTGAAGGTGCTCCTCGTGCACCGGCCGCGCTACGACGACTGGACGCTCCCCAAGGGCAAGCTCGACCCGGGTGAGAGCGCCACCGCTGCCGCCCGCCGGGAGGTCGAGGAGGAGACCGGCCTGCGGTGCCGCCTGGGCCCGCCCCTGCCGTCGGTCCGCTACACCGACCGCCAGCGCCGGGCGAAGCGGGTCCGGTACTGGGCGATGGAGCCCCAGGGCGGAGGGTTCACGCCGAACCACGAGGTCGACGAGGTCCGCTGGCTGAAGCTCCCCGCCGCCGCCTCCCTTCTCACCTACGCCCACGACCGGCCGGTCCTGGCCGCCCTCGAGCGGGCGCTCGCCGAGGCTGACCAGCACTAGGTTCCGCAGCGGGAGGTGGCGGTGGCACCAGGCCGGGACGGGGACGTGGGCGTGGACGTGGCGATCGTGGGCGCCGGCTTCGCCGGGCTCTACATGCTCCACCGCTGCCGACAGCAGGGTCTGGCCGCCACGGTCATCGAAGCGGGCGACGACGTGGGCGGCACCTGGTACTGGAACCGCTACCCGGGCGCCCGCTGCGACGTCGAGAGCCTCGAGTACTCCTACGGCTTCGACGAGGACCTCCAGCAGGAGTGGGAGTGGACCGAGCGCTACGCGGGGCAGCCCGAGATCCTCCGCTACCTCCAGCACGTGGCCGACCGCTTCGACCTCCGCCGGGACATCCGCTTCGGCACCCGGGTCGTCGCTGCCACCTTCGACGATCCCACCACGACCTGGCGGGTGCGGCCCGACCGTGGGAGCGACGTCGTGGCTCGCTTCCTGGTGATGGCCACAGGGTGCCTGTCGAGCGCCAACACGCCCGAGATCGAGGGCGCCGGATCCTTCCGGGGCCGCACCCTGCACACCGGGCGCTGGCCCGCCGAGGGGGTCGACCTGGCCGGCCAGCGGGTGGGCGTCATCGGCACCGGGTCCTCCGGGGTGCAGGCCATCCCGGTCATCGCCGAGGAGGCCGCCCACCTCACCGTCTTCCAGCGGACGCCGTGCTACGCCGTCCCCGCCTGGAACGGCCCGCTCGACCCGGCCGAGCAGGCGGCAGTGAAGGCCGACTACGCGTCGCTGCGAGCCGCCAACCGAGCCATGTTCTCCGCCTTCGGAGGTCGGGTCGAGCGCCGCCACACACGGTCCGCGCTGGAGGTCGACGAGGCGGAGCGGCAGGCCGAGCTCGAGCGGCGCTGGGCCCACGGCGGCCTCACCTTCCTGGCCGCCTTCAACGACCTGCTCCTCGACCCGGCGGCCAACGAGGTGGCCCGCCAGTTCGTGATCGCCAAGCTCCGTGAGATCGTCCACGACCCCGAGGTGGCCCGTCGCCTCACCCCCGAGCACGTGATCGGCTGCAAGCGCCTCTGCGTCGACAGCGGCTACTGGGCCACGTTCAACCGACCGAACGTCACCCTCGTCGACCTGCGGGAGACCCCCATCGAGGCGATCACCCCGACGGGCATCCGCACCTCCGGGGGCGAGCACCCCCTCGACGTGATCGTCTACGCCACCGGCTTCGACGCGATGACCGGCGCGCTGTCCCGCATCGACATCCGGGGGGTCGGCGGCCAGCGCCTCACCGAGGCGTGGGCGGCCGGGCCTCGCACCTACCTCGGGCTCATGACCCGCGGGTTCCCCAACCTGTTCCTCGTGGCCGGGCCGGGCAGCCCGTCGGTGCTGGCGAACATGGTCGAGGCCATCCAGCACCACGTGGAGTGGATCGGGGACTGCCTCGCCGCGCTCGACGCCCTGGGCCTGGCCCGCATCGAACCCGAGCTCGACGCCCAGGACCGCTGGGTGGAGCACGTGAACGAGGTCGCCGCGCTCACCCTGTTCACCACCTGCAGCTCCTGGTACCTGGGCGCCAACGTGCCCGGGAAGACCCGCGTGTTCATGCCGCTGCCCGGGTTCCCGTCGTACGTGGAGGCCTGCGAGCAGGTGGTGCTCGACGGCTACCGCGGCTTCATCCGCCGCTGAGCGAAGCTCGGACCCGACAGCGCCCTGCGGTCAGCGCGGCCAGGGGTAGGTCACGCCGGTCAGCTCCTCGCTTCGCTCCCAGAGCCGGCCGGCGGTGACCTCGTCCCGGGCGAGGCCCGTGCGGCCGACGCGCTGCGGGTGGCCACGGCGCTCCCCCATCCCGTCGGGCCCCCAGTAGTCGTCGGGGCGGACGTCGGGCATGGTGGCCGCGTAGAGCTGCGGAAGGGCCCCCATGTGGTCGGGCTGGCCGACGAGCCGGTCGCCGAGCCGGAAGACGGGGGCCAGCGGTCGAGCGCCGGTGGCCGGGCCGGAGGTGAGGTTGGTGGCGGCGTAGCCCGGGTGGGCCGCGACCGACAGCAGCGACGTGCCGGCGGCGGCGGCCCGGCGCTGGAGCTCGGCGCTGAAGAGCAGGTTGGCGAGCTTCGACTGCCCGTAGGCCCGCCAGCGCGAGTAGAGGCGCCGCCGGAACGAGAGGTCGTCCACGTCCACCCGACCGAAGCGGTGGGCGTGGGACGACACGGTGACGACCCGGGGCGCGTCCGCCGCCAGCAGGGTCGGCAGCAGGAGCCCCGTGAGCGCGAAGTGGCCGAGGTGGTTGGTGCCGATCTGGCGCTCGAAGCCGTCCTCGGTCTCCCCACGGGGGACGGCCATGATCCCGGCGTTGTTCATGAGCACGTCGAGGCGGCCGACGCGAGCGGCCACGTGAGCCGCGGCCTCCCGCACCGAGCCCAGGGAGGCGAGGTCGAGCGGCACGACCTCGGGCTCGGGACCGGCTGCGGACCGGGCCACCTCCTCGCGGGCCGCGGCGGCGCGAGCCGCGTCGCGGCAGGCCATGAGGACCCGGGCCCCCTTGGCGGCGAGCGCCTGAGCCGAGCGCAGGCCCAGGCCGCTGTTGGCACCGGTGACGAGGACCGTGCGGCCGTGCTGGTCGGGGAGGTCGGCGGCGGTCCAAACGGGCACGAACCGGAAGGCTAGATGGCCGGTGCGGGAGCCAGCACGCCGGGGTCGCTACGCTGCGGCACCGGCCGAGGCGCCCGCCCTCGCCCAAACCCCACCTCATGCCCCAAGAGCGCGCAGAAGAGCAAGAGCAGTTCCGTGAGCTGCGCCGAACCGAGGACCCGAAGCTCCGCGATCACCTGATCGAGGAGTACCTCTGGATCGCCCGGCACGCCACCAAGCGGTTCTCGGGTCGGGGCGAGAACCCGGAGGACCTGCTCCAGGTGGCCAGCCTGGCGCTCGTGAAGGCGGTGGACCGGTTCGACCCCGAGCTGGACCTGCGCTTCGCCACCTTCGCCATGCCCACCGTGGTCGGCGAGCTGCGCCGCCACTTCCGGGACAAGACCTGGTCGATGCGGGTCAGCCGTCGCCTGAAGGACCTGCACCTCGAGATCCGGGCGGCCAGCGAGCGGCTCACCCACGTCCTCGGCCACCAGCCGAGCGTCTCGGAGCTGGCTGACGACCTCGACGTGTCCGTCGAGGAGATCCTCGAGGCGATGGAGGCGGGCGCCACCTACCGCACCTCCAGCCTCGACGCCGGACCGGTGGGCGACGACCCCGACGGCTCGTCCGAGGTGCGCATGCCGGGCGCGGACGACCCCACCATGGTCGAGACGCCCGAGCGCGTCGCCGTGCTCCGCTCCCTGGAGAAGCTCCCCCAGCGGGACCGCCGGGTCGTCTACCTCCGCTTCTACCTGGGCATGACCCAGTCCGAGATCGCCGAGGAGATCGGCGTCAGCCAGGTCCACGTGTCCCGCATCCTGCGGGCCACGCTCGCCAAGATGGGCGAGGACCTCGAGGGCGAGGTCTGATGCCGGCCACCCCGATCGACCTCCGCGACCACACGGCTAGCCTCCCCGAGGCGGCCTCCCACCCCGCCACCCCGTCCCCCAACAGGAGCGAGCCATGACCCAAGCAGGCGACGGCCTCACCATCCGCACCGAGGAAACCGCAGCCGGCCACGTCGTCAGGGTGGGCGGCGAGCTGGACCTGGCGAGCGCCCCTCAGCTCTCCGAGGCGCTCGCCGACCCGAGCGGCGACGTGTCCCAGCCGGTGGTGCTCGACCTGTCCGGCGTCTCGTTCATCGACTCGTCCGCGCTGCGGGCCCTGCTCCTCGCCGGCCGCCAGCTGGCCGACGCCGGCCGCACGCTGCAGATCGGCCCCCGGTCCGAGGCCGTGCGCCGGGTGCTCGAGGTCACGCAGCTCGATCAGCAGACGGAGGCCTTCACGGTCCTCCCCGACCCGTCCTGAGGCGCCCGTGCCGAACCCCACCGTCGCCGACCTCCAGGCCAGCACCAGCTTCGACCTCGTCATCCCGATCGACCCCGAGCTCCTCCGCGTGGTGCGCCTCATGGCCAGCGGAGCGGCGTCGTTCACGGACCTCAGCCTCGACGCCGTCGAGGCGGCCCGGGTGGCGGCCGACGAGCTGGTGAGCACGCTGATCCAGGCCGGCAAGGGCGAGGTGGAGATCCGCTTCGCCGTCACCGCCGACGCCCTCGTGGTCGCCGCCACCACCACGCTCGCCGACGCGGCCCACTTCGAGCTGGACCCGCTCACCGACCGCATCCTCGACGAGGTGGCCAGCGGCCACCAGTTCTCCGTGGACGGCGAGCGGCTCTCGGGCCGCATCGACATCGCCCTCCCCTAGCCGCCCGGTCGACGCCCGACCCGGCAGTCGGACGTCAGCTGCGGGCCACCTCGGCCCACACCAGGGTTCGCCCGTCGGTCTCGAACTCGGAACCCCAGCGGTCCGCCACGCCCTGCACGAGGAGGAGGCCGCGGCCGCCCAGGGCGCTCGGGGCCGGGTTCTCCGTGGGGGCGGTGACCGCCGCGTGCCCGCCGTCGAGCACCTCGAGGCGGACGCACTCGGGCTCGACGATGACCCGCAGCTCCACCTCGCCGTCGCCGTGGCGCACGGCGTTGGTGATCAGCTCGCTGGCCACGAGGAGCAGGGCGTCGGTGGCCTCGGCGCCGGCACGCTCGAGGACGTCCGCCACGTAGTGGCGAGAGCGCGGGATCTCGGCGACGTCCCGCCCGAACCTCCTCGTCGTCCGCATCGCGGCGTCCCTACCCATCGCAGCAGCGCCCCAGTCGCTCGACGAAGCGCTGGGGCCGGCACTCCCTCCGTCGCCAACGCTACCCGGTCAGCCCCCGGTCACCAGGTGATCTCGACCTCGATCTCGTTCTGGTCGCCCCCCACCTCGACCTCGAGGGTGAGCGTGACCTCGTCCGGCACCGGGACCGTCACCCGGACCCCTTCCTTCACGAACGACACCTCGTTGTGCCGGGACAGCTCGTCGGCCAGGTCGCGGAGCCGCTGGGCCGCGGCCTCGCGCCCCATCCGCTCCTCGTGGGCGTGCTCGATCAGTGCCATTGGATCCTCCTGGGTGAGGGTCGGTCCGGGGGCCTCTGTCTAGCGCCCGTGATCGGGGCGGCGGCACAGGGCGCCCGTCAGCACCGAGGCGGGCCTCAGGCTCCGACCGGGGCCCGCAGGGCGACGACCGCGATGTCGTCCCGGGCGCAGCCCTCCTGGTGGCCGAGGGCAACGTCGACCACATGGTCGGCCACCTCCTGTGCGCTGCCCATGGCGGCCTCGAGGATGGCGTCGAGGAGGCGCCGGTCGCCGCGAAGGTCTTCGCCGCTGCCGTCCTCGGTCACGCCGTCGGTCCAGGCGACGAGGAGGTCCCCCGGGTCGAGCGTCACCGGCACGTCGAAGGTCCGAGAGTGGCGGACGAGGCCCACGATCCCGCCGTGGCGTCCGACCTCCTCGATGCCCCCGCCAGCTCGGCGGAGCAGCGGCAGCGGGTGACCGGCGCTCGTCACCGTGAGCGGGACCCGGCCCCCGACCGGCTCCTCGATGCTCAGCAGGAGGGCGGTGCAGAACTGCTCGGGGTGCTCACGGAGGAAGGTCTCGTGCAGCTCGGCCAGCATGGCTCTGGGCGTCCGCACCCGACGGGCGGCGGAGCGGAGGGTGAAGCGGGCCAGCGCCGTCAGGACCGCGGCGCCGGCTCCCTTGCCGCAGACGTCCCCCAGCACCAGCGACCAGGCGCCGGCACCGGAGTCGAACAGGTCATAGAAGTCGCCCCCCACCTCGGTGCCGTCGCCGGCGGGTCGGTAGGCGGCGCCCACCTCGACCCCCGGGACCGGCTCCAGCTCGGGCGGCAGCAGCGTGGACTGCAGGGTGCGAGCCAGCTCGACGGCGCGGGCCTCGGCCGCCTCGGCCTGCTGCCGGGCACGGACGAGGTCCCGCTCGTAGGCTCGGCGCTCGGTGGCGTCGAACACGGCGACGCGCACGATCGAAGGATCGCCGTCCTCACCTGCCACCGCCTGCGCCGTGACGAGGACCGGGAGCCGCCGCCCGTCTCGGGCCACGAGCTCCACCGCGACCTCGCGGACCCGGCCCTGGAGCTGCAGCAGCGGGGCCAGGTGGGCTTCGTAGAAGATCTGGTCGCCCGGTGGGAGCAGCTCGCTGAAGCGTCGTCCGATCAGGTCGTCGCGGTGGTGCCCGATCCAGGTGAGCAGCGTCTGGTTGACCTTGACCACGAGGCCGTCGGGGAGCATCGACAGGTACCCACAGGGCGCCTGGTCGTAGAGGACCGCGGGATCGTCGTCCACCAGGGCACCGAGGAAGGCCTGGTCGGCGGCAGTGATCGGAGCGGCAGCAGCGGGGTCGTCGATGGTCACTGACCTCCGAGGAACCGCCGCATGGCCTCGATCGTCTCCTCCGGCGCGCTGAGGTTCGGGCAGTGGCCGGTGGCCTGAAGCTGAACCAGCGTGCTCCCGGGGATGCGGCCGTGGACGTAGGCGCCCACCGTGGGCGGGGCGATCACGTCCTCCGCGCACTGGAGGATGAGGGTGGGGACGGCGACCCGGTCCAGGTCGGACCGGTTGTCGGCGAGGAAGGTGGCGCGGGCGAAGCGCTTCTGGATCTCAGGGTCGGTCCGGCAGAAGCTCTCCGTGAGCTCGGCCGCGAGGGCCGGGCGGTCGGGGTTGCCCATGATCGCCGGGGCCATGGCCGCCGCCCAGCCGAGGTAGTTGCTCTCCAGCGAGTCGAGGAGGCCGTGCACGTCGTCCTCCGTGAACCCGCCCACGTAGCCCGTGCTCGGGTCGTCCAGGTACCGGGGCGACGGGCCGATCATCACGAGGGCGCCGACGCGGTCCGCGGCCCGGCCCGCGACGAGCGCACCGATCATGGCGCTGACGGAGTGCCCCACGAACACGACGTCCCGGAGGTCGAGCGCCTCGAGGAGGTCGACCACGTCGTCGGCGTACCCCTCGAGCGACGAGTGGCGAGCCGGGTCGTACGCGCTGAGATCGGAGCCGCCGGCGCCGAGGTGGTCGAAGAGCACCGTCCGGTGGTTGGCTCGGAAGGCCGGCTCGACGAAGCGCCACATGTTCTGATCGCACCCGTAGCCGTGGGCGAAGACCATCGGCCGCGCCCCCTCCGGCCCGTGGACGCGCACGTTGCTACGGACCTCCACCAGCGCTGTCACCAGCCCCACCCTAGAGGTCCGCCTCCAGGACGGCTCAGGTCGTCGGTCGCCGACCGGGGTGCTCCGCCTGTCGCGCGGTGCGATGATCCGCTCGTGAGCAAGGCCGCAGGGCGCGAGGTCGAGCAGGCTCGGGCCGCGCTGCGGGCCGGTGACGCCGCCTCGGCCAGGGCGCTCGTCGAGCCGCTCCTCGCGGGGGAGCCGCCCGGCGACGTGCTGGAGGTCCTGGCCCGGGCCGACTACCTGGACCTCGACTTCGCCGCGGCTCTCACCCGCTGGGAGCGCGCCTACGCGGCCCACCGGGCCGCCGGTGACCAGCTCGGCGCCATCCGGGTGGCCCGCACCCTGGCGGCGATGCACCACTCGATCCGGGGCGACTTCGCGGTGTCGGGCGGCTGGCTGGCCCGGGCTCAGACGCTGCTGGAAGGCGCCGGAGACACCTCGGAGCGAGGGTGGGTCGCCCTGAACCGGGCCCTGTTCGAGCCCGACCGGACGGTGCGGAACCAGCTGCTGCGCGACGCGCTGGGGCAGGCCCGGGCGAACGGCGACAGCGGGCTGGAGGTGGCGGCCCTGGCCTACCTCGGCGCCAGCCTCGTGCACGGTGACGAGGTCGAGGAGGGCATGCGGCTCCTCGACGAGGCCATGGCTGCGCTGGTGGGCGAGGAGGTGGACGACTTCTCCATCCTGGAGGAGGCGTTCTGCCAGCTGTTCTCCGCCTGTGAGCACGCTCGGGACGTGCAGCGGGCCGACCAGTGGATCCGGATGGGCGAGGCCATCGCGGCTCGCCGCCGGCTCCCCGCCGTGTCGGCCTTCTGCCGCACCCACTACGGGGGGGTGCTCACGGCCGCCGGTCGGTGGGGCGAGGCCGACGAGGCCCTCACCGCCGCCGCCCGCCTGTGGGGGCTGGGCGAGCGGTCCTCGGTGCAGCGCGGCGGCGCCCTCGCGCGGCTGGCCGACCTGCGGGTCCGGCAGGGCCGCTTCGAGGAGGCCGAGCAGCTGCTGGAGGAGGTCGGCCCGTGGGAGCCCACCGCCGCCGCCCGGTCGCGTGCCGCGATCCACCTGGCACGGGGCGAGACGGGCCTGGCCCGGGAGGCGCTCGTGCGCGCGCTCGCCCCGCTCGACCCGGAGGCGTCCGAAGCGGCGTCGCTGCTCGAGCTGCTGGTCGAGGTGCTCCTCGCCGAGGGCGAGCGCGCCGAGGCGGCGGCCGTCGTCGACCGCCTCGATGCGCTGGCCCGCCACCACGGCGCCGTCTACCTGCGGGCGCTGGCCGCCCAGGCCCGGGGGCGGCTCTGCCTGGCCACAGGCGAGGGCGACCCGCAGGCCTGCCTGCGGGAGGCGCTCGGCGGCTTCGGGCGGGCCCAGATGCCGCTCGAGCTGGCCCGGTGCCGGCTCGAGCTCGCGCGGGCCCTGGTCGACACCCGCCCCGAGGTGGCCAGGACCGAAGCCCGGGCCGCCTTGGAGGCCTTCGACCGGCTCAAGGCGGCCCGGCACGCCGACGCCGCCGCCGCCCTCCTTCGGGCGCTCGGGGTCCGATCCTCGACCGCCCGGCAACCCGCGGGCAGCGTCCTGACCCGCCGGGAGGAGGAGGTCCTCGACCTGCTGGGCCGGGGCCTGTCCAACCCGGAGATGGCCGAGCGGCTCTACATCAGCCGGAAGACGGTGGAGCACCACGTCAGCAACGTCCTGGCCAAGCTGGGGCTGCGGAGCCGGGCCGAGGCCACCGCCTACGCCCTCCGTCGGGGCGGGTCCGCCCACGCAGGACCGGGCGCGGAATAGGGGACCTCCCCGATCCCGGACGGGGCGATCGGCGCCATCGTCCTCCCGAGAGGCGCCGAACGACGGCGCCCGACCCCGAGGAGGCAACGATGGGTACGGCAGGGACGCAGGGAGCGCTGTGGGGAGCGGCCGCGGAGGACTGGGCGAGGCTCGTCGAGCCGCTGTCGACGCCCCTCTACGAGGCGGCGCTCGATGCCGCCGGCGTGGGGGCGGGCACCGCGCTGCTCGACGCCGGGTGCGGATCGGGCCTGGTGCTCGAGCTGGCGCAGCAGCGCGGCGCGACCGTCAGCGGGCTAGACGCCTCCGGGGGCCTGCTGGCGGTGGCCCGCCGGCGGGTGCCCGACGGCGAGCTGCGGCAGGGCGAGCTCGAGGAGCTGCCGTTCGGCGACGGCTCCTTCGACGTCGTGACGGCCTTCAACGCCGTCCAGTACGCAGCCGAGCCCGTCCAGGCGGCGCGAGAGCTGCGACGGGTCACGGCACCGGGTGGCCAGGTGGTGGTGGCCAGCTGGGGCGTCCCCGACCGGTGCGAGTCTCGGGTGGTGCTGGCGGCCGTCGGCTCCCTGTTGCCGCCTCCGCCTCCGGGCACGGGCGGACCGTTCGCCCTGGCCGCCCCAGGTCGCCTGGAGGAGCTGCTCGAGGCGGCAGGGCTGACCGCCAAGCACGCCGAGGAGGTCACGGTGGCGTTCCGGTTCGACGACCTCGACCATGCCGTGCTCGGCCACCTGTCGGCTGGGCCCTCCCGCCGGGCCGTCCAAGAGGTCGGTCCGGAGGCCGTCGAGCAGGCGATCCGCGAGGCGCTGGCTGCGAGCCTCCAGCCCGACGGCTCGTCCGTCCAGCACAACGCCTTCCGCTTCGTCGTGGCCACCGTCTGAGGCCCCGCCGGGGGCGCTGGGGCGTGGGTCGCCGACACCGCGGGCCCGCCGGTGCGGTCTGGACCACACTGGCAGGCGGCGACCCACGCACCCGTCCACCAGCGCCTCCGGGAGGCCCCATGCTGACGCTCGACCGCGCCCCGCTCAACGACGAGGAGCTCGCACGGCTCGACCGGTACTGGCGGGCGGCCAACTACCTCGCGGTGGGGCAGATCTACCTCCTCGACAACCCGCTGCTCGACGAGCCCCTCGCCGAGGCGCACGTGAAGCCTCGGCTCCTCGGCCACTGGGGCACCACCCCGGGGCTGAACCTCATCTACGCCCACCTGCAGCGCACCATCGCAGCCCGGGACCTCGACGTGATCTTCATCACGGGCCCCGGCCACGGCGGACCCGCGCTGGTGGCCAACACCTGGCTGGAGGGATCCTGGAGCGACACCTACCCGAGCGTGGGCCGGGACCGGGACGGCATGCGCCAGCTGTTCCGGCAGTTCTCGTTCCCGGGCGGCGTGCCCAGCCACGTCGCCGCCGAGGTCCCCGGGTCCATCCACGAAGGGGGCGAGCTCGGGTACTCGCTCTCGCACGCCTTCGGGGCCGCGTTCGACAACCCGGACCTCGTCGTCGCCTGCGTGATCGGCGACGGCGAGGCCGAGACGGGACCGCTGGCCGCGTCCTGGCACGGCACCAAGTTCCTCGACCCGGTGGGCGACGGCGCCGTCCTGCCCATCCTCCACCTGAACGGCTACAAGATCGCCAACCCGACCATCTTCGACCGGATCGGAGACGACGAGCTCGACGCCCTGCTCCGCGGCAGCGGCTGGGAGCCGCACCTCGTCGCCGGCGACGACCCGGCGGCCGTCCACCAGCAGCTGGCCGCCACCCTCGACGAGTGCCTGGATCGGATCGCCGCCATCCAGCGGACCGCCCGAGCCGAAGGGGAGCGGGGCCCGCGGCCCACGTGGCCGATGGTTGTCCTGCGCACCCCGAAGGGCTGGACGGGCCCGAAGGAGATCGACGGCCAGCCGGTGGAGGGCACCTGGCGCAGCCACCAGGTCCCGTTCGGCGACGTGCGGGGCCACCCCGAGCGGCTCGCCATGCTCGACGGGTGGCTGCGCAGCTACCGGCCCGAGGAGCTCTTCGGCGCCGACGGCGCCCCCAGGCCGGACCTCGTCGACTGGCTGCCCCGCGGCGAGCGACGGATGGGCGCCAACCCCCACGCCAACGGCGGCCACCGCCTGCGGTCCCTGACCCTGCCCCCGATCGAGGACCACGGGGTCGCGATCGAGGCCCGGGGCGTCCCGATCTCGCCGCCCACCACGGTCCTCGGCGAGTGGCTGCGGGAGGTCTTCCGGGCCGACCACGACCAGCGCAGCTTCCGGCTCTTCGGGCCCGACGAGACGGCGTCGAACCGGCTCCAGGCCGTCTACGAGGTCACCGGCAAGGCGTGGCAGGCGGAGGTCCGCGACGTGGACGAGCACCTGGTCCACGACGGACGGGTCATGGAGATCCTCTCGGAGCACACCTGCCAGGGCTGGCTGGAGGGCTACCTGCTCACCGGTCGGCACGGGCTGTTCTCCTGCTACGAGGCGTTCATCCACCTCGTCGACTCGATGTTCAACCAGCACGCCAAGTGGCTGAAGGTGACCCGCCGGCTGGACTGGCGACGCGACATCGCGTCGCTCAACTACCTGCTCACCTCGCACGTGTGGCGGCAGGACCACAACGGCTTCAGCCACCAGGACCCGGGCTTCATCGACCACGTCGTCAACAAGAAGGCCGAGGTGATCCGCGTGTACCTGCCGCCGGACACCAACTGCCTGCTGGTCACGATGGAGGGCTGCCTGCGGAGCCGGGACCTCGTCAACGTCGTGGTGTCGGGCAAGCAGCCCACCCCCACCTGGCTCGACATCGACGAGGCCCGGCTGCACTGCGAGCGGGGGATCGGCATCTGGGGCTGGGCCAGCAACGACGACGGCGACCCGCACGTGGTGCTCGCCTGCGCGGGTGACGTCCCGACCATCGAGACCCTCGCCGCCGCCGCGATCCTGCGCGAGCACCTGCCGGAGCTGCGGGTGCGGGTCGTCAACGTGGTGGACCTGATGCGCCTCCAGACCGAAGACGAGCACCCCCACGGCCTGTCGCACCGGGAGTACGACACGCTGTTCACCACCGACCGGCCGGTCATCTTCGCCTACCACGGCTACCCGTGGCTGATCCACCGCCTCACCTACCGGCGGACCGGCCACCCCCACCTCCACGTGCGGGGCTACAAGGAGGAGGGGACCACCACCACGCCCTTCGACATGCTCGTGCTGAACGACCTCGACCGCTACCACCTCGTCATGGACGTGATCGACCGGGTGGCGTCCCTCGGCAGCCGGGCGGCGTCGCTGCGCCAGCTCATGGTGGACAAGCGCAACGAGCACCACCGCTGGACCCGCCAGCACGGCGAGGACCTCCCCGAGATCCGGGACTGGACCTGGCCGGAGTGATGATGCGAGATCTCTTCGGGGCTTCGAGCGCCATCCGCTCGAGATGGTGGCCGGATCCCATGCGGCGGCTCCCCTGATGCGGGTGCTGGTGGTGAACGCGGGGTCGGCCACCCTCAAGCTGGCCGCGGTCACCGTCGACGGAGAGGGCCTGCGGGGCGAGCACGAGCGGCTCGTCGACCCGTGGCACGACGGTGACGACACCGGGCTGGAGTCCGCGCTGGCCGAGATCGGACCGGTCGACGCCGTCGGGCACCGCGTCGTCCACGGCGGCTCCGAGATGACCGAGCCGACGCTCGTCGACGACGCCGTCCTCGACCGGATCGAGGCGCTCACCTCGCTGGCCCCGCTCCACCAGCCCCGAGCGCTGGCCGGGCTCTCCGCGGCCCGGCGCCTGCGGCCCGAGCAGCCCCATGTGGCGTGCTTCGACACCGCCTTCCACGCCACCATGCCGGCGGCCGCCCGCACCTACGCCCTGCCGCAGCAGTGGCGGGAGCGGTGGGGGCTCGACCGGTTCGGGTTCCACGGGCTCTCGCACGCCTGGTCCGCCCGGCGGGGCCCGGAGGTGGCCGGGGTCGAGGCACGGCGGACCGTCGTCTGCCACCTCGGCAGCGGCGCATCGCTGTGCGCGGTGCTGGACGGCCGATCGGTCGACACGACCATGGGCTTCACCCCGCTGGAGGGGCTGGTGATGGGGACCCGCTCCGGCACCGTCGATCCCGGGCTCGTCCTGTGGCTGCTGGAGCACACGACGCTCACGGCTGCCGAGGTGGAGGACGGTCTGGTCCGCCGCGCCGGCCTGGCCGGGCTCTCCGGCACCGACGGCGACCTGCGCCACGTCCTGGCCGAGCGGGACGAGGGCTCCGCAGCCGCTGCGCTGGCGGTCGACGTGATGGTCCACCGCCTGGTGCGGGAGCTCGGCGGGATGGTGGCGTCGCTCGGCGGGCTCGACCTGCTCGTCTTCACCGCCGGCATCGGCGAGCACGTTCCCGAGGTCCGCGCGGCGGTGGCCGAGCGCCTCGTCCACCTCGGGGTGGCGGTGGACCCGGCCCGCAACGACGCCGCCGAGGGAGACACCGACCTCACCGCCGACGGCGCGCCGGTGGCCACGGTCGTCGTTGAGGCCCGGGAGGGCCTCGAGATCGCCCGCCAGGTCCACGACCTCCTCATCTGACCCCCAGCGGTTAGCCTCCACGCGTCTTGCCACGCTGGCGGCGCGAGACCGTCCCCGAGGTGCGCACCAGCGCGCCGCCGGGCGGTTGATACCCCTAGGGGTATCAGGTAGGATCGTGCTCATGCAGCTCCCAGAGGAGACCATCGACGATCTGATCCGACGGCTGCGCCGTGTCGAGGGCCAGGTGCGCGGGCTGCAGCAGATGCTGGCCGACGGCCGCGACTGCCGGGACATCGTCACGCAGCTGTCAGCGGCCAACAAGGCGCTCGAGCAGGTCGGGTTCAACCTGGTGGCCGCCGGCCTCACGTGGTGCCTGGAGGACCCGGACCGCAGCGCCTCCGAGGGCTACAGCCTCGAGACCGTCCAGAAGATGTTCACCAAGCTCGCCTGAGGAGCCCGCCCCGATGCTGTTCTTCCGCCAGTACTCCCTCGAGTGCCTCTCCCTGTTCAGCTACCTGATCGGCGACACCACCACGGGGCGGGCCGTCGTGGTCGACCCCCAGCGCGACATCAGCGAGTACCTCGCCGATGCCGCGGAGCACGGGCTCACCATCGAGCGGGTGCTCGAGACTCACTTCCACGCCGACTTCCTCTCCGGCCACCTGGAGCTGGCCGCCGCCACCGGCGCCACCATCGGGTACGGCTCGGCCGCCGAGCCGGACTTCGACTTCGAGCCCCTCGAGGACGGGCGGCGCCTCAGCCTCGGCGAGGTGGAGCTGGAGATCCGCCACACGCCCGGCCACACCCCGGAGAGCATCTCGATCGTGGTGTACGAGCAGTCCGACGCGGACCCGTGGGCCGTGCTCACCGGCGACACCCTCTTCATCGGCGACGTGGGCCGGCCGGACCTCCTCACCTCGGTGGGGTGGACGGCCGACGACCTGGCCAAGAAGCTCTACTCGTCGCTGCGGGAGAAGCTCATGACGCTCCCCGACGCAACGCTCGTCTACCCGGCCCACGGCGCCGGCTCGGCCTGCGGCAAGAACCTCTCCACCGCCGTCTCGTCCACCATCGGCGAGCAGAAGGAGACGAACTACGCGCTCCAACCGATGACCCCGGAGGGCTTCGTCGACGTGGTGACCGAGGGCCAGGGCGTGGCGCCGCTGTACTTCGCCTTCGCGGCCGACGCCAACCGCCGCCAGCGCGACCTGCTCGACGACCACGAGCCGCCTCCGGCCCTCACGATCGACGAGGCGCTGGCGCTGGCCGCCGAGGGCGCCGTGCTCCTCGACACCCGCGCCCCCGAGGCCTTCGCCTCCGGCCACGTCCGCGGCTCGGTCAACGTTGGCCTCGACGGCCGCTACGCCGAGTACGCCGGCGACATCGTCCGCCCCGGGCAGCAGGTCGTGATCCTGGGCGACGGGGGCCGCGGCACCGAGGCCAAGGTGCGACTGGCCCGCATCGGGTTCGACGACGTGGCCGGTGCCGTGGAGGACGTCGAGCGCGTCCTCGCCGAGCGCCCCGAGCTGGCCAGCTCCTCGCAGCGGCTCCCCGCCTCCGACGTGGCCGTCTGGCTGGCCGAGGAGCCGGACCTGCAGGTCGTGGACGTCCGCAACCCGGGGGAGATCCGGGCGAGCGGCATGGTGCCCGGGGCGGTCAACATCCCGCTGCCCCAGCTCATCGACCACGTGGGGGAGCTCGACCCGTCGGCGCCCACCGTCGTCTACTGCGCCGGCGGGTACCGCTCCTCGGCGGCCGCCTCCACGCTCAAGGCCCAGGGGTTCGCGGTGGTCGCCGACATGATCGGCGGGTTCGGGGCGTGGAGCGGTCCCGTGGAGCAACCCGCCTCCGTCGACCTCTGAGGTGCGAGCCCTCCTCGCCTCCCCCCTCGGGTTCCTCATCGGGCTGTCCCTCGGAGCGCTCGGCGGGGGCGGCTCGATCCTCGCCGTGCCGGCCTTGGTGTACGGGGCGGGCCAGGACCCGAAGGCCGCCACGGCCACCAGTCTCCTGCTGGTCGGCGTCGCCTCGGTCGTGGGGATGCGGAGCCACCGCCGGGCCGGCCGGGTGCGGATGTCGACGGGGTTGGTGTTCGGGCTCGTCGGGGTGGGCGGCTCCGCACTGGGCACCACGCTCAACCACCACATCGACCCGGACCTGCTGCTGGTCGGCTTCGCGGTCCTCGTCCTCGTCGCCGCCTACCGGATGCTCACCGCCTGCCCCACCTGCACCAAGGTGGGCGAGGGGCGGGAGCTGGAGGAGGCCGAGACCGAGCTGACGGCCGGGAGCGGCCGGGGCACGGCCACCGTCACCGTCCGGGGCACCGAGGTCCACGCCCGCACCGCGGTGCTGGTGGCACTGGCCGGCACCGGCGTGGGGTTCCTCACCGGGCTCTTCGGAGTGGGCGGAGGGTTCGTCATCGTCCCCGCCCTGGCCCTCGTGCTCAAGCTGCCGATGCCCGAGGCCATCGGCACCTCGCTGCTCGTCATCACCGTCAACTCGGCGGCCGCCCTCTCCATGCGGCTGGCCACCACCTCGATCGACTGGGAGGTGACGCTCCCGTTCGTGGTGACCGCCATCGTCGGCGTGGTGACCGGCGGCCGCCTGGCCGACCGCCTCGACCCGGAGCGCTCGCTGCGCTGGTTCGCCGCGCTCCTGGCCGCCGTCGCCCTCTACACCGGCACCCAAGCCAGCTGGTCCCTGTTCACCTGACGACGTCTGTGTGGGTTCTTGCGCCGCTACGGCGCAGAACCACACACAGACGTTGTCACGTGAAGATGATGTGGCCGCCGGCGGCGATCTCGTAGAACTCGCCGACGGTGATGATGGCCTCGACCTGGTCGATGAAGTCGTCCTTGCTGAGCCCGAAGAGGTCGACCGACGCCTGGCAGGCGTAGAGGCCGGCCCCGGTGTCGGCGATCAGCTCGATGAACTCGGGGATGGACGGGATGTCGAGCTTTTCCATCTTGTGGTTCATGTACTTCGTCATCACCGCCGAGACGCCCGGCAGGCCGCCCGCGATGGTGGGCAGGTGGAGGCCGGGGTTCCCGACGGTGGCCAGCTTGATGTGCTCGTGGCGGGCCCTGTGGATCGCGTCCATCCCGAAGAACGTGAAGAACAGGTTGGCCTCGATGCCCTCGGCGCGGGCGCCGTTGGCCATGATCAGCCCCGGGTAGATCCCTTCGAGGGAGCCCTTGGAGATGATGATGGAGACCTTCTCGATGGGGTCAGCCATGGGGGTCGCCTCTCAGATGCAGCCGCGCGGCTTGGGGATGCCGGCGATGCGCGCTGCGATCTTCGCCGGGCCCTTGGGGAACAGCTGGTAGAGCTCCTTCACGGACACCCCGGAGGTCTTGCCGAGCATGCGCACGGTCGGACCGGTGCCCTTCTCGAAGTACTCGGAGCGCATGAAGCGAATGACGGTCCAGTGGTCCTCCGTGAGCTCGTCGATGCCTTCGGCCCGGGCGAGCTCGGGGGCCATGGCCTCGGTCCACTGGGTGGGGTCGGTGAAGAAGCCCTCCTCGTTGCGGTCGACGGCCACACCGGCGATGGTCTCGGTGGTCATTGCGCTGCCTCCTTGGGGGCGGTGATCCTCTGCTTGCCGGCGGTCGGCATGAGCGAGCCCACGCCGGGCAGGTCGCGGCCGGGGAGCAGGCTGTGCCAGTACACGGACTGGAACAGCAGCTTTCCGAGGTGGTTGAGCCGGGACTCCTTGAGCAGCGGGAGCCCGACCTTGCCGGGGTAGTGGCCGCCCACCGGCTCCTGCTCGTAGTTGAAGTCGATGAGGAGCGCCCTGTGGTAACCGGTCTCGATGAAGCAGTTGGCGTGGCCGTCGAAGCCGGCTTCGAGCTCCTCGCCGGCGAGGAACCGCCGGACGTTCTCCACCAGGGTCTCACCCTCGAAGTGGGTGACCGAGCCGGCCTTGGAGGCGGGCACCGTGGCGGCGTCGCCGATCACGAAGATGTTCGGCTTCACCTTGGACTGCAGGGTGCGGTCGTCGGTGGGGACGAAGTCGACCGCGTCGCCGAGGCCCGGCGAGCGGCCGACGTACTCGGCGCCGCCGTGGAGGGGGATCACCACAGCCAGGTCGAAGGGGACCTCGCGCTCGTCCCAGCTCACGAGCCGGCCGCCCTCCCCGTCGACCTGGCCGGTGTTGAACTCGGTGACGACCTCGATGTGGCGCTCCTCGAGCATCCCGCCGAGGTGCTCGGAGGCGATGGGCTTGGTGAAGGCGCCGTCGAGCGGGGTGGCGTAGACGATCTCCACCCGGTCGCGGATGCCGCGCTCGGTGAAGTACCAGTCGGCCAGGAAGAGGAACTCGAGCGGTGCCACCGGGCACTTGATCGGCATGTCCACGACGTTGACGACGAGCCGGCCCCGGTCGAAGGTGGCCAGCGCCCCGGCCAGCGCCCCGGCGCCCTCCGGCGTGTAGAAGGTGAACACCTTCTCCATCCAGCCGGGACCGGTCAAGCCCTCGGTCTCCTCGGGGACGAGCCGGGCGCCGGTGGCGACGACGAGCACGTCGTAGCCGAGGACGTCCCCGCTCTCGAGGTGGACCTCGTCCGCCTCGATGTCCACGTGGTCGATGCCGGACTCCACGAAGTCCACCCCGTGGCGCAGCTGGCGCTCCCGAGGGCGGACGATCTCCTCGGTGTGGGTGAGCCCGAAGGGGACGAACAGGAGACCCGGCTGATACACGTGGCGGTCGTCCTGGTCGACGACGGTGATCGTCGCCTCAGCCGGCTTGTACAGGCGGCGGAGGCGGTTGGCGGTGAGCGTGCCGCCGGTGCCCCCGCCGAGGATCACGATGCGTCGAGCCATGTCCCCATCCAACCGGCGCTCTACCCCAGGGGGTAGGTCCGAAGGTCCGCGCGACCTCTCCCGGAGGACCCTGTTCGCCGGTGCGATCCGTCCCTACCGTCATGGGCACGCACCACACAGGGGGTTGTGCCCATGAAGGCTGTCGTCTACCACGGACCAGGGAAGAGGTCGTGGGAGGAGGTGCCGAGGCCCGTGGTCGTCGACGACACGGACGCCGTCGTCCGGGTCGACGCCGTGACGATCTGCGGGACCGACCTTCACATCCTGAAGGGGGACGTGCCCGCCGTCACCGACGGGCGCATCCTGGGCCATGAGGCGGTCGGGACGATCGAAGAGGTGGGCGCCGGCGTGAAGAACGTCAAGGTCGGCGACCGCGTCCTCGTGTCCTGCATCACCGCCTGTGGCGCCTGCCGCTACTGCCGCGAGGGCAGCTACGGGCAGTGCCTCGGCGGCGGCGGCTGGATCCTCGGCCACCTCATCGACGGCACGCAGGCCGAGTACGTCAGGGTGCCCTTTGCCGACACCTCGACCTACGCCATCCCGGCCGGGGTCACCGACGAGCAGGTCCTCATGCTGGCCGACATCCTCCCGACGGGGTACGAGGTCGGCGTGCTCAACGGCGCGGTGCGGCCGGGCGACGTGGTCGCGGTGGTGGGCGCCGGGCCGATCGGCCTGTCCGCCATGATGGGCGCCCGGCTCTTCAGCCCGGCCCACGTCGTCGCCATCGACCTGGCCGACGCCCGCCTGGAGGCGGCCAAGCAGTTCGGGGCCGACGTGACCGTGAACAACGGCCGCGAAGACGCCCGGGCGGCCGTGCACCAGATCACCGGCGGGCTCGGGGCCGACGTCGCCATCGAGGCGGTCGGCGTGCCGGCCACCTTCGAGCTGACGACCACGCTCATCCGCCCCGGCGGCCACGTGGCCAACGTGGGCGTCCACGGCGTGCCCGCCACGCTGCACCTCGAGGAGCTGTGGATCAAGAACGTGACGATCACGACCGGCCTCGTCGACACCTACTCGACCCCCACGCTGCTGAAGCTGGTCGAGCAGCGGGCCGTCGACGCCGACAGGTTCGTCACCCACCACTTCACCCTCGACCAGTTCGAGGAGGCGTACGACGTGTTCGCCAACGCGGCGGACACCCACGCGCTGAAGGTGGTCCTCACCCGCACCTGATGATCGCAGCCGCAGGTGCCGATCCCGGGTCCGGTGGCACGTCCACCGCCGCCCGGGCCATCGGCGCGGGCTCGGGGTTGCCGTTGGATACCCCCATGGGTATGCTGCCTGACTACCCCATGGGGTATGCAGACGTTGCCTCCACCCGGAAGGACCGAGACCGGCCCATGACGCTGACCGACGAGCCCACCGAGCGCGGAGCGCCTGATCCCTCGCGGCTCGACCACGAGCCCCTGACGGACCCGACCCGCAGGCACACCGACGGCTGGCTGGCCAAGGTGGGTCGCGGCTCCGCCCGCCGACGGCGGCCGGTCATCGCCATCTGGCTGATCGTCGCCGCCCTCGCCGCTCCCCTCGCCCTCAGCCTGACCGGCACGCTCTCGGGCGCGGGTTGGGATCCCCAGGGCACCGACGCCGCCGTCGTCCGCGACGAGCTGCGGGCCGACTTCCCCCAGGTGGGGGCCGAGGCGGCCTACGTCGTCTACCGGCAAGAGGGCCCGCTGGCCGACGACCCGAGCGGGCTGGCCGCGGTGGTGGCCGACCTCGAGGGAGCGCCCGGCTCCGTGGGGGCGATCGATCCGCTGTCCATGCCGCCCGGGGCCGGGCTCATCGCCCCCGACGGCCGCACCGCGCTCATCCCCGTGGCCCTGGAGGCCGACGAGGACGCAGACCTGCCCGAGTCGGCCGCCCACCTCGTGGAGCACGTCGACTCGCTCGACCTCCCCGCCGGGGCTCAGGTGGAGACCACCGGCGAGTGGGTGATCTGGCACGACTTCAACGAGTCCAACGAGGAGGCCCTGCACCTGGCCGAGCTCCTCTCCGGCGTGCCCAGCGTCATCCTGCTGGTCGTGGCCTTCGGCTCCGCCGTGGCCGCCGGCATCCCGCTGCTCTTGGCCGTGGTCGGCATCGCCATCGCCTTCGCCGGCCTCAGCGTGCTCACCGGGCTGACGCCCCTGTCGGTCTGGTCGATGAACTTCTCGATGATGATCGGCCTGGCTGTGGGCATCGACTACAGCCTCTTCATCGTCTCCCGCTACCGGGAGGAGCGCGAGGACGGCTGGGGCGTGGGCGACGCGCTCGCCAACACGCTGTCCACCGCCGGCAAGGCGGTCTTCCTGTCCGCCCTCACCGTGGTGCTGTCCCTGTCCGCGGTGTTCCTGGTGCCGGTCATGGTGTTCCGCTCCATGGCGCTCGGCATGATCCTGGCCGTCGTCGCCACGGCCTTCGCCTCCCTCACCCTGCTGCCGGCGGTGCTGGCCGCCCTCGGGGACCGGGTGCTCGTGAAGCGGGGCCAGGAGGACCCCGACCGCCACGCCGAGAGCCGCTGGGAGCGCTGGACCGGCTGGGCCCTCAAGCGCCCTGGCGTGGCGCTCGGCCTCGGCCTCGTGCTCCTGCTCGGCCTGGCCGCCCCCGCCCTCGGCATGCGCCTGGGGATGCCCGGCGCCCGGGTGGTCGACGAGGGCCGCACCAGCCGGGACGGCTACGAGCTGCTCGTCGAGTCCTTCGGCGACGGCGCCGCCGCCCCGATCTTCGTGACCGCGCCCGCCGAGCAGGCCCCCCAGGTGGTCGACCTGGCGCAGCGCACCGAGGGCGTCGTCGACGCCCGCATCGTGGCCGAGCCGGCGGCCAGCGGCCGCACGGTGGTGCGGATCACCTCCGCCAAGGCCGTCGACGAGGAGGCCACCATGGACCTCGTCGAACAGGTCCGTGACGACCTCCAGGTGACGGTCCCGGACGCCCTGGTGGGCGGACCGGCGGCCACCAACCACGACCTGACCGGCCTGCTGACCGGCCGGTTCCCGCTGGCGGTGGCCGTGATCATGGTGGTGGCCTTCGTGCTGCTCCTGGTCGTGTTCCGCAGCCTGCCGATCGCCATCTTCTCGCTGATCCTCAACCTCATCAGCGTGGGGGCGTCGTTCGGGTTCGCCACGCTGGTGTTCCAACACGGCTTCGGGGCGTCGCTCATCGGCGTCGAGCACCAGGGCTTCGTGGACGCCTGGGCCCCGCTGTTCTTCTTCGCCCTGCTCTTCGGCCTGTCGATGGACTACCAGCTGTTCCTGCTGGCCGGCATCCGGGAGCGCTACGAGGAGACCGGCGACCCCTTCGCCGCCGTTCGGGACGGCACCGCCCGGACCGGCCGGCCGATCACCAACGCCGCGATCATCATGATCGTCGTGTTCATCGCGTTCGGCGTGACCGGACCGATCCCGCCGACCGAGCTCGGCATCACCCTTGCCCTGGCCGTCCTGCTCGACGCCACCGTGGTCCGGATGCTGCTGGTGCCGGCGATCCTCGGCGCCCTCGGCGACAAGGGCTGGTGGATCCCCCGCTGGCTCGACCGGCGCCTCCCCGTGGTCAAGTTCGATCACTGACGTCTGTGTGCACTTCCACGCCGCTACGGCCCAAAGGTGCACACAGACGTTGTGTACCCTGGGGGGTATGTGTAGCCGAGTGACTTGCCCCACCTGTGACCGTCCCACCTTCGCCGGATGCGGCGCCCACGTCGAGCAGGTGCTCGGCGACGTGGCCCCGGCCGACCGCTGCCGGTGCGGCACCGACGACCAGCCACAGAAGGCATCGATGATGCGCTCGCTCTTCCGGCGACGCTGACCCGGCGGCCGGGCGCCGCCCGGGATCGACGCCGTTGGCACTGCGAGGTCGGGACCTCCGCCCCTGACCACCGGCCCGCATCGGGCCGCATGCTCGGACCGTGGAGATCACCTTCCTGGGTGCGGCGGAGACCGTCACCGGCTCCCGGTTCCTCGTCGAGACCGGGGGTGGGCGGGTCCTCGTGGACTGCGGCCTCTTCCAGGGCCTGAAGCGCCTCCGGGAGCTGAACTGGGCCCCGTTCCCGGTGGAACCGGCATCGATCGACGCCGTCGTCCTCACCCACGCCCACATCGACCACAGCGGGTACCTGCCGTGCCTGGTGCGGGACGGCTTCCGAGGTCGGATCTGGTGCACCCCGTCGACCCTCGCGCTCGGGCGCATCCTCCTGCGGGACGCGGCGCACCTCCAGGAGGAGGACGCCCGCTACGCCAACAAGAGGCGCTCCGGCCGCCACCAGCCGGCGCTGCCCCTCTACACCCAGCGGGATGCCGAGACGGCGCTCGACCGGTTCCAGCCACACGGCTTCGACGTGGACTTCCAGCCGGTGCGAGGCCTGACCGCCCGGTTCACCCCGGCCGGGCACATCCTCGGCGCGGCGTCGATCCGACTGGACGAGGGAGGGGCGTCGGTGCTCTTCAGCGGCGACCTCGGCCGGGAGGACGACCCGGTCACGCGGCCCCCGGCGACCGCCCCGGCGGCGACGCACGTCGTGGTGGAGTCGACCTACGGCAACCGGGCCCACCCGAAGGAGGACATCGAGCAGATCGTGGCCGACGTCATCACCCGCACCGCCCAGCGGGCCGGCATCGTGCTCATCCCCGCGTTCGCGGTCGGGCGGACCCAGAGCGTCCTGCACCTCGTGGCGAACCTCCGGGCCTCCGGCCGCATCCCCGAGCTGCCCACGTTCGTGAACAGCCCGATGGCCGTCACCGCCACGGAGCTGTTCCTGGCCTCCGCCAACGAGCACCGGCTCACCCCCCGCCAGGTCTTCGAGCTCTGCGACGGCGTGCGGCTGGTGCGCTCGGTCGAGGAGTCCAAGGAGCTCACGCGGCGCCCCGGCCCGATCATCGTGATGACCGCCAGCGGCATGTTGACCGGCGGCCGCGTGCTGCACCACCTCCGACAGGTCGGCCCCGACCACCGCAGCACGATCCTCCTCCCCGGCTTCCAGGCCGCCGGCACCCGCGGCCAGTCCCTGCTCGACGGCGCCAGGACCCTCAGGGTCTTCGGCGAGGACGTTCCCATCCGGGCCGAGGTCGTCCACCTCGAGAGCCTCTCCGCCCACGCCGACGGCGACGGCGTCCTGTCGTGGCTGAAGTCCATGCCGGACCCGCCTTCGGGCGTGAGCGTGGTGCACGGGGAACCACCCGCGGCGGACACCCTGCGCCGCCGGATCGAGCACGAGCTCGGCTGGCCGGCCCGGGTCCGCAGCGCACGGGACACCGTCAGGATCCGCCCGTCCTGACGCCACCACCGGTGAACCGGGCCGACGAGGCCCCCACGGGCCCGGCGCGCTCACGGCGCCGCGCCTACGGTGGGCGGCATCGAACACTTCAGCGGGGAGGCCATGACCTTCGCCCCCTTCACAGCCCGACCGGGGAGGCGCACGATGGGCCCGTTTCCAGCCGTGGGAGGTCGTGCCATGCGCGCACAGGTGGGTGATCGGATCGTCGTCGACGGCCACCGGGTCGGCGAGCCCGAGCGAGGCGGGGAGATCCTCGAGGTGAAGGGTGAGGGTGGCTCGTCGCCCTACGTGGTTCGCTGGAGCGACGGCCACGAGGGCCTCTTCTTCCCCGGCTCCGACGCCCGCATCGTCCACCGCGAGCACGAGGGCTGATCGGCCACGGTGGCTGGGGCTGGGGCTGACTGGTCCCCGTATGAGGGGACGACCCCGGTGGCCGCCCTGGATCACCACCACGCGGGACGGGTCATGCTCGTGGAGGGGCAGACCTTCTGCCTGTCCGGGCGCACCGGCGACGTCCTCGGCGACCTGCCGCACGGTCTGTTCGTCCTCGACCGCCGGGTGCTGTCGATGTGGGAGCTGTGGCTGAACGGGCACCCCCTCGAGCCGCTGGCCGTCGATCAGGAGGACCCGTTCACCGCCACCTTCGTCGGCCGAAGCCGCCCAATCGACGGACACGCCGACGCCCACCTCGTGGTCCACCGCCGGCGCCGGATCGGCAACGGGCTACGAGAGGAGGTGGAGATCGACAACCACGGCCTGCACGCGGCCTCGGTCGACCTTCGGCTGCGGTGCTGGACGGACTTCGCTGACGTGTTCGAGGTGAAGGAGAGCCGGGTCCGAGGCTCCGGAGACGTGGAGGTGGACCCGACGGAGGACGGGGGGGTCCGCTTCCTCGACCTGGCCCCGCACGGTGGCCGGTCGGTCGTCGTGCGACCCTCCGTACCGGCCAGGTGGGACGGGGACGGGCTCTGCTGGACCGTCGACCTGCCCCCGGGCGGGCAGTGGTCGGCCTGCCTGGAGGTGATGGTGGAGGCCGCGGGGAGCGATCGCCCGCTCGAGCTGCGATTCCGCTGCGGTGGGGACGACGCGGCAGCGCTCCCGCTGCAGCGGTTCAGCCACTGGCGGGCCAGGCTCCCGGTCGTCGAGACCGATGACCGGGCCCTGGCGCAGGCGCTCGAGCAGACCGCCTCGGACCTCGGGGCCCTGCGGATCTTCGATCCCGACCACCCGGAGCAGCCGGTCCTGGCCGCCGGGGCGCCCTGGTTCATGACCGTGTTCGGACGCGACTCGCTGCTCACCGCGTGGATGACCCTCCTCGCCGACCACTCGCTCGCTCGCGGCGTGCTCGAGACCCTGGCTCGCTGGCAGGGCACGAAGGACGATCCGCGCACCGAGGAGGAGCCCGGGAAGATCGTCCACGAGCTGCGCTTCGGCCACGCCGGTGGGCTCGCGCTCGGGAGCGGCGATGCCTACTTCGGCTCGGTGGACGCCACGCCCCTCTTCGTCATGCTGCTAGGGGAGCTGCGGCGCTGGGATCCGGATGACGCTCTCGTCGATCGCCTCCTGCCCGCGGCCGACCGGGCCCTCGCCTGGATCGAGGAGCGAGGCGACCGGGACGGCGACGGGTTCGTGGAGTACGAGCGCCGCAGCGCCCAGGGCCTGGCCAACCAGGGCTGGAAGGACTCGTGGGACGCCATCCGGCACCTGGACGGCGAGCTGGCCCAGCCCCCGATCGCCCTGGCCGAGGTCCAGGGCTACGTGTACGCCGCCTACCTGGCTCGGGCGCACTTCGCCCTCGAAGCGCAAGACCGGCCCACCTACGAGCGCTACAAGGCGAGCGCGATGGAGCTGCGCCAGCGCTTCAACGAGGACTTCTGGCTGGAGGACCGCGGCTGGTACGCCCTGGCCCTCGACCGCGACAAGCGCCCCGTGGAGGCCCTCGCCTCGAACATGGGGCACTGCCTGTGGACCGGCATCGTCGATCCCGAGCGGGCCCCGGCGGTGGCGGCCCACCTCATGGGCGACGACCTCTTCAGCGGCTGGGGGATCCGCACCCTGGGCCGCTCGATGCCGGCCTTCAACCCCGTGAGCTACCACAACGGATCCGTCTGGCCCCACGACTGCGCGATCACCGCGGCGGGGCTGGCCCGCTACGGGTTCCTCGACGCCGCCCACCGCATCATCAGCGCGCAGCTGGACGCCGCGGCCGCCCACCAGGGCCAGCTGCCCGAGCTCTTCGCCGGCTTCGATCGCAGCCGCCTCCGCACCCCGGCCGCCTACCCGACGTCGTGCTCGCCGCAGGCCTGGGCCTCGGCCAGTCCGCTGCTGTGGCTGCGCACGCTGCTGCGCGTCGACCCGTGGGCGTCGCACCAGCGGGTGTGGCTCGACCCCCACCTGCCCGAGCGCATCCGCCGGCTTGAGGTCCGCGGCATCAGCATCGGTGACGAGCAGATCGACGTGTGCGTGGAGGACGGCGAGGTCGAGGTGACCGGCGCAGGTGGCTTCGAGGTGCTGCGCCGCGCCCGCCCGCCGCTGTCCTCCCTCCTCGACAACGAGGGGCCGTGATGCGCGTCGGGCTCCTCGCTCCGCCCTGGGCACCGGTGCCGCCGCCGGAGTACGGGGGCACCGAGCTCGTGGTGGCCGAGCTGGCGACCGGGCTGGCGGCGGCCGGCGTGGAGGTGACCCTCTTTGCCACCGGCGACTCGACCTGCCCGGTGCCGCTCCGCTGGCACCACCCGCGCGCCTTGGGGACCGCGTACCGGCCCGGTCCCGAGCTCGAGCACGTCGCGGCCGCCTACCGCTCACTCGGGGATGTCGACGTGGTCCACGACCAAACCATCCTGGGCCCCCACTGGGCCCGCAAGCGGCGTCTCCCCGTCCCGGTGGTCACCACGGTGCACGGCCCCTTCCTGCCCCGGCTGGGATCCCACTTCGGCCGCGTCCACCAGGAGAGCGTCCACGTCGTGGGCATCTCCCGCGCCCAGGCCAGCACGGCCCCCGCCGGGGTGGTCGACAGCGTCATCCACCACGGCGTCTCGCCCGACCGCTACCCGCTGGGACCCGGCGACGGCGGCTTCGTGGCCTTCCTCGGCCGGGTGTGCGAGGAGAAGGGCCCGCACCGAGCCATCGAGGCCGCCCGGCGGGCCGGGGTCCCGATCCGGCTGGCCGCCAAGGCGACCGCGCCCGACGAGCGGCGGTTCCTCGCCGAGGTGGTCGAGCCGATGCTCGGACCCGATGCGACGTTCCTGGGGGAGATCGGGCACCAGGCGAAGGTGGAGCTGCTCCAGGGTGCGGCGGCGCTGGTCAACCCGATCCGCTGGGACGAGCCGTTCGGACTGGTCATGGTCGAGTCGATGCTGTGCGGCACGCCGGTGGTGACGTTCCCGGAGGGCGCCGCCACCGAGCTCGTCGACGAGGGCGTGACCGGGTACCTGTGCACCGACGAGGACGACCTCCCGCGGGCGATCGAGGCCGCCGCCAGGCTCGACCGGCCCGCCTGTCGGGCGCGAGCCGTCGAGCGCTTCAGCACCCGCCGGATGGCGGCGGACCACCTCGACCTCTACCGGGCGCTCCTCGGTGCGACCGGGGGGTCGGGTCCCGCGTCGGGCGGTGCGATCCGGCCGGCGGCCTGACCGGCTCGACCGCCTGAGGCGCCGGGCCACCGGGCCACCGGGCCACCGGGCGACGATCCCCCACCGATCCTCACCGATCCCCTACCGGGAGGGGCGGAGCTCACCCGGGAGCGAGCAGACGGGTGACCTCGTCGTCGGTGGTCTGGGTGAAGTCCTCGTACCACTGGCCGATGGCCCACATCTCGGCCGGCGAGTGGAGGCACACCAGCTCATCCACGAGCGGACGGAGCGCAGCGAGGGTGTCCGGCGGCGCCACCGGGACGGCCAGGACGACGCGGCCGGCCCCGGCTCGGCGCAGGAGCTCCACAGCCGCGCGCGCGGTGAACCCGGTGGCCAGGCCGTCGTCGACCACGATCACGGTCCGGCCGGTCACGGGCACCCGCGGCCGGTCGCCCCGGTAGCGGGCCACCCGCCGAGCCACCTCCTCCCGCTCGCGGGCCTCGATGGCGGACAGGGCGGCAGGGTCGAGCTCGGTCCGGCGCAGCAGCGCCTCGTTGAGGACGGTCACCCCACCCTCCCCCACGGCACCCACCCCGAGCTCGGGCTGCTGGGGGTGGCCGAGCTTGCGAACCACGAGGACGTCGAGGGGGGCGCCGAGCGCACGCGCGATCTCGGCCGCCACGGGCACCCCGCCACGGGGCAGCGCCACCACCACCGGGGGCGGCTGGCCCCGATCCCCGATCAGCTGGGCAAGCCGCCGCCCGGCGTCGGTGCGGTCGACGAAGCGCATGCCTCCTCCTTCCGGTGCCAGCCCAGTCTGGCCCCGTCGTGCCCGGGTGCGGGGCCTCGGCGGCTCCTCCGGCTCAGGGCCGGCTGCCGCTTGCAGGGCCTGCGGCGGTGCCGTCCGGATCGCTCCGGGACGCCTCGCCGTCGACGAGATCGGCGAGGGCGTCGCCCGCCTCCAGGCTCACGTCGATGCCCTCGGCCCGGTAGGCCGCTCGGCCGACCATGTGGGAGGCGACCGGGGCGGTCACGAAGATGATGACGACGGCCAGCGCCAGCTTGGGGCGACCCGATTCCAGTGCGACGACCCCGGCGAGCCCGATGAGCAGCGCCCCGAGGGTCGGCGCCTTGGTGGCGGCGTGCATCCGGGAGTAGAGGTCCCCGAACCGGAGCACCCCCACGCCGGCCAGCAGGACGAGCGCGCCGCCGAGGATGGCCAGGGCGCCGACGAGCAGGTCCACGTCAGCCGCCTCGCCGTTCGACGAACCGGGCCCCGGCCAGGGTGCCCACGAACCCGACGAAGGACACGACGAGCGCCACCCCGAGGAACCAGTCGGTCTCGGTGCGGGCCGCGTTCAGCACGATGAGGCTCACGATCGTGACGATGAAGCCGTCGACGGCCACCACCCGATCAGCCAGGGACGGGCCGATGACCGCCCGCAGCAGGAAGCAGGTGCTCCCCAGCCCGACGAGGACCATCGCGACGACGATCACGGCGCGGCCTCGTAGGCGGTCGAGTCGTCCCGGTGGAGCCCGGCGAGGGCGTCGGCGTCGCCGAACGCCTCGACCGCGAGCACCTCGATCTGCCGGATGTCGCGCCGAACCGCCTCCACGTCTCGGACGTGGAGGGCGTGGACGTAGAGCACGAGCGGGTCCCGGCGGACCTCGAGGGTGAGCGTGCCCGGGGTGAGGCTGATCATGTCGGCGATGAGGGTGACGACGGCGTCCGAGCAGCCGCTCAGCGGCACGGCGACGATGCCCGAGCGGGTGCGGCCCTTCGGGCTGATGACGGTGCGGGCCACCACGATGCTCGCCTCGACGAGCTTCAGGAGGAACACGGCGAGGAGCTTCACCACCTTGACCGGGCGCACGAGGGTGGCTCCAGGTCGCCAGGTGCCGTACACGACCGCTACCACGACCGACACCAGCACGCCGCTGGCCAGGTTCGCCCAGGAGATGTCGGACCACAGGGCCAGCCAGACGACGACCAGCCAGGCGACGTGGAAGACCTTGATCACGGTCCGAGCACCGCCTCCCTGTACGGGGTCGGGTCGACGAGGTCCTCGGCGGCCCGGGTGGAGAGCTCGAAGAGCGGGCCCGAGCCGGCCGTGATGGCGAGGCTGAGCACCACGAGGACGCCGGTGGCACCGACCATCAGGGTGCGGCCGGCCAGGGTCGACCGTGGCGCCATCTCGCTCGCCTGGACCTCGGGGACCTCCCAGAACACGTTGGCCCAGATCTTGGTGACCGAGAAGAGGGTGAGGAGGCTCACCACGAGGCTCACCCCCACGATGGCGTGCTGGTCGATCCCGAGGCCGGCGTCGACGAGGGCGAGCTTGGCCACGAACCCGGAGAACGGGGGGAGCCCGGCCAGGCTGAGGGCGGGCAGGAGGTAGAGGACGGCGAGGACCGGCTCCAGGCGGGCCAGGCCGCCGATGCGGTCGAGCTCACCTGTCCCGGCCCGGAACTCCACCAGCCCGGCGACCAGGAACAGGGTGGTCTTCACCACGATGTGGTGGATCACGTAGAGCACGGAACCAGCGAGGCCAGCCACGGTGAACAGCGCGAGACCCATGATCATGTAGCCGATCTGGCTGATGATGTGGAACGACAGGATCCGCTTGATGTCGTTCTGGGTGATCGCCCCCAGCACGCCGATGGTCATGGTGAGGCCGGCCACCCACAGCAGCAGCGGGCCTGGCTGGGTCTCGGTCGGGAAGAGCAGCGTCTGGCTCCGGATGAGCGCGTAGACGCCCACCTTGGTGAGGAGCCCGGCGAAGATGGCCGTCACCGGGGTGGGGGCCGTGGGGTAGCTGTCGGGCAGCCAGAAGAACAGGGGGAAGATGGCGGCCTTGATGCCGAACACGACGACGAGGAGCACGGCCAGGCCGCTGCGCAGCCCGTCAGGGAGCGCGGCCAGCTTCGGGCCGAGGTCGGCCAGGTTGACCGTGCCGGTGGCCCCGTAGACGAAGCCGAGCGCGAGCAGGAACATCGCCGAGGCCAGCAGGCTGATCGTCACGTAGGTCATCCCGGTGCGGACCTGGTCGCGCCGGCCCCCCAGCGTGATGAGCACGTAGCTCGCCATCAGCATGACCTCGAAGGCCACGAACAGGTTGAACAGGTCGCCGGTGAGGAAGGCGAGCGCCACCCCGGCAGCGAGCACCAGGTACACCGGGTGGAAGCCCACGTGCGCGGCCTCGGCACCGGGTTGGCCGATGGCGAAGACGAGGACGGCGAGCAGCATCGCCATCGCGATGACGAGCATGATCGCGGCCAGGCGATCGGCCACGAGGGTGATGCCGATGGGGGCGTCCCACCCCCCGGCCTGCACCGCGGTGGTGCCCTGGTCGTCGACGCGGAGGAGGAGCGCGGCGCTGATCGCGGTGACGGCCGTGAGGGTGGCCACGCCCACCAGCCGCTGGGCCGCTCGGGAGCGGCCGAGGCCGACCGACAGGGCCGCCCCGAGGAGCGGGAGGAGCACGGGGAGCGAGACGAGCGCCGTCACGAGTCCACCTCCACCTCGGTGTCGAGGCGGGCCTCTCGCGCGATGCGACGGTCCTCCACGTCGTCTTCGACGTCGTCGTCGTCGTTCAGCACCCAGCTCCGGTAGGCCAGGGCCAGCAGGAAGGCGATGACCCCGAAGGTGATCACGATGGCGGTGAGGACGAGGGCCTGGGGCAACGGGTCGCTGAAGTCGCCTGCCTCGCCGTTGCCGACGAAGGCCGGCTCGCCTCCGGGGCCCCCCGACAGCACGAGGAGCACGTTGACGCCGTGGCCGAGCATGGCGATGCCGATGACCAGCCGGCTGAGCTGGCGGCCGAGGACCAGGTAGGCGCCGGCGCCGCAGAGCACGGCGGCGGCGACGGCCATGAGCGTGGTCACGATCCGCCCTCCCCGAGGTCCCGTGGCTCGACGACGGTCTCCTCACCGAGGCCCTCGAAGGCCATCAGGACCAGGCCGACGACGATGAGGTAGACGCCGGTGTCGAAGAGCGTGGCGCTGGTGGCCTTGGCGGTGCCGAGGAAGCCCAGCTGGAGCTCGATCGCCTCTTGGTCGAGCGGCGGGTCGCCGAGGACGACCGGGACCAGAGCGGTCAGCACCGCGATGCCGAGGCCGAGGGACAGGAAGGTCCAGGGCCGCAGGCGGAAGATCCGGCGGACCTCGTCCAGCCCGCCGGCGAGGTACCGCAGGGCCACGGCTCCGGCCGCCACGAGGCCCCCGACGAACCCGCCGCCGGGCTGGTTGTGACCGGCGAAGAGCAGGTACACCGAGAAGACGAGGACGGCGTCGAAGATCAGCCGGACGGTGGTGTCGAGGATCAGCGAGCGGTTCGTCATCGCTCACCTCTCCAGCGGCGGTGCCGGCGGACCACCGGGGCCGGGGCGCGCCCGACCCGAGCCAGCGCCGTGATGCCGATCCCGGCCACGGCGAGCACGGTGATCTCGCCGAGGGTGTCGAGGCCTCGGATGTCCACGAGGATCACGTTCACGACGTTGCGGCCGTCCCCGTCGGGCAGGGCGCGCTCGGACATCTCCGTGGAGATGGCCGGCTCCGTGCGAGCGCCGTGGGCGGCGAGGGCCATGACCAGCACGAGGCCGCCCACCAGCGTGGACACGGCGATCCGCACCGCGGTCCCCAGCGCCGGCGGCCGCCGCTCGAACCGGTCCGGCAGCCGGCGCAGCACGAGGAGGAACACCACGACCGAGAGGGTCTCGACCGCGAACTGGGTGAGGGCGAGGTCGGGGGCGCCGTGGACGACGAACAGGCCGGCCATGCCGTAGCCGACCACCCCGAGCAGCAGCGCAGCAGCGAAGCGGCGGGTGGCCAGCGTGGCGGCGAGCGCGCCCCCGATGAGGACCGCTGCGATGAGGATGTGGGCAGCCTCGCCCAGGTGCTCCGGCCAGCCCGACCACCAGTCCCCGAGGAGGAGACCGGTGAGCGGGGCCACGGCCGCAGTGGTGAGGATCGTGGCGGCGTAGATCGGGAGGGATCCCGACTGCAGGATGCTGGTGATCCGGCGGGCGAAGCGCAGGAGCTCGGACACGAGGCGCTCGAAGGCGCCCGCTGCCGTCCACCCCAGGGCAACTCGCTCCTGCAGGGCGGCCACCCCCCGCCGGGCGGCGAAGGCCGCGGCTCCGCCAGCGAGGGTGAGGAGCGACAGCACCAGCGCGGCGTTGACGCCGTGCCACAGCTTCAGCTCCGCCTTGGCGTCGGGGTCGAGCGCCCGGGCCCCGCCGTCGACGAGGTCTGACCAGACGGCCGGCTGGAGGCCGAGGACCACCGTGGCGGCGGCGAGGACGGCGGCGGGGGCGAGGAGCGCGCCCGCCGGCGGGTGGGGGGATGCGGGCCGGGGCTCGTCCGAGGTGGCGACGAGGTCCGGCCCGAGCATCGCCGCCACGATGCGGGCGCTGTAGGCGACGGTCAGGACCGACCCGGCCACGATCCCAGCCAGCACGATCCGGTCGTTGGTGGTGCCGTGGAGCAGGGCGTCGTAGGCCTTCTCCTTGGCGATGAAGCCGGCCAGGGGAGCGACGGCCGCCATCGAGGCGCCGCTCAGCACCGCCACCACCTTGGTCGGGGTCCAACCGCGGCCGAGCGCGGGGAGCCGGCGAAGGTCCCGGGTGTGCGCCTCGTGGTCGACGATGCCGACCACCATGAACAGGGCGGCCTTGAACAGGCCGTGGGCCAGGATGAGCGCGGCTCCCGCGGCGGTGGCCTCCGGCTGGCCGATCCCGAAGAGCACCATGAGGAAGCCGAGCTGGGAGATCGTGCCGTAGGCGAGCACCTGCTTGAGGTCCCAGGGCCTGAGGGCCCGGAGCCCGCCGGCCACCATCGTGACGAGCCCGACGGTCAGGACGAGCGGCCGCCAGATCCCGACCGCCGCGAAGGCCGGTGCGAGGCGAGCGACGAGGTACACGCCGGCCTTCACCATCGCGGCCGAGTGCAGGTACGCGCTGATCGGGGTGGGGGCCACCATGGCGCCCGGGAGCCACCCCTGGAACGGGTACTGAGCGGACTTGGTGAACGCTCCGAGCAGCACCAGCACGAGCGCCACCGACGTGGTGGTGCCGGTCGGCGGGTCGGCCAGCAGCTCGCTCAGGCGGTAGGTCCCGGCCGCGTGGCCCAGCAGCACGAACCCGCCCAGCATGGCCAGTCCGCCGGCGGCGGTGACGAGGAGCGCGTGGAGCGCGGCGGCCCGCGCCTCGGCCTCGTCGTCGTCGATGCCGATGAGGAGGTAGGACGTGATCGACGTGAGCTCCCAGCAGACGTAGAGCAGGAGCAGGTTGTCGGCCAGGACGACGCCGAGCATGGAACCGGCGAACAGCGTGAGCAGCCCGGCCACCCGGCCGGCCCGGCTGGAGTGCGAGAAGTACCGGTGCCCGTAGGCGAGCACCAGCGTGCCGATGCCCGACACCAGCACGACCATGAGCAGGCTGAACGCGTCGGCCCGCAGGTCGACGGCGAGCCCGAGGCCGGCCACCCAGCTCGTGGAGGAGGTGACGGGGCGGCCGTCGAGGACCCGGGATCCCTCGGCCAGGGCCCACACCACGACGGCCAGCGGGGCCACGGCCCCGAGCAGCATCGCGTGCCGGCCCAGCCGTCGAGCTCCGGCGAGCGCGCCGAACCCGGCGACGGCGTGCAACGAGAGCAGGGCGATGAGCACGGGCGAGGAGCGTCCTCGGGGGGTCGACGAAGGAGTTGCCGACCAGTCTTCCCGGCGCACCAGACCGCGGCGAGCCTACCGGGTTGGATCCGAGGCCTTCGACCTTGGCAGGGTCTCGCGGTGACCGTGTGGACGCCCATCGCCCTCGTCGTCGGCCTCGCCGGCCTCGTCTGGGGGGCCGATCTGCTGGTGAAGGGGGCAGCGTCGATCGCCACCCGGCTCGGGATCGCGCCCGTGATCGTGGGGCTCACCGTGGTGGCCTTCGGCACCAGCGCGCCCGAGCTGGCGGTGTCGGTGGGTGCCGCGCTCGGGGGCGAGACCGACGTGGCGCTGGGCAACGTGGTGGGCAGCAACATCGCCAACGTCCTGCTGATCCTCGGCGCCTCGGCGGCCATCGGCGGGCTCGTGGTCACCCTCCGCATCATCCGGCTCGACATCCCACTGGTCCTCTTCGCTTCCTTCGCGATGCTGCTGCTGGCGCTCGACGGGTCCATCGGTCGGCTCGACGGCGGGCTCCTCTTCGCCGGCGTGGTCGCCTACACGGTCTGGCTCATCCGGGCGGCCCGCTCGGAGCGATCGGGGGCCGAGGCGAGCGTCGACGACACGCTCGGGGAGCTCGAGGAGGCGGTCGTCGACCGGTCCGTGCCCGTCCTCCTCGGCCTCGTGGCAGTGGGCCTCGCCGTCCTCGTCTTGGGCTCCCAGCTGCTGGTCGGCTCGGCCACCGACATCGCCGAGCACTTCGGCGTCAGCGAGCTGGTCATCGGCCTCACCGTCGTGTCGGTCGGGACGTCCCTCCCCGAGCTGGCCACGTCGGTGATGGCCGTGCGGCGCGGCGAGCGGGACATCGCAGTGGGGAACGTCGTCGGCTCCAACCTGTTCAACCTGCTGAGCGTCCTCGGCCTCACCGGGCTCGTGGCCCCCGACGGGATCCCGGTGAGCGACGCCGCGCTGCGCCTCGACGTCCCGGTGATGATCGCCGCCAGCCTGGCGCTCGTGCCGATCATCTGGAACGGCTTCGAGATCCGGCGGTGGGAGGGGGCGCTGCTGCTGGCGTTCTACCTGGCCTACGTGGCGTTCCTCGTCCTCGACGCCAGCGACCACGCCGCGAAGAGCGTCGTCGGGCCGGCGATCCTCCTCGTGACGCCGCTCGTGCTGCTGACCTTCGGGGTCACGGGCTTCCAGGGCTGGCGCCGCTACCGAGGCGGGGACCAACCCGTCCCGAGCTGAGCGGCGCTCGGGCTCAGGCGGTGGCCGGGGCGAGCGCCATGATCGAGCGCACCAGCTCGTGGCGACCGTCGGCGATGCGCCAGTGGACCCATCGGCCCCGCTTGTCGCCCTCGATCAGCCCGGCCTCGGCCAGGACCTTCGTGTGGTGGCTCACCGTGGGCTGGCTCTTCCCGAGGGGCTCGACCAGGTCGCACGAGCAGAGCTCACCGTGGGCGGCCACGAGGCTGAGCAGCCGCAGCCGGACCGGATCGGCCAGCGCGGCGTAGACGTGGGCGAGGTCCTCGGCAGCACCCTCGGACAGCGCCGGAGCCTCGGTGATGAGGTCGCAGCACTCCATCTCCTGGCTGGCACCGACGTGCACGTGGTCCACCATCGAAGAACCTTCCTCTGACGCATTGACAATCATCGATGTGTTGCTAGGATGCCTACATCGACATCTGTCAATCTACCACCCGGAGGTCCGTCATGTCCCGGATCCAGCTCGCCCTCAACGTGTCCGACATCGACGAGGGCGTCGCCTTCTACTCGAAGCTCTTCGCCACCGAGCCCGCCAAGCGCAAGCCCGGCTACGCCAACTTCGAGATCGCCGACCCGCCCCTCAAGCTCGTCCTCATCGAGGGTGACGGCGGCGGCACGCTCAACCACCTCGGCGTCGAGGTAGAGACCGGCGGCGAGGTCACCGCGGCCGAGTCCCGGCTGGCCGCCGACGGCCTCGAGACCACCGGGGTGGGCGACACCGTGTGCTGCTACGCCACCAAGACCGAGACCTGGGTCCACGACCCCGACGGCGCTCCGTGGGAGTGGTACGTGAAGACCGGCGACGCCGAGCAGATGGCCAACCGCACCATCGGCGGGGACGGGGGCCAGTGCTGCACCCCGGCCAGCACCGCCGAGCCGGTGGCCGTGGGCGCCGAGCCCGCCACCTCGGGCTGCTGCTGACCGCTTCGTGACCCACGCCCCCCCGATCGACGCACCGCTCGGCGACGAGGCGCCCGTTGCCGAGCGACTCTCCGCTCTCGACCGCTACCTGCCGATCTGGATCGGCCTGGCCATGGCGGCCGGGCTCGCGCTCGGGCGCCTCGTGCCCGACCTCGACGACTGGCTGGACGGCATCGAGCTCGACACGGTCTCCCTGCCGATCGCCGTCGGCCTCCTGGCCATGATGTACCCGGTCCTGGCCAAGGTCCGGTACCGCCGGGTCAGCGAGGAGCTGGCCGACCGGCGCGTCCTGGGCCTGTCCCTCCTCATGAACTGGGTGGTCGGGCCGGCACTCATGTTCGCGCTGGCCTGGATCTTCCTGGGCGACCTGCCCGAGCTGCGGACCGGGCTCATCATCGTGGGCCTGGCCCGCTGCATCGCCATGGTCCTCATCTGGAACGACCTGGCCTGCGGGAACCGGGAGCTGGGCGCCGTGCTGGTGGCGATCAACTCGGTGTTCCAGATCGTCATGTACTCGCTGCTCGGCTGGTTCTACCTGTCGGTCCTCCCGGGCTGGCTGGGTCTCGACACCGAGACCCTCGACGTCGGGATCTGGGAGATCGCGAAGTCGGTCCTCATCTTCCTCGGGATCCCCCTCGTGGCCGGCTTCCTCAGCCGACTGATCGGCGAGGCCCGCATGGGGACCGAGTGGTACGAGGACACGTTCCTGCCTCGCATCGGGCCGGTGGCGCTGTACGGGCTGCTGTTCACGATCGTGGTGCTCTTCGCCCTCCAGGGCGAGCAGGTCACCGACCGCCCGCTGGACGTCGCTCGGGTGGCCGTCCCGCTCCTCGTCTACTTCGCCATCACGTGGTTCGGGTCGTTCACCCTCGGCCATCGCCTCGGGCTGCCCTACGACCGCAACGCGTCGGTCGCCTTCACGGCGGCCGGCAACAACTTCGAGCTGGCCATCGCTGTCGCCATCGCCGTGTTCGGCGTCACGTCCGGCCAGGCGCTGGCCGGGACGATCGGGCCCCTCATCGAGGTCCCCGTCCTGGTCGGCCTCGTCTACGTGAGCCTCTGGCTTCGCCGCCGGTGGTACCCGGCCGGCCTCTCCGCCCCCAACCCCCGCTGACCCTCACCGACCAGGAGCCTGCCCGATGACGTCACTCCAGGACCTCCCGCCCGAGGTCCAGCACGCGCTCGAACCCGCCGTCCGCGCCATCACGGCGGACCTCGGCCACCAGCTCGAGGCTCAGACCATCGAGCAGTTCGTCGCGTCCAGCTACGAGCAGCTCGCGTCCAGAGCCAGGATCACCACCTACCTCCCGCTCATGACCGAGCGCTTCGCCCGCCAGCGCCTCAGGGCCTTCGCCAAGGTCGAGGGGCGCGCCGAGGAGGGCGTCCCCACGGTGCTCTTCCTCTGCGTGCACAACGCCGGTCGCTCCCAGATGGCGCTCGGGTGGTTCACCCACCTCGCCGGCGATCAGGCGGTCGGTTGGTCCGGCGGCTCCGAGCCCGGCCACGAGATCAACCCGGCGGCGGTCGAGGCGATGGCTGAGGTCGGGATCGACATCACGAGGGAGTTCCCGAAGCCCTGGACCGATGAGATCGTCCGCGCCGCCGACGTCGTCGTCACGATGGGCTGCGGGGACGAGTGCCCCTACGTACCCGGCACCCGCTACGAGGACTGGGAGCTCGAGGACCCGGCCGGGCAGGGCATCGAGGCGGTACGCCCCATCCGCGACGACATCGAGCGCCGGGTCCGGGCGCTGCTGGCCAGCCTCGGGGTCGAGCCCGCGGTCACCACCTAGCGACCCTCCGGCTCCTTGGCCAGCTCGACCCGATCGAGAGCCCGCACGGCCGGGCCCTCCAAGACGGTCCCTCCGGTGTCGAAGCGCGAGCCGTGGCAGGGGCAGTCCCAGCTCGTCTCTGCTCGGTTCCACTGCAGGGTGCAGCCCATGTGGGTGCAGGTGGCCGACACGGCGTGCACCTGCCCGCTGGGGTCTCGGTAGGCGCCGACGGTGTGCCCGTCGACCTTGGCGAGTCCCCCCTCCCCGGGCGCCAGGTGGTCCACGGCGCCGGCCGTCACGCGTCCGACGTACCCGTCCACCAGCTCCCTGCCCACCTGGAGGTTGTCCTGCACGAGGTCCTTGACCGAGGCCGCGCCGCCGATGCGGGTGGCGTCGAAGGCCTCGTGCCAGGGGTTGTCGCGCCCGGCGACGAGGTCGGTGAGGATCTGGGCGGCCGCGGTGCCGTTGGTGAGCCCCCACTTGCGCATGCCGGTGGCGACCAGGACCCGCTCCGAACGAGGCGAGCGGCCCACGTACGGCAGCTCGTCGACGCTGGTGAAGTCCTGGGCCGACCACCGGTAGGCGATCGAGTCCACCTCGAAGCGCTCGCGCACCCACCGCTCGAGCTCCCCCCACCGAGCCGGGGTGTGCTCCTCCTGGCCGGTCTCGTGGGTCTCGCCCACCACGATGACCCCCGGGCGCCCGTCGTCGTCCCAGGGGCGGGTCGACCGGGTGGAGCCCACGTCGATGTGCATGCCGTCGATCCCGCCCGAAGCGAGCCGCACCGCGATGCCGTAGCCCCGGGTCGGCCGCGCCTTGGCGAAGAACCCGCCGCGGTCGGCGATCGGCAGCAGGGTGGCGACGACGACGTGCCCCGCGGCAACGGTCCCGTGCTCGGTGTGCACCTCCACCGAGGCATCCGCTTCCTCGATCCCCATCGCTCGCGTGCGGTCAGCCAGGACGCCGCCGCCCTCGACGAAGGCGGTCGCCAGCCCGGCCAGGTAGGCGCCCGGATGGAGGTGGGCCTGGTCGTCGAAGCGCAGCGCCAGCTCCACCGGGAACGGCAGGTCGACCTCGTCGGTCAGACGAGCGGGCAGCCCCAGCGCCAGGGCAGCCTCGTGCTCGGCCTCCAGCTCGGCGCAGCCACCGGCGTCCGATGCGTAGACGAAGGCCGGGGCCCGGGTCAGCTGGCAGTCGATGCCGAGCTCGACGACGAGCCCCGCCACCGTGCCGATCGCCTGCTGGTTGGCGTCGGCGTAGGCGCGGGCCCGCTCCTCGCCGTGCTGTTCGACCAGCGTGGCGTAGGTGAGAGCGTGCTGGGAGGTGACCTTCCCGGTGGTCCCTCCCGTGGTGCCGGCACCGATGCGGCGGGCCTCGACCAGCGCGACACGGGCACCGTCGCCCTGCAGCATGAGCGCCGTCGTGAGGCCGGTGATGCCGCCGCCGACGACTGCGACATCGACCTGGAGGTCACCGCCGAGCGGCGCGAAGGTGGGCAGGGGCGCGGTGGCGCGCCAGACGGACTCGTGCTCGGACATGGTCGGCTCCTGCCCGGTTCACCCCGGAGACAACCATCCCGGGGCACAGCCGGGACGCCCTGGGCTCGGGCCAGGGCACGGGCGCGGCACCCGACCGGCGACGGCCCCCGCGCGGGTGTGCGCGGTGGGGTCCGTCAGCGGCGGGCGCCCACGGGAGCGGACGGGGTGAAGGTGACGGGCACGCGCTTCAGGCCGCCGACGAGGGGGATGCCGGCCGCCTCCAGCGGGACGACCTCACCGGTCACCTCGATGTCGGGCAGGCGGGTGAGGAGCTGGCGGAACACGACCGACACCTCGCGACGGGCCAGATGGGCGCCGAGGCAGAAGTGAGGGCCGGGGCCGCCGAAGCCCACGTGGGGGTTCGGGTCCCGGCGCACGTCGAAGCGCTCGGGGTCGTCGAACTGGCGGGGGTCTCGGTTGGCGGCGCCGTAGAACAGCACCACCTTGTCGCCCTCCGCCAGGTCCTGGCCCGACAGCGTGAGGTCGCGGGTGAGCGTGCGGCGCATGAACGTGACCGGCGACGCCACCCGGACGATCACCTCGACCGCCGATGGCGTGACGGCCTCCAGGTCCTCCTGCCAGAACCGGCGCTGGTCGGGGTTCTGCGACAGCAGGTGCATCCCGTGGCTGATGGCGGTGCGGGTGGTGTCGTTGCCGGCCACGGCGAGGAGGATGAAGAACGGGCCGATCTCCTCGGGGGCCAGCATGTCCTCACGCAGGTCGTTGAAGACGAGCTTGGAGGTGAGGTCGTCGGTGGGGTTCTTCCGCCGCTCCTCGGCCAGCTCGTTCATCAGGCCGACGAGCTCCATGCCCGCCTCCAGGAGCTTCGTGAAGAGGTCGCCGTCGCCCACGTACTCGGGGTCGCCGCCGCCGAGGATCACGTTGGTGGCCCGCAGCACGGTGTCGAACTCGCTGCGGGGGATGCCCATCATGTCGCAGATGACGAGCAGCGGGAACGGCTGGGACAGCACCTCCACGAGGTCCGCCTCGCCCCGCTCGCAGAAGCCGTCGATCACCTCGGCGCAGATCGTCTCCACGCTGTCGAGCACCCCTTGGAGCTGGCGGGGGGTGAAGGACCGGGCCACGATGCCGCGCTGGCGGGCGTGGCGCGGGTCGTCCATGTTGATGAAGGACCCGAAGAACTCGAGCGCCTCGGCCGGCATGTCCGGGATCGACACGGCCCCCTGCCCGGAGCAGAAGTCCTTCGGGCGGCGGCTGATCTCGACGACCTCGTCGTAGCGGGTGACCGCGTAGAACCGCTCGCGGGCCTGGGTGAGCGGGTTGTCGAACTCGACCGGCACGAAGGGCCCCTGCTCCCGGATCTCGGCGAGCTGGGCCATGCGCTCCTGGAGCGGCTGCCGCCAGAAGGAGGGGGTGGCAAGGGGGGAGTCGGTCATCGCAGCGCCCTGTCGAGTCGGTGTGGCGGTCAACCTAGCCAGACCGGTGCACCCCGCTCGCCCGCCCGAGTCACCGGGATCGGAGGACCGACCTACGCTGCCGGGGTGCGCCGGGTGAGCTCAGGGGACCTGTCGGGGGCGGTGGCGGACCTCGGCGTGCTGGTCCCGCTCGTCGGCGCGCTCGTGCTCGTCAGCGGCCTCGATCCGGGCCCGGTGCTCCTGGGCGTGGGGCTCCTCCTGCTGGCATCGGGTCTGGGCTTCGGGATCCCCTTCCCGGTGCAGCCCCTGAAGGCCCTGACCGCGCTGGCCGTGGCCCAGCAGCTCGACCCCGACGTGATCCACAGCGCGGGCCTGCAGATCGGGCTCGTCCTCGTGGGGCTGGCCCTCACCGGGACGGCGGATCTCCTCGCCCGCGTGTTCACCCGCCCGGTCATCCGGTCCCTGCAGCTCGGGGTGGGAGCGCTGCTCGTCGGGTCGGCGGTGAACCTGGTCCGCCGGCCCCCGGCGCTGTTCGAGTCGGCTCCCGATCCGGGTGTGGGCCTCCTGCTCATGGCCGGCACCCTGGCGCTCGTGGCGCTGGCGGCGTGGCGGCAGCGCCCGGCGCTGACGCTCGGGCTCCTGGTGGCCGGCACCGCCGCCACATGGGCTGCCCAGCCCCCTGACCTCGGCACCGTCCAGGCATCGCTCCCCTCGCTGTCGCTCCCGCCGTGGTCGGTGGCTGGATCTGCCTTCGTGCTGCTCGTGATCCCGCAGCTGCCGCTCACCTACGGCAACGCGGTGGTCGGTGTGAGCGACCTGGCTCGGGAGCACTTCGGGCCCGCCGCCCGGCGGGTCACACCAGGACGGGTGGCCCTGTCGTGCGGGCTGGGCAACGTGGCCGCCGCGGCGCTTGGCGGGATGCCGATGTGCCACGGGTCGAGCGGGTTCTCGGCCCACGTCCGCCTCGGGGCCCGCACCCCGGCCATGAACGTCGTCCTCGGCTCCGCCTTCGTGCTCCTCGGCGTCGTGTTCCCCGAGCAGGTGCTGGCGGTGCTGGGGGTGCTGCCGGTGTGGGCGCTGGCCGGGTTCCTCGCCTACGCGGGGCTCCGCCACGCCCTCCTCGTGCTCGACCAGCGAGGCCGCCGCCTCGTCCTCGCCGTGGTCGCGGCAGCACTCGGGCTCGCCACCGGCAACCTCGCCGTCACCACCGGGGTCGCCCTCGCCGTCGAGCACATCGGTGCGCTGACCGCCCGCCGTCCCGCCCGGGCCACCGGCTGACCAGCGCTGCGCCACGTCGTCCGAGCGCCGTCGAGAGGTCGGACACGGGGACGGCCCCCCGGCGCGGTCGGGGATCAGAGCGCGAGCGCGGTGGTCGCCGTCCGAAACTCCGATCAGACCGGTCGGGAATCGGTAGGGCACGGCTACGATCATCCAGAGCAAGCGGCGAACCCCACGACCACGAAAGGACGTCCCAATGGGCCTCCACCTCGGTGACGAAGCACCCGACTTCACCGCCATGACCACCGATGGCGAGATCTCCTTCCACGACTGGAAGAAGGGCTCGTGGGCGGTGTTCTTCAGCCACCCCGCCGACTTCACGCCCGTGTGCACCACGGAGCTGGGCCGCACCTCAGCGCTCAAGAGCGAGTTCGACAAGCGCGGCACGAAGGCCATCGCCATCTCGGTCGACCCAGTCGAGGACCACCACCGCTGGGCCCCGGACATCGTCGAGATCGGCGGCACCGACCTGAACTTCCCGATCATCGCCGATCCCGACCGGAAGATCTCCGAGCTCTACGACATGATCCACCCGGGCGAGGGCGACACCTCGACGGTGCGCTCAGTGTTCATCATCGACCCGTCGAACAAGATCCGCCTCACCCTCACCTACCCCAAGTCGGTGGGCCGGAACTTCGACGAGATCCTCCGCGTGATCGACGCGCTGCAGGCCACCGACGCCAACCCGATCTCCACCCCGGCGGACTGGAAGCCCGGCGACCGCATCATCGTCGCCCCCACCATGTCCACCGAGGACGCCAAGGCCAGGTTCCAGAACGTCGACGAGAAGAAGCCCTACCTCCGCTTCGCCGACGCGCCCTGAGCCGACGGCCGGTCAGTAGCCCCGAGGCAGTCCGAGGGCGTGCTGGGCCAGGTGGTTGAGGGCCATCTCCTGGCTCACCGGGGCCAGCCGCATCAGGCGGGCCTCCCGCCAGTAGCGCTCCACGTGGTACTCGACGGCGTAGCCCATGCCGCCGTGGGTCTGCACGGCCCGGTCGGCGGCGAGCCACCCGGCCTCGGCGGCCAGGTACTTGGCGATGCTGGCCGCCTCGCCCGCGTCGTCACCGCGGTCGTAGGTGCGGGCGGCGTCGAGGGTGGCCAGCCAGGCGGCCCGCAGCTGGGCGTGGGCGACCGCCAGCGGGTGGCTGATGGCCTGGTTGGCGCCGATCGGCCGGTCGAACACGACGCGCTCCCGGGCGTAGCCGACGGCCCGGCGCAGGGCCGCCTCACCGATGCCGATGGCCTCGCCGGCCAGGAGGATCCGCTCGGGGTTGAGGCCGTGGAGCAGCAGGCGGAACCCGTCCCCCTCCTCCCCCACCATGCGCCAGCCCTCCACGGGGAGGTCGTCGTAGACCACCTCGCACGAGGCCACGGCGTTGCGCCCCACCTTGGCGATGGGGGTGATCGTCACGTAAGCCGGGTCGAGGTCGGCCAGGAACAGGCTGAGCCCCTTCAGCCCCGACGCCGGGTCGGGGTCGGTGCGGACGAGGAGGAGGACGACCTCGGACTCGAGGGCCTTGGTGGTCCAGACCTTGCGGCCCCGGATGCGCCAGCCGTCGCCGTCGCGCACGGCCCGGGTGCGGATCTTGGCCGTGTCCGTGCCGGCGTCGGCCTCGGTGACACCGAAGGCCACGTGGAGCTCACCGCGCGCGGCCCGGGGGAGGAACGCCGCCTTCAGGCGGTCGTTGCCGAACCGGACGATCGGGTTGAGGCCGAACACGGTGAGGTGCACCGCCGAGCAGCCGTTCATGGCGGCGCCGCTCGCTGCGATCGTGCGCAGCATCATGGCCGCCTCGGCGATGCCTCGACCGCCCCCGCCGTACTGCTCGGGGATGGCGAGGCCGACCCAGCCGCCTTCCGCGAGGGCGTCGTAGAGCTCCCAGGGGAAGCGGTGCTCGGCGTCGAGCCGGGACCAGTAGGCGTCGTCGAAGCGGGCGCAGATCCCAGCCACGCCCTCCCGGACGAGCTCCAGGTCCTCATCGGTCGCAAGGGCCACCGGGTCTTCCTCTCGTGTCGTCAGCGGCGGGTCTCGAACCAGCTCAGCGCGTCGGGGTCGCTGAGCGAGCCCCTCGACGCAGCCTCGTCGGCGGGCGTGCCGGTGAGGATGCGCTTCACGGGCACCTCGAGCTTCTTGCCCGACAGCGTGCGGGGGATGGCGGGCGCGGCCTCGATCCGGTCCGGGACGTGGCGGGGGGACAGCTCGGTGCGCAGCGCGACGGCGATCCGGCGGCGGAGGTCGTCGTCCAGCTCCCGACCGTCGGCCAGGGCGACGAACAGCACGAGCTCGCCCATGCCGGTGCCGTCTGGGTCCTCGTCGTCAAGGTGGACGACGAGGCTGTCGGCCACTTCGGGCACGGCGTCGACGACGGCGTAGAAGTCGCTCGTGCCCAGCCGGACGCCCCCGCGGTTGAGCGTGGCGTCCGAGCGGCCGGTGATGGTGCAGGCGCCATCGTCGGTGAAGGTCACCCAGTCCCCGTGGCGCCACACGCCAGGGAAGTGCTCGAAGTAGGCGGAGCGGTAGCGGCTGCCGTCGTCGTCGCCCCAGAAGCCGACCGGCATCGACGGCATCGGGGCCGTGATGACCAGCTCGCCGGTGGTGCCGGGTGCGACGGGGCGGCCCTCCGGGTCGTAGGCCTCCACCGCACAGCCGAGGAAGCGGCAGGAGATCTCGCCCGCCCGCACCGGGACCAGCGGCGAGGACCCGACGAACGCCGTGCACACGTCCGTCCCGCCGCTGATCGACGACACCGGGACGCCGAGGCGCTCGTCGACCCACCGGAACCCGGCCGCCGGGAGCGGTGCGCCCGTGGAGCCGACCCAGCGCAGCTGCCCCCGGGCGGGGCGCAGGCCGGCCTTGCGACACGCCATGAGGAACGGAGCGGAGGCACCGAACACGGTGGTGCCGGTCTCCTCGGCGAGGTCCCAGAGCGCGGTGAGCCCGGGGTGGCCGGGGTCGCCGTCGAAGAGCACCACCGCCGCCCCGACGAGGAGGCCCGAGACGAGGTAGTTCCACATCATCCAGCCGGTGGTGGAGAACCAGAGGAACCGGTCGCCCGGGCGGAGGTCCTGGTGGAGGGCGAGGGCCTTCATGTGCTCCAGGGTGATGCCGCCGTGACCGTGGACGATCGGCTTGGGCAGCCCGGTGGTCCCCGAGGAGAAGAGCACGTACAGCGGATGGTCGAAGGGCACCGCCTCGAAGTCGAGCCGATCCGGCTCGCCCCCGAGCAGCTCGTCCCAGCTCAGCGCGCCCTCGAACCCCTCCCCCTCCGGTACCGGGGGCGGCTGGGTGCGGTCGCCGGCGCGCTTCGGGCCCGGGTCTGCGTGGTCGAGCGGGGCGAGGTACGGGATGGCGACGACGTGGCGCAGCGACGGGAGCGCGGCCCGGATGACGGCCACCTCCTCTTGGCGATCGACGAGCTTGGCGCCGTAGCGGTAGCCGTCGACCGCCAGCAGGACCACGGGATCGAGCTGGGCGAGGCGGTCGATCACCGAGCGGGTGCCGAACTCGGGTGCGCAGCTGACCCACACGGCGCCCAGGGAGGCTGCCGCCAGGAATGCCACCAGCGTCTCGGGGATGTTCGGGGCGTAGGCCGCCACCCGGTCCCCCCGCCGCACCCCCAGCCGTCGCAGCCCGGTGGCGGCACGGGCCACCGCCTCCACCAGCTGGGCGCCCGTCAGCTGCTCCCCCGGGCGGCTCTGGCTGCGGGCCACCACCGCCACCTCGTGCGGGTGCAGGGCCCAGTGCCGCAGGGCGTGCTCGGCGTAGCTGAGCGTGGCGCCCGGGAACCACCGCGCCCCGGGCATGGCCCGGTCGCCTCCGGCCAGCACCCGGTGGGGGCGGTCGCGCCACCGGACATCGCGCTCCTCGGCCACCGCAGCCCAGAACCCCTCGAGGTCGTCGACGGACCACCGCCACAGCCCGGCGTAGGAGGTGTGGCCGTGACGGCGCGCGAAGCGCCCGACGGCGGTGGTGGTCCAGGCGTCGTCGGGCGGTGTCCACAGGACCTCGCCGCGCGTCGCTGGCTCCTCGGACGTCATGGCGCCCAGCCTGCCACCGGGCGGCGCCCAGGTGGCAGGCCGACCCGTATCGGGCGAGCGCCGTCGGACGAGGACGCGGCGAACCCGGAGGAGGCGACGGCGGCGGTCAGAGCTCGATGACGCCGCGGATGTTCGTGCCGTCGCGCATGTCCTGGTAGCCCTGGTTGATCTCGTCCAGCTTGTAGCGCCTGGTCACCAGCTCGTCGAGCTTGAGGGTGCCCTCACGGTACATGGCCAGCAGGTTCGGGATCTGGGCCCGCGGGTTGGCGGACCCGAAGAGGGTGCCCTTCACCTCCTTGTTCGACATGGCGAGCATGAAGAGGTTCATCTGCACGTCGTTGGTCGCCCACGGGGCGAGGCCGGTGACGACCAGCGTGCCGCCCTTGGCGGTGAGGTTGAGCGCCGGCTCGACCATCGCGCCGTCGACCACGCCGGGGCTGAGCACCACGCGGTCGCACATGTCGCCCCACGTGAGGTCGGGCACCGCGGCCAGCGCCTCGTCGAGGGATGCGTAGGTGTGGGTGGCGCCGAGCTCGACGGCCTTCTCCCGCTTGAACTCGACGGGGTCGATGGCGATGATCCGGGTGGCGCCCGCGGCCCGGGCGCCCTGCACGGCGTTGATGCCGATGCCGCCGATGCCGATGACGGCCACCGTCTCACCCGGCTTGGTTCCGGCGCGCTCGGTGGCCGAGCCGAAGCCGGTGGCCACCCCGCAGGACACGAGCGCGACTGCGTGCATCGGGATGTCCGGCTCCACCCGGATGAGCGAGTTCTCGTGCACGAGCACGTGCTCGGCGAAGGTGCCGAGCTGCGCGAACCGCCCCATCGGCTGGCCCTTGCAGCGGTGGGCGATGCGACCGTCGCTCATCATCCCCTGGTCGAACAGCTTGGACCCGTCGTTGCAGAGGTACTGGCGGCCCGAGGCGCAGAACTTGCAGAACCCGCAGGCGGGGATGAACGACATCGACACGTGGTCGCCGGGCGCCACCTTGGTGACGCCGGGACCGACGGCCTCCACGACCCCGGCCCCCTCGTGGCCGCCGATCGCCGGCAGCGGGGCGGGCAGGTCGCCGGTGACGAGGTGCTCGTCGGAGTGGCACATCCCGGCCACCGCCATCTTGACGAGCACGTCGCCCTGCTTCGGGTCGTCGAGCTCGACGTCTTCGATCTGCCAGTCGGCGCCGATCTCCCAGAGCACGGCGGCTCGTGTGGTCGTGGGCATTCGCTCCCCCTCTGGCGTGGTCGGTCTCCGGGTGCGCGCCGCCCACGCGCACGGCCGCACCGCCCCGTACTCTGCCCGAACGGCAGGGGGTGCCGCGCCATCGGGGGTACAACATCGGGGTGAGCGGCGACCACGACCACGGGCGCGCGGCCCTCCGCGCCGGGACCCGCCACCAGCGGCGCCTGGCCGTGGCCTTCGGCCTGGTGGGGGCCTTCTTCCTGGTGGAAGCGGTGGCCGGCATCATGACCCGCTCCCTGGCGCTGCTCTCCGACGCCGGCCACATGCTCACCGACCTCCTCGGCCTGGGCATGGCTCTCGCCGCCATCCAGCTGGCCACCCGCTTCGAGCGCCGGGTCGACCGGGGCCACCACACCTTCGGGGTGTACCGGCTGGAGATCCTGGCCGCGTTCGTCAACGCCCTGCTCCTGTTCGGGGTGGCCGTCTACGTGCTCGTGGAGGCGGCGCGGCGGCTCGGGGACAGGCCCGAGGTGCTCGCCGTGCCGATGCTCGTGGTGGCCACCCTCGGACTCGTCGTGAACCTGATCGCGTTCGCGCTGCTGCGCGAGGGGGCAAAGGAGAGCCTGAACGTCGAGGGCGCGTACCTGGAGGTGCTGGCCGACACGGTCGGGTCGGTGGGGGTGATCGCGGCGGCCGTGGCGCTGGAGGTCTTCGGCTGGACGTGGGCCGATCCGGTGGTGGGAGCGGCCATCGGGCTCTGGATCCTCCCCCGGACCTTGCGGCTAGGGCGCCGGGCCGTGCGCATCCTCCTGCAGGCCGCGCCGGCGCACCTCGACGTGGGCGAGATCGAGCGTGACCTCGCGTCCCTCGAGGGGGTGGTCGACGTGCACGACCTCCACGTCTGGACCCTCACCTCGGACATGGAGAGCGCCTCCGCCCACCTCGTGGTGGACGACGCCGACCGCACCCACGCCGTGCTCGACCAGGCCCGCGACGTGCTGCAGGGACGGCACGGCATCCAGCACGCGACGCTCCAGGTGGAGCCGTCGGACCACCGGGGCTGCGACGAGCTGAGCTGGTGAGCGCCCGTCTGGGCTGACCTGGAGACACCTAGCCTGGCGCGATGCGCCTCGTCCTCGTCCGTCACGGCGACGCCCACGCCGGCTTCCACGGCGTCATCGGTGGCCCCACCGGCTGCACCGGCCTGACCGACCTCGGACGCACGCAGGCGGGAGCCCTCCGAGACCACCTGGCCGGCACCGGCCGGTGGCAGGCCGACGTGCTGCTGGCGAGCGTCCTGCCCAGGGCGGTGGAGACGGCCACGATCATCGCCCCCGCCCTCGGGATCGAGATCCGCAGCCAGGAGTGCGACCTGTGCGAGGTGCACACGGGCGAGGCCGACGGGCTGACGTGGGCCGAGTACGGGGACCGCTACGGGTCCTTCGACATGGAGGCGGAGCCCGATCGGGTCTTCGCCCCCGAGGGCGAGAGCTGGAACAGCTTCCACGACCGGGTGGTCCGCCTGCTCGAGCGCCTCGCCGCCGAGCACCCGGACGAGACCGTGGTGGCGGTGTGCCACGCCGGGGTCATCATGGCGTCGATGCGCATGCTGCTCGGCGTCCCCCACCCCGGCACCGGCGCCCGTCTGAAGCCGACCAACACCGGCCTCACCGAGTGGGAGCACGACCCTGTCCTCGACCGGTGGACCCTCCACCGCTTCAACGACACCGGCCACCTGAGCACCCTGGGACGCTGACCGAACGCGACGTCTGTGAGCGTTTCTGCGCCGCTACGGCGCAACAGTCCACACAGACGTCGTGTCCAGGTGCTCCGAGGGGGGTAGGAGCGGCGCCATGACCTCCGATCACCCCTTCTCGGTGGAGGCGGCGCGGGCGGCCGCTGACAACGACCTGCTCGGCCCTTGGGTGGCAGCGTTCCTGGCCAGTCCTGGGAGCGACAACGCGCCGCTGGCCGACAAGCTGGCCGACCGGTTCCGGTTCTGGACCGGCCCGCTGCGGCTCCCCATCGCCCAGCTCCACCGCCTGGCCGGGCCGCCGGGCGAGCCAGTGCTGTGCACCGTGGACGACGACTACTGGCGTGACGACGTAGATGAGATGGCTGAGCAGATCGACGACGAGGACTGGACCCCGCCGCCGGTCGTCGTCACGCTCCAAGGCGACCAGCTGGTCCTCGAGGACGGCAACCACCGCGTCGAGGGCCTCCGCCGGGCGGGCGAGGAGGGGGCCTGGGCGGTCGTCGGCTTCGACACCGCCGACGAGCGTGACCGCTTCGAGCCCCCCACCGCCCCATCGGGGCCCTGGCGCGACGGGGCGCCCGCCCAGTCGTGACCGACCGGACGGGCGCCCCGGTGCCCGTCAGCGCAGGTCGAACCGGTCCAGGGTCATGACCTTGTCCCAGGCGGCGACGAAGTCGCGCACCATCTTCTCCTTGCCGTCCTCGCTGGCGTAGACCTCAGAGAGGGCCCGCAGCTGCGAGTTGGACCCGAAGACCAGGTCCACCGCCGTGGCGGTCCACCGGTGGTCACCGCTGGCCAGGTCCTTGCCGTCGTAGACGCCCTCCTCGTGGGTGGAGGTCGACCACTCCGTGCCGGCGTCGAGCAGGTTCACGAAGAAGTCGTTGGTGAGGGCGCCGGGCCGGTCGGTGAGCACGCCGTGGCTGGTGCCCCCGGCGTTGGCGCCGAGGGCGCGCATCCCACCGATGAGCACGGTCATCTCCGGGGCCGTGAGGCTGAGGAGGTTGGCCTTGTCGAGGAGCAGCTGCTCGGGCGGCAGCTTCTCCCCCGCTCGCAGGTAGTTCCGGAACCCGTCGCCTCGGGGCTCGAGGACCTCGAAGGACTCGGCGTCGGTCTGCTCCTCGGTGGCGTCGGTGCGACCCGGCACGAAGGGCACGGTCACCTCGAAGCCGGCGTCCCTGGCCGCCTTCTCGACCGCGGCGCAGCCGCCGAGGACGATCAGGTCCGCCAGTGACACCCGCACGCCCCCGGACTGCGCGCTGTTGAAGTCCTGCTGGATGCCCTCGAGGGTGGACAAGACGGTGGCCAGCTGGGCCGGGTCGTTGGCCTCCCAGTCCTTCTGGGGGGCCAGGCGGATCCGGGCCCCGTTCGCCCCGCCCCGCTTGTCCGTGTCCCGGTAGGACGACGCCGCGGCCCACGCGGTGAGCACCAGCTGCTGGACCGAGAGGCCGGAGTCGAGCAGCTTGCCCTTGAGGTCGGCGATCTCGGCCTCGCCGATCAACTCGTGATCGACCTCGGGCACCGGGTCCTGCCACAGCTGCGGCTCGGGGACCCAAGGGCCGAGGTAGCGCGACACCGGGCCCATGTCCCGGTGGAGCAGCTTGTACCACGCCTTGGCGAAGGCCAGCCGGAACTCCTCGGGGTTGTCCCGGAACCGCTCGGCGATCTTCCGGTACTCAGGATCGACGATGAGCGCCAGGTCGGTGGTGGCCATCATCGGCGCGTGGCGCACCGACGGGTCGTGCGCGTCGGGCACGGTATCGGCGCCCGCGTCGCCCTTCGGCTTCCACTGCTTGGCCCCGGCCGGGCTCTCGGTGAGCTCCCACTCGTAGGCGAACAGGGTGTCCCAGAAGCTGTTGTCCCACTGCGTGGGAGTGGGCGTCCACGCGCCCTCCAGGCCGCTGGTGATCGTGTCCTTGCCCTTCCCGCTGCCGTAGGAGCTCTTCCAGCCGAGGCCCATGTGGTGGACCGGGCACCCCTCCGGCTCGGGGCCGACGAGGTCGGGGTCGCCGGCGCCGTGGGCCTTGCCGAACGTGTGGCCGCCGGCGATCAGCGCCACCGTCTCCTCGTCGTTCATGGCCATGCGGGCGAAGGTGAGGCGGATGTCGTGGGCGGCGGCCTGGGGATCGGCGTTGCCCCTCGGCCCCTCGGGGTTCACGTAGATCAGCCCCATGGTGACGTTGCCGAAGGGGGTGTCGCTGAGGTCGAGCGGGCCGTCGTCGGTGTAGCGCTCGTCGCCCACCCAGGTCTCCTCGGTGCCCCAGAAGATCTCCTCGGGCTCCCAGATGTCCTCGCGCCCGAAGGCGAAGCCGAAGGTCTCGAAGCCCATGTCCTCGAGGGCGACGTTCCCGGCGAGGACGAGCAGGTCGGCCCAGGAGATCTTCTGGCCGTACTTCTGCTTGACCGGCCAGAGCAGGCGCCGCGCCTTGTCGAGGTTGGCGTTGTCCGGCCAGGAGTTGAGCGGTGCGAACCGCTGCGAGCCGTCGCCGGCCCCGCCACGGCCGTCGGTGATGCGGTAGGTGCCCGCCGCGTGCCAGGTCATCCGGATGAAGAGCGGTCCGTAGTGGCCGTAGTCAGCGGGCCACCAGTCCTTGGAGTCGTGCATCACCTCGACGATGTCGCGCTTGATCGCCTCGTAGTCGAGCTGCTGGACCTGCGACCGGTAGTCGAAGTCCGGGCCGAGCGGGTTGCCGTGCGGTGAGTGCTGGTGGAGGACCGAGAGGTCCAGCTGGTTGGGCCACCAGTCCTGGTTCCGCCGCGGCCGGCCACCCCGCTTGGGCTCCGGAGCATCGATCGCTGGGTTCTCGCTCTCGCTGCCTTGCTCGGTCACGCCTTCCTCAGACACGTGGTTCCCCTTCTCTCGCTTGGTGGTTGGTGGTTGGTGGTTGGTCGCTCTTTGGCTCGGGTCGCCCGCCGGTCGGTGGCCGGTGCGCTCACCGCGCGGTGGCGGCCTCGGCCTGGGCGCAGGTGGGACATCGGCCCCAGTAGATGACCTCGGCTTCGTCGATCTCGTAGTCGGAGTCGTCCGCCGCGGTGAGGCAGGGCGTCTCGCCCACCGCGCAGTCGACGTCCACCATCCGACCGCAGGCCCGGCAGATCAGGTGGTGGTGGTTGTCCCCGACGCGGTCCTCATAGCGGGCGGGCGAGCCGGCCGGCTGGATGCGCCGCAGCACGCCCTTCTCGGTGAGGACGCTGAGCGAGTCGTAGACCGCCTGGCGTGACACGGCGCCCAGCTCGGAGCGGACCGCCTTGTCGATGTCGTCGGCGGTGCTGTGGGGCCGGGCCGCGACGGCCCGCAGGACGGCGAGCCTCTGGCCGGTCACCTGCAGCCCATGGCTCCGCAGCAGCTCCACCCCCTCCGCTGGCGTGTCCCCCGTCACACCCGGCACCCTAGGGCCAGATCTGGATCTTGTCCAGATCTGGCCCGAACCAAGAAGCACCCGAGCGGGGCGCGGCGCGCAGCGCCCGTAGGCTGGAGGGCCCTTGAGCAGAGGAGCCCTGATGTCCGAGACCCTGGCGAGCGACCTCCACACGATCCCGGGGACGGTGGCGAGCCTCCGCCACGCCTTCCAGAGCGGGCGGACCCGCCCGCTCGAGTGGCGGCACCGCCAGCTCGACGCCCTCCTCCGCATCCTCGATGAGCACGGCCCGGACCTCGTGGCGGCGCTCGGGCGCGACATGGGCAAACCACCGGTCGAGGCCCACGCCACCGACATCGGGTTCACGGCGAGCGACATCAAGCACACCCGCAAGCACCTGGCCTCTTGGGTGCAGCCTCGCAGGGTGAGCCTGCGCCTGCAGGACCGACCCGGACGCGGGTACGTCCTGCCCGAGCCGCTCGGCGTCTCGCTGGTCATCGCCCCGTGGAACTACCCCGTGCAGCTCACGTTGGCACCGATGGCCGCCTCGCTGGCCGCCGGCAACGCGGTCGTCCTGAAGCCCTCGGAGATGGTGCCGGAGACCACGGGGCTCCTCGCCCGCCTCATCCGCGAGCACCTCGACCCTGACGCGGTGGCGGTGTTCGAAGGCGGTCCCGAGGTGTCTACCGCGCTCCTCGAGCAGCGCTTCGACCACATCTTCTTCACGGGGTCCACCAACGTGGGTCGCATCGTTGCCCGGGCCGCGGCCGAGCACCTCACCCCCACGGTGCTGGAGCTCGGCGGCAAGTCACCCGCGATCGTGGGCCCCGACGCTCCCCTCGAGGTGGTCGCCAAGCGCCTGGCGTGGGGCAAGGGCCTCAACGCCGGGCAGACCTGCATCGCGCCCGACTACATCCTCGTCACCCGAGGGCAGCAGGCCGAGCTGGTGGACCACCTGGTGCGTGCCTTCGAGCAGTTCTACGGCCCGGACCCGGCCAGCTCGCCTGACCTGGCCCAGATCGTGAACCAGCGGCACCTCGACCGCCTCACCGCGCTGCTCGCCGACCACGGGGGCACGGTGGTGACCGGGGGCGCCGCGGACCCGAGCACCCGCAAGCTGCCGCCCACCGTGGTGGTCGACCCCCACCCCGACAGCCCGCTCATGCAGGAGGAGATCTTCGGTCCGATCCTGCCGGTGCTGGCCGTCGACGACGTGGCCGAGGCGGTCGCCTTCGTGAACGGCCGACCCAAGCCGTTGGCCCTCTACGTGTTCAGCACCGACGACGCCACGGTGGAGCAGGTCACCACCAGCACCTCCGCCGGCGGCGTCGGGGTGAACCACGTCCTGCTCCACATCGGCCCCCCTGAGCTCCCCTTCGGCGGGGTGGGCGACTCGGGCCAGGGCCGCTACCACGGGCGGGCCGGGTTCGAGGCCCTCTCCAACCTGAAGCCGGTGTACCGGCGCCCCTTCCGACCCGACCTGTCCCTGATCTACCCGCCGTACACCAAGCTGAAGGACCGGCTCCTCCGCCTGCTCTGAGCGCCCCGTCGCCCGGCGGCCTCCGTCCCCGCCCCTAGCATCGGCGGACCCGGACAGGAGCAGCCATGACCCAGATCCCCCCCGGCGAGCGCCGCATGCTCATCGACGGCCGCCTCGTCGATGCCGACGGCGGACGCACCTTCGACAACGTGAACCCCGCCACCGAGGAGGTGCTGGGACCGGTCGCCGACGGCACCGCCGCCGACGTGGAGCGCGCCGTCGACGCCGCCCGCCGGGCCTTCGACACGACGCCGTGGGCCACGGACCGGGCGCTGCGGCGCGAGTGCCTCCGACAGCTCCAGGCCGCCCTGGAGTCCGAGCGCGAGGAGCTGCGCCAGGAGCTGGTGGCCGAGGTCGGCTGCCCGGTGGCGATCACCTACGGGCCCCAGCTCGACGCCCCACTGGCCGAGGCGCTGACCTGGCCCGCCGAGATGATCGAGCAGTTCCCCTGGGAGCGGACCCTCGAGTCCCGCAACCCGCTCGGGTTCGGGCGGGCGCCCCACCGCGAGGTGTGGAAGGAGCCGATTGGGGTGGTCGGTGTGATCACGCCGTGGAACTTCCCGGTCGAGATCATCCTCAACAAGCTCGGACCGATCCTGGCGATGGGCAACTCGTGCGTGCTCAAGCCAGCCCCCGACACCCCGTGGAACGCCACCCGGATCGGGAGGCTCGTCGCCGAGAAGACCGACATCCCGCCGGGCGTGGTGAACGTCGTGACGAGCAGCGACCACCTCACCGGCGAGGTCCTCACCACCTCCCCGAAGGTGGACATGGTCGCGTTCACCGGCTCCACCGCGACCGGGCAGCGGGTCATGGCGGCAGCCGCCGCCACCGTGAAGCCGGTGTTCCTTGAGCTGGGCGGCAAGTCCGTCAACCTCTTCCTCGACGATGCCGACCTCGCCAAGCACCTCCCGATGGCGGCGATGTCCTGCATCCACGCCGGGCAGGGGTGCGCCCTCCCCACCCGGATCCTCGTGCCGCGCTCCCGCTACGACGAGTCGGTCGAGATCGTCCGGTCGGCGATGGAGGCCTGGACCTACGGCGACCCGACCGACCCGGGCAACATGCAGGGCCCACAGGTCTCGCGCCGTCAGCAGGAGCGCGTCCTCGACCTGATCGAGCAGGGCAGAGCCGCCGGCGCCCGACTCGTCCTCGGCGGCGGCGTCCCCGCCCACCTCGACCGGGGCTTCTACGTCGAGCCCACGCTGTTCGCGGACGTCACCAACGACATGCCGATCGCCCGGGAGGAGATCTTCGGTCCGGTCCTCGTGATGATCCCGTTCGAGGACGACGACGACGCGGTGCGGATCGCCAACGACTCCGACTACGGCCTCTCCGGGGCCATCTCGTCAGGCGACCTCGAGCGGGCTAAGGCCGTGGCCCGCCGGATCCGCACCGGCACGATCGCCATCAACGGCGGCCAGTGGTACGGCGCCGACGCCCCCTTCGGCGGGTACAAGCGGTCGGGGATCGGCCGGCAGTGCGGGCTGGAGGGCCTCGAGATCTTCACCGAGACGAAGACGGTCGGCTGGCCCGGCTGAGCGCGGGCCCGAGCGCCGGAGGAGCGGCCGGCACAGGGACGCTCGCTACCATGCCCAGCGACCTCGACGGCACGGCTCCACGGCCGCCGACGCGACCGGAGGACCGGCATGCCCCGCCGAACGCTCGATGACCTGGTGGCTCCGGCGCACACCGCGCTGGTCACCCAGGAGTGCCAGGGTGCAGTCGTGGGCCCCCACGCCGGTCTCGTCGAGCTCGCGGCCGAGGCGCAACGAGCGGCCCTCCCCAACCTCGCTCGCCTGCTGCCTGCCGCCCGTGCCGTCGGGGTGGAGGTGCTCCACTGCGTCGTGCACCGCCGACCCGACGGTCGAGGCTCGAACCACAACGCCCGGCTCTTCGCAGCCGCCGCCGCCCTCGGCCTCGACCTGGACCCGGACGGTCCCGGTGGCTCGCTGGTGCCCGAGCTGGGGCCGGAGCCGAGCGACCTCGTGCTCAGCCGCTACCACGGCGTGGGCCCGATGGGCGGCACCGACCTCGACGCCGTCCTCCGCAACCTCGGGGTGCGCACCATCGTCGCCACCGGCGTGTCGGTCAACGTCGCCATCACCAGCCTCGTGATGGACGCCGTCAACCTGGGCTACGACGTCGTCCTGCCGCGAGACGCGGTGGCCGGGGTCCCCGCCGCCTACGCCGACGCCGTGATCGACGGCACGCTCTCGCTCCTCGCCACCATCACCACCACCGAGGAGCTGCTCGGCGTGTGGCAGGGCACGGCCGACGAGGTGACCGGCTGATCGGTCAGCCCCGGTAGAGCACGCCGCCGTTCACGGCCCACACCTGGCCGGTGACCCAGGCCGCGTCCTCGGACAGCAAGAACGCGATGGCCGCTGCGATGTCCTCCGGGGTGCCGAGCCGGGGCAGCCGGTGCTGGGAGACCATCGCCGCCAGCATGGCGTCGTCGAGGGTCTCCCGCAGCTTGTCGGTGAGGACGGCGCCCGGCGCCACCGCGTTGCAGCGCACCCCCTTGCGCCCCCAGCGGGTGGCCACGTGGCGGGTCAGGGCCTCGAGCCCCGCCTTCGAGGACGCGTAGGCCGGGCGCTCCCGCTCACCGGCCCGGGCCGCCTCGGAGCTGACGTTCACGATCGAGCCGCCACCGGCGTCGAGGAGGGACGGGAGCGCCGCCTGCACGAGGAGCGCCACGCCGCGGAGGTTGGCGGCCAGGGTGCGATCCCAGATCTCGATGTCGATGCGCAGGACGTCGGTGTCTCCCTGGATGGTCTCGGGTCGCAGGTCAGCGGCCACGTTGGCCAGCCCGTCGAGCCCGCCCAGCCGGGCCGATGCGGCCGCCACCAGCTCCGTGATCGAGCCGGGGTCGTGGAGGTCGAAGCGGGACCACCCGGCGTCGAGCTCCCGGGCCAGCTCCTCGACGAGCTCGGCCTCGATGTCGCCGAGGACCACCTGGGCGCCCTCCTCGACCAGCCGGCGGGCCGTCGCCGCGCCGATGCCGGTGGCCGCCCCGGCCACGAGCACCCGCTTCCCCTCCAGCCCCCGCATCGCACCTCCGCCGCTCGTCCACCCGTTAGGCGGCGATGTCTAGCGGGCAGCCCCGCACCCGGCAACCAGGGCCCCCGGCGTCGGAGTAGGGCGACTCCCGCATCTGGGTAGGGGGCTCACACGCCCACGGAAGGAGCTGACCACGATGGAGACCCAGGAAGCGACCGGCACCAGCCGCGAACGAACGCATGAGGAGTCGGACCAGGCCGCTGGCCGACCACAGCGTCTGAGCGACGAGCAGCGCGCCTACCTGCGGTTCGCCGCCATGATCGCCACCTCGATGGTGGTCATGTTCGGGATCATGTACCTCAACACCTACGAGCTCTCGCACGTCCGGTGGAGCGAGACCCGGTTCTTCATGACCTGGATCATGGGGGCGGCGATGGCGGTGGTGATGCTCACGTTCATGCTCGGCATGCACACGAACAGGAAGGTGAACGCGGCGATCTACCTGATCAGCGCCGTCGTCCTCTTGGGTGCGCTGTGGTTGGTCCGGAGCCAGGCGACCATCGACGACCGCTCGTACATGAAGGCGATGGTCCCCCACCACTCGATCGCCATCCTCACCAGCGAGCGAGCCGGCATCGAGGATGTGCGCGTCCGGGAGCTGGCTGATGAGATCATCGAGGCCCAGCGGCGGGAGATCGCCGAGATGGAGTGGCTGATCGACGACATCGAGGAGAACGGCGCCGCCCGTACCGAGGAGGAGGGGGCTGACCGCCCGGTGCCCTCGTTCGAAGCCGAGCCCTGACGAGGACCTTGGAGCGCGGCCGGCCTCCAGCACGGCCGGCCTCCAGCGCGGCGGTGCACCCCGGTCACTGGTTCCGGAACGCCGTCTCCACCTGGTGGGCGAGGTCGCTCCACGCCGCGCCGCCGTCCGCCTCGACGACCAGCCGGTCGAGCGCGCCGCTGAAGGCGACGGTCGGGTCGTAGCCGTCGTAGACGGGGAGCGGGCGACCGACGCCGGCCAGGAGGGACGCAGAGGAGCTGGGCGTCCACAGGCCCGGCCACTCGTGCGGAAGCCGACCTCGGCCGAGCACCGCCTCGTCGGCCGTGATCACGATCCCCACGCCGCCGTCGTCGGGGCGCCCGATGACCCGCAGGGTGGTGGCGCCGACCGGCAGGGGCACCGCCACCTCGGTGACGTGCTCGCTCACGAAGCTGACGGCGAACCGCAGCTGCCCGTCGGTGGCGTGCCACACCCAGCCGCCGTTGTAGTCGCCCTGCTCGGCGATCACCCCGAGCGCGCCACCGTCCAGCGGGGAGGCGAGGTGGGCGCTGATCGTGAACCCGTTGCACAGCGTCGGCGTGTTGTCCTCGAAGACCCGCTCGCCTGGGCGCAGCTCGACGCGGGACGCGCCGGTGGGCCACGGGAGGAACAGGTGGGCCAGCCGGTCCATGACCCCGTCGCTGAGGGGCAGCACGCCGTTGCGCTCGGCTTCCGAGTACCAGCGGGCGATCAGCCGGTCACGGATCTCGGGGTGCTGGTCACCGACGTCGTGGTTCTCGGCGGGATCAGCGCGGGCATCGAACAGGTGCCAGTGGTCCTGGTGGAAGTCGTCGCTGCCCTCGATGAGGTCGCGCTCCGCGTGGGTGAGCTGGTTGACGTGGTTGGTGACGACCTTCCAGCCGTCCTCGTACATGGCCCGGCTCCCCCAGCACTCGTAGTACTGGCTGGTGCGCGGATCGGGCGCAGCCGCCGACTCCAGCATCGGGCGCAGCGTCACGCCGTCGAGGCTCATCTGCTCGACCCCGCCCAGCCGGGTCGGGGGCTCCACATCGAGCAGGTCGAGCAACGTGGGCAGCAGGTCGATGGCATGGCAGTACTGGTGCCGGACCTCCCCCGCGGCGTGGAGCCCACCGGGCCAGGAGATGATGAGCGGATCCCGCACCCCACCCTCGAATGTGTACCGCTTGAAGCGCCGCACGGGGGTGTTGCCGGCCTCGGCCCACCCCCAGGGGTAGTGGTTGTAGGTCCGCCGGCCGCCGAGCTCGTCGATGAGGCGCAGGTTCAGGTCGAGGTTCTCGTCCCGGCCCTGGGCGAAGCGGAACTCGCTGACCGAGCCGTGCGGTCCCGCCTCGCCCGAGGCTCCGTTGTCGGAGAGGAGCACCACGACGGTGTCCTCGCGCTCACCGAGCTCGTCCAGGGCGGCCAGCACCCGTCCGATCTGCGCATCGGCGTGGGTGAGGAACCCGGCGTACACCTCCATCATGCGGGCGTAGAGGCGCTGGTGCTCGGGCGCCAGCTCGTCCCAGCGCGGCACGTGGTCGGACGGCGTCGGCAGCTCGGTCCCCAGCTCGACGATGCCGAGGTCGACCTGGCGGGCGAGGGTCGCTCGGCGCCACTCGTCCCACCCGGCGTCGAAGCGACCCGCGTAGGGATCGCTCCACTGGGGGGCCACCTGGTGGGGGGCGTGGGTGGCGCCGAGGGCCATCCAGACCAGGAACGGCCGCTCGGGGTGGTTGCGGCGCAGCTCGCGCAGCCGGGCGATCGCCTCGTCGGCGAGGTCCTCGGTGAGGTGGTAGCCCTCGTCGGGGGTGCGGGGCGGGTCCACGTAGGTGTTGTCGCGCACGAGCTCCGGCGCCCAGTGGTTGGCATCGCCGCCGAGGAAGCCGTAGTAGTGCTCGAACCCCTTGCCCAGCGGCCACCGCTCGAAGGGGCCCGACGGCGAGCGCTCGTCTCGCGGGGTCAGGTGCCACTTGCCGATCGCGAACGTGGCGTAGCCCTCGGCCCGCAGGATCTGCGCCAGCGTGCCGGCCTCGTCCGGGATGCGGGCGTCGTAGCCGGGGAAGCCCATGGGCAGGTCCGGCAGCATCCCGACCCCGACGCGGTGGTGGTTGCGCCCCGTCAGCAGGCAGGCCCGGGTCGGTGAGCACACCGCCGTGGTGTGGAAGCTCGTGAGGCGCACCCCTCGCGCCGCCAACCCGTCGATGACGGGGGTGTCGATGTCGGAGCCGTAGCAGCCCAGCTGCGCGAAGCCGGTGTCGTCGAGGACGATCACGACCACGTTCGGCGCACCGGCCCGGAACGGCGGTGCGGCCGGTGTCGACCGGGCCTCGGCCGTCGTGAGCGGCATCGAGGCGCCCGAGGGCCCTCTCTCTTCCCACCGAACCATCGCCACGCTCCCCCGGACCGACCAGTGCTGACCGGCACGTTGTCTCGGCGGGGGCGGCCACGTCAACGACCGGTCGGCTGACGGGATGCGATGTGATGGAATCCGGGCATGGCCGAACGCATCGAGATCACCCGTGACATCGCCGCTTCTCCCGAGGCGGTCTACGCCGCCATCTCGGACGTCACCCGCATGGGCGAGTGGTCCGAGGAGTGCCACGCCTGCGAGTGGCACGAGGGCTTCGAGGGCCCCGCGGTGGGCGCCACCTTCGACGGCCACAACCGCCACGGCGAGCACGAGTGGACCAGCCAGGGCAAGGTGATCGAGGCCGAGCCGGGGCGGGCGTTCGCCTTCGAGTGCTCGATGATGGACTTCCACTACGCCACCTGGGGCTACCGCATCGAGCCCACCGACACCGGGTGCCGGGTCACCGAGTGGAGCGAGGACCTCCGTCCCGAGTCGGTGCTCGAGTTCAGCAAGCAGATGTCAGGGGTGGAGGACCGCGAGGCCCGGAACCGCCAGACCATGAGCCGCACCCTCGAGCGGCTGGCCGCCGCCCTCGAGGGCTGAACCCGGCACCGCCCTCACCGCGGCGAGCCGGGCCGACCGAGGCCGATCCGGTTCCGGAACCGACCGGCTCCCTCCCGCTCCACCTCGGGAGGGAGGCGACCTCCAAGGCCGCGGTCCGAGGTGACGACCGTGATCCCGGCCGGCTCGTCGAGGTCGTCGACGAGCTCCACGATGCGGTCGTCGGCCGCGTCGCGGCCTCGCCGGGTGGCGAAGGCGACCTTCAGACGCCCACCGGCCAGCTCCGTCAGGCGGGGTTCGGGGCCGCCGTCGAACACGAGCGTCACCTCGTCGTCGTGGGTGCGCGTCCACTCGGCGATGGCCTGCGTCAGCCGTGCGGCCGCCGTGGCCGGATCGTTCCACCAGCCGTCGGCCCCCGCCCCCATGACGTTGTTGCCGTCGACGATCCAGTGCACGGACCCAGTCAAGCCGGCTGGGGCGAGGACCGTCCCTCCGGGCTGGTGCACCGCTGCCTCGTCACGCCTCGGGGGGCGTCGGCTCGGCGCCGGTCTCGGGCTCTGAGGTCTCGTCCAGGATCGAGACGGCGAACTCGTCGTCGGTCACGTCGTCGATGAAGAACGGCGACACCAGCCACCACGTCACCCCCACGAGGGGCAGCCCGAGCACCAGGATCCGCACCGCGGGGTGCACTCGGAGTCAAAGCATGACCAGCAGGGCCACCGCGGCCGCGGCGGTGCCCCCGAGGGTGAAGGCCAGGGTTCGCCCGTTCTCGACGGGGGCGCCGAGGATGTCGGGCTCCGCCAGCACGAGGCCGCCCATCACGACCGCCGCAGCCGCCGCGGCCACCCACTCGACCCGGGTGATCCGGCCCCACCGGCGTGGTCGTCCGGCGTCAGGGCCGGCCTGGGTGCGGGACTGAGGAGCCGTGTTGGTCATGCCCCGTCCAACCCTCTTCTCCAGCGCGCCCTTCCCCCGGGTCGCTCAACGCTCGCGAAACCCGGCGGCGCAGGGCACCGCCGAACGAGGCACGCCCGGTGACTCCCGGGTGGGCCCGCCTCGCCTGGTGGCTAGCGTGCCGCCATGGACCTGGGGACCGTTCGGGTGGCAGCGGTGCAGGCGACACCCGTGGTGCTCGACGTGGAGGCCACCGTCGACCTGGTCCTCGAGCGGCTGGGAGAGGCCGCCGACCACGGCGCCGCGCTCACGGTCTTCCCCGAGTGCTTCCTCTCGGTCTACCCGAGCGGTGCCTGGGCGGCCGCGGCGGCGACGTGGTCGGCCGCCTGCGACGCGCTGTGGGAGCGGATGTGGGCCTCGAGCGTCGACGTCGGCGGCGCGCAGGTCGCACGGCTCGTCGCCGGGTGCGCATCACGAGGCGTCCACCTCGTCATCGGTGTCAACGAGCGCGAGGACCAGCGGCCCGGCACGCTGTACAACACGCTGCTCGTCATCGGGCCCCAAGGCGTGGTCCACCGCCACCGGAAGCTCATGCCCACCATGCACGAGCGGGTGTTCCACGGGGTGGGGGCCGGCGACGACCTCTCCGTGGTCGACCTGCCCGGCGTCGGTCGGGTGGGGGGCCTCATCTGCTGGGAGAACCGCATGCCGCTCGCCCGGTGGGCGGTGTACCAGGGCGGGCCGCAGATCTGGGTGGCGCCCACGGCCGACGACAGCGACGGGTGGCTGGCGTCGGTGCGCCACATCGCCATCGAGGCGGGTGCGTTCGTGGTCAGCGCCCCGCAGCTCATCCCCACCTCCGCCTTCCCCGACGACTTCCCGCTGCCGCTCCCCGACGGCGTCACCGTCCTCGGCCGGGGTGGAGCGTGCGTGGTGTCGCCCACAGGCGACGTCATCGCCGGCCCGCTCTACGACGAGGAGGGCATCGTGATCGCCGACTGCGACCTTCGAGCCACGCTGCTCGCCAAGCGGTACTTCGACGTCGTGGGCCACTACGGCCGCACTGACGTCCTGGCTCCCTCACCGCCTCAGGACCACGCCCAGGCCGCTCGCACCACCAGCCCCGACGACCACGAAGCCGCCAGCACCTAGCGGCCCCCGGGCGACCGCGGCCCTTTGCGCCCACCTGCCGGGTACCGCTCGGGCCCAAGCTCAGGGTCGGTCGCCTCGGACCATCCGGGCCAGCGTCTGGACGAACCGCTCCCGGTCGGCGCCGATCGGTGCCCCGAAGAAGTGCTCGGCGAGGTGGTGGCCCACGAGGGCGAACATGGCGACCGCGGCCACCGCGTCGGCGTCCGCCTCCACGATCTCCCCCTGCTCCATCCACGCCGCGAGGAGCGCGCTCTCGGCCCGTGCTCCGTCCTCGGCGAGGACGCGCTTCAGCGGCTCGAGCAGACCGGGCCGCTGCCGCCCCTCTCGGGCGGCGATCTCGATCAGCGGCTGCAGGCGGGCGAGCTCGTCCAGGTTCCGGCGATAGGCGACGTCGAGCGGCTCGGGCTCGCCGAGGCGCTCGGCGCGCAGCCCCTCGGCGCGAGCGACCTCTCGTTCGACGACGGCGGCGAGCACGGCGTCCTTGTTCGCGAAGTGGCGGTAGAAGCTGCCGCTCCCCGGCGACAGGCCCGCCGCCTCCTCGATCTCGACGATGGTCGTGCCCGCGACGCCTTGCCGGGCGAACAGCTCCAGCGACCGGTCCAGGATGCGCTCACGCGTGTCGTTCGGCACAGCAGGTGCAAGATACCTCTTGCATGATGCAAGAAGCATCTTGCAGAATGGCGCGGTGCCCACCACCGCGACCGTCACCTCCCGCCTCGGCTTCGCCCGTCCGGACCACGTGAGCCCTGATGACGAGCGGCCCCGGCTCCGTCGGGCGGCCACGATCCACCCCGCCCCGCTCGACGACACCACCCTCGCCATGGAGGCGTGCCAGATCCGCGACCTCGCGGTGCTCGGCGCCTCGGAGCCGACCCTCGACGAGGCCGGCTTCGCGATCGCCGACCTGCCCGACCGCAGGGGGCTGCACGACACGCTGCGCGCGGTGCGCGCCGACCAGCAGCTCAGCCCTCCCAGCGCGGCCGCACTGCGGCGCTCGCTCAGCCGGGCGCGGTTGCAGCTGCGAGACGGTACCCGCCTGCTGATCCTGCACGTCGCCGCGGAGGGCCTGCTGTTCCGCCGCGAGGGGCCCGCGGGGCTCGAGCTGGGAGGAGGACCCGACGACGAGGTCCGTCACGGTGGGGCGGTCAACGTGCACGCCGACCAGGACGTGCTCGGGACGCCATTGCGCCAGCTGATGAGGGGCCACGCCCCGAGGTTCCTCCGCCACGATGCGCCCGACAGCTCCAACCGGCGCTCACCCCTGATGCTCGTGAACCTGTGGCTGCCCCTCCGGCAGGTCACCCGACCGCTCACGCTCATGCACAGCGCGTCGCTCGATCGCCGGCGCCACCAGTGCCGGTACCGCCTGCCGACCGACGGCATCCTCGACCGCTCGGGCGAGACCGCGGTCAACGACATCTGGGCATTCCTCCACCACGAGGCCCAGGAGTGGTACCTCCACTCCGAGCTCGACCTCGGTCAGGCCTACGTGTTCGACACGCTGAGCACCGCCCACGGCAGCTGCGTGCTGCCGGGCGAGGAGGTCGCGGCCGAGCGCTACCGGCGGCTCGCCGCCGCCGAGGCGGCCATCAGGGCGAGCGTGGTCGCCGCCCTGCGGGTGGCCACCACGGGGCGCGGCGCGGGTGAGGTCCCCACCGCGTCGCTCCAGCGGGCCATCGCCGCCATGGACGCCCTCCTCGACGAGGCCGCCTCACAGGCCGAGCCCCTCGCCGCTGGTCCCGCCCACGACTGGCTCCGCCGCTCCGAAGCCGCCCGGGCGGCCGTGGTCCGCAGCTCCATCGAGCTCCGGGCCCTCGCCCTCCGCCTGCCCGCCTGGGCCTGAGGTCCCGCGGCGACACCACCTCGGGCCGCCTCGGGTCAGAGGAGGCCGGTCACGGCGCCGCCGTCGACGCCGAGGGCGATGCCGTTGACGAAGCCCGCCGGTTCGGAGCAGAGGAAGGCGACGACCTTGCCGAAGTGGGCGGGGTCGCCGGTACGGCCGGTCACGCCGCGCTCGATGAGCCGGTCGGTCGCATGCAGGCCGGGGGCGGCGAGGTTCACGGTGATGCCGTCGTGGGCGAGGTCCTGGGCCGCGGTCTTCGTCCAGGCCCACAGCGCGGTGCGCGCCACGTTGGACAGGGCGAGGTCGGGGATCGGTTGGCGCACCGATGCCGAGGCGATGAAGCACACCCGCCCCCACTGCCGGGCCCGCATGTGGGGCACGGCGGCGCGGGCCAGGCGGATCGAGGCGAGCATGTTGGCGTTGACGGCGTCGAGGATCTGCTCGTCGGTGACCTCGAGGGCCCGGCCGGTCGGTGGGCCGCCGGCGTTGGCGACGACGATGTCGAGGCGTTCCCACCGCCCGAGGGCGGCATCGACGAGCTGGGCGGGGAGGGCGGGGTCGGTGATGTCACCCGGTACGACCAGCGCGTCGCCCATGGGGGCGGCGAGCTCCTCGAGGGCGGCGGTGCTGCGGGCGTTGACAAGGACCTTCGCTCCTTCGGCCGCCAGCGCTTGGGCCGTTGCCCGGCCGAGGCCCTTGGAGGCTGCGGTGACGATGGCGACGCGTCCGCCCAGCCCGAGGTCCATCAGGCGACTCCCTGGTCGTGCCCGCCGGCCGGGGTGCCTGTGGCGGGACCACCCGTGTTGGCGGTGCGCACGCCGGACCAGCGGGCCAGCTCGCCTTCGAGGTCGAGGTGCTCGACCGGGGCGGCGTTCTCGTACTCGCCCCATGCCTCGCGGGGCAGCATCCACATGATCTCGAACTCGTTGCCGTCGGGGTCGGCGCCGTACACGCTCTTGGTCGCGCCGTGGCTCGACTGGCCGGTGATCGCACCGGCAGCGCTGAGCGCCTCACGAGCGGCGGCGAGCTCGTCGATGGTGTCGACCTGCCAGGCCAGGTGGTAGAGGCCGATCCCCGGCCGCTTCGGCCCGGAGCCGGCACCGATGCCGAACAACCCCAGATCGTGGTGGTTGCCGGATCGGGGCAGCCGGAGGAACGCGGCGTTGGCGCGCGGCTCGCGGGCGATGACCTGCATGCCGAAGACGTCGCGGTAGAACCGCTCGGCTCGGTCGAGGTCGGACACGAAGAGCACAGCGTGGTTGAGGCGCACGGGCGAGAAGCTCATGGCACCAATCCTTCCAGGAGGTGGAGGCGGGTGGTGGGCTGGGAGGCGACTCCCCCGACCCGTCCGGTCAGCGCATGAGACCCACAGAGCCTGCGAACCGCCCCTCAGGATCGGCCGCCGGCGCCGGAGAGCAGGTCGCCGGCGATGCGCGCGTCGCCCGACACCGCGGCCCCTGACTCTCGCAGCGTGGTCGCACCGGCCGCGATGGCGAGCAGCACCGGGAGCGGTCCGGCGACGGTGGCGTGGGGCGCTCCCTCGAAGCCGGCGACCACGCGGCGGCGGCGAGACGAAGCCACCACGGTGACCTCGACGCCCTCGACGTCGAGGTGGACGCGGCCGGGACGGGTGGGGCGACCCTCGAGCAGCGCCCGGAGGGCAAGGGGGGCCCACCTGGGGTCAGTCCGGTCATCACCGGGACCGGTCAGCATCCACCGACTGCCCCACCGGATCAGCTCGAGGACGGCGGGCTCGAGGGCCCGGCCTGCGTCGGTGAGCCCGTAGGTGACGCCCTTGGACCGCCGAGGAGCTCCGTTGCGGACGACCAGGGCGTCGTCGACGAGCTCGGTCAGGCGCTGCGTGAGGACGGTGGGGCTGATCCCATCGAGCGCGGCCTGAAGGTCGCGGAAGCTCCGGTCGCCCAGCAGGAGCTCGCGGACGACGAGAAGGGTCCAACGGTCGCCGACCCGGTCGAGGGAGCGAGCCAGCCCGCAGAACTGGCCGTACGACTTGCGTTCCGACATGTTGTGGATTCTACTACACAAATCAAAGTAGAAGGGACGGGACATGGGACAGGCAAGCAACGGAATGGCCTTTCGACGAGCGGGCCGCGGCCCCACCGTGGTGCTGCTCCACGGCATCCCCGGACAGGGGCGCGCCTGGGACGGCGTGCACACCGCGCTCGGGGGGCGCTTCGACGTGATCGTGCCGGACCTCATCGGGTTCGGAGACAGCATCCGGCCCGCGGCTCCCACCATCGACGACGTCGGCCCCGCCGCCCAGGCCGCCCACGTGGCAACGCTCCTCGACGAGCTAGGCGTGGAGCACGCCACGGTCGTCGGCCACGACTTCGGTGCGCCGGTGACCGTGCTGCTCGCGGCGGAGCGACCGGATCTCGTGGCGGCAGCATCGCTCCTCGCCGGCAACGCCTTCCCCGACACGCCGATCCCGTTCCCGCTCTCCCTCACCACCGCCCCGGTCATCGGCGGCCTCTTCTCCCGGCTGCTCTTCTCCGCCCCCTCGCTCGCCCTCATGCTCCGCCAGGGCACCGGGCCCGGCTCGGCGCCCCCCGACGCCAACCTCTATCTCGGCGACCGGGGCCAGCGCCGGACGATCGCCACGATCTTCTCCGGCGCGCTCACGCGCCTCGCTGAGCTGTACACACCCGTCGCGGCGGCGCTTCGAGAAATGGAAGTCCCTTTGCTCGTCGGGTGGGGCGACCACGATCCGTTCTTCCCGCTCAGCGAGGGCGAGCGCACCGCCGCAGCTGCGGGTGCGCGGCTGCACGTCTTCCCCGGAGCCGGTCACTTCCTGCCCCACGAGCGCCCCGACGAGATCGCCCGCGAGATCGCGGCGGTCGCCAAGCTGGCGCGCGCCTGAGCTGGGAGCGACGGGAGCTGTCAGCCCGTGGTGCTTCCGCCCAGGCCCGCTTCCCGAGCGGCGACGATGGGTGATCGGCGTCGGCGGCCGCAGCTTGCACCACCGCAGTGGTGGAGCGGATGGGATCTCTGTGGTGGGCTGCGCCGCCCGCGACTTCGGGTTGACCTCCGCCACGTGGCGGGCCGGCTCGCCAGCCACCCTGGTTACGATCGACGCCCATGAGCGAGATCGCCGAGCAGGGATCCCGCATCGACGGACGGGCCGCTCGGCGGGAGCGCAACGTCGACGCCGTGCTCGACGTCGTGCTGGAGATGTTCGGCGAGGACATGCTGTTCCCGACCATCGAGCAGGCGTCGAAGCGCTCAGGGCTGTCGCTGCGGTCGCTGTACCGGTACTTCGCCGACCCGGGTGAGCTGGTGGAGGCCGCGATCAAGCACGATCGCAAGCGGGCTGCGGAGCTCACCCACCTGTCGCGCATCGGCCAAGGTCTGTTCGATCGTCGGCTCGACGACTTCGTCGCCATGCGCATCCGCGTGCACCATGCGCACGGTGCGATCTTCCGGGCCACGATCCACAACGCGGCGACCCATCCGCGTGTGCGCGACGAGCTGCACCTGAGCCGCAACCTGCTGCGCGAGCAGTTCGAGCTGCAGTTCGCGCCCGAGCTAGCCGCGCTCGCTCCACAGGCTCGCGTGTCGGCCGTCGAGGCGGGAAACGTGCTGACCCAGCTTGATTCGATCGACCTGTTGCGCCGCTCACGCAACCTCACTGCGGCCGAGACCGCGGCGGTGCTGCGCGACAGCCTGCGCACCCTGCTCGCGCCCTGCCGCTGAGCCGGTAGCTGACCTGCCCGCGTCCGGAGTCGCCGGCTGTGGCCGCCGCCCGCCGCCCGCTGGCGACACGGCGGCACGTGACACGGGGTGGCCTGTTCAGTCGCCGAACTCGACGCGGGCGAGCGTCGACAACGACACGTAGTAGGCGTCGCGATGCACGCCCGGCGCGCAGAACACCACCGATTGGGCCGGGCTTCCGATCGGGGCCCGGCAACGGACCTCCCCCGTGTCGATGCTCACGACGACGAGCGAGTCACCGGCCCCGGGCTCGAAGTGGTTGGCGATCACCTCCCCGGTGTCGGCGAAGAGCACAAGGTGCTGCGCAGTTGAGAGATCGGCGCGCCACCTCATCGACAGGGTGTCGGTGTCGAACGCCGCGAGCACCCCGTTGGCGGAGTCGAACGCGAGCGCGACCCCCCGCGACTCGTCGATGAGTGGCGGGTTGGTGATCGCGCCGCCCGGTGCCCCGGTGATCTGGACCGAGGCCAGCTGCCCCCCGTCGAGCACAGCCCTCCAGAGGCTGACGGGTCCGGAGGCGACACCGTTGCCGAGCATCGTCAACCCCTGCTGGAACCGGTGGTCGCCGTTGTCCATCCACCAGACGTGCGTGCCGGTCACCACCGGGTCCCAGCCGAAGGACTGATCCTTCCGGGTGACGTACACGAGCGGCTCGGCGCACGGCTCGACCACACCTCGTTGCGGATCCCACCGGAATCGGTGGAGGGCGCTGACACCCACGACGACCACCTCGTCCCGCGACGCCGAGAGGCGAGCGACAGACGGTTCGGGCAGCTCGAACGGTCCGGCTCGATCCTCGAGCGTGACCGGGTCGAGCATCGACAACGTCGAAGCCGGCTCACCCGGCCGACGGAGGTCCTTCGTGGCGATCGTCCCGTCGTCGAGGACCACGAAGGAGTTGTAGGCCGCCTCGTGCGGAAGCGCGCGGCGGACCTCGGGCCGGAGGTCGGCGGAGAGCCGGTGCGCGTGGCGACCTTGCACCACCACGCACGACCCGTCGGCCAACGCGGCGAGGCCGCCGGGCCAGAACGGTCCGAGCGGCAGCGGTCCGCTGGAGCGGAGCACGGAGAGGTCGAACGGATCGATCTCCTCCACCACCGACGCCGTCTCGCCCCCCAGGTCAGCCCGCAGGGCGAGAAGTCGGCCGCCAGTGGCGTGCACGAACATGATGCACAGCGCGTCGTGCCGTACCGCACGAACGCGTGCCGACCCGGCCCTCGGCCCCGGCAACGCGGTCGTCGCGAGCCGGGCGGCACCACGGTCCTCGGCCGGCCAGCACGTCCGTGCCAGCACCGCTGGCCCGCTCGTCACGTCGATCCCGGCCTGCGGCGAAGCTCGAGACGATCGGTCATGCACGTTCCAGCCGCGCCGTGAACCCGACGTATCGCCACATCAAGCAGCCATCGACCATCCAACGCCGAACCTCTACCGGCAGTCCGACCGGACGCAGCACGTGGACACCGTCCTCGAACGTGGCGACCACCTCGATCGGCGTCGCCTTGTCGAGCTCGGCGACATCGTGCACCCCGCGCTCGACCGTGCCGTCGGCACGCATGTCGTGGATGATCCCACCGGCCGTGATCACCACGCGGTCGCCGCACTGCTCGATCCGCTGCAGCGCGCCGAGCGCACCATGCGATGGATCAGGTTCACCTTCGACGAGCACCTCCACCACCCGCCACAACCCTCGCATGTCGGGGGCGCCCTCGGTGATGGGCTCGTCGCAACCCTCGAGGACCGGCGGTGGCATGTCCCCGGTCCACCCGCCGGGTGGCGTGAAGGCAACCGGGATGTCGTCGGCCATCACTCGTGCGGTCGTCATCTCCTTACTGTAGTGCTGGTTCTACTGGCACTTCTTGGGCAGGAGACGACGACCGTTGCGCCGGGACCGGGTCGGCTGCGTGCGGTACCCAACGAGGCGCTCGATCATCGAGATGCAGTCCCGCCGAGACGCCCACACACTGATGCTGCGTCCGACGATCACCCGGTTGGCGGGCTCAGGCGGCGGGGCAAGATCGGTGGGCAGCGGTGACCTCCTCGTAGAGGGCGAGGTGGTCGGCCACCATCCGCTCGGTCGAGAACCGGGCGGCGGCTTCCTTGCGGCAGCGGACGCGGTCGAGGTTCCCCACGTCGGTCACCGCCTCGACCAGCTCGTGCTCGTCCGCGCAGACGAAGCCGGTGATGCCATGGGTGACGATCTCGGGCACCGACCCGCATGGGGTAGCGACGACGGGAGTGCCGCAAGCGAGCGCTTCGATCATCACCATCCCGAAGGGCTCGGGCCACGCGATCGGGTTGAGCAGGCACCGAGCGCCCGACAGGAGCTCCAGCTTGTCGGAGCCGCCGACCTCCCCCACGTACTCCACGCCATCGCCGAGCAGCGGGGCGACCCGGTCATCGAAGTACGCGTGCTCGGCCGGCTCGCGCATCTTGGCGGCGATCCGCAGGCGGACTCCTGCGGCGCGTGCGACCCGAACGGCCACGTGCACGCCCTTGTCGGGGCTCATCCGGCCGAGGAACAGTGCGTAGCCGCCGTCACCGCCACCGAGCGGGAAGGCGCCCACGTCGAGACCATGATGGATGACGCGGGCGATCGGGATCCCAGCCGCGCTGGCGGCGTGGTGTGCGGAGATGGCGATCACCGGCACGGCGTGGCCGATGGCCCGGTAGAGGTCGCCGAGCTCCTCGTCGAAGGGTCCGTGGTTGGTGGTCACCAAGGGCAGGCCGAAGCGCTGGCCGTAGACAGGTCCGACCAGGGTGTGGTCGTGCACGACGTCGGCGCCCCAGTCCCGGATCACGTCGTAGGCGTGGACGACATGGCGCAGCTCCGTCGCCGACCCGGTGTCGACGGTGCCTGCAGCACGCTCGATCACCCAGCGGGTCGGGGCCTCACAGGTGCTGTCGCCGGTAGCGAACAGCAGGACGTCGTGGCCGGCCGCGACGAGGCCACGAGCCAGGTTGTCGAGCACCGCTTCGGTCCCTCCGTACGCGGTTGGCGGGACCGGCACCCACGGCGGGGCGACGATGGCGATCCTCACGGCGACGTCCTCCCGGGCGCGTGGGCACCGGCAGCGGCGGTCATGCGCCTGGCCGTCGCGGCCACAGGAGCCACGACCGGACCGTGCCGGGATGTGCGGATGCGATGCGACGATGGGAGCACCTCGTTGTCCTCCTTTCCTGATGGTCGAGGGCGCCGGCGGGGTGGGCGGGCCGCTGGCGACCGTGGGTCGGGGCAGCGACCCCCAGGGGCCGCCACGCGGCCTCACCCGGGGGCCACCGCGAGCTGGGGCCCTCAGCCGGAGGACGAAAGGATCCCGATCGTCCCCGGCTGGCCGCCGATGGTGACCTGGACGTCGGCACCCATCAGCATGGTTCGCACCTCCTCAAGGGGCCTTCTCTCACTAGGGGCACCCCATTCTACCAGTGCGCACAGAAAAGTTGATGCAAGATGACTCAACTTGGCCAGGAGGTCGCCCGACGGCAGGTCGTACGCGGTCTTCAGTTCTCGAGGCGCAGGCCTGTTCGAGACCGTGTCGCAGCGCGTCGACCCAACGACATCGGGCCTGGGCCCGAGGCGCTGTTCGCCTATCTCTACGTCAACCACCGCAAGGAGCTGTTGGAGCCCTGGCTCGTGCCTGCCGGGGCCGAGCTGTGCGGCGAGCTCGGCCAGCTGCTCATCAGGGGCCGCTGGACGAGGGGTGGGACGCGCGCACGCTGGTCGGCTGGCACCCCGATGGAGACCGCCTGCTCCTTGGCGTGTGGTCGAGGCGGGGGTGGGTCTCGTACATGCGGACGAGGACCACGATGCCCGATGCGGCGGTGAGGGCGGCGATGGCCCAGATGGCGACGCTGATGTCGAACATGTCGGCGAGCGCCCCGGCGAGCAGGGCGCCGACGGCGAAGCCGCCGTCGCGCCACAGCCGGTAGATCCCGACCGATCGAGCCCGCCAGGTGGGGTGGGCGACGTCGCCGATGGCTGCCAGAAGGGTGGGGTACACCATGGCAGTGCCGGCTCCGAGTAGGACCGCGGCGATCGCCCAGATGGGGAAGCCTTCGGTGGCGGCGAGCAGCGCGAGGGCTGCGGCCTGCAGGAGCATGCCGCCGACGATGAGCGGCTTTCGGCCGGTGCGGTCGGACAAGCCGCCAGTGAGGAGCTGACCGAGCCCCCACACCGCCGGGTACAGGGCAGCGAGGATGCCGATGCGGGCCACCGACAACCCGGCGGCGGCGAAGTACAGGGGGAGCAGGCCCCAGGCGAGGCCGTCGTTGAGGTTGTTGACGAGCCCGGCCTGTGAGCACGACGACAGCGCTGGCTCTCGGAACGAGGTGAGCCGGAAGATCTCCCCCGTTGAGAGCTCGCCGTGGAGGTGATCGGGGGTGGTGGTCTGGTTGGCGGCCTCGTGGAGGGCGTGGTCGCGGGTCTCTCGGACGGACAGCGTGGAGATCCCGAGGCCGAGGGCCACGAACGCGATGCCGAGGTAGAACGGCTCCGGGCGCAGCCCCCAGCGGGAGGCGATGAACCCGGTGGCGAGGGCGGTCAGGGCGACGGCGATGTAGCCGGCGGCCTCGTTGAACCCCATGGCCAGGCCGCGCTTGGCCGGACCGACCAGGTCGATCTTCATGATGATCGTCGTGGACCAGGTGAGGCCCTGGTTGACACCCAGCAGCACGTTGGCAGCGATCACCCAGGACCAGGACGGGGCCCAGATGATCATCAGCGGGACCGGGATGCCGATGATCCACCCGGCGCTGAGGACCGGCTTGCGGCCGAGGCGGTCCGACCAGGTCCCGGCGAAGAAGTTGGTCGCCGCTTTCACGATGCCGAAGGCGGCGATGAAGGTGAGCGTGGAGGAGAAGGCGGTGAGGCCGAACTCCTCCTCGGCCAGCAGGGGCAGGACCGTGCGCTCTTGGCCGATCATCCCGCCAACGAGGGCGTTGACCCCGACGAGGAGGAGAAACTGGGCCAGGTTCTCCCGCAGCCCGAGGCGCAGAGGAGTGGAGGACTGCGGCTCCGGGGGCGACGAGCTGGAGGTCACGGTCTCGTCTCGAGGATTCGTCCGGTGCTGCGAGCCCAGTCGTCGGGTCCGCCGTCGAGCACCGTCAGGTGGGCGTGGCCCCGGGCGACGAGGACGCTGGCGGCGGTCATGGCTCGTTCTCCGTGGCCGCACATGACCGTCACCGGTCCATCGGGGACCGGCATGGACCGAACGGCGCCGAGCTCGACGTGGAGGGCGCCGGGGACGTGCCCGGTCTGCCACTCGCCGGTCTGGCGGACATCGAGAACGGTTTCGGCCACGGCGTCGGGTCCGACGATCGGGATGGATGCAGTCGGATGGCCGGCGGCTGCCCAGGCGTCGATGCCGCCCTCGATCTCACCGAGGAGGTGCTCGTGACCGACGGTCAAGGCCTGACGGACGAGCTCGGCGCGGTCCTGGTCGGCGTCGAGCAGGAACACGAGCGGGGTGTCGAGGTCGACGAGCCAGCCGAGCCAGGAGCCGAACACCGGCCGCAGCGCGTTGGAGATCGCACCGGCCGGGTGGGCGGCGGCGAAGTCGACGACGGGACGGGCGTCGACCAGTACGGCGCCGTCGGCGACGAGGCGAGCGGCTTCATCGGGCGCGAGTTCCGGGAGGGTGGGGGTGGACGGGTAGTGCTCCGGCGTGTGGCCCGGCGTCGGGATGGCCCGCAGGACGTGGCCGTCGGCGATCTCGAGGTCCTCGAAGACGGCGCCCTCGACCGCCAGGGCGGGGCTGCCAGAGATGTAGTCGGCGTGGGAGTGGGTGTCGGCGGTCCAGGCGATCTGCCATCCGCGGCCGGCGGCCCGGTGGCGCTGGCGTTGGGGGAACCGCGCTGGGTCGACCACCAGGGCAGTCCCGTCTCCGAGACCGACCAGGTGCGAGGTGTGGCCGAGCCCCTCGTCGGTCACGCTCAGGATCTCCATGTCACTGCTCCACATCTGTTCAAAGAGTTGCTTGAACTCTACGGTTGGGGTCTACTGTCTTGTCAAGGGATCTTTTGAACATCCGGAGGCGGTTGTGGGAGAACGAGCAGCGAAGAACGCCCTGTACGACGGGTTCGCCGAGATCGCCAAAGCGGTGGCCAACGGCCGGCGGGCCGAGATCGTCGACGTCCTGGCTCAGGGTGAACGCCACGTCGAGGAGCTGGCCGCCGAGATCGACCAGAGCATCGCCAACACGTCCTTTCACCTGCGCGCCCTGGCCGAGGCCGGCCTGGTGACGACCCGGCGGGACGGCAACCGCATCTACTACCGGCTCGCCTCGGCGCGCGTCGCCGACCTGTGGACGGCCGTACGCGACGTGGCCGTCACCCACTTGAAGAACCTCGAGTCCCTGACTGACGCATACCTGGGAGACCGGACAGCGGTGGAGGAGATCGACCGCGAGGAGCTCGTCCGCCGCCTCGCCGACGGCGACGTGATCGTGGTCGACGTCCGCCCCGTTGCCGAGTATGCCGCCGGGCACATCGCCGGGGCCCGTTCGATCCCCCACGACCAGCTGGCCGACCGGCTCGCCGAGCTCCCCCGAGGTATCGAGGTCGTTGCGTACTGCCGTGGCCCGTTCTGCGTCTACGCCGACGACGCCGTCCGGCTCCTGCGAAGCCGCCGGCGGCGGGCACGCCGGCTTCGTGACGGCTACCCGGAGTGGCGCCGAGCCGACCTCCCGGTCAGCGAAGAGGCTGCGTCATGACGAACGACCCATCGCTTTGAGACGGGACGCGGGCTCGCGGCTCGCCTCGCTGCGCTTCATTCGAGGGCTCGGCCCGACGGAGCACCGTGGCGAACCGCACTGGGCGGGCTGGGTCCGCACAGTGTGGCTGACTGCGTCGCGACTGGATGTCAGCGTGATCCGCCTGATGGGCGGCGACGACCTCGGCTGGGCAGCGGCGCTGATGCAGGAGCGCCGGGAGCGATGTGCGTCGCTCCGTCTCGCGCCGCGTCGGCAAAGGCGCTCTGTGTCGTCTGGGGTTCGATCCGGTCTGCGATGCGGGTCTCGGGTCACGCGTCTCTGGTCCGACGCACTCATGTCGGGCACCGCAGGGCCAACTGGGCGTCGCGAGAGGTGTCCAACAGTCCTGCGACCTGACCCGTCGTCAACCAGCGGCGTTGCACGGCGCGCCCGGCGGCGGCGTCGAAGTCGACCACGTGGTCGCAGGCGGCCACGGAGTCGCCGCGGGCGACGGCCCGTCGAGCCCCGTCGACGTGCGCCCGCAGCTCGGCGCTGCGCGAGTGGGAGAGCCCGATCGCGTCGAGCTCGGCGCGGAGGCGGTCGAGCAGCTCGGCCGCGGACAGGACCCGATAGGTGATCGTGTGGGTCGTGGCGTTCCCGGCGATGTCGGTCGCCGTGAACGTCGCGGTCCGGGTCCCGGGCGTCGTGGTGTCGAGCCTTGACGGGCCGTGGCAGGTGGCGATGCCGCTGCCGGCATCGTTGCAGGTGAGCACGGTGTTGATCGTGGCCCCCGCGGGTACCTGGGCGCCGTCGGCGACGGCGATGTCCAATCCGGGTGCGAGGGAGTCGATGCGTACTGGGAGTTGCCGGTGGCCGCTCTCGTTGCCTGCCCGGTCGGTGGCCCAGTAGGTGACCGTGCGTGCGCCCTCCTGGGTGAGCCGGAGGGTGGTGCTGTCGCCGTCGACAACGATCGGCTGCGACCCATCGAGGACGTAGGTCACCGACGCCACCCCGGAGCCACCGTCGTCGGTGGCATCGATGGTGATGTCCACGTCGCTGCGGTGGCCAGGGCGTTGACGCCCCTATAGGTCAAGACAGCGGTCAAGCTGCTCGGGCGAGGGCGAGTCGGGCGCGGTGGTCGGTCATGACGCGCTGGTAGATCTCCCGGGCGAGGAAGCGCTTCAGGCAGCGGATGATGTCCCGCTTAAACAGCCTCTCTGCGGTGCGTCTGGCGACGTAGTCGATAGTCGGCTGGTGGAATCTCATCCGGACGATGACCGCACGGTAGAACACTGCGTTGACGTGACGGTGACCCGCCCTTGAGAGCCGGTGGCGGTTCGTGACGCCCGATGACGCAGGGATCGGGCATGCGCCGCAGAGCTTGGCAAACGCTGCCTCGGAGCGGACCCGCTCGGGGTTGTCGCCGCACACGATGAGCATCTCGGCCGCAGTGTCTGCCCCGATCCCAAACCCGTCGCGCAGGCTCGGTGAGTGGTCACGGGTGAGCTCGTCGAGGATCCGGTCGTGATCATCGATCTCGGCGTCGAGCACGAGCCATCGCCTGGCGAGCGAGCGGAGCGTGTGCTTCGCCGATGCCGTGGTGGTGTTGATGCCACCGGGGCGGAAGCCTGCGCAGCGATCGATGAGCGCCTTGTCCGAGAGGCCCTCGAGCTGCTCTCGCAGGTCGGCCGGTGTCGTGACCGGGTTCTGTTCACCGTGGCCATGGTCCACGCGCGCTGGAACCGCGACGCCCGCGCCTACCTCGACCGCAAACGAGCCGAGGGCAAGAGCGCAGCAGAAGCCCGTCGCTGCCTCAAGCGCCACCTCGCGAAGGTCGTCTACGACGCCATGCGAGCCGACGCCCATGAGGCACGACTTCGAGCCGCTGCTTGACATAGCGGCGCCCCAACGCCGAGTCCGTCATCCGACTCGTCGGCGCCCTCCTCGTCGAGATCAACGACGAGATGATCACCGACGACCGCCGCTACACCGCCGCCGCCAGCGTCGCCGTCCTGCTCGACGACGACACCGAACTACCTCCCTACCCGCAGCCCCACGAACCTGACAACCGGATCGCACGGCTACACCACGGCACGGGACGCAATCTACCCCCCCGACGATCGGAGGTTTCGCTTGCCACCCCTGAACCATCGAGTATTCTGTATACACAACTTACGAGGGGGCTACACCATGTCAGAGCTGATGGATCCGCAGACCTTCCGGAGCGCTCTCGAGGACGCCATGAAGGGGACGATGGCGCGCGACGCCTCCTTCAGCCGGGCATGGGCTACCGGGAAGCTGAGCCGCGAGCACTTCGTCCACTGGGCGACGAACCACTACCACTACGTCGGCCCGTTCGGGGACATGCTCGGCCTCATGTATGCACAGACGCCGGACACGGCGCGTGACGCGAAGGACTTCTTGCTCCAGAACCTCTACGAGGAGGAGCTCTCCGATGACCGGCACACGGATCTGCTCATCCGCTTCGCCGAGGCCTGCGGCGGCACCCGCGAGTACGTGATGAACCGCAAGAACGCGATGCCCTTCACACTCGGCATCCAGGGCTGGCAGTACAAGCTGAGCCTGACCGAGCACTTTGCTGTGTCATGTGCCGCCACCATCGTGGGCCTCGAGTCGCAGGTGCCGTCGATCTACCGCACCCAGTACCCCGTCCTCGTCGACCCCGACGTCTACGGCTTCAGCGAGTGGGAGTGCGAGTTCTTCGACCTCCACATCACCAGCGACGAAGTCCACGGCGAGCGTGGCTACCAGATCGTGCTCAAGTACGCCGACACTCCTGAGCTTCAGCAGCGCTGCATCGACGCGGTTAAGGAGGCGGCCAACATGCGCTTCACGTACACCAAGTCGCTCTACGAGACCTACGTGAAGCCGGATCTCGGCGAGTGGGTCGAGCCGGCTGCCGAGCCGGCCCTGGCCGCCGGTTGAGCACCGACTCCGCCCCGCCCGCCGGGGCCACCGTCGCCGACCGGCTCCGTGATCTCGGCATCGCTCTGCCCGACGTTCCTCCGCTGCCGATGGCGCCGAACCGGGCCGTTGTCGTTTTGCACGGTGACCTCGGCTACGTGTCGGGGGTGGGTCCCATCGGTGTGCGGGGCGCGCTCGGGGGCGACATGACGGTCGATGAGGGCTACGAGGCCGCTCGCACTGCCGCGCTGTTCTGTCTGAAGCGGCTCGAAGAGGCGCTGGGCGACCTCGACCGGATCGAACGCTGGGTGAAGGTGCTCGGGTTCGTACGCTCAGCGCCGGGCTTCGATCAGCAGCCGACGGTGTTGAACGGCTTCTCCGACCTCATCGTCTCCGTGTGGGGCGACGCCGGTCGGGCAGCTCGGTCAGCGATCGGTACGAGCGACCTGCCGCTCAACATGCCAGTCGAGGTCGAGGCGATCATCGCCGTGCGCTGACCTCCTCGAGCATCGCCCGCAGCGCGTCTTTGTGCTCGGCGGTGCCGTGCAGGATGGCTTGGAGCGGCGCGGTGGCTTCGAGCACATCGTCGAGGGTGGCCCGGTCGGCCCGGCGCACTAGCTGCTTGGTCCAGCGCACGGCCATCGGGGGCTTGGCCGCGATCGAGGCGGCCAACTCACTCGCTGCGGCGAGCAGCTCGTCGGGTGCGTGCAGGGAGAGGACGAGGCCGAGGGCGAGCGCCTCATCGGCACCTAGGACACGGCCGGTGAGGGCCAGCTCCATGGCCCGCTGCGGGCCTACGGCCCGTGAAAGGAACCAAGAGCCGCCGTCGCCGGGCACGATGCCGAGGTTGACGAACGTCTCACCCACCTTGGCTGTTGTCGCACAGAGGCGCAGGTCGCAGGCCAGCGCCAGGTCGAAGCCGGCGCCGATAGCGGGCCCGTTGATGGCAGCGATCGTAGGGACTGGAATGGCGTGCACAGCCCGCACGAGCCGCTGGACGCCTGTGCGGTAGCCCTCGACGATGCCGGCAGGGTCGCCGCCGAACATGCCTTCGCCGTCGAACATCTTGCGGATGTTGCCTCCGGCGGAGAAGGCCGGTCCTCGGCCAGTGAGGACTAGGCAGCGGACCGCAGGGTCGTCGCCCACCGTCTGGGCGAGGGAGGTGAGCTCGCTCATCAGCGGGTCGTCGGACACGACGTTGCGCTGGTCGGGCCGGTCGAGCGTGACGGTCAGCACGCCGTGGTCGAGCGCGACAGTGAGGGCGTCGAAGCCGGTGATGGTCTGGGGGGCTGGGGCGGTCATGGGTGCTCCGGGGCGGGTTGGGGGGCGAGCGAGTCGTCGGCGTCGGGGGGCGAGAACGGGTCGACCTCGGACAGCGGCGTGGGGACGACGTCATCCACGTCGGGGGTGCCGAGTCCCGCCGGCGCGCCGGTGTCGAGGGCCCGGCGCCAGCGCTCAGTCAGCAGGGCCACCACAAACGGCACGGCGAGCGCGACGAACATCACCGGCCCGGTGTCGGTGGCCCGGAGGGCGAGGCTGACGAGCCCCGCGCAAACCGCCGAAGCGAGCATCAGTGCCGCCCGGTAGATCCCTACCCCCCAGCTGGCGCGGGCCGGGAGCGAGATCACGACGATGGCGTTCGAGACAGGGAAGAGCATCGCGGTGACGCACACGAACGGCGCCACCGCCCAGAGGCCGAGCTCGCCGGGCATGAGTACCACCGCAGTGCCGAGCGCGACCACGGTGGCGAGCAGCAGCACGGCGGTGCGGGCTCCGCCGATGCGGTCGACGCCCCAACCAGAGACGAACTTCCCGCCCACCGAGGCGAGGCGGCCCGCGCCGACGAGCCCTGTGACAACGGCTAGGCCGGTGCCCCGATCGACGAAGTGCTGTGGGGTGAGGCCGATCACGACGTAGTGCGTGGTTCCGGCGGCGACGCCGGTGACGAGCGCCATCCGGTAGCCGGGGTGGCGCAGGTAGTTGCGGGCCTCGCGGAGGAGGCCGTCGGGGCGGGGGCCGTCGGCTTCAACGAGGTGCGGGGTGACCGCAGCGAACCCGAGGGCGAGGGCGGCGGTGACGAGGAACACGGCTCGCCACAGGTCGATCCCGACATTGCTGGAGAAGGCGGCGACAGCGAGGCCAAGCGAGTACGCGAGGCCGTAGGTGGCGATGGCCCGACCCCGGCTCTCGATGTACATGCGTCCGACCATCGCCAGCCCGGGGCCGAAGAACAGGCCGACGCCGAGGCCGCTCAGCGCCTGCCCCACAAACAGCAGGTGGATGCCGTTCGACACGCCACTCACCGCGGCGCCCGTGGCCAGCAGCACCGCGGAGAGGCGGATGGCCTGCCGGTCGCCCCATGACGAGCCAACCCAGCCGCCGCCGACATTGGCGACCCCGATGCACAGCGTGAGGACGGCGATGAGCGCAGCCTGGTCGGACACGTCGAGGCCAAGGTCCTCACGGATGAGCGGGAACAGCGGCGAGATGAAGGTCTCGGACGCTGCGGCCAGCAAGTAGACGACGAAGAGATAGGAGAAGGCCAGGCGCCGTCCCGGGGGGCTAGCGCCAGTGGACGTCATCGGATTCGCTCGGCCGCCAGGGCGTTGATCCGGGCAGCGAGCTCGGCTGTCGACGCAGGGGTAGTCCCTGCGGGGGCCAAGTCGTAGGTGAGGGGGCTGCCAGCCAGCGCCTCGCCGAGGGCTTCGCGCACCACCTCGGCCCACTTCGCCGTCTCGGGGAACCACTCGAGGAGAGCCGCGAGGGCGAGGTATCCGCCCGCTGGGTTCACCTTGCCCTGACCCGCCCGCATTGGGGCCGATCCGTGCACTGGCTCGAAGAGGCCGACACAACGGCGGCCGTCGCCGATGGAGTCGCCCGGCCGGATCGATGCGGAACCGCAGAGAGCGATCGAGCCGGCGCGGCCGCAGGCCAGGTCGCTCAGGATGTCACCGAAGAGCCCCTCGGTCAGGACGATCGCCTCCGGGGGTCCGCTCGCCGCGATCTCGTAGGCCATCCGGTCGACGTAGACGTGGCGCACCGGAACCCCGTGTTCCTCGGCCAGCTCAGAGACGGAGCGGCGCCACAAGCGGCTCGTAGCGAGCAGGTTTGCCTTATCGACCGACACGAGCGGGAGGTCCGACGTCTTGGCGTAGCCGATGGCGATCTGGGCCAGCTCGCGGATGCGGGCCGGTTCGAGCTCGAACAGGTCGGAGGCTGGGCCGGTGCCGTCGCTCTCGACGCGTGACGCCGTTGCGTAGGCCCCACCGAGGAGGTTCCGGACGACGGTCATCGGTGGCCGTTCACCTCGCCAGACCTGGCGCACGCTGACCCGGAGGTCGAAGTGGACCCGCAGCGAGATGAGCGCCAGCTCCGGCCGGTAGTCGCCCAACGGCACGCCAGGGTGCTCCCCGACGGCACCCAGGAGGATGGCGTCGGCGGCCTCGCACGCGGTGAGCGTCTCGGCGGGAAGACCCTCACCGGTGGCGCCGAAGGAGGACGCGCCGACGGGCCAGGGGCCGGTGACCTCCACGGCACCGACGGCGGCCAGCTGCCGAGCGAGCTCCGTTGGCCCCTCTAACACCTCTGGTCCCACCCCGTCACCGGGCAGCAGCGCGATCGAGACCATCAGCTGAGGAGCTCCTTGCCGTTGAGGATGGTGATCTGCTCCACGGTGGTACCACCGAGCGCCTGCTCGGCCTGGTTGAGCCAGTCGCCGATGCCGGGCTGCACGTCCGGGTAGTGCACGTGGCCGAGGTCGCTGCCGAACACCAGCAGCGACCGTGGGTAGACATGGGCCAGTCGGGCCGTCGCTGTCTCCTCGATGTCCCCGTCGAGAAGATCGGCCAGCACGCCAACCTCGACGTACGCGCCGAGCTCGATCAGCGCGTCGACGTGCTCGTCGCGCCAGCCGAGGAAGTCGAGCAGCGGATGGTTGACGAGAAGGCGCCGCACGCCCCGGGCACGAGCAGCCCTGAACACCTCGACGGTCTCATCCACTGATAGGTGCCCAGAGGCGAGGATGAGGTCACGCGCCGCCACGAGATCGAGGACCTCGACCCACTCGGGCAGCATCCGCTCTTCCCGGCACACCTCGACCGTGCGGAACTCGACACCGTGGTGCGCCGAGAGCTGCTTGGACTGCTGGTTGCGCTTGTGGGTCTCGGAGGAGATCGTCGGCATCCAGACGATACGGGCCCCGAGCTGGGCGGCGACCTCTACCGCGTCGGGGTTGGCGCCTCCGACGGGCGAGTTGAGCACGATCGAGCCGATGGCGCCGCCCCCGGCCAGCGCCGCTCGCTCAGCAGTAGTGCCCTCATGAGCCTTGAGCACGTAGGTGCCGATGCCGGCGGCCTCCAGGAGCTCGCCGATCTCATGGTCGTCGTGGTGGCGCGGGACGATGCTCGGGGAGGTGTGGACGTGGAAGTCGACGATGTCGCTCACGTCAGGCCGACTCGTTCGAGGGCGGGCACGTCGCCCAGCTGCCTTCGCCTGATCTTGCCGACGCCGTCATCCCGGGGGATCGTCGGCACCCGTACGAGCACGGCGGGGCGCATGAACGCTGGGAGCGCGTCCCGGGCGGCGCGGATGGCAGCCAGGTCGAGGTTCTCGCCAGTGACGAAGAGGGCCACGTCATCATCGACGAGCTCGCTCGCCTCCCGCCACACGGCGACGTCGCCGACGCCGGTCACCTTCGAGAAGTGGTCCTCGACGAAGCCGATCGGTACGAACTCGCCCTTCACTCGGATCGACTCGGCTCGGCGCTCGATGAACACGAGGTTTCCGTCCTCGTCGACTCGGCCGAGGTCGCCAGTGGCGAACCAACCGTGTTCGTCGAAGGGCGAACGGAGCTCACCGCGCTTCCAATAGCCATCGAAGAGCACGTGGGGTCGCGAGGACCGCACCTCGATCTCGCCGTCGTCAGTGACCCGCCACTCCACCTCATGGCGAGCCTTGCCTCCGTAGCGGGACATGCCCTCGGGGAGGTCGGCGACGTCGCCCCGCCGCCAGATCCAGGTGTGGCAGAGGCCCCCGGCCTCGGTCGAGCCGTACGCCGAGACCCCGGCGGGGATCTCGAAGTCCTCGAGGAAGTCGTGGTCGGCGAAGAACACGATGCGCACCCGATGGCCGGCAGCCTCGACAGGCGTCGTAGCTCGCTTCAAGATCTCCACGGGCGGGGCGTGGAGGATCAGCGCGGTGGCACCCGCTTCGCGAACGTCGGCCCAGAACCGACTTGCCGAGAACCGGCTTGCGCTGAGAACGTCGGCGCCGGCGACGAGCCCGCCGACCACGCCGTAGCCGAGCGGGTTGATGTGGAACAGCGGCAGCGGTGCGAAGACCGTGTCGGCTGGGGACAGCAGGAGCGAGTCGGCGATGTAGCGGCCGAGGCGCAGGAAGTACTCCTGGGTCTGCCGGCAGAACTTCGGGGTGCCGGTAGTGCCCGAGGTGTGCATGTAGCCGGCGACGTCGCCCGGCGCCCGGTCGAAGCCGCCGAGCACGCCGGTGCCCGGGCCGACGGGGGAGACCTCGGCCCGGACACCGTCGATGTGGAGCTCGCCCTCCGTCACACCCCGGAGGTCTAGGTGCCGCGCTTGCGCGAGCAAGTCGGGCTGCGGGTCAGGGCCCACCCAGACGACGGCGTCTGGGTCGAGATCGTCGAGCATCTCGCCCAGGAGCCGGGGTGGGTAGGTGGGGTTGAGCAGCGCCGACTCGACGCCGGCGAGCTGCAGCGCCGTCCATGCCTGCAGGTAGTCGCGCGAGTTCGTGCCGATGACCGCCACCCGCGAGCCGGGCGCCAGCCCGGTCTCCGCGAGCGCTGCGGCAGTGCCCGCGGAGCGGTCGTAGAGGTCCGCGAAGGACTCGTGGTCGTCGATCAGGCCAATGCGCCGCTCGGGGGACCGCTCGCGGCGGGTGGTGAGTAGCTGAGCAAGGTTCTTCACGCCAGGCCCTCCATCGTCGACGAGCGCAGCACGCGTCGAGCGACGTAGTTGCGGAGTACCTCAAGGGAGCCGCCGGCGATGCGCAGCACCTTGACGTCGTGCATCAGCTGGCCGAAGTCGGTGTCCGTGTAGAGGCCATGTCCACCGACGAGCGCAAACGCCTCCTCTACGGCCCGCTCAGCGGCCTCGATGGCGAGCTTCTTGGCGAGACTTGTTGCGAGCGCCGGATCCGCCCCCGAGTCGGCTACGGCCGCTGCCCGATTGCGGGCGAGCGACGCGGCGTAGAGCTCGGAGTAGCGGTCCGCGACGGTCCACTGGATCCCCTGGAAGTCCGTGACCATGGCGTCACCGACCTGCCGGCCCTGGGCGTAGGCGACGGCATCGGCGATGGCCCGGCGGCCGAAGCCGATGAGCTCGGAGGCGTTTCCGAGACGGCTCACGTTGAAGGTGCTGAGGAACGTGTCCATCCCCCGGCCCGGCTCACCGAGCACGGCGCCGACTGGCACCCGCACGTCGTCGAAGACCATGTCGGCGGTGGGGATGAGCCGTAGCCCTATCGGGTCGGTCTGCTTCGATGACACCCCCGGTAGGTCCATGTCGACGAGGAAGGCAGTCAGGCCCTCCTCGGCGATGGCGTAGACGAGCGTGACATGGGACTGGTGACCCAGGTTCACATGGGTCTTCTGCCCGTTGAGGACCCAGTCATCGCCGTCACGGTGTGCGGTGGCTCGCATGAGCTTCAACGAGGAGCCGACGCCAGGCTCGGAGATCGACTCTGAGAACACGATCTCGCCGCGGGCCATGGGACCGAGGTAGCGCTCGCGCTGCTCATCGGTGCCCCAGTCCATGAGCCACCGCTGGCCCTGGATGGAGATCTGGGGAGGGACGAGCCCGGTCCGGCCGGCCTCTTCCTCGATCACGCAGTACTCGGCGACACCGCCACCAAGGCCGCCGACCTCGGTGGGCGCGAACGGGCCCACCCAACCCCGTCGGCCCATCTCCCGGTAGAGCTCCTGCGGGAACTCACCGAGCCGAGTGCACCGGCGCAGCTCGTCGCGGTGCTCGGCGGCGAGCGCGGCCGCTTCGGCGGGGAAGCGGTCGAGCCACCCGTCGATGGTGAGCTCGAGCCCGTCATACATCCTGTTGACCTCCATCGGTCTGTCCGTCGTGCGACCCCGAGTCCGCGGTTGTGCCCGCACCGCCGCCGGCCCGCGGGTCGCTGCCCACGCGCCAGCCGGTGCTGTTGCGCTCCACCGCCTGGAGTCCCCCACCGACGGAGTCGGTGCGGCGGACGGCGTAGCCCGCGACGGCAGGGTCGGCCGCCCACTCGATGTCCGGCTCTGCGAACATGAACCACTCCTGGCCGATGCCACCGGGCACACCGAAGCGGTCGCCTTCCGGGCACACGAACCATCGGGGACCGGCGACGATCTGCTCAAGCGGCTCACCCCGGCGGAACCGCTGGCCTGACTGGGCAAGCCACTGCACCTGTCGATCACCGCCGGGGGTGGCGATCAGCAGCTCTCGATCGGCAGAGCGGAACCAGGCCGCGCTCAGCGTGTGCGGCAGGACGGCGCCGGGCGCGGGGTGGGCAGCCGGCAGGTCAGGCCGTGTCGAGAGGGCGGTGCCAGCCCGGTTGCCGAAGGCGACACCCGTGTCGCCCGCCACCCAGCCGCTGCCGTACTGCACGCCAGCGAGACTGTGCACGACGACCGCCGAGGTCTCCCCGTCGGTGGCGATGCTGGAAGCCGTACCGGGCACGCCCACGACGCAGCGCTGGGTCAGCTCCTGCTCGGTGACGGGAGCCACGGACTCGGCGAAGGCGCGACTCTCTGCGGCCGCAGCTGGATCAGCGGCGGCGAGGAGCCGGGTGGTGATCCCTCCCTGGCTGGGGGCGGGGGTGACGGCGACGCGCACGTCACCGAGGTCCGCCTCAGCCGCACGCGACACTGCGGATTCGACGCTTGCGAAGTCCGCGGCAGTGACCGGAGGCCCGCCAGCCGCGCAGGCCTGGAGCAGCTCTTCGGCGAGGGGCCCCTCGTAGAAGGCTGCTGCACCGCCTGCTGCGATGCGGCGCAGGGTGCGTCCAAGGCGGTGGCAGCTGACGCGCTCGCCAACGGCGGGGGGCGTGTCCACGTCGAGGATGGCACGCAAGGCGCCACCGTGGCCGCGCTCTTCCACGCTCGTGTAGCTGCGAGCCATCCAGGGGGTGACCTCGTGGCTTGCGGCCAGCTCGAGCGCGTCCCCGAAGAGCACCGCCCACGGCAGGCGGCCGGCCGCCCGCCAGGCGGCGTCAGCCCCGACCAGTGCGCCAGGGACCACAGCGCCGGCCGGGCCCGACATCACGATTGGCCCCTCCACCTGGAAACCGAGCGGTGTACGCGACCAACCGCCATAGGCGGTGGCCTGGTCTCCGTCGACGTGAAGGATGACGAGGTCGCCACCCGGCCCGCACAGCGGGCCGTTGACGACCCACTGCGCGAAGGCCATCGCAAGCACGGCGTCGACGCTGGAGCCCCCCTGCCGAAGGATGGCGAGTCCGACGTCGACGGCGGCGGGGTGCCCAGACGCCACACCCCCTTGATCTCCTGCGTTGACGCAGGTCATCCCCGGTCGAACGCAGCGGCACCGGCCTCGGCGGCGACGTGGTCCTGGTCGGGGATTCCGCCGCTGGCCCCGACAGCGCCGATCACCTCGCCGCCACGCAGCAGCGGCACGGCACCCTTGCCAACGACGTAGTTCCCGAGCCCGATCACGCTCTGAGCAAAGAACGGCCGCTCAGCCCAGGCCTGCTCGCGGTCGCCTGACGGCTTCCCGAACGCAGCGGACGTGCGCGCCTTGCGCCAGGCGATCTCCGACACGATCCAGGGCGCGTCGTCGCTGCGCTCGAAGGCCACGAGCTGCCCGGCGTAGTCAACGACCGCGATGGCCATTCCCACGCCCTGCTCCTTGGCTGACTCGAGCCCCGCTTGGACACAGCGCTTGGCCTCCTCGAGGGTGATCTTCGACATTTGGGACCGTTCCTTTCCTGGTTCGGGGGGTGCCGGTGCGTCAGCGAGTCGCCGGGCGCCGGAAGTACACGGCCTTCTTGCGGGTGAAGAAGGAGGTGGAGGCGTCTCCGCCCTCGCCGGGGCCCACCCCGGAGTGTCCGTGGCCTTGGAGGGGGATGTGGTAGGGCGTGCCGGTAAGGGGCGCGTTGACCTTCACCAGCCCGGCTCGGATGCCGTGCCAGAAGCGGCCGGCGACGCCCAGGTCGTTGGTGACGATGCCCGCCGTCAGGCCGTAGGTGGAGCCGTTGCCGAGTTCGATTGCCTCCTCGATGGAGGCCACCGTCTCGAAGGTGATGACTGGTCCGAAGATCTCCTCCTCGACGAGCTCAGGTGCCGTCGGGGCCACGAGCACAGTTGGGCTGAGCAGTCCGGGGCCCCAATCAGCGCGGATCGTCTCGTCAACGGCACCGCTGTTTCGGTCAAGTACCTCGACGATCTTCTGGTGCTCCCATTCGGAGGACAGCACCCCGTAGTCACCCTCAGCGGTTGTGCGGGGTTGAGCAGTGACGTCATGGCGGAGGCGCTCGAGCAGCGCGGGAGCGATGGCTTCGTGGACGAGCAGCCGACCGCACGAGGTGCAGATCTGACCGTTGTTCCGGAACGAGGACTGCCAGATGATTCGTGCGGCCTCATCGACGTCGGCATCGGCCCAGACGACGAGGACGTTCTTGCCGCCGAGCTCTGCTTGGTATGGCACCTCGACCGGGAGCACTTCGCGGATGGCGGCAGCCGTCGGGTAGGAGCCGGTCAGGCTGACGCCGGCAAGACGGGGGTCGCGAAAGAGCGGGTCCTGGATCACCTTGCTCTCGCCCACGATGACGGCGAGCACGTCGCCCGGGAGACCGGCCTCGACGAGTGTGCGGCCGATGGCGAGCCCGACGAGCGACGAGTTGGTGGCTGGCTTGAACAGCGCCGCGTTGCCGGTGGCCAGCGCAGCGGCGATCTTGCGGATCGGCAACGTGAACGGGAAGTTCCATGGCGTGATCAGGGCGACGACGCCGAGGGGCTCCTCCACCGTGAAGGCATCCTCGCCGGTGTCGGTCACGTAGGACGCACCGAGCGGCCGGTAGCTCTGCTGTGCGAAGTACTCGAGGATGGCAGCGCCCTTCTGCACCTCGGTGCGGGCCTCGCCAGCGGGCTTTCCCATCTCGGCCGAGATGATCGAGCCGAGGTCGTCCGCGCGTTCCCGGAACAGGTTGGCGGCCCGTTGGAGCACGGCGATGCGCTCCGAGGGTGCCAGCGCCGCCCAGCGCGTCTGACCTACCTCGGCGAGGTCGTAGGCGCGGGTGACGTCCTCAGCGGAGGCGCTGGCCACCCGGGCCAAGAGCGACTGGTCGAGCCGTGACGTGAGCTCCAGCGTGGCGCCGCGTCCGGGGGTGGGAGCGCCGTCGAGCAACAGCCCGAAGCTCGGGGGAGCATCCGTGGAGATGTCGGCGAGGACTTGGTTCATGCGGGGGCTCCTGCGGAGGGAAGGGGCACGGCGGTCTCCTGGACGACCCAGCACGCGGTGCGGTGGCCGGGCGCGACTTCGAGCAGGGGCGGCGTCTCGATGCTGCAGCGTTCGATGGCCAGGGGGCAGCGGGTGTGGAAGCGGCAGCCCGACGGCGGGGCGATCGGGCTCGGCGGGTCACCCCGTAGGATCACGCGCTCCGGCCGCTGGACTGTCGGGTCCGGGATCGGGGCGGCGCTGAGCAGCGCCTGCGTGTACGGATGCAACGGCTGCCGGTAGAGGCTGACCTTGTCGGCCAGCTCGACGATGTGGCCGAGGTACATCACGGCGACCCGGTCGGCGATGTGCTTCACGACGGCGAGGTTGTGGGCGATGAAGAGGTAAGAGAGCCCGAGCTCGCGCTGCAGGTCCTGTAGCAGGCCGATGACCTGTGCCTGGATCGACACGTCGAGGGCGGAGACCGGCTCGTCGGCCACGACGAAGCGGGGCCGCAGCGCCAGCGCGCGGGCGATGACGATGCGCTGACGCTGGCCTCCCGAGAAGGCGTGCGGGTAGCGCTCGGCGGCGGCCCTGGGAAGGCGGACCATGTCGAGCAGCTCGTCGACGGCCTGGCGAAGCGGCTCCCCTTTCCGGGCGACGCCGTGCAGCTTGAGCGGCTCGCCGATGATCTCCCGCACCGTGAGACGAGGGTTCAAGGATGCGTAGGGGTCTTGGAAGATCAGCTGCACGTCACGGTGCAGTTCGCGCCATTGGCGCTTGCTGTACCTGGTGATGTCGGTGCCGTCGAACTCGATGCGGCCCGACGCGAGTGGCACTCGCCCAAGCAGAGCTCGCCCGGTCGTCGTCTTGCCGCAGCCGGACTCGCCGACGAGGCCGAGGGTCTCGCCGGCGCGCACCTCGAGGTCGATGTGATCGACGGCGCTCACCGTGCGCTTGCCGGCCTTGCGGCCGCGCACCACGTATTCAACGGTGAGGTCCGTCGCCTTCATGATCGGCCGGGCGCTGCTGCTCGGGGCGGGGGCCCCGTCGTGGTTGGCGGGGCTGCTGACAGTGGCCTCGGCGTGGGTCACGTGGCCACCTCCGCCGTCTCGTCGAGGCCCTGCGAGCGCTCGGCCATGCCGTACTCTTCGGCTCGTCGCCAGCAGGCGGCCCAGCGGCGGTCCTGCAGTTCGAGAAGTGGGGGCGCCTCGACTCGGCATCGGTCGTTCGCCTCCGGGCATCGGGGGTTGAACGGGCAGCCAGGGACGGCGTCGGCATGGGCTGGGGGGTCCCCTGCAATCGAGGTCAGCCGATCGCGGACGACGTCGACTCGGGGTGATGACGCGACGAGTCCGGCGCTGTAGGGATGATGGGGTGCGGCGAAGAGTGGCTCGACGGGGGCACGTTCGACGACGCGCCCGCCGTACATCACCTGGACCCGATCGCAGAACTCAGCCACGACCCCCAGGTCGTGAGTGATCATCATGACTGCAACGCCAAGGTGGTCGGAGAGCTCGCGGATGAGCTCCAGGATCTGTGCCTGGATGGTGACGTCGAGCGCGGTGGTCGGTTCGTCGGCGATCAGGAGCTCGGGTTCCGACGCGAGGGCGACTGCGATCATCACCCGCTGGCGCATTCCGCCTGAGAACTCGTAGGGCATCTGCTTGAGCCGTTCGGCCGGGAAGGGGATGCCGACCATCTCGAGCAGCTCGATCGCTCGCCTGCGTGCGTGGGTCTTCGAGTAGCCACGCCGCTTCATCAGCACTTCGCCGATCTGGCGTTCGACTGTCATCAGCGGGTTGAGGGACACCATGGCGTCCTGGAAGATCATGGCGACATCCCGGCCACGGATGTCCGCCGCCTCGGTCTTGTCGAACATGCTCCGGCCACGCCACTTCACGGTGCCCCCGACCACGCGGCCGGGGGATTGGACGAGGCCCATTGCGGCCAATGCGGTCACGCTCTTTCCCGAACCGGACTCGCCGACGACGCCGAGCCGCTCCTGGCGGGCGACGTTCATCGTGACGCCCTTGACGCCGTAGACGGGTCCGGACCGGGTCGGGAACGCTACGCAGAGGTTCTCGATCTCGAGGAGACGCTCGGTCATGTCCGCTCCTTGGCGATCTCGACGACGAGGGCATCGAGCTGGCGGCCCAGCTGCTTCTCGCGTTGCTTCGGGTCCGTGTGGATCCGGAGCCAGCTGGCGAGGAGGTTGGCGCTGAGCACGGTTATGCAGATGACGACGCCCGGGATCGTCACGAGCCACCAGGCGCTGGTCAGGTAGTCCTGGCCCTGGCCGATGATCAGACCCCAGGAGGCATCGGGCGGCTGCACGCCGTAGCCGAGGAAGGAGAGCGAGGCTTCCGCAAGGATGATGCGGGCGAACTCGAGCACGCTGAGCGTCAGAAGGGGAGAGACGAGGTTGGGGAGGATGTGGCGGCCCATGATCCGCGCCGGGCCCGCACCCGAGATCTCGGCGGCCTCGATGTACTCGCTCTTTCGGAGCCCGAGGACAAGGCTGCGGGTGATGCGTGCGTAGACCATCCAGCCGTTGATCGACAGGACGATGATCAGCAGGCTGGCGCTCGGACCGATGGCGTAGAGGATGACGAGCGCGAGCAGGATCCCGGGGAACGCGAGCTGCATGTCCGCGATGCGCATGATCACGGCGTCCGTGGTCTTGCCGCGGTAGCCGGCGATCAGGCCCATGGTCGTGCCGAACCCGCCGGCGATTGCAACGACGGCAACGGCGACGAGCATGGAGAGCCGCGCCCCGGAGAGGAGCCGGCTGAGGAGATCGCGGCCGAGCTGGTCAGTACCGAGCACGTGCTCGAAGGTGCCGCCCCAGAGCAGGGGGGGCTGTAGCCGAGCGGAGAGGTCCTGCGCGGCTGGGTCATGCGGCGAGATCCATGGCGCGAAGACAGCAGCACCGATCATCAGGAGCAGGACAAGCGCACCCACAAGCCCGGTGCCTGACCGAAGTAGGTCGTGCAGCAGCGTGCGCAGAGGGGAGGGATCCGAGACCGTCGTTGTCGGTGCGGTGATCGCAACGTCGGTCATCAGGCAGCCTCGATCCGTGGGTCGATGACTTCGTAGAGCAGGTCAGTCACGACGTTCACGACCACCACCATCGTCGCGACGACGATCACGATCGCCTGGAGGAGCATGAGATCCTGCTGCTCGAGCGCTTGCACGGTGAGCTGTCCCACTCCTGGCCACGCGAAGACCGTTTCGACCACCACGGTGTAGCCAGCGAGCATTCGGGCGTACTCGTAGCTGCTCTGCGTCAGAACCGGTACGAGGGTGTTGCGCAGCGCGTGGTGGTGGATGCGGTAGAGCCGGCGCAAGCCCTTGGATTCGGCGGTCAGCATGTATGGACGATCGAGCTCGTCGATCATGGTGCTGCGCATCATCTGGGCGATCTTCCCGGCGGTCGGCAATGCCAGCGCTGCGGCGGGCAGCACGATCGAGAGGCGCTGGTCGGCCCCGGAGGTCGGGAACCACCCGAGGTTCACGCCGAAGATCAGGATGAGGATGAATCCGAGCCAGAACTGCGGGGCGCTGAGGCCGAGCAGAGATGTGGTTGTGGTCGTTCGATCGAGCCACGAGCCGGGGCGCAGCGCCGCAATGGTGCCGAGCGGCACTGCGATGAGGACGGCTGCAACAATCGCGACGGTGTTGAGCCACAGCGTCGAGGGCAGCCGGTCCATGACGATGTCGAGGGCTGGCTTGCCGGGCTGCCAGTAGGAGTCTCCGAGATCCAGCCGGAGGAGGTCTCCGAGGAAGTCTCCGTACTGGGCGATCAGCGGTTGGTCGAGCCCGAGGTGCTGCTCGACAGCGATGCGCTGCTCTGGCGAGGCGTCGATGGGGAGAAAGGCAAGCTCGGGGTCGGTGACGACGCGGGTTACGAGGAAGACGGCTGTCGACACCAAGAAGATGACGATCAGGCCGACCAGCACTCGCTTGATCAGGAAACGCTTCATCTCGACGGGATTCCTCCATCCCTGACGGGGTGGCCCGGTGCCATGCACCGGGCCACCCCCCAAAGGAGGTCTAGGACTCGAACGACATCTCGGGGATGTACAGCGACCCGTCGACCCGCGGCTCCCAAGCCAGGTCAGCGGTGGCGCCGTAGATGTCCTGCAGGTTGACGGTGAAGATGAACACCGGGTCGTCTTCACACCCGATCCGGGTCGCCTCGTGGAAGTGCTCCTCACGTTCATCCTGGTCGCTCGCCGCTCGGGCCGCCTGCAGCTCTGCGTCGACGTCCTCGTTGACGTAGCTGGAGAGCCCGCCCTCGCTCATGTAGTAGCTCTCGATCTTCGAGGCATCGAAGAGGTCGTTGGATGCGGAGACGAAGCCGATGTCGGGCTGGGCCGGGTCGCCGACTGTCTTGGTGAACTCGTCGATGTACGAGGAGAAGGGGCGGATGTCCGCTTCGACGTTCACGCCAACGGCGTTCAGGTAGCCGATCACGACCTCGTGCATCTCAGCGTCCTTGAGCCAGCGGCCCGTAGCGCCGAGCAGCTTCAGGGGCTCCCCGTTGTAGCCGGCCTCGTCGAGCAGCTCTTCGGCCCGCTCAGGGTCGTACGGGTAGGCCTCGAGGTCGGGGTTGTAGCCGAAGTGGGCTTCCGTGAGGGTCTGGCACTGGGCCACGCTGGCGTACCCGCTGAACAGCTCGTCAGCGATCGCCTCCTTGTCCACCGCGTAGTTGAGCGCTTGGCGGATCTTCGGGTCGACGAGCGTTCCGTCGTAGTTCTTCAGCCGGTAGACGGGGAACTCCAGGCCATCACGGGTGAGCACCTGGGGGGCGTCCTCGGCCTGCTCCGGCGGGAGCAGCGTGGCGAGGTGGATCTCGTTGGACTGGAGACCAGCAAGGCGGGTGCCGGCCTGGCCGATGAAGCGGATCGTGGCGCTCTCGATGGCCGGCGCTTCGCCCCAGTAGTCCTCGTTTGCCTCGAGGACCACCTGCTGGCCTCGGTCCCACTTGACGAACTTGTACGGCCCCGTGCCGACGGGGTTCTCGGTGATCGAGGGGTCCTCGGTCGCCTCGGGCGGCATCATCTTGAGCCGAACCATTCGAGCCGGGAAGACCGGGTCGAGCTCGGAGGTCGTCACCCGCAGGGTGGTGGCGTCGACGGCCTCGGCCCCGGTGATCCCGCCGTAGAAGTCGACCTGCGCCGAGCTGTACTCGGGATCCATGACCCGGTTGATGGAGTAGGCGGCTGCTTCCGCATCGAAGGGCTCACCATTGGTGAAGGTGATGCCTTCGCGGAGCTTGAACTCCCAGGTGGTGTCATCGACCTGCGTCGGCAGGTCCTCGGCAAGCACCGGGACGATCTCGTTGTTCGCGGTGTCGCGCTTCACGAGCGTCTCGTAGATGTTGTCCGTGACGGCGCGCTCGTTGCCGTCCTCGGTCGACTGAGGATCGAGCGTCGAGGGCTCGTCAGCGATCGCGATCACGATCGAGGTCGAGCCCGCGTTCTCTCCCGCCGACCCGTTGTCGGTGGACTGCTCCCCGCTGGACGTCTCGTCGTCGTCCCCGCACGCAGCGAGGAGCAGCCCGGCGATGAGGCCGACAGCGAGCGCACGACGTCGGCGGCGCTGCCCCGACTGATCGGATTGCATCATGTAGTGCTCCCTCTCCTGGTTGTTGTTCTCGCGCCGCGCGGCTCGGATGGCTTGCGCCAGTCGTCGCTCGTCATTGCGCCGGCCGCGCGTCCGCGACGGCCGCCCGCCCGCCTGCGACAGTTCGCAGTGGGACAGATCCGTGAGACCCGGCGGGTATCGTTCGGCCGGCCTGCCCTTTGCAGGGCAACCCGACCCCCATGGAGTCCTCGCGTCTGATGGTGATGCCTCTCGATCACAAGCCGCTGCGCGAGGTCGTCGCCGACGAGCTGCGCAAGCTCATCGTCGCTGGCGAGCTCGGGCCCGGTGAGCGCTTGTACGAGGACCGGATCGCCGAGCAGCTCGGCGTGTCGCGCAACCCTGTGCGCGAGGCGATCCGCTCCCTGGAGGCGGTCGGTCTTGTGCAGGTCGTCCCCCGCCGGGGGGCGTACGTAGTTGATGTCGACCTGGATGACCTGCGTCGGATGCAGGAGCTCCGACGGGTCCTCGACCGCTGGATCGTGGAGAGCGCAGCTAAGCGCCGGACCGACGAGGACGTTGCCCGCCTCGACTCGATCATCGCCGCAGGCAGGGCTGCCTCGGAGGCCGGCGACCAGGTTCGCGCCGCCGAGCAGCACCGGGCGTTCCACTTGGCCATCGAGGCGGCCACCCAGAACCCGTACGCGACGGTGGTGATGGACCCGCTGCGACAGCGGGCGGAGCTGGTCTTCTCGCTGCTGTCCCACCACCGCGGCACCGTGGGCTGGGACTCGCACCAGCAGATCCGCGATGCGATCGTGGCGAAGGACGGCAGCCGGGCGAAGAAGCTCATGGACGAGCACGTCGTGGAGGCGATCGACGAGCTCGAGTCCGAGGTCGAACCCAGCAAGCGCCGCTGAGCGCAGCCTGCTGCCCCCCACGTCCTCTGCCGCGTTCGCACACCCGGTCATCAGTCTCCCGTCTGTCCGGCCCCCCGACCGGATCATGTATACAGTATCAAGTCTGCGAACTGTTTACAATAGGCTGATGACGCTGGCCGGAGGGTTCGATGACGTGGGCGTAGCGCCGCGCCACTACGACGATGACGAGTCCCGCGCCGACCCCTAGGACGAGCGACCAGCGGAGGCCCACGAGCGCATCCGCAAGCCGCACGTTCTGCTCACCGTCTGCTCGTCCGGAGCCGGCGTCGAAGAGCAGGGCAGCCATCGTCGCCCCCAGCCCACCGAGCACGAATCGAGCAGTGTTGAAGAGCCCGGCTGCGACTCCGGTCTGGCCCTCCGGTGCGAGCGAGGTCACCGCCGCTGCAGCGGGCGCTTGGATCAGGCTCACGCCACTGCCGATCATCGCGAGGCCGACAACGACGACCGGCATACGTGGTGCGCCGGCGGCCACCACGATCGTACCGATGGTCATGGCTGCCCCGCCCCGACCGATCATCGTCGAGAGAGCGACCCGTCCGGCCAGGCGGCCGCTCAGGGCGGCGCCGACGAGCATCGAGGCTGGCAGCACCGAGGTCACCAAGCCGGCGGCTCGAGCACCCTCGCCGGCGCCGACCACGTAGAACACCGGTACCGCGAAGGTGATTGCGAACAAGGCGACCATCTGAAGTGATGCCACGCTTGTGACGGGCACGAGTCCTGGCTGGCGGAGAAGGGCCGGGTCGATGAAGGGCTCGTCGACTCTCCCGACGTGGCGCACGAGCACGGCGGCCGTGACGGCCGACAGAACTAGGGGGCCGAAGGTCAGGGGGTGGAGCCACCCCCACGTCGCTCCCTCGGTCAGAGGTACCACCAACGTTGTCAGCACCACGGCCACCAATCCGGCCCCGACGAGATCCAAACGGCGGCGGACCGGCGGCCCGTCCGGGGGGACCAGCACAGCGACGAGGACGCCCACGCCGCCGATCGCGGGTGCGCTCAGCCAGAAGATCGCGCGCCAGCCCAATCCATCAACGATGACCCCGCCGAGGGCTGGACCGGCGGCGAGAGCGGCAGCGTTCACCCCCGCCCAGAGTGCGACCGCCTGAGCTCGCTCCGCCGGAGGGAAGAGCCGGGCGATCGTGGCCAGGATGCAGGGCAGCACCGGCGATCCGGCAGCACCCTGCAGAGCCCGTCCCGCGATGACCACAGCGATGTGGTCTGCAGTGGCCACCACCAGCGAAGCCACCGCGAAGAGCCCTATCCCAGCAAGGAAGACGCGCCTGGCACCGTACATGTCGCCGATCCGGCCGGCGAGGGGCATGAGGATGCCGAGGGGGAGCACGAAGGCCGAGATCGTCCATACCGCCGCGGTGAGGTCGATGTCTAAGTCCTGGGCGATCGACGGAACCGCAACGTTGGCGATGCTGTTGTTGATCGTGCCGACGAACGTCGCTCCGAGCAGCGCGGCGACTGCCGCCCAGCGACGCCTGGAGGCGGGCTCCGCCGATGCGGCGAGAGGCGGAGCGAGTGCGGCCGCGGCAACGTCGCCGCTCGTCATCGGGCCTGGAGGGCCGTCAGATGCTCGTCCAGCCAGTGTTGGCTCTCCACGTCGGCAGGCCGGATGTGAAGCCTGTCGATCCCTAGCGAGGCGAGCACGTCCACACGCTCGAAGAGCTCCTCGGGGGTCACCACGAGACGAAGGAGCTCGCGATCGAGCGTGGAGAGCGCGCAGCCAGCCGCGGCCGCGATCGGGCCACGAGCCTCGTCACGGTCCGCTACCGCATCGCGCACGATCAGGTTCAGCGTGGCCGAGAACCGCAGCTCGCGTCCGTGGGCCGCCGCGGCCTCGCGGGCCAGCTCCATGCGGTGGCGGAGGTTCGCCTCGTCGTTGAGGTCGGGTCCGTCGAAGCATGGGCGTCCGGCCCGCATCGCCTCGAGGAGGTCGATCCGGTCGGCCACCGTGGCAGCGCCTCGGAGGAGCCGTGGCCCGTGGGCACCGATCAAGATCTCCGGGATGTGGGGCGTCTCCGGCCACCTTGCCTCGCTGTGGGCGCGGTAGTGCCGGCCCTTGAAGTCAACCTGCCCCTGCTGCTCGAACATCTGCCGGCAGATGGCTGCCGCCTCCACAGCACGCTCGACGCGGTCCGAAGGAGTGCCCAGAGCCAGGCCCATCGACTCGTGCTCCAGCGGGAGCCAACCCGTACCCAGCCCCAGCTCGGCCCGGCCGCCGGAGATCCGATCTAAACCGGCGACCGCTTGGGCGACCTCAGCTGGGTGCCGCATCGTGGCGGCCAGCATCGTTTGGGTGAGCAGCACACGGTCGGTGACGGCTGCTGCCGCCGCGAGGGTGGTGAGCGCATGGGGCACGGCCACGGGCGACTCGGGCGGGATGCCGGAGAAGAAGTGGTCGATGACACGGACCCCGTCGTAGCCCGCCGCCTCAGCTCGGCGAGCGTCGCCGATGGCGTCGAATCCGATTGCCTTTCCAAGAACCTTCATGTGCACCTTTGCTGTTAGGCGGGACGCTCCGCCGCCGCCGCTGCTACCGATCCATGTCGGGGAGGGCCGGAATGGTGGACCCATTCGACCGTCCAGCCCGGCGACCACCCTCGACAGCGACCATGTACTGCTCGCGCGAGCGCTCGATGTGCTGCCGGGCGCGAGCCGCCGCAGCCTCCGTGTCACCCGCTTCGATGGCATCCACGATGCCGGCGTGCTCAGCCCAGGCCGCCGCGCCCCGCTGCTCCGCAGATTGGGCGAACATCCACGCGATGCGCTTCGCGTAGTGCCCCATGAGGTCGACGAGCTGGCGGTTCTTTGACGCCTCGGCCAGGGTCACGTGGAAGTCGTTGTTCAGTTGGGCGAGCACGTCCCAGCGATCGGCGGCCAGCATCTCGTCCCCCCGGGCCAAGACTTCACGCATCCGGTCGAGCTCTTCGTCCGTGCGCCGCTCAGCGGCGAGTACGGCTGCCACGCTCTCCAGAGCGATCCGGATGTCGTAGCAGTCAAGCGCCTCGGTGACGGATACGTCGGCGACCGACGCGCCCCGACGCGGGGACAGCACGACGAAGCCCTCCCGATCGAGCTGGCGAATGGCCTCCCGCACCGGGCCCCGCGACACCCCGAGCTCCTCGGCGATAGCGCTCTCCACCAGGCGAGTCCCCGGCTCCAGACGCCCGGTGATGATCCACTTTCGGAGCTCGTCGCACACGACGACCTCCAGCGTCCGATGTTGCTGTCCGATTCGGCTGAACGCTTCCATGGCCCCGCTTCCGACGTCCCCGACCGCCACTCTTGCATACAGTAGACGAAGTACGGAAGATTGCCAGCCAAATCTCGCGAGCGCCCCAGTGGGCACAGGAGGTGGTCCGGTGACCACAACAAGCGGCAGGCCAACCACGCGTAGCTGGTCCCGGGCCGAGGTGATCCGGATCGTGGTCGTTGGCCTCGTGGCCGGATTCCTGTCCGGGATCTTTGGGGTCGGTGGTGGCATCCTCATCGTGCCGGCGCTCGTGCTGGCGCTGCGCATCGACCAACGCTTGGCCCACGGCACCTCGCTAGCGGCCGTGGTGCCGATCGCCATCTCCGGCACGATCGGCTACGCCCTCGACGGCAAGATCGACTGGGCAGCTGCGGTCTGCCTCGTGCTTGGCGCGGCGACCCTCGGCGCCATCATCGGCACTCACCTGCTGAGCGTGCTGCCTCGCCGAGGGCTTGCCATAGCGTTCGCCGCTGTTCTTGCGCTGACGGCGATCAGGTTGGTCGTCGACACATCCGACGCCATAGGGCGGGGCGACTTCAACATCGGCATTGCGCTGGTGTTAGTCGGCGTCGGCGTTCTCGCAGGCACACTCGCCGGCCTGCTCGGCGTCGGCGGCGGCATCGTGATGGTACCGGCGATGGTGCTTCTCGTCGGCATCCCAGCCGTGATCGCCAAGGGCACCTCGCTTGCCGTCATCATCCCGACGGCTGTCGTCGGCACGCGACGCAACTTGGCCCGCGGCAACGCGGACCTACGGCTCGCCCTTCTCGTGGGCGCGAGTGGCGTGGTCTCCTCGTTCCTCGCATCTCGTCTCTCGCTCGGCCTCGACGAGCGGGTTTCAAACCGCTTCTTCGCCGCGCTGCTCCTCGTCGTCTCGCTGAAGATGACCATCGACGAGCTCCGGAACCGCAACGCGTAGCCGGCCGAGGCTGGCACGAATCAGCGAATCGTGTATTCTGTATACTAACCACTAGTCGAGGAGGAGCGATGACGACCGAGCTGATGGACGCCCAGACCTTTCGGGCCGCCCTTGAGGACGCGATGAAGGGGACCATGGCGCGTGACGCGTCGTTCAGCCGAGCCTGGGCCACGGGGCGGCTGGAGCGGAAGCACTTCGTGCACTGGGCCACGAACCACTACCACTACGTCGGCCCCTTCGGTGACTACCTGGGTCTGATGTACGCGCAGACGCCGGACACGGCGCGCGACGCAAAGGACTTCCTGCTCCAGAACCTCTACGAGGAGGAGCTCTCCGATGACCGGCACACGGATCTGCTGATCCGCTTCGCCGAGGCCTGCGGCGGCACTCGCGAGTACGTCATGGACCGCAAGAACTCGATGCCCGCCACCCGCGGGATGCAGGGGTGGCTCTACTACATCTCGCAGAACGAGCACTTCGCTGTGTCGACAGCGGCGACGATCGTCGGTCTCGAGTCGCAGGTGCCGTCGATCTACCGCACCCAGTACCCCGTCCTCGTTGACCCCGACGTCTACGGCTTCAGCGAGTGGGAGTGCGAGTTCTTCGACCTCCACATCACCAGCGACGAGGTCCACGGCGAGCGCGGCTACCAGATCGTGCTCAAGTACGCCGACACTCCCGAGCTCCAGCAGCGCTGCGTGGAGGCCGTTCGCGAGGCCGCCGACATGCGGTTCTTCTACACGAAGCAGCTCTACGAGAACTACGTGAAGCCGGACCTCGGCGAATGGGTTGAGCCGGCCGCTGAGCCCGCTCTGACAGCCGGCTGACCACACGTAGAACACACGGACCGCGCAGGAGGACGAACCCGTTGCCCAAGATCCACTTCGAGACCAGCGGTGAGGTGGTTGAGTTTCCCGAAGGCGAAGAGGTGAACCTCCTGCGCGTCTCCATCCGACGAGAGTGCGGCGTGCCTTGGCGCTGCGCAAGCGGCAACTGCGGCACCGACCGTGTCAAGATCGAACAGGGCGCCGAGCACCTGAGCCCGGTCCGCCGCCGGGAGCGGGAGCGCCTCGGCGAGCTGCTCGACCAGGGCTTCCGCCTTGCATGCCAGACCTACGTGGGCGGCGACGTAGCCATCAGCTGGGACCCCGACCAGAAGGGGCTCGACGAGGACTCCGAGGCCGGTCGGCGGCTCAAGAAGCGCTGGCTCGGGGTGATGGACAGCGACTGATGGGCGCGCACCCCGAAGCTGGCGCCGATTGGGTCCGGGCTACTGCCATGGGCCAGCTCGAGGCGGGCGGCAAGGTGATCGTTCAGTACGACGACCGGCCCGTACTCGTCCTGTGGAACGACGGGTCGCCGGTGGCGATGGCTGACACCTGCATCCATCGCGAGCGCAGCCTCTCCCAAGGTGTGCTTCTGAACGGCCGCCTTGTGTGCCCCGGCCACCAGTGGGCCTTCTGCTTAGACGACGGGTTCTGCAAGGAGCGGGACCGCTTCCAGCCCATGCACGAGGTGCGGGTCGACGGCGAGGACGTGTGGGTCGGGCCGCCGAACCGGGCGCACCCCCTTCTCGATGCTCCCCAGGCCGGGGCCGGCGCACCAAACCCGTAGCCACAATCGACCCCGACCTGCTGACATCAAGAATCTCGGGGCGACTCGGGATCCACGCGCACGTCCGAATCAGCGACGCGCGGCACGCCCTCGGATGGCACGAAGGATCCCGATGTGCTTCCGAGTGTCGTGGATCATCAGCTCGACGAGCAGCGACAACAGGGGAGGAACAGTCGCACCCTGGATGGCCCGACGCAGCCGGCGCAGCTCCCTCGCGTCCTCACGCTCGAGTGCGAGCAGCTCGGAGGTGGCAGCCCGTAGCTCGACACCCGACCGGGATCCACTTCCCGGGGCCGAGGAGGGACGCGGCGCTCCAGAGCTGAAGCTCTCGAGCATCGCCACCATCTCCTTGACGACTTGGTGGTGCCTCCGCTCGTCCTCGAGGATCAGTCGTCCCAAGTACTGGACGCCCGGATCATCAGACTCGTCGATGAGGCGCTGGTACGCCGCTAGGGCCTGCCCCTCGCGTGGCGCATGCTCCTGCAGCATCGCAAGGAGCTCAACGTCTGCGGAGGGGCTGGAAGACTCTTCCGGCTCGCGTACGCCAACGACGGCCCGCTCCTCCGGTGCATGGTCGCGGATCACGTTCAAGGACCTCCGGCTTGGGTGATGCGCCTCCTCGAAGAGAACCCTGCGGAGCGGATGGACGCCAGGGGAGATGGTCCCGTGCTCCCTGACAACCGAGTCGGCGGTGGTGTGGGGTTGACAAAGAGAATACGGTATTCAACATACTGTTGTCCGTGTGGCCTCTGCCACGGGCGCACCGGGAGTGCAGCATGCGCGTGAATCCGTTGGAGTACGGCGTCCTCCTGTCGGGCGATCTCTCGACTCATGAGGTGATCGAGCTCGCGAACCGCATGGAGGAGTATGGGTACAGCGACCTGTACCACGCGGATGAGCGGTTCTCGCGGGACGTGTACTCACTGCTCGCTCCGGTGGCCGTCGCCACCGAGAAGCTCAAACTCGGCCCGCTCACCGCTGACCCGTACTCCCGCCATCCGGCCGTCCAGGCGATGGCGATCGCGACCCTTGCCGAGATGTCGGGGGGTCGTGCCGTGCTGGGCTTCGGGGCGGGCAGCAGCGGGCTCGTCGCGATGGGCGTTGAGCGCACCCAGGCCCTGGGCCGCATTCGCGAGGCGCTCGAGCTCATCCGTCGGCTGCTCACGGCGACGGAGAACTTCACCCACGAGGGGAAGTACTTCACCTTCAAGGACGACCGGATGCTGTTCGGTCCGATCCCCCACGTGCCGTTTCTCATCGGGACACGCGGGCCGAAGCTGTTGCAGCTTGGCGGCGAGATCGCCGACGCTGTCAACATCGGCGGCTACGGCAACCCTGCGACTATCCAGTGGGCGCTCGACCACATCGACGCTGGCATGAAGAAGGCGGGCCGCACGTCCGACGACGTGCGCGTCATCGTCCACACGTACGCCTGCGTCCACGATGACCGGCGAGTCGCGCTCGACGCCGCGCGCTGGGGCACGCTCGTCGCGCTGTGGAGCAGCCTCAACCTGCTCGACGAGCTGCCGCTCGGTGCCGAGGTGCCGCCGGCGCTGCTCGAGTACATGCGAGTGAACCAGAAGAGCTTTCACGACGAGACGATGCATCCGGGGATGAAGCTCATCCCCGACGAGCTCATGGATCCGCTCTCGCTGGCTGGCACCCCGGAGGATTGCATCGCCAAGGTGCAGTCGATCGCCGACATGGCCGGTGGCCGCATCGATGAGCTCGTGCTGCTCCCGTGTCCTGCACCCGGGCAGAAGAAGCAGGAAGTCGTCTACCGCTTCGCTGAAGAGGTCTTCCCCCAAGTCAAGTAGGCCGCAAGTCATTGCGCGGCTCGTTTTCAGCCGCCCTCACCCGCAGCTCCTCAGTCGCTCGCTACGGGGACGAAGTCCCGGGTATCGGTCGGGTCTGGCTCCCCCATCCAGGGATACCAGAGGGGTCCCACCCGGTGCGGCTAGGGACGGATGTCGGCGATGACGACCGGGGGGTCGGAGATCGCTCGACCATCAAAACCCTCCTTGTGTCAAGGGGCTGGTGGTCGGGCGAGTCGAAGCACCGCTCCGGGCGCGGGCTGAACCGCCTGGGTTTGATGGAGGCTCGGGTCATTTTGATTCCAACCCCGGTGGGGTCGGTCTGTCGGGCAGCGTAGAATGCTGCTTCGAACTCGGCGGGCGGGGTGTCGCCGCAGTGGCTGTGGAGGCGCTCCTCGTTGAACCATTGCACCCACGACAGGGTGGCGAGCTCGAGCTCGTCGACGTCGTCCCATGGCCTCGGCGCGTCGGGCCCGTAGACGCACTCGGTCTTGTAGAGCCCGTTGGCGGTCTCCCTTCAGCAGATCATTCGCCCGGGCAGCTCCCCGGTTCTGCTGGCGCAGCGCCTTCAGCTCCGCCGCCTCGCTCGAGGTCACACCAGGCTCGACACCCTCATCGATGTCGGCCTGCTTGACCCAGGTCGGCAGCGACTCCACCCCGCAGCCGATCTGGTCCGCGCCCCGCTGGATCGTGCCGTGCTTCGTGCCGAGCTCCTTGCGGAGCTGGCGGACCAGGCGCACGCCCGAGCCTTCTCCTCCGGGGTGTACCGACGCGTCGTCGGCTTCCCCGACGGTCCCTGGTAGGCATGACTCCATCTGTGATGGTCACCGGGCGGCCATCACGGTCGTGGTTCGGTTGAGACCGGTGTGGTTTCGTCTGACCCGTGGCTCCATTGGCTCACTGCCTTCAATAGGACTTGTCGACGACGCCCACTGGACCCGGCCGTCCCGGAGCACGCTGACCTGATCAGGAGCTTGACCGTCCCCGCATCACGACTGCGAGGGCGTGTCCCATCACAGATCTGCCGCAGCCCCGAGATCGACCGGACCCGCAACGCCACCCGATCAAGGAGAGCAGCGTCATGTCCATCCTCGCGGACAGCGTCGACGTCGTCATCGGTGTCGACCCGCACAAGCACACCCACACCGCAGCGGTCATCGCCGCCGATACCGGCAAGCACCACGGCAGCCGCACCGCCAGCGCCGACCCCGACGGGTTCGCTGAGCTGCTCGCCTTCGTTGCCGACCACGAGGGCACCCGCTGCTGGGTCATCGAGGGCTGCGGCA
>JBKHYD010000067.1:0-28026 GCA_046565645.1 Acidimicrobiia bacterium | reverse complement strand
CGCCGAAGGAGAACAGCTTGTCGACGACCCGCTGGAACTCGAGCGCCCGCTTCTGGCGCTCCTTGTCGTTGACCGTGAGCTTGCGCAGCCAGTCGGAGCCCATCTTCACGTGGGTCACCTCGTCGGCCAGCATCCAGTCCTCGCAGAACTCGAGCACCGGGTCACCGGCCACGTCGCCGAACTCCCGCATCGTGTTGAACACGTCGATGGCGAGGCCCTCGAGGGCGCGGTTCACGCCGGTGAGGCGGAGCACCGGGTCGGGGTTGCAGGCCGCCTCGTAGAGGAACGTGTTCTCCGAGAACTCGCCGATCTCGGTGCCCATGTGGTCGCTGAGCTTGATGGAGATCTCGCAGTGGCGGGCCTCGTCCCAGCACTGGCGGGCCATGTCGAGCTTCAGCTCGAAGGGCACCTCGGGGATCCCCTCGCCGTTGCCGTCGCCGACCTCGAAGTCCCAGCAGGTGCGGCCGGCGCCCTCAAGGGCCTGGATCTCCCCCACGAAGATGCCGTGCATCAGGGCTCGGGCGGCGTCGGGGGCGTCGGGGCGGTCAGGGGTGAGCCGACCGGGGCCGCGCTTGGCCTTGCCCGGAGCCTCCTCGCGCCGCGCCGTGCGCGGGTCGTTGATGCGCTCCATGATCGGGACCCGCACGAACCGGTCGTCGCGGGCCAGGTCCTCGACGGGGAAGGACTTCCTCATGCGTGGGTCTCCTCTTCGGTGACGTAGGACTCGCCGATCGAGCCCGGTCCGGCGATGCCGCCGGCGGCGAGCAGCAGCCCTTGGAGCTTGTGCTGGTGGTCGACCGCCCGCTGCAGCTCCGCCTCGGTCTCGATCAGGGACTGCAGCATCATCTCGCCGTCGCGCCAGTCGTCCATCTCGTCCTGCAGGATGAACTTGAGCGAGCGGATGGTGGGGGCGTCGGTGATCGTGGACGTGCTGTTCAGGTGGTACGTGTAGGCCGCCACCTTGGCCGGGATGAGCACCCGGTACACGCCGACCAGCTTCTCGATGGTCAGCTCGGGGCCCTCGGGCTCGGTGAGGGCGTCCACGAAGGCGACCATCTCGTCGTTCGGCGGGACGGTGAGCCGCTCCGGGTTCATCTCCCGCAGCTCGGGGAGGCGCTTGTGCCAGAGCTCGGCGTGCCAGGCGTGGTGGTAGCAGTGGGTGCCGAGGCGCAGCTTCACGTCGAGCTCGGGAACGGTGGCCACCCACCCGCCCAGGACCTCGAAGAGGCGCATCTCGATCCACTTGTAGTGGCCGACGCGCCGGGCCGTCTCCTCCACCGTGAAGCTGCCGGGCAGCTCCCGGCGGTCCCACGGCGCGAACGGCGCCCTCGGCTTCTTCGGGTCAGCCACGCAACCCCCCGGTGCTGCTGGTCGGGCGACGCCCGGCTGGCGACGCCCTGAGAACGATCGTTATCGAGCCAGCATCCCGCGGGCTGACCCTCGGGTCAAGCCACCTCGCGCCGTCAGTCGAACACGACGGTGCGGCGGCCGTAGACGAGGACGCGGTGGCTGGCGTGGGCCCGCACGGCGCGGGCCAAGACGGTCACCTCCAGGTCGCGGCCCTTGCGGCGGAGGTCGGCCACGTCGTCGCGGTGGCTGACGCGGATGACGTCCTGGTCGATGATCGGGCCGTCGTCGAGCTCGGCCGTGGCGTAGTGGGCCGTCACCCCGATCAGCTTCACACCCCGCTCGTGGGCCTGGTGGTACGGCCGGGCCCCCTGGAAGGCGGGCAGGAACGAGTGGTGGATGTTGATGATCCGCTCCGCCCACTCGGCGCACAGGGCCGGCGAGAGCACCTGCATGTAGCGCGCGAGGACGACGAGGTCGACGGCGTCGGCCCGCAGGCGCTCGGCCAGCTCCGCCTCCTGGGCCTCCTTGCCGTGCGGCTCGACCGGCAGGTGGTGGTACGGCACACCGAACCAGCGGGCGAGCGGCTCGTGGTCCGGGTGGTTGCTGATCACGGACGTCACCTCGACCGGCAGCTCCCCGGTGCGCCACCGGGTCAGCAGGTCCTGGAGGCAGTGCGGCTCCTTCGAGGCGAGCACGGCGGTGCGGGGCCGCTCGTCGGCGAAGCGCAGCGCCCAGCGCATCCCGTAGCTCGCCGCCACGGGCGCGAACGCCGTCCCGATGCCGTCCCGGGGCAGGTCGAAGCCGGCCAGCTCCACCTCGATGCGCTGGAAGAAGGCGCCGTCGGTGCGGTCGGTGTGCTGCTGGAGGTCCACGACGTTGCCGCCGTGCTCGGCCAGGAAGCGGGTGACCGCCGCAACGATGCCCGGCTGGTCCGGGCACGAGACCAGCAGGACCGCCGACGCGGTCACGGTGCCCGGCCGAGGAGGTGGTCGAGCGCCGCCAGCGCCTCGTCGGGGTCGGCCACGTGGATGCCGGCCACCCCGGCGACCTCTGCGCCGGCCACGTTGCCGGGGTGGTCGTCGAGGAACACCGCCTCCTCGGGCGAGGAGCCCAGCAGGTCGAGCGCGTGGCGGAAGATGGCGGGGTTGGGCTTGCGCATCCCCACCTCGCAGCTGTCGACCACCACGTCGAAGAGCTCGTCGAGTGGGATGAGGGCCCGCCACGTGCCCGAGGCCTCCCTCACGTTGTTGGTGATGAGCGCCGTCCGGTACCCCTCGGCCCGGAGCTCGCGGATCCGCTCGACGACCTGCTCGTGGACGGTCATCTCGCCGAGGAGCTGCTGGAGGACCGAGAAGTCGACCGCCGCGCCTCGGCGGTCCGCCTCGGCGGTGACCTCGGCGACCCAGTCCGCGATCGACAGCTCACCCCGCTCGACCCGGTGCCAGGGGTGGTCGCCGTCCTCGTCGTAGGAGCCGATGAGCAGCTCGAGGTCGCCGCCCCCGGCCGCCGCCATGGCCCCCCAGGGCGACGAGGTGAGCACCCCGGCGAAGTCGAACAGCACCGCGGTGATGGCGGAGCCCGCCGGCGCTGCCGTCATCCCCGGTACCCGTTGGTGATGGGCATGCGCCGGTCCTTGCCGAACGCCTTCGACGAGATCCGAGGGCCGGGCGGGTTCTGGCGCCGCTTGTGCTCCGAGACGTCGACGAGCCGGGTGACCCGCTCCACGAGCGCCTCGTCGAACCCGGCCTCGACCAGCTCGGCCCGGCTCCGGTCCTGCTCCACGTACGCCTCGAGCAGCGGATCGAGCACGTCGTAGGGCGGCAGGGACTGGTCGTCCCGCTGGTCGGGCCTGAGCTCGGCCGACGGGGCCTTGGTGAGCACGCTCTCGGGGATGAGCTCCCGCCCGGCCCGCTCGTTGCGCAGTCGGCACAGCTCGTAGACGAGCAGCTTGGGCACGTCCTTGATGACGGAGAAGCCGCCTGCGGTGTCGCCGTAGAGCGTGGAGTACCCCACCGCGGCCTCGCTCTTGTTCCCGGTGGTCAGCACGAGCCAGCCCCGGAACTTGTTGGAGAGCGCCATGAGGAGCATCCCGCGGATGCGCGGCTGCAGGTTCTCCTCGGTGAGGTCCTCGGCCAGCCCCTCGAAGCTCGGCCCCAGCATCTCGAGGAAGGCCGAGTGGGCCGGCTCGATGGCGATCGTGCGCAGGTCGATCCCCGTGGCCTGGCACAGCGCCTCCGCGTCGGTCATCGAGTGGTCCGACGAGTACCGGCTCGGCATCGAGACCGCGTGGACCCGGTGGGGGCCGAGCGCGTCGGCCGCGATGACGGCCACCAGCGAGGAGTCGACGCCGCCGGAGAGGCCGAGCACGGCATCGGTGAACCCGTTCTTGTGCACGTAGTCCCGGGTGGCGAGGACGAGCGCGTCGTACACCTCGGCGACGGGGTCGAGCAGCGGGGTGATCGACGGGACCCGCTCGGGCTCGGGGTGCGCATCGGCCGGCCCGGTCACCGGCACGACCGGCAGCGCCGGCGCGAAGTCGCGGCCGCGGGGATCGAGGAGGCGGGTGCGGAACACCGGCGGGATGTCGAGGTCGACCACCTGGACGTGCTCGGTGAGCTGCGGGGAGCGCGCGATCACCTCGCCGTCGTCGTCGACCACGAACGACGTGCCGTCGAAGATCAGCTCGTCCTGGCCGCCGACCATGTTCACGTAGGCGATGTGGCAGTGGGCGTCCTCGGCGCGGGTGGCCACCAGGCGCTCGCGCTCCGCCTGGCGACCGCGGAAGTACGGCGAGCCGTTGGGGATGACGACGAGCTCGGCCCCGCCGGCCGACTGCTGCGCGATCGGGCCTTCGGGGCTCCACACGTCCTCGCACACGGCCAGGCCGACCTTCACGCCCGCCACCTCGTAGAGGACGAGCGGCTCGTGGCCCCGGGCGAAGTACCGCTGCTCGTCGAACACGGCGTAGTTGGGGAGCGACCGCTTGTGGTAGCGGCCCACCACACGGCCGCCCGCGCACACGGCGGCCGCGTTGTAGAGGTCCCGGCCCTGGTCCACGAAGCCCACCACCGCGGCGCACCGCCCCGTGCGGGACGCGATCTCGTCCAGCGCGGCGAGGTTCTCGGCCACGAAGCGGGGGCGCAGCAGCAGGTCCTCGGGCGGGTACCCGGTCACCATCAGCTCGGGGAAGATGGCCAGGTCGCTCCCGGCCGCCTCCGCCTCCTCGTACGCGTCCAGCACCTTGGCCACGTTGCCGGCGAGGTCGCCGACCAAGGGGTTCAGCTGGCAGAGCGCGATCCGGATCCGGGCCATCCTCCGAGCGTAGGCCCCCACCCCGGCGGGCCTCCGCGAGACTGCCGCGGTGGCAGCGCTGCCCGAGGTCGCCGTCGAGGAGGTCGAGCGCAGCGCCGCGCCCGACGAGGCGGCGGCTGCGCTCGACCGGCTCCGCGGCGTCCACCCGGACCTCGAGGACCGCCTCCCCGACGACGCCGCATGGCGGCGGCTCGTGGCGGTCGTGGCCGCCAGCCGGTCCCTGACCGAGCTGCTGGCCACCGACGCCCAGGCGATCACGGCGGTGGCCGACCCGCACCAGCCGGTCGGCGGGGCGGCGGCGTCGGGAGACCTGAGGGCCTGGTTCCGCCGGGAGGTGCTCCGCATCGCAGCGCTCGACCTGGCCGGCGAGGCGGACCTCGCGGCCACCACTGCCGCGCTCAGCGACGCCGCCCGACAGGTCCTCGCGGTAGTGCACGCCGAGGTGGCGGCCGAGGTGCTGGGGGCCGACCATCGGCTCGTGATCGTGGGCATGGGGAAGCTGAGTGGCGACGAGCTCAACTACGCCAGCGACGTCGACATCCTCCTCGTGGGCGACGGCGACCCTCGGCGCCTCGAGCGGGCCGGCCGGACCGTGCTGGAGCGGGCCGGCAGCTGCTTCCGGGTGGACGCCGACCTTCGACCGGAGGGGCGAGACGGCGCCCTCGTTCGCAGCGTCGCTGCCTACGAGGCCTACTGGCAGCGGTGGGCGCAGCCCTGGGAGCGTCAGGCGCTCCTGCGGGCCGAGCCGGTCGTGGGCGACGAGGAGCTGGCTGCCGCGTGGGCCGAGGCCGCCGCCGGGTTCGTGTGGGGCCGGCCGCTCAGCCCCGAGGAGCTGCGCTCGCTGAGGGCGCTGAAGGTCCGAGCCGAGGACGAGGTGCGCAAGCGCGGACTGGGCGACCGCGAGGTGAAGCGAGGCCCGGGCGGGATCCGTGACGTGGAGTTCGCGGCCCAGCTCCTTCAGCTCGTCCACGGGCCCGTGGACCAGTCCCTCCGCCGGCCGGGGACGGTTGCCTCCCTCGGGGCGCTGGTGGCCGGGGGGTACGTGGACGCCGCCGACGCCGAGGCGCTGGTCGGGAGCTACCAGCTGCTGCGCCGCGTCGAGCACGGGATCCAGCTGCGCGACGGGCGCCAGACCCACACCCTCCCCGCCGACCGCGCCGAGCGCCGCCACCTCGCCCGCGTCCTCGGCTACCGCGGCGACCCGAGCGGCGGTGCCACCGAGCGCTTCGACCGGGACCTCCGCACCCAGCGTGCGACGGTGCGGGCCGTCCACGAGCGGCTCTGGTTCCGGCCCCTGCTGGCGACCCTGTCGGGGGCGGGCACGCTCGGGCCCGACCGCGCCGCCGACCGCCTGGCCGCCTTCGGCTTCACCGACGTGGAGCGCACCCGGCAGGCGGTGGTGGAGCTCACCCGAGGCCTCACCCGTTCGTCCCGGATGATGCAGCAGCTCCTCCCGCTGCTGCTCGACTGGCTCTCTGCGTCACCGGATCCCGACCTGGGCCTCCTCGGCCTCCGCCGCCTCGCCACCGGCGAGACGCGCACGGTCCGGCTCGCCGCCGCCTTCCGCGACTCGCCCGAGGTGGCGAGGCGGCTGGCGCTCCTCCTCGGCACCAGCCGGCGGCTGGGCGACGTGCTCCTGGCCAACCCGGACCTCGTGGAGCGGCTGGCCGACGAGCACCGGCTCCGCACCCGCTCTCGCCCGGAGCTCGTCGACAGCGCCACCTCGGCCATCGAGTGGCGCTCCGACGTGCCCGACCGCCAGCGGGCCCTCCAGCGGTGGCAGCACCGCCACCTCCTCGGCGTCGCCGCGCGCGACGTCCTCGACCTCGCCGGCGTCGAGCAGGTGGGCGCCGACCTCTCCGCGCTGGCCGAGGCGGCGCTCGAGGCCGCCCTCGCCACGCTCCAGCCGCAGGTGCCCTTCGCCGTCCTGGCGCTCGGCCGGCTGGGGGGCACCGAGCTCGGCTACGCCAGCGACCTGGATCTGGTCTTCGCCTACGACGGCGCAGACCAGGCCGCCGCCGACGAGGCCGACCGGGTGGCGACCGAGCTCGTCCGCTTCGTCGACGGCGGCACCCCGGCCCGCCGCATCTGGGCCGTCGACGCCACCCTCCGCCCGGAGGGGCGCAGCGGTCCCCTGGCCCGCAGCCTGGAGGGCTGGCGGTCGTACCTCGACCGGTGGGCCTCCACCTGGGAGCGCCAGGCCTACCTGCGGCTGCGGACGGTGGCCGGCGACGCCGCCCTCGGCGCCAGCCTCGCCGCCGCGGTGGCCGACGCGATCTGGGCCCGCCCGTTCACGGAGGCCGACACCCGCGAGGTGCGGCGCATGAAGGCCCGCATCGAGCAGGAGCGCATCGGGCGGGGTGAGGACCCGACCTTCCACCTGAAGCTCGGCCCCGGGTCGCTGTCCGACGTCGAGTTCACCGTCCAGCTGCTCCAGCTGCAGCACCGGGTGCCGGAGCCCAGCACGATCGTGGCCCTGCACGCGCTGCGGGCGGCCGGGCACCTCGACGAGGCCGACGCCGACGTGCTCGAAGCCGCCTACCGGTTCTGCGAGGAGACCCGGAACCGGAGCTTCCTCGTGGCCGGCCCCGGGGACTCGCTCCCGATGCGCCCCGAGCAGGTCACCCCGCTGGCCCGATCCCTCGGCCACACCGTCCCCGGCCTGCGCGAGGAGTACCGCCGCCGGACCCGCCGGGCCCGTCGCGTGGTCGAGCGCGTCTTCTACGGGCGGGCCTGAGCCCCCGTCGGGAGCCGCCAGAGAGGGCGTTACGCTGCCCGGGCCGATCGAACCGCAGGGGGTAGCGAAGCGTGCCCGTCCATCCGCAGGTGCAGACGATCCTGGACGCCATGGCCCAGACGGGCGGTCCGGAGCTGGCGTCGCTGTCCCCGGCCGAGGCCCGGGAGGCGTACCGGCTCCTGTCGGCCATGGAGCAGGGCGAGGAGGTGCTCCGGGTCGACGACCGGCACGTCCCCACCGACGAGGGGGACATCCCGGTGCGGGTGTACACGCCGGAGCAGTCCGTGGGTGCCAACCACGGTGCGCTCCTCTGGTTCCACGGCGGCGGCTGGACCATCGGGGACCTCGACACCGCGGACCACACGTGCCGGGCGCTCGCCAACGGCAGCGGGGCGGTCGTCGTGTCCGTCGACTACCGCCTCGCTCCCGAGCACCCCGCTCCGGCGGCGCTCGACGACGTGATGGCGGCGCTCACCTGGACGGCCGAGAACGCCGAGGTGCTCGGCGCCGACGTCAGCCGCCTCGCCGTGGGCGGCGACTCGGCCGGGGGCCACCTCGCCGCCCTGCTGTGCCAGCGCAGCCGGCGCGAGTTCGGGCCCGACATCGACTTCCAGCTGCTCGTCTACCCGGTCACGGACCTCAGCCTGAGCCACCCGTCGATCGACGAGAACGCGGAGGGCTACTTCCTGACCAAGCGGACCCTCGAGTGGTTCCGCGCCAACCTCCTCGGCGACCGGGACCCCTGCGACCCTGCCGTGTCGCCGCTCCACGCCGAGGACCTCGCCGGCCTCCCCGCGGCGCTGGTGATCACGGCCGAATACGACCCCCTCCGGGACGAGGGGGAGGCCTACGCCCGCCGCCTCCAGGAGGCGGGCGTCCCGACCCAGCTGGTCCGCTACGACGGGCAGATCCACGGGTTCTTCGCCATGCCCACGATGATCGAGGACGGCCGCCACGCCGTGGGTCTGGCCAGCGCCGCCCTGCGCGCCGTCCTCACGTGACCGGGCACCTGCCCCTGCGCTGGGCCGGCGCGGTCCTGGCCCTCGGCGCGCTGGTGGCGTGCTCGGCCGATCAGGAGCCGGAGCTCGTGCCGGACGGCGGCTCCACCTCGATCACGACCTCCCGAGCGCTCGGCCCCTGCCCTCCCGGCGGCCCCGATGCCACCACCCCCCCGGCCGGATGCCTCGACGAGGACGGCACCGTCCAACGCCCCTGATCCCGCAGCCGAGGCGTGCGCGGACCGACGCGCGTGCGCGCTGCGGCGGCGAGGGTGGCTCTGCGCACGTCACGCCGCGGGCGGTCACCACCAGCCGAGAGCCCGTGCCTCCCGCTCGAGGTCCTCGCGGAAGGCCGGATCGGCGATGCCGACGAGGGCGTGGGTGCGCTCCCGCACGGTGCGGCCCCGCAGCTCGGCCACGCCGTGCTCGGTGACCACCTTGTCGACGGTGTTCTTCAAGGTGGTGACGGCCTGGCCGGTGCTCAGCCGGGGCACGATGCGCGACACGGTGCCGCCCCTCGCCGTGGACGGCAGCACGAGGAACCCCTGGCCGCCAGGGGAGTAGAGGGCGCCGCGGGCGAAGTCGGCCTGGCCGCCGGACCCCGACCACAGGCGCCCGCCGATCATCTCGGAGGCGGCCTGCCCGAGGAAGTCGACCTCCACGGTGGCGTTGATGGACACGAAGCTCCGCTCCATCGCGATGATCCGAGGGTCGTTGACCCAGTCCACAGGGAGCAGCTCCACGGCCGGGTTGGCGTCCAGGAAGTCGTAGAGCCGCTGGCTGCCGAGGGCGAAGGTGGCGACGGCCTTGCCTGGGCGCCGGGTCTTGCGCACGCCGGTGGCCACGCCCTGCTCGACGAGGTCGATCATCCCGTCGGAGAGCAGCTCGGTGTGGATGCCGAGCTCGCGCCGGTCGTGGAGCGCGCCGAGCACGGTGTTGGGGATCGAGCCGATGCCGGCCTGGATGCAGGAGCCGTCCTCGATCCGCTCCGCCACGTGCGCGGCGATGCGCCGGTCGCACTCGTCGGGCTCGGAGGGCTCGATCTGCACGAGCGGCCGGTCCGCCTGGCACCAGCCCTCGACCTGCGACAGGTGGATGGCGTTGCGCCCCATCGTCCGGGGCATCCGCGGGTTGGCCTCCACGAAGAACGGGACCCGCCCGATGAAGGGGGCGACGTAGTCCGCGTTGGTGCCGAGGGTCACGTAGCCGTGCCGGTCGGGAGGCGAGCAGGCGGCCAGGACGACGATCTGGGGCAGGTGCCGGAGGAGGAGCGGCACCTCGCTGAAGTGGCTCGGCACCAGGTCCAGGCCCCCGCGGTGGAAGTGCGGCCGGGTGACGTGGGAGAGGAAGTAGCTGACGTGGCGCAGGTCGTCGCCGTAGCGCCCGTCGAGGTAGGGGCGGTCGTGGAGGGCGTGCATCTGGTGGATCCGCACTCGCTCCAACCGGCCCGCCGCGGCCGCCGTCTCCACGGCGTCGAGCACCGACACCGGCTCGCCGTTGGCCAGCGGCACGACGGCGTTGGTCCCGGGGCCGAGGAGCTCGACGACGGCCTCGGCGGGGACGGGATCTGGCAGGGCGGTCACCGCCGGACCCTATCCAGCCGTCGCGATCGCCATCAGAAGGCCGACTGGTACCGTGGCGCCGTGAACCTCGGACCCACAGAGCTCATCATCATCCTCTTGGTCGTCCTGGTCCTCTTCGGTGGCGCGAAGCTCCCCAAGCTGGCTCGATCGCTGGGTCAGGCCCAGAGCGAGTTCAAGAAGGGCCTGAAGGAGACGCCGGAGGAGGACGAGGACCACCCGGCGACCTGACGCCGGCCCTCGGGCCTCAGCCCGCGGCGGCCGTCTCTCGGCGCCGCTTCAGGATGCGCCGCCGCTCGCGCTCGGACGTGCCGCCCCACACGCCGTGGTCGATGCGGTGCTCGAGGGCGTACTCGAGGCACGGTGCCTTGACGGGGCAGTCGGCGCAGATCTGCCGGGCCACCTCCACCCCTGAGCCGTCGCTGGGGAAGAAGACCGACGGCGGAATGCTGGCGCACCGGCCCTTCGCCATCCACTCGAGCTCCATCTGCCCCTCCCTGCGACGGTCCTGGGTGCGTTCCACCTCCTTTCTACGGTGCCGACGCCGGTTTGGTTCCCTCCGATCGCGAACTCTCAGGAACCTCTCAGGTGGGTCGCGGTGGGAACCCAGCCTCCAGCGGAGAAGATGGGAGGGTGGAACCGAGCCCTCCCCCGCCTCCTCGCCGCCCCGCCCCCCGCCCGGGCGACGCCGACTGGGTCCGACCCGCGACCTGGGACCGCCCCGCCGACCGGCCGCTCGAAGCCGAGCCGGTGGACCCCTCCGCCCGCGCCGGCGCTGGGCCGAGCCCGGCCTGGAGCCCGCCGACCCAGGGTCACGAGAGCGTGGACGCTCCCACCCGAGAGCAGCCACGGTCGCCGTGGGCGGCACCTGACACGCCACCCGCGTCCGCGGCGCTCGGTCCGGCGCCGGCCTGGCCCGCCGCCAGCCACCCCCAGCGCCCTGCCGACCGCCGGGGGCGCTCGGCGTGGTCGGCGGCACTGATCGGCGCAGTCGTGGGCGCGGTCGTGGGTGCGCTGGTGGCCGGCGGGCTGGTCCTCGCGCTCGACGAGGATGACGACGGCACCCGGCGCGGGCCCGCCGCGACCCCGATCGTGGACGCCGACGGCGCCCTCGACGTCCACGCCATCCTGGCCAAGGTCCAGCCCTCGGTGGTGGCCATCGAGACCAGCGCCACCACCTCCCAGGGGGTCTTCGAGGGCGCCGGGAGCGGGATCATCCTCAGCGAGGACGGGCTGGTCCTCACCAACTCCCACGTGATCTCCACGCTCAGCGGGATCACCGTCGTCCTGCCCGACGGCACGAGGGAGGAGGCCACGCTCGTCGGGGCCTCCCCCGACGACGACCTCGCCGTCGTGCAGATCGACGCCGAGGGCCTGGTGGCGGCTGAGCTCGGCTCGTCCGACGAGCTGTCGGTGGGCGATCCCGTGATCGCGATCGGCAACGCCTTGAACCTGGGCGGGGACCCCACCGTGACCCAGGGCATCGTCTCGGCCAAGGACCGGGACCTCAGCGCCGAGGGGATCACGCTCACCGGGCTGATCCAGACCGACGCCGCCATCAACCCGGGCAACTCCGGCGGACCGCTCGTCAACGCCGCCGGCCAGGTGGTGGGCATCAACACCGCGATCGTGGCCGACGCCCAGAACCTCGGCTTCTCGATCGCCATCGACGAAGCCCTGGCCGTCATCGAGGAGCTTCGGTCGGGTGGCGGCGCCATCACGCCCAACCAGGCCTTCCTCGGGGTGTCCAGCACCGACGTGGCAGACCTCAGCGACGCGGTGCGGGAGCGGTTCGCCGTGGAGGGCGACAAGGGGGCGTTCGTCACCGAGGTGGTCCCCGGGTCGGCGGCCGCCGACGCCGGCCTCGAGGTCGGCGACGTGATCGTGGCCATCGACGGCGACGAGATCACCACCTCGGCTGAGGTGCGCGACGCCATCACCGACCACGAGCCCGGCGACGAGGTGGACATCGTGGTGCGACGAGACGGAGAGGCGGTCACCGTGACCGCCACGCTCGGCCGTCGCGGCGACGGCACCTGAGCGCCCCGTCTGTGGCCCGCCACAGCGGACCCGCTAGCGTGGTGCGCCATGTCTGACGTCGCTCCGGAGCACACCGAACCGCCGGTCGCCCACGCCCGCATCGTGTACCTGGGGCCGGTCGCACCGCACTGGCGGATCGACAACGACTTCGGCGACCGGACCGTCACCCAGGACTTCGAGCGCCGAGTGCTCGCCCGCCTCGTGCTGCTCCCGCCCCACGACCCCCAGTTCCGTCGGAACCGCGAGCGGGTGATCCGCGACGCCGAGCGGGAGAACATCCTGCTCGAGTGGGACCTCGGCCTGCCCGAGGACGAGTAGCCCCGGTCGGGCCCGAAGCGGGGGTCGGTACGCTCGGGCGATGGACGTCGCCGGCCCCGAAGACCTCGACGGCGGCCAGGTCCGCTACCTGAACCGCGAGCTCTCCTGGCTGGACTTCAACGCGCGGGTGCTGGCGCTCGGCGAAGACGCTGACGTCCCGGTCCTCGAGCGGGCCAAGTTCCTCGCCATCTTCAGCCAGAACCTCGACGAGTTCTTCCAGGTCCGGGTGGCCGGGCTCAAGGAGCAGGTCGCCGCCGGCCTCGCCACCACCTCGCCCGACGGCCGCACCCCGGCCCAGCAGCTCCTCGAGGTGCGGGAGCGCGTCGAGTCGCTGGTCGCTGCCCAGGAGCGCATCTTCCTCGAGCAGGTGGTGCCCGAGCTGGCGGCGGGAGGCATCCGCCTGTCGGCGTGGGACGAGCTCGACGACGACGACGAGAAGTTCCTCGTCGAGACCTTCGAGGAGCGGATCTTCCCCGTCCTCACCCCCCTCGCGGTCGACCCCGGGCACCCGTTCCCCTACATCTCGAACCTGTCGCTCAACCTGGCCGTCACGCTCGTCGACCCGGTCAGCGGCGAGTCCCGCTTCGCCCGGGTGAAGGTGCCGGACCTCCTGCCCCGGTTCGTGGTGATGCCCGACGGGGAGCGCTTCGTGCCGCTCGAGCAGGTCATCGCCGCCCACCTCGACCAGCTGTTCCCGGGCATGGAGATCGTGTCCCACGACCCGTTCCGGGTGACCCGCAACGCAGACCTCACCCTCGAGGAGGAGGAGGCCGACGACCTCCTCGCCGCCGTCGAGATCGAGCTGCGCCGGCGCCAGTTCGGGCGGGCCGTCCGGCTCGAGCTCGGCGCCGGGATGAGCGACGAGGTGCAGGCGATGCTCCAGCGCGAGCTCGACGTCGCCGAGGAGGACACGTACCGGATCTCGGCCCCCCTGGACCTCGGCGGCCTGTGGGCCGTCCACGCCCTGGACCGACCCGACCTGAAGGACCCCGTCTACCAGCGGGTCACGCCGGCCCGACTGGACGGGGACGAGGAGCGCCCCGACTTCTTCAGCGTGCTGAGGGAGGGGGACGTGCTCGTCCACCACCCCTACGACTCGTTCCGCACCACGGTCGAGGAGTTCATCCGCCAGGCGTCGATCGACCCCCAGGTCCTCGCCATCAAGATGACCCTCTACCGCACCTCGGGCGACAGCCCGATCGTGCGGTCCCTCATCGGCGCCGCGGAGCGGGGCAAGCAGGTGGCAGCTCTCGTCGAGCTGAAGGCCCGCTTCGACGAGAGCGCCAACATCGAGTGGGCCAAGGCGCTGGAGACCGCCGGCGTGCACGTGGTGTACGGCCTGGTGGGGCTGAAGGTCCACACCAAGACGGCGCTGGTGGTGCGGGACGAGCCCGACGGCATCCGCCGCTACTGCCACGTGGGCACCGGCAACTACAACTCGAAGACCGCCACCACCTACGAGGACCTCGGCCTCCTCACGGCCGACCCGGAGGTGGGGGCGGACCTCACCCAGCTGTTCAACTACCTCACCGGCTTCGGGCGCGACGTGCGCTACCAGCGGCTGCTCGTGTCGCCGCACACCACCCGCCACGGGCTCACCAAGCTCATAAGGCGAGAGGTCAAGGCGGCGGCGGCGGGCCACCCGGCCCACATCACCATGAAGATGAACAGCCTGGTGGACCAGCCGATGATCGAGTCCCTCTACGCCGCCTCGCAGGCGGGGGTCGAGGTGGACCTCGTCATCCGGGGCATCTGCTGCCTCGTGCCCGGGGTCCCGGGCATGTCGGATCGCATCCGGGTCCGGTCGATCGTGGGTCGGTACCTCGAGCACTCCCGCGTCTACCGCTTCGCCAACGGCGACGGCGTGGGCGTCCCGAGGATCCTCATCGGGTCGGCCGACCTCATGCCCCGAAACCTCGACCGCCGCGTGGAGGCTGTGGTCCCGGTCCTCGACGCCCGGCTGCAGGCCCGGATCGACGAGGTCCTGGACGTGAACCTGAGCGACGACGTCCTCGCCTGGGTCCTCGGGCCCGACGGCACCTGGTCCCGCATCGAGCCTCGCGGCGAGCGCGACACCCACCTCCGCCTGCAGCAGGCGGCCCGGGAGCGCAAGCGCCGGTCCTGACCGGTTGGGACAGGCCTTCCAGGCCCGTCCCAACAGTTGGAGCGCCGTTCACCTCGGGTTCACCCGGCTCTCCCTGAGCGGCCACGGAGGCTCCGTACGGTGCTCGGCGACGACCCGGTGTCCATCCCCATGACACCCGTTGCTTGCCCAAGGAGGGCTCACGTGCTCAAGAAGAAGACGGCCTGGCTGTCGCTGCTCCTGGTCTTCGGCCTCGTCGCCGCGGCGTGCGGCGACGACGACACCGCTGCCACCGACGACGGCGGCGCCCCCGAGGACGGTGGCGCCTCGGGCGGCGAGGAGGGTCTGAGCGGCACGATCATCGTGTCCGGCTCCTCCACCGTCGAGCCCATCTCGATCGCGGTGACGGAGAAGTTCAACGCCGAGCACCCCGACGTGGAGATCAGCGTCGACGGCCCCGGCACCGGCGACGGCTTCGAGCTGTTCTGCAGCGGCGAGACCGACGTCAACGACGCCTCGTCCAAGATCAAGGACGAGCAGATCGCCTCCTGTGAGGAGAACGGCATCGAGTTCATCGAGCTGCGCATCGGCAACGACGGCATCGCGATGATGACCAACGAGGCCAACGACGCCGTCGACTGCCTCAGCCTGGCCGACATCTACGCCCTGACCGGGCCCGAGTCCCAGGGCTTCGACAGCTGGTCCGATGCCCAGGACCTCGCCACCGAGCTCGGCTCCGACACCGAGCTCCCCGACGCTCCGCTCGACATCGTCGGACCCGGCGAGGAGTCCGGCACCTTCGCCAGCTTCGTCGAGCTCGTCATCGAGGAGTTCAACGAGGACCGCGGCCAAGACGCGACCACCCGCCCCGACTACCAGTCCTCCGCCGACGACAACGTGATCATCCAGGGCATCCAGGGCTCGGACACCAGCTTCGGCTGGGTCGGCTTCGCCTTCGCCAACGAGACCGAGGGCGTGAAGGTGCTCGAGGTCGACGGCGGCGACGGCTGCGTTGCCCCCACCCCCGAGACCATCGCCGACAACTCCTACCCGGTCAGCCGACCCCTGTTCATCTACGTGAACAAGGCCAAGGCCGAGGAGAACGCGGCGCTGGCCGCCTGGGTCGACTACTACCTCAACGACGCCATCAGCTCGGTGTCCGAGGTCGGCTACGTGGACCTCGCCGCCGAGGACCTCGACGCCACCAAGGCGCTCTGGGAAGCCCGCACCACGGGAGCCCAGTAGCGCCCGCTGACGGGCACCACCACCTCCCGGTGCCCTGTCGTCTGGTGGTGAGGCATCCTTCTGGGTGCCTCACCACCGGCGCGCTGACCCACCTCGATCCATCCATCCCGGAGCCCTGATGACCGACCTCTCCGTCGACATGGGTACGCCCCTCTCTGTGGGCGACCTCCGTGGCGACCCGAAGCGCCTCAACAAGGAACGAGCCGTCAAGGGGGTGCTGCTCGCCGCCGCCCTGACCTCGGTCCTCGTGAGCGCGCTGATCATCGGATCGCTGGCCAAGGAGACCTGGACCTTCGTGAGCCAGGTCGAGTGGGCCACCCTCTGGACCGATGGCTGGTTCCCCCGCCGCGGCATGTACGACGTGAAGACGATCTTCGTCGGGAGCCTCCTCGTCACCGGTGTGGCGATGGTGGTCGCCGTCCCTCTCGGCATCGGGGCCGCCATCTACCTCTCCGAGTACGCCCGCCCGACCGTCCGGAAGGTCCTGAAGCCGGCGCTCGAGATCCTCGCCGGCATCCCCAGCGTGGTGCTCGGCTACTTCGCCCTCACCTGGATCGCGCCGGAGCTGGTCGGACGGCTGCAGGCCGAGGCAACGGGCGCCACGCTCGCTGCAGCCGGGATCGGCGTGGGGATCCTCACCATCCCGCTCATCGCCTCAATCTCCGAGGACGCCATGCGCTCTGTCCCCGACGCCCTCCGTGAGGCGTCCTCGGGTCTCGGCGCCCGCAAGATCACCACCACCACCCGGGTGGTGGTGCCGGCCGCGGTGTCGGGCCTGGCGGCGGCGTTCATCATCGCCATCTCTCGGGCGATCGGTGAGACGATGGTGGTGTTCATCGCCGGCGGCGGCACCGGCGGGGCGCTGTTCACCACCGACCCCTTCGACAAGGGCACCACGATGACCGCCGCCATCGCCTCGCAGGCCGCCGGCACCGATCAGGTGGTTGGCGAGGCGCTGACGTTCCAGAGCCTGTTCTTCGTCGCCTCCCTGCTGTTCGCCATCACCTTGCTCCTCAACCTCGTGGCCGGCCGGTTCGTCCGCGCCGTGCGCCAGGCCTACTGAAGGGCTCCTCGTGACCGCAGCCACCACCCCTGCTCCTGTCCCCGAGGTCGTCCGGCGCGACCTCTCCAGCGGCAAGCTCGACGTCACCGGCCGACTCTTCACGGTCCTGCTCCAGATCGCCCTCGGGATCTCCCTGCTGGTGCTCGGGGTGCTCGTCTGGGACGTCGTCAGCACCGGGTCCGACGTCCTCACCGGACGGCTGGGCGACTTCCTGACCGGCAAGATGGCGTCGCAGGCCGAGGCCTCCGGCCTCGCCCAGGGCATCCGGGGAACCTTCTTCATCGGGCTCTTCACCGTGACGCTGGCCTTTCCCATCGGGGTCGGCGCCGCGCTCTACCTCGAGGAGTACGCGAAGCCCGGGCGCCTCACCCACTTCATCGACCTCAACATCCGCAACCTCTCGGGGGTGCCGTCGGTGGTCTACGGCATCCTCGGCCTCACGATCTTCGTCAAGGCCCTGGGTTCCATCACCGGGCCGAACGCCAACGGCCGCAGCGTCGTCTCCGCCGGCCTCACGCTCGCCATCCTGGTGCTGCCGATCGTGATCATCACCGCCGCCGAGGCCGTTCGCGCCGTCCCCGACGGGCTGCGCGAGGCGGGCTTCGGGGTGGGAGCCACGCGCTGGGAGGTGATCCGCCACCACGTCCTGCCCTATGCCGCCCCCGGCATCCTCACCGGCACGGTCCTCGCGCTGGCGCGCGCCCTGGGCGAGGCCGCTCCGCTCATCCTGGTGGGCGCCGCGTCCGGCTTCCTCACGACCGGGGACTCCTACGCGCTGGGGGACCTCCAGGAGCGCTTCACGGCGCTGCCCCAGATCATCGCCACCTGGGCCGGGCGCCCGGTGGCGGACTGGGAGGGCGTCACCTACGCCGCGATCGCGGTGCTGCTCGCCATCGTCCTCGTGGCCAACGCCACCGCCATCCTGCTCCGCAACCGCTACGAGAAGAGAAGGGCCTAGAACATGGCGCCATCGATCGATCTCACGGAGGCCACCCACGTGGACCAGCCCGCCCTCTCGGCCGACGGGCCGACGCAACCGGATGCCGCCTCGGTGGTCTTCGACGTCTCGGACCTCTCGGTGTTCTACGGCGACTTCCGAGCCGTCCGCAACGTCGACCTGAAGGTCCAGAGCCGGGAGATCACAGCGTTCATCGGGCCCTCCGGCTGCGGCAAGACCACGGTCCTGCGGTGCTTCAACCGCATGAACGACCTCATCGACACGGCGCGGGTCGAGGGCGCGATCCACTACCGGGGCGTCGACCTGTACGACCCCGAGGTGAACCCGGTCGAGGTCCGGCGGCGCATCGGCATGGTGTTCCAGAAGCCCAACCCCTTCCCCAAGTCCATCTACGACAACGTGGCCTACGGACCTCGCGTGGCCGGCACCAAGAAGGGCCTCGACGACGTGGTCGAGCGCGCGCTGCGAGGCGCGGGGCTGTGGGACGAGGTGAAGTCCCGGCTCGGTTCCTCGGGCCTCAGCCTCTCCGGGGGGCAGCAGCAGCGCCTCTGCATCGCGCGGGCGATCGCCACGGATCCCGAGGTGCTCCTCATGGACGAGCCGTGCTCGGCCCTCGACCCGATCGCGACCGCCCGCATCGAGGACCTGATGCAGGAGATCAAGGACCAGTACACGATCATCATCGTCACCCACAACATGCAGCAGGCCGCCCGCGTGAGCGACCGCACCGCCTTCTTCACCACCGAGGTGAACGACGAGAGCGACACCCGCACCGGGGTGCTGGTCGAGTACGACGTCACCGACAAGATGTTCTCCAACCCGAGCGACGAGCGCACCGAGAACTACGTGACCGGCCGGTTCGGGTGACGGTGCAGGTCGAACCGGCAGGCGCCGGGGAGCCGCTCCGCCAGGGCTTCCGCGACGAGCTGGACCAGCTGCGCCTGCAGGTCGAGCTGATGGGCGTCAGGGTCGACGAGAACCTGGAGCGGATGCGCGAGGTGCTCCGCCACGGGGATGTGATCGTCGCCGGCCAGGCCCTGCGGGCCGACGACGAGATCGACGCCATGAACGTGTCGCTCACCGAGCGCTGCTACCTGCTGCTCGGCCGAGAGGCGCCGGTGGCCAGCGACCTCCGCTTCGTCGTCTCCGTGCTGCGGATCATCTCCGAGCTCGAGCGGATCGGCGACCTGTCCCTGCGGGTGGTGAAGCTGGCTCCCCAGCACGCCTTCCTCGCCCAGGCCAGCGCCGCCTGGGACATCCTCGTCACCCTGGCCGACGACGCGGTGGAGATGTATCGCCTGGCCCTCCGGGCCTGGTCCACGCAGGACCTCGAGCTGGCCACGGAGCTCGCCACCCAGAACCGCGGCCTCGACCTGTACTACGAGCGCCTCATCCACGAGCTCCACGACCTGCGCCACCCCGAGGCCACGAAGATCGCCATGGGGGTGTTCGTGGCCGGGCGCGCCATCGAGCGCATCGCCGACCACAGCGCGATCATCGGGGCGCGGCTCCGGTACCTCCTCACCGGTGAGCCCCGCCACCTGGCCGCGGAGGTGCGGTAGCCATGACCGAGTCCCGATCTGCCTTCCACCACCAGCTCGACGAGGTCCACCAGGACCTCATCCGGGCGGCCGGCCGCGTGACCGAGCTCATCTCCCGGGGCACCCAGGCGCTGCTCGACATGGACCTCGACGCCGTGCAGGGCATCCTCGACAGCGACGACGAGATCGACGCCGTGACCCTCGACGTCGAGGAGCGGTGCTTCCTCATCCTCGCCCGGCAGCAGCCCATGGCCAGCGACATGCGGGCGCTCGTCACCGCCATCCGCCTCACCTCGGAGATCGAGCGCTCCGGCGACCTGGTGGTCAACATCGGCAAGGCGATCCGGCGCCTCCACCCCACCCCCGTCCCGGCGGCCCTGCGCGGGCTGCTGCAGCGCATGTCCGACGAGGCCGTCCGGCTCTTCCGCCTCGCCATGGACGCCTACGCCGAGGGCGACGACCGGCTCGCTGCCACCCTCGACGAGATGGACGACCGCCTCGATCAGGTCCACAAGGACTACATCCAGGCGCTCCTCGAGAGCTGCAAGGCGGACGGAGACGTCCAGCAGGCCGTCCAGCTGGCCCTCGTCGGCCGCTACTACGAGCGGATCGGCGACCACGCCGTGAACATCGGCGAGCGGGTCCGCTACATGGTGACCGGGTGGCTGCCGGAGCACGCCGGGGCGGCCCGCCACCGGTCCCGGCACAGCGGCCCGGACCCGGCCGCCGCACCGGCGCGGCCGACCCCTTCGGACTCGGCGGACCGGGACCGTCCGTGACGCCGGTCCTGGCGGTCCTGGCCGGGGCGCTGGCCGTGGCGGTCGTGGTCCTCCTCCAGCAGCAGCGCCGCGCCGCCCGCCGCCTCCTGGCGGCCGGGGCACGCCTGAACCCCGACGTGGTGGCCACCGGGCCGGGACTGGAGGAGGCCACCTCGGTGGTGGAGCGGGTGGTGGACCGGGCCCTCGCGACGGGCGACGACCAGACCGCCACCGAGGCTCGGCTGGCGGCCGCGCTGAGCGCCATCCCGCAGGGGATCGTGCTCTTCGACCCCGACGGCACCATCGGGTTCCGGAACCGGGCGGCGCGGGCCTACCTGGCCGGCCGCCACGGCGACGCCCTCGTCGAGGAGGCCATCTTCGAGGCCGCCGACGCCGTGATCCACACGGGGGCGTCGTCGCTGCACGAGCGCTCGGTCGACCTCTTCGGGCCGCCCCGGCGCACGCTCGTGGTGCGCGGAGTGCCGGTCGACGCCGAGGACGGCACCGGCGCGCTCGTCGTGGTCGAGGACGTCACCGAGCGCCGGCGCCTCGAGTCGGTCCGCCGGGACTTCGTCGCCAACATCAGCCACGAGCTGAAGACGCCGGTGGGCGCGCTCGGGCTCCTCGCCGAGACGCTCCTGACCGAGGACGACCCGGCGGTCGCCCGCCGGCTGGCCGAGCGCATGCTGGCCGAGGCCTTCCGGGTCGGTCGGACGATCGACGACCTGCTCGAGCTGTCCCGCATCGAGGTCGACGAGGCGGAGGCCCGGGAACCGGTGCCGGTGCGCACCATCGTGGGCGAGGCGGTGGACCGGGTGCGAGGCGCCGCCGACCAGCGCGGCATCGACATCGAGGTGGACCCGGTCCCCGAGCGCCTGGGGGTGGTGGGCGACCGCCGCCAGCTCGTCTCGGCCATGTTCAACCTGCTCGAGAACGCGGTGAAGTACTCGGACCCGGGCACGTCGGTGCGGGTCTGGTCGAGCACTGACGGGCGCACCGTCGACCTCAGCGTCGAGGACCACGGCATCGGGATCCCCCGGCGGGACATCGAGCGGGTCTTCGAGCGCTTCTACCGGGTGGATCGGGCTCGCAGCCGCGAGACGGGCGGCACGGGGCTCGGCCTCGCGATCGTGCGCCACGTCGCCAACAACCACCACGGCGAGGTCCACGTCGAGTCCGACGAGGGCCACGGCTCCACGTTCACGCTGCGGCTCCCGCTCGGCGCGGGTCCCGTGGCCGTCACCGAACAGGCAGGCTGACCGACCCATGAGCACCCCCGATCCCATCGTGCTCGTCGTCGAGGACGAGGACTCCTTCGTGGAGGCCCTGACCATCGGGTTGAAGCGGGAGGGCTTCCGGGTGAAGGTGGCCCGGGACGGCGCCGAGGCGCTCGACGTGTTCGACGCGGTGCAGCCCGACCTGGTGCTGCTCGACGTGATGCTGCCCCGCATCTCCGGGGTGGACGTCTGCCGGGAGCTGCGCAAGCGCTCGCAGGTGCCGATCATCATGGTCACCGCCAAGGGCGGCGAGATCGACACGGTGGTCGGCCTGGAGGTGGGCGCCGACGACTACGTCACCAAGCCGTACCGGCTCCGCGAGCTCGTGGCCCGGATGCGCGCCGTGCTCCGGCGGCGCAGCGTCGACATCACCAGCGCCTCCGCGGGCGGCGGCGAGGCCCTGGTGGTGGGCGACGTGAGCCTCGACCCCGAGCGCCACGAGGTGGTGGTGAGGGGGGAGGTGGTGCAGCTGCCGCTGAAGGAGTTCGAGCTGCTGGAGCTGCTGCTGGCCAACGCCGGTCGGGTCCTGCCCCGCGACACCCTGATCGACCGGGTTTGGGGCACCGACTACGTCGGTGACACCAAGACCCTCGACGTCCACGTGAAGCGCCTGCGGGCGAAGGTCGAGGAGGACCCGTCGACCCCCACCCGGATCGTCACCATCCGCGGCCTGGGGTACAAGTACGAGGTCCCTCGCGGCTGACGGGGGCGGGATCGGCGGTCACAGGCCTGCCCCTACGATGGCCCCGATGACCCACGCGGACGGCTGGCGGCCGATCTCGAGCCCGAAGGCCCGGGCCGGTGCCGAAGCCTTCAAGCTGTCCCCGTTCGCACGGCTGGCTCGCTCCCACGTGTTTGCGGCCGCCGGCGATGCGCTGGTCACCATCGCGCTGGCCAACTCGCTGTTCTTCGACCTGGACCCGAACGACGCCCGGTGGAAGGTGTTCCTCTACCTCGCGCTCACGATGGCGCCCCTGGCGCTGGTGGCGCCGTTCATCGGGCCGTTCCTGGATCGCGCCAGGGGCGGCCGGCGGTGGATGATCATCGGCGCCCACGCCGTGCGGGCCCTCGTGTGCCTCGTCATGCTGAACGACCTCGACAGCCTGCTGCTGTTCCCGGAGGCGTTCACTGTGCTGGCGCTGGGCAAGGCCTACGGGGTGGCCCGCAGCGCGGTCGTGCCCACCGTGGTCCGCAGCGACGACGAGCTCGTGGAGGCCAACTCCAAGATGCAGCTGCTCTCGGGGCTCGCCGCCCCGGCCGCCGCCGTGCCGGCCGGGGTGGCCTTCCTGGTCGCCGGCTCCCCAGGGGTGCTGTTCCTGGCGATGCTGTCCTACTCCGTGGCCACCCTCGCCGCGCTCCGGATCCCGGCCACCAAGGTGGCCGATGCCCCGGCCACACCGGCCGAGGAGGCTGAGCTGCGGGGCGTGGGCATCCTGCTCGCCTCCTCCGCGATGGGTCTGATCCGCGGCATGGTCGGCTTCCTCACCTTCTTCTTGCTGTTCCAGCTGCGTGAGGACGCCACCTGGCACATGGGGGTCGTCCTTGCCCTGACCGGCGCGGGGGCACTGCTGGGATCGGTGCTCGCCCCCAAGCTGCGGGTGGCGATGCCGGAGGAGCGGATGCTGCTCGCCGTGCTCGCCGCCACCGTGGTGGTGGCCCTGGGCGTGGCCCGCTACGGGGGCCTCGCCGGCGCGGCGATCATGGCCGCCACCGTGGCGATCGTGTCGACCTCGGGGAAGCTGGCCTTCGACTCGCTCGTCCAGCGCGACGCCCCCGACGCCAACCGGGGCCGCTCCTTCGCCCGCTTCGAGGTCCGCTTCCAGCTCGTCTGGGTCGTGGGGGCGGTCCTCCCCGTGCTCATCGACATCCCGATGGCGATGGGTTACCTCGTGATCGCAGGGATGGCCGGCTTCGCGCTCTTCTCCTACGTCGTCGGCCAGCGAGCGGCCCACCGTGGCGAGCCCCCGCCCAAGATCGCAGCTCCCCTCGCCCCGCACGACCCGCCGCCGACCCCGCCCGGGCTCGACCCCACGAGGATCGACCGCACTCTCGTCCAACCCGCCCCACCCGGGGACGATCCCCTGCACTGACCGTCGTCGGGGAGGGCGAGGGGGGCCGTCCCCGGGCCTACAGGTCGATCCTGGCCAGCCAGAGGCCGGGGGCGTCGACCTCGCTGGGGGTGGGCAGGTGCTCGGGCGACGCCCAGAGTCGGCGCAGGCCGTCCTCGCCGGCCCGCTCCAGAACACCGTCCACGAAGGCGCTCCCCCGGTCGTAGGTGGCCTGCACGAGCTCGAGGCCGAAGAGGCGCTCCACGAACCGGTCCGCCTCGGTGGCCTCCACCCGGCGCCGGCGGAGGGCCTCGGTGAGCATCCCGTAGCTGCCGATGAGCCTGGCCCCGACGACATCGAGGACGTGGTCCACCACCCCGACGACCACCGCCACGAGGGCGTCGAGCTCGGGCCGCAGCGCCTGCTGCTCGGGGGAGGTGATGGCCCCGAGCACGACCTCGGGCGAGCCGAGGGCGTGCTGGAGGTCGGCGAGGGCCGACGGGTCGGACAGGTCCAGCTCGCCGAGGCGGTCCTCGAGTGCCGCCGGGTCGTTGCGGAACGACGAGACGTGCCGGGTGAGGAGGCCGTCCATGCGGGCGCGCACGTGCGGCACCGCGAAGACGGCGTGGTGGGCGATCTCGTGCACGCAGACCCAGAGCCACAGGTCTTCGCGCTGGAGGCTCCACCCGGCGGCGAACTCGTCGAGGTTCGGCACCACGAGGAGGAGGTCGTCGGGGTGGGGGCCGGCGGGGGGCCGGGGGATGGGCAGGTCGTACTGGCCCAGGCTGCGGCGGGCGAGGTGGCCGACCATGGACCCGGCCGTCATCGCGAGCATCATCGGCTGGAGCGCCTGGAGCATCCCCGAGAGCATCCCGGCCATCGGATCGGCCAGGTCGTCGGCTTCGGCTTCGGCCTCGGTGGGGCCGAGGGCGCCGGCGAGGCGCTCCATGAGGGGCCGGTAGGCATCGAGGCTGTCCATGACCCAGCGGGTGCGGTTGACCGGCACGCCCTGCACCGGCCGGCCGCTCAGCGACGTGGTGAGACCGGTCACGTCGCCTACGTGCAGGTCCGCCACCCGGGCCAGCTGCTCGAGGGCCATCCGCTCGACCGGGTCGACGTTGGGCTCGCTGGCCCCTTCGGTGGCGACGCTGATCGCCAGCTGGCGGGCGCCGTCCCAGGCCACGCCGCCCTGCCGTCCGAGCATCTTGGCCAGGTCCCCGAGGAACGGCATGCCCTCGAAGGGGTTGCCCCCGAGTGGACCGTCGTCAGCCATGGGGGCATCGTAGGGCGATGGGATCGGGATCCGACCGCGAGCCGAGCGCCGCCGCACCAGCGGGCCGGGCCGTGGTGGTGACCGGCGCCGCCAGCGAGCTCGGCCGCCGCGTGTGCGAGCTGGCGGCGGCCGATCCGCAGGTGACCCGGGTGGTGGCCCTGGACCGCCGTGGTCTGCGGGGGCTGCCAGCGGAGGTGGACGGGCGGCGCGTGGACCTCGCCTCCGACGACCTGAAGGAGCTCTTCGAGGGCGCAGACGCGGTGGTCCACCTGGCCCAGCCCGACGGCCCCCGGCGCGGAGGCGACCTGTCGGCGCCGACCGGCGAGGCGGCCATGGCCCGCCACGTCCTGGAAGCGGCGGGGTCCGCTGGGGTCCCCCACGTCGTGCTGCTGTCGAGCGCGCTCGTCTACGGGGCCTGGGCCAACAACCCGGTTCCCCTCACCGAGGACGCCCCCCTGCGCCCCAACCCGGACGTGGCGATGGCGGCCGAGAAGGCGGAGCTGGAGCGCGCGGCGCTGGAGTGGAAGGCCGACCACCCCGGTTCGACCGTGGCGCTGCTGCGGCCGGCCGTCACGGTCTCGGCCGCCGGGAACCCGTGGCTGGCCCGGGCGCTCTCGCGCTCCAGCGGGCTGCCGGTCACCGAGGACGAGCCGCCGGCTCAGTACCTCGACGTCGCGGACCTCGCCTCGGCCGTGGACCTCGCCCGGCGGGTCCGGCTGGACGGGCCGCGCAACGTCGCCCCGGACGGCTGGGTCGATGGCGAGACGGTCCGGGCGCTGGCCGGCGGGGTGCCCCGCCTGCGGCTCCCCGAGCGCCTGGCTGTCCGCATCACGGGCCTGCGCTGGCGCTGGGGGATGGCCGAGACCCCGCCTGAGCTCTTGCCGTACACCCTGCACCCCTGGGTGGTGGCCAACGACCGCCTCGTAGCCGACGGGTGGAGACCGGCGTCGTCCAACGAGGAGGCGTTCGTGGGCGCGCACCGGGCCGGTCCGTGGGCGACGATGAGCCCTCGCCGTCGCCAGGAGCTGGCCCTCGCGGTCGCCGGGACCTCACTCGTGGGGCTCCTGGGCGGCGCGGTCGGGCTCGTCCGCCGAGGCCGCCGGGGCTGACGAGGACCGACCGGTCGGCACTTCAGCCGTCCGGTCGCTCGGCCACGACTGCCCCAACCGCGTGCTCGGCTCCGTCGCGCCAGAACCGCAGGGCCACGTCGTCCCCTGGTGCGCAGCGCCGCACGACGGAGACGAGGGCCGCCGCCGACGTCACCGGTCGGTCGTCCGCATGGGTGACCACGTCGCCTACGGCCAGGCCCGCCCGTTCGGCGGGGCTGCCGGCCACCACGCTCAGCACCAGCGCTCCGCCGTCCACGCCCAGCTCGTCTCGGGTCCCCTGGTCGATGTCGGCCGCCTCCACGCCCAGCCAGGCATGGTCCACGTCCCCCGTCTCGATCAGGCGGAGCGCCACCCGGTGGGCGAGGTGCATCGGGACGGCGTGGCCCCGGGGGGTGCCGTCGTCGGCGGTGACGGTGGTGAGGCCCACCGCCGCCCCGGTCTCGTCCACGAGGGGGCCGCCGTCGTGGTGGACGTCCGTCTCGGCGTCGGTCTCGAGGAGCCCGTGGAGCTTCACCCCTCCCTCGAGCCGCGCCCATCGGTCCACCCCGGTGATCATCCCGGTGGCGATCGAGGGCGGGGTGGGCCGATCGGGCGGGGCGCCGAGCGCGACCACGACCTCCCCCACCTGGAGGTCCTCGGCCAGCTCGAGCACGGCGACCGGGAGCCCGTCGACGTCGACGTCCACCACGGCCACGTCGGTGAGCTCGTCGAGCCCGATCGCCTCCCCGACGAGGCGCCGGCCGTCGGCGAGGACGACGACCACCGACCCGGCGTCGACGAGGTGGTGGGCCACGGTGAGGATGAGGCCGTCGTCGCGGAACACGAGGCCCGATGCCGCCGTGACCGCCCCGCCCCGCTGGACCTCGACCCGCACCACGGCGGGTCCGACCCGCTCGATCAGGCCGTCGAGCTCCTGCTCGTCGCCGAGCACCGTGGACACGAGCGGAACCACCGCCACCTTCTCGACGACGTGCCGCTCCACGACCCGAGGCGAGAGGCTGCCGGTGAGGACGATGCCCGAGGTGGCCAGGGCGGCGCCGGCGACCACCCCGAGGGCGGCCGCGGGCCAGGCGCGACGACGGATACCGTCCGGGCCGGCCGGGGCGTCGACGGACCGCGCCGCCAGCTCCGACGGGTGCCGCCAGAGGCGATCGTCGGGTGGCAGCGGCGGCCCGCTCGGACGGCGGTCGTCGTCGTCGGGGTCGTCCTCGGACACGGCGAGCCACGGTAGTCACGGCCTCCGCCCAGCGGGCCGCGGCCGACCTACAGTGAGGTCGATGCTCCGCACCCTCACGGCGCCGACCGCAGCCGAGGACTGGGTGGCCCTGACCGGCGAGACGCTGCCGGTCGAGGCCGCAGCGTCCTTCGTGGCGCGCCCGGACTGCGGCGCGGTCGTGACCTTCACCGGCCTGGCCCGGGACCACGCCCCCGGGCGCCGGGGCGTGCACCGGCTGGAGTACGAGGCCTACGAAGCTCCTGCCCTCGATCGCCTGCGGGCGGTGGCCGCTGAGCTGCGTCGCCGCTGGCCCGAGGTGCGTCGGGTGGCCCTCCTTCACCGCACCGGGGTGCTCGGGGTGGGCGACACCGCGGTCGTGGTGGCGGTTTCGGCGCCGCACCGGGCGGAGGCCTTCGAGAGCGCCCGGTTCGCCATCGACGAGCTGAAGCGCACGGTCCCCATCTGGAAGCGAGAGGCCTGGGAGGGCGGGGAGTCCTGGGGGCTCGAGGCCCAGCACCTCACCGAGGTCGGCGGGACCTCGCCATGAGCGCGCTCGTGTTCCTGCTCATCGTGGTCGTCGTGTCGGCGATCGGCTCCCTGGTGCTGTGGCTCCAGCACCGCTCGCCCAGCACGCTCGAATCGGGCATCGAGGCCTTCCAGCGGGAGATGCGCGCGCTCGCTCCGCCCGACGAGGACGGCGAGCCGTCCGGCGAGCCTCGCTGACCGTGGCACGAGACCTCGCCATCGACCTCGGCACCGCCAACACGCTCGTCTACGAGCGCGGCCGGGGCATCGTGCTCAACGAGCCGACCGTCATCGCCCTGAACGAGCGCACCCAAGAGGTGCTGGCCATGGGCCACGAGGCCTGGCAGATGATCGGCCGCACGCCCGGCTACATCGTGGCCGTCCGGCCGCTCCGCCAGGGCGCCATCACCGACTTCGAGATCACCCAGCGGATGATCCGCCTGCTCCTGCACCGCGTCGGGGTGAACCGGTTCAACCGGCCGCGGGTGGTCATCTGCGTGCCGTCGGCCATCACCGAGGTGGAGCGCCGAGCCGTGACCGAGGCCGCCCGGCGGGCCGGCGCTGCCGAGGCTCAGCTGATCGAGCAGCCCCTCGC
>JBKHYD010000066.1:0-76186 GCA_046565645.1 Acidimicrobiia bacterium | reverse complement strand
GGTCTGGTGCCCATGCCCGACGATCCCGTCTACAGCATGGGCAAGCACGCGGTGGTGGCGCTGGTGCGCAGCCTCGCGCCGCAGCTCGCCGCGCGCGACCTCACGATCAACGCCGTGTGCCCCGGCTTCGCCGACACGCCGCTCGTCGCAGGCGACTACCGCGAGGCCATCGCGGCGTTCGGCGTCCCGTTGCTCGACCCGGGCGTCGTCGCCGACACCGTCGTGCGGATCATCGACGAGGGCCGTACCGGCGAGGCGTGGTTCTGCCAGCCGGGGCGGGAGCCGGCGCCGTACGAGTTCCGGGGCGTGCCGGGCCCGCGCGTCTGACCGCGTCAGCGTGCCGGCTCCCTCGGTGCCCCCGGCAAGACTCGAACTTGCGACGCACGGTTTAGGAAACCGACGCTCTATCCCCTGAGCTACGAGGGCGGGACTGCCGCGGCGGTGTCCTTGGACACTTCTGCGGCTGCCAGCGCATCGCATCGTAGAGCGGACGCAAGGCCTCCCCCGATGGTGGCGCTCAGCCGGTCCTGGTGGCCCGCCGGCGACCGATCCGGGCCTCGGCTGTGCACAGCAGGCCCCCGGTGCCGACCAGCACGATCGCTGCCGCGGTGAGCGGCGTCTGGTCAAGGCCCGTGCGGGGGAGCGTGACGACGACGCCGAGCACGCTCACCGGCGGCGTGACGGTGAGCAGCGCGGTGCCCGGCTCCACCCCGAGGACGTTGATGCCGTCGCGGATCGGGACATCTCGTTCCGTCCCCGTGATGGTGTGCCGGCCGACGGCGATCTCCGCGGGGATCCCGACGGTGGCGATGAACCCGCCGGCGGCGTCGACGACGGCCTCGCCGAGCTTCGTGCCCGACATGGTCAGGTCGACGGTCCCACCGGGCGCGTATCCCGAACCGGTGACCGTGAGCGACTGACCTGCGGGGACGGTGGCGCGATCGAGGGTGAGCGCACCGGTGTAGGTGACGTCTCGACTCGTCGGTTCCGAGGCGAGCACCTCGAACGGGCGATCCTCGAACAGCATCGTCTTGATCACGAAGCCGGGGATCGCCTCGCTGCAGTAGGCGAATACGGTGTAGCCCCCGGGGCGGGCGTCGCTCGGGACGGTCAGGTCGAAGGGCGCGATCGTGCCATCTGGCCCCAGATCGATGGTCAGTTGTCCGATGGCGAAGGGCGGTTCTGTGGCGTCGGGATCAGCGAAGCCGATGGAGAAGGAGATGATCCCGTCCGGGAGCGTGGCCGGAGGGCAGGCATCGTCCGTGGTGACCCGCGAGACCCTGCCAGTGGGGCCTCGAGACGGATCGATCGCGAACGTGCCGACTGGCCGGGCCTCGATGCTGATCGTGATCGGGGCGTAGGTGAGCGTGGTCGTCTCGGCCGCGCCGCCAGAGTCGGCGACGCACGAGGCCGTGAGCGGCACCTCCCCTGCCGGCGAGGTGGGGGGCACGGTGAGCGCGATCGGATCGCCGGCGGCGCCACCGGCGTCGACGATCACTGCCTCGGAGACGAGGGGATCTTCGGGAGCGCCGAGCTGGACCGCCCAGTGCGCCGTGACCCCTTCGGTGGCAGGGCAGGGCGTCACCTGCGTTACGCGGATCGGTTCGCCGGCACGGACGACGGTATCGTCGACCGTCATCACGCCAACAGTGGACTCCGCTCCCGCCACGCCTGCAGACGCCGAGAACCACGCCATCGTGACCAGCACCACGATCACGGCACCGAGGGACCGACGCTGCGCCACGCTCTTCGTCACACCGCCCGCCTCCCCCCAGAAGCTGGAGCTCCGACGGCTGAAGGTACCACCCTCACGGATGTCCGGATCGCGTGCGCTGGCGGGAGACGGGACCTTCGCCTCTGTTCCGGACACGCCGGCATGCCGAAGGTCGTTGGTGTGAGGCCTCGCGCGATCGGCCAGGCGCCCACGGGGCCGCCAGGGCCAGCGGCGCTGCTGGACCTCCTGCTCGGGACCGAGCCGCGGCAGCGCCTCCGCCTGCGGCGCACGCTCATGGCGAGCGGGGTGTACGTCCTCTGTGTGCTGCTGCAGTGGCAAGCGGTGTGGTTCGGGAACACCGCCGCCTCGACCGCGGCCTGGTTCTCGCTGTACCTCCTCCTCGGCGTGAGCGCCTTCTACGCCGTCATCCGCTCAGGTCACAACCAGCGGTTCGCCGAACCGGCGCTGACCATGCCGCAGATGGTCTTCGGTGTCGTCTCGATCGCGCTGGCCTACCTGATCGACCACCACATCCGGGGCGTCCTGCTGGTGCTGGCGGGCCTGGTGCTGGTCTTCGGGGCGTTCACGCTGGAACCGGTGCGCTGCCGGCAGCTGGGCTGGGTCGCGGCGGGTGTGCTGGTGGCCGTCATGACGGGCGGCGCCGTCATCAGCCCCGAGCGCTTCGAGCCGGAGATCGAGCTCGTGCACGGGTTGTTCGCTGTGATCGTCCTGCCCACCATCTCGGTCTTGGCGGGGCAGCTCAGCCAGCTGCGCATCGACCACCAGCGCCAACGGCGCGAGCTCCGCGCCGCGCTCGAGCGGGTGGAGCAGCTGGCCCTGCACGACGAGCTGACCGGGCTGCCGAACCGTCGTCACATCAACGAGTGGTTGGAGCGCGAGGCGGCGCGCAGCGGACGTCGTCACCAGCCGCTGGCCGTGGCTCTCCTCGACCTCGATCACTTCAAGTGGGTGAACGACACGCTCGGGCACGTCGCCGGAGACCAGGTGCTGCGCCTCTTTGCCGCGCAGGCTTCCAGGACCCTGCGCAGGGGCGACATGCTCGCCCGCTGGGGCGGCGAGGAGTTCCTCCTCGCCTTGCCCGACACGTCCGTCACCGCCGCGCAGCGGGCGATCGAGCGGCTGCGCGCCCAGCTGGCTCGAGACTCCACCTGGGTGGGCGGTCCGGCTGGCCGGGTGACCTTCTCGGCCGGGCTGGCGGTGCTGCAGCCCGGCGAGTCGCTGGACGACGTCCTGCGGCGCGCCGACGATGCCCTCTACGAGGCCAAGCGGTCGGGCCGCGATCGTCTGGTCACGGCCGACGACCCGGAGGTCGGCGTGCTGCCCGACGACGCGTAGCCGCACCGGCGACGACCGTCGACAGCCCCATCGATCCGGCCTGGCTCCGAACATGGGATCGGTGGTGAGGCGGGGGATCAACGCTCTACCGGGTGGCGGCGAGTGGCTCGCCCGGCGGCGGCGCGCCACGACCGGCGCGGGTCCGGGGTGGGTCAGCCGCCGACGGGCCGCACCACGACGCGGTGGGGAAGGCCGACGCTCTCGAACTCCTCGCCCTCCGTGCGGAACCCGTTGGCCTCGTAGAAGCCGAGCGCGCTGGTCCGGGCGTTGGCCCAGCACAGCTCGATCCCGGCGGCCCGCAGCCGCCGGTCGGCCGCGGACAGCAGGGCGCGGCCGAGGCCCTCGCCCCGCCGGGCCGGATCCACGGCCATGCCCCGGAGGCGAGCGGCAGGGCGGTCCGGGTGACCGGGGGCGGGCTCGAGCGAGAACGACGCCGCCGCCACCAGCCGATCGCCGTCGCGGACCCCGAGGTGGAACGACCCCGGTGCCCGGTCGGCGGGGTAGTCGACGTCCGGATCCGGGAGGTGGCCGCGCAGCACGGTCGCCCGCAGGTGGTGGGTCTCCTCGGGGGCGATCTCGACGACCGGCGCGCTCGGGGGTCGGGCGTCGAAGGTGGAGGAGTCGCTCATCGGTCGATCTTGGGCGACGTTCCCCGTCGCGTGCGAGCGGGAGGGGTGCGCCGTTGACAGTTCCCTTACAGTGTTCGAAGATTCGATCGATGTTCGGGACGCAAGCCGATGGGTGAGGCGGCGACGGCGGCGTCACCGCGAGCCCGGCGGCGGGAGGACACCCGCCGGGAGATCCTCGAGGCGGCGTGGGCGCTGTGCCGACGGAACGGGCTGGCCGGGCTCTCGCTGCGGGAGCTGGCCGCCTCGGTCGGGCTGCGGGCGCCGAGCCTGTACTCCTACTTCCCGTCCAAGGACGCCATCTACGACGCCCTGTTCGCCGAGGGCCAGCACGCCCTCGCCGCCCACCTGGCGGGCCACCCCGAGGAGGACGTGAGCCGGGCCGACGTGCACCGAGGCGCCCGAGCCTTCTTCGACTTCTGCACCGCCGACCCCGTGCGCTACCAGCTGCTGTTCCAGCGGACGCTGCCCGGCTTCGAGCCGTCTCGGGAGTCCTACGGGCTGGCGGTGAGCGCCCTCTCGCGGGTGCAGCGCCAGCTGGCCGCCGCGGGGGCGGACCGCGCTGAGCACGTCGACCTCTTCACCGCCCTGATCACCGGGCTCATCGACCAGCAGATCTCGAACGACCCGGGCGGCGACCGCTGGGCCCGACTCCTCGGGCCCGCGGTCGACATGTTCTGCGACCACGCCGGCATCCCGGCCGACCCGGCGCCTAGGCGCTCACGGAGGGCGACATGACGACCACCACCCAGCCCGTCCCAATCGGGACGATCCCCCCCATCGACCACGCCGAGGCGCCGGTGCTGGCCGAGGAGGCCTACCGCCGCTTCGTCGACCTGCTCGAGGGCCTTCCACCCGAGGCCTGGGGCCGCCCCACCGACTGCGAGGGGTGGACGGTCCGGGACCTCGCCGGCCACCTGGTCGGGGCGATGCGCTCGGCCGCCTCCGTCCGGGAGCTGGCCCGCCAGCAGCTGGCGGTGACCCGACGGCAGCGGCGCGACGGGGGCAGCGCCACCGACATCATGACGGCGCTCCAGATCGAGCTCACCGCCGCGCTGACCGTCCCGGAGCTGCTCGCCGAGGCCCGACGGCTGGTCCGCACCGCGACCGCCGGTCGCCGCCGCACGCCCGGGCTGCTGCGCCGGCGGTTCCGCTTCCCCGTGACCCTGCGGAGCGGCACCGAGCACTGGACCCTCGGCTACCTCGTCGACGTGATCCTCACGCGCGACGCCTGGCTCCACCGCATCGACCTCGCCCGGGCGATCGGCGCCGAGCCGATCCTCACCGCCGACCACGACGGTCGCATCATCGCCGACGTCGTCGCCGAGTGGGCGCGCCGCCACGGCCAGGCCTTCGTCCTCCACCTGACGGGCCCGGCAGGGGGCACCTACACGAGCGACGCCCCCACCGGCGGTGCCCCCGAGATCGAGCTCGATCCGGTCGAGCTGGCCAGGATCCTGTCCGGCCGGGCGGACCTCGGCGGGCGCCACCCCTTGCTGGGCACCGAGGTCCCGTTCTAGGGCGAGCCGCCGTCGTCTGGGCGCGCCGGCGGGCTACGAGCGGGTCGGGCGGGTGGCGGTGGCGAGGAAGAGAGGGTAGGTACCGGTGTCGCGCACGACGTGGTGGCAGGGCCGGAACGCGACCTCGGCGAACCCGGCGGCGACGAGCTGCTGCTCGAGGTCGACCCGCGCGAAGCCGTGGTGGCCCCCGAACCCCTCGCCGTGGAAGGAGCCGTCCTCCTGCTCGAGGTCGACGACGGCGAGGTGGCCGCCGTCGTCGAGCAGCGCCGCGAAGCCCTCCAGCACGCGACCGAGCTCGGGGATGTGGTGGAGCACGAGGACGGTCACGATGAGGTCGAAGCGCTCGTCGGGCGGATCGTCCCGCGTGAGGTCCAGGTCCCACACCCGCGCCTCGGCGGGCAGCCTGCCGGCGGCCACCTTGCTCGCCACGACCTCGCGCATGCCGCCCGACGGTTCGGCGAGGGTGACCGACCCGACCAGCTCGGCCAGCGCCTGGGTCACCAGGCCGGTGCCGGCCCCGTACTCGAGCACCCTCGTCGAGGGGCCGAGCGGAAGGGTCTGGCCGAGCACCTCGGCCACCACCTGGGACCGCTCCACCTTGGCCGCGTCGTCCCACGTGGCGGCCGCCTCGTCGAAGTACTCGGGCCCGCAGTGGTCTCCGCTGCGGTGGTCGCCGTCGTGGCTGTCGTGATCGTGGTGCTTCGGGCCGCTCATGGCCCGAACCTACGTCGCCCGTCGCGCCGAGCGGCCCGCCGCGCCTATCCGAGGACGAGCTCGGCCAGCAGGCCCGGGAAGGTCGCGTCGAGGAACGAGCGCTCCAGCGACGCCTCGCCGACGGCGGGTTCCTCACCGAGGACCGCCTCGAGCTGCGCCACCGTGAGGTGGTCGATGAGCCCCCAGACCTCGAGCGGGTCGGTGTCCTCGGGGAGGCAGCCGTTCTCGCCCAGCTCGACCAGCGGCACGTCGGCCGGGTCGAGGCCCAGGGCCTCCACGAAGCCGGCCAGGCCGCCGTCCTCGCGGATCGGCACGCAGGGGTCGACGAACACGGCGTGCCCGCTGCCGGCGATGACGGCCAGCCGCTTGGGGGACCTCAGCCAGTCGAAGACCTGCCGGACCCGCGCCAGCGGGATGATGCTGTCGCCCTCGGCCGCGATGACGAGCGACGGGACCTCGGGAGGGGTGGTGGCGGCCAGGAGGGCCTCGGCGTCGATCCGGTCGCCGTCGGCGTCGGAGCGGAGGGCGTCGAGGTCCGCGCCCGGTTGGTAGGGCGTGGCCGGGGCCTGGCCGAGCCAGAGGTCCACCCGGTCGTCGTAGGCGGCCGTCCCGGAGGCGCTCCCACCCGCGCTGTGGCCTTCGGCGGCCACCCGCTCGCCGTCCACGACCCCCTCGAGCGGGGTGCCGGCGAGGGCGTCGTCGCCGGTGAGGAGGTCGAGCGCCTCCAGCAGCTGGTCGCTGTCGAGGTACTCGTCGCTCGGCGCGGTGGCCTCACCTCCGATGAAGGCGGCGAGGATCGCCTCGAGGCCGCGCTCGGGGTGGTCCACCGCGGCCACCACGTACCCCCATGACGCCACCGCAGCGTTGTGCTGGTTGGCGAAGCGGGCGTTGCCCGAGAACCCGTGGCTGTGCAGGACCAGCGGGAAGGGTCCGCTCTCGCTGGCCGGCACCTCGACCCACGTGTCGGCGGGAGCCACCTCCCCGGAGAGGGCCTCGGGCAGCAGGGCGGCGATCGCCGGGTCGAGGACGTCCTCGCCCGAGTAGGCGTAGGGCTCGGCGCCGGCGGGCACCGCGTCGGGCTCGGCCGGGTAGAAGACGGCCACGGTCGGTCCGCTGGCGAGCTGGAGGTCCACCTGTCCCACCGCGTAGGGGCCCCGCCCGGAGAAGTCCGCTGGTTCGGAGGCCTCCTCGACCGGGCCGTCGGAGGCGGGGGCCCCGGCGTCGTCGTCGCCGCAGGCGGCCCCGGACACTGCGAGTGCGAGGACGAGGGTGAGGCGGAGGCGGGCTCGGGGCATGGCGGGTTCCTAGCACCCGCGCCCCTGCTGGGGGCCGCTCAGCCGGCGGGCGGAACCGGGTGGAGGAGGCCCTGGGGGGCTTGGCCGTGCTCGCGCTCGGCGTTGAGCGCGGCCCAGTCGCCGACGGGGGCGACGCCGGCGTAGGCCCGGAGGTCGGGGGCGTCGAAGGGCCCGAGGTGAGATACCAGCCGAGCGCGCTCGTGGGCGTGGCGGGCCCCCCGGTGGGGGTTGGAGACGTAGCAGGCGCTGCGGTGCTTGCCCGACAGCAGCGACGCCCGGTGGGCGAGGTGCTGCCCGTCCGGCTCGGCGGGGATGGGCCCGAGGCGCAGTGCCTCGAACCCGGCATCGTTCACGACCGGGTCGGCGCTCAGGTACCGGTCCAGCCACGCCAGCGTGTAGTAGGCGGCCTGGGGGATGCCGTAGCGGGTGGCCGACACGACATAGGGGATCTCCGACCACTCGGCATGGGTCCCGCCCCGGACGGTCAGCACGCAGGTGTCCTGGCCGGCGTCGCGCCAGAGGCCGTAGACGGAGGTGGGCGACACGCGGCCGTCGGGGGCCGGCGCGGTCGGGGTGGGGACGGCGTTCACGAAGTAGCCGTCGGCGCGGTGGTCGAGCGCCGGGACGAGCCGGTGGGCGGGGGCCGAGAGCGAGTCGTAGGCGACGATCGCGACGATCGGGAAGTGCTGGCCGGCGCACGCGGCGGGGAGCTCGTCGACCGGCAGGACGGTGTCGGAGGCGCTGGTGCACTGCTGCACGGTCGACACGGCGCTGGCTCCGAGCGAGTGGCCGACCAGGGCGACCCGGCTGCGGTCGAGGGAGCTCCAGGCCGGGTTGTGGTCCACGACGCCCGCCGCGTCGGGCTGGCTGCCCATCCCGACGGGCACGTAGGGAGCATCCGGGGTGGAGAGCAGGAACCGCAGCGCGTCGACGGTCCCGTTCTCGAAGTTGGCTGCCTCCTGCGGGTTGGCCGGCCGGCGGAGCGGCTCCCCGTCGGTCGTGGTCTCGGACTCGCCCTGGCCCCGCACGTCGTAGCTCAGCACGGTGTACCCGTGGCGCTGCAGGTGGCGGGTGAGCCAGCTGTACATGTGCTGGGTGACCTGGATCGAGCCGGTGGTGATCACCACGCCCGGGCAGCCGTCGGGCCCGGGTTCGGTGCACGGCCACACGTTGCCGACCAGCTTCGCCCCGGAGCGGTCGATGAACTCGACCTCGATGCGCTCGGGTGCGAAGTACGTCTCGGGGTCGCCGACGTTGCCGCCCGGCGCCAGCTGCCCGACGGTGAGGTGGAGGCGCCGCTCCTCGAGGTCGCGCGCCTGGCGCTGGACGCCGGTCAGCCAGCTCTCCCGGAAGGCGTCGGCCGAGGCCAGCCAGAACTCGGGCGTGGTGAAGTGGTAGCCTTGGCGCTCGGTCGTCCGCGCCATGTTGTCCAGGTCGAAGGCGAGGTAGTCCGGATCCTGGTAGGTGTCAGCCGTCGCCCGCGGCGCCACGAGGGCGAGCACGAGCGTGGCAAGGCCCACGACGGCGATCGTCCGACGGTGCATGACGTGGGCGTTCGCCCTTCGAGGGTCGGCTTCCTCCCGCCGAGCCCGGCTCGATCGCTCAGCGCTGCCCGATCGTGGCCGCCACCACCGCGCCGAGGTTCCAGCAGGCGTCCCGGTCCTCGGCGGTGGGGGCCCCGCGCACCTCGACGGTCTGGGCCACCCGGGCCCACCTCAGCCCGGTGGTGATCTTCTCGATCGCCACCCGGGCCCCGGTGGTGTCGTCGTTGCCGTGGAGGTACGCCGCGAAGGGCCGGCCCACCGTGTCCTCCAGGCACGGGTAGTACACGGTGTCGAAGAAGTGCTTCATCGCCCCGGCCAGGTAGCCGAGGTTGGCCGGGCACCCGAGGACGTAGCCGTCGGCGGCCAGCACGTCGGCGGCCGTGGCCGCCAGCGCGGCCCGGACCTCCACCGTCACCGGCGGGTCGAGCTCGGGCGCGGCGGCGCCGGTGCGCACCGCGTCCAGCATCGTGTGCAGAGAGGGGGAGGTGGTGTGGTGGACGACGAGCAGCGTGGGCATCGCCTGGTCCTACCTCAGCGCAGCGCTCGGCGCGCGGCCGTCGCCGCTCAGGTGCCGACCGGGAAGCGCACGTAGGCGTCGACGAGCGCCTGGATGAACGCGGGGTCCCGCAGCGGGTCGGCCGGGATGGTCACGGGCGTGCCCCGCTGCTCGAGGTCGCTCCGGAACCGGTCGAGGACGGTGGCGAGGTCGATGTCCTCGAGGTGCTCGTCGTGGCGCCGGCGGTCGGCGTCGTCCTCGAAGACGGTGGCCTTCCACGACAGGCTCACCCGCAGGCCTCGCCGGTCCGTCTCGGCCACGGTGCGCTCGCCGTCCACGATCGCCCAGCGGTCGCCGGCACGGTGCTCGAGCTGGCTGTCGAGGGTGAGCGACGGCAGCCCGTCCTCGGGTCGCCCGGTGGGCCGCACCCGGTGCCACATGAAGTCGTTGTCGGCCACCACGGCCGTGTTGGTGATCGATCCCTCGTGGACGATCGGGGGCTGGTCGCCGCCGTCCGGCCAGTACTCGAAGCCGCCGTCGTCGCCGTCGTAGAACCACGCCACCGCGGTGGCCACCTTCACCCGCACGTCCTCGAAGAGCCTCGACTGGCCCATGATCGTGAGGAAGGCCACCGGGATCGTGGTGCGGTCGAAGCCCCGGAAGGCGGGGATGTCGGTGTGGCCGCGGCCCTGCGGGAAGGGCAGCTGGTGGGTGAGGTTCACGTACACGGTGTGGGGGCGCACGATCTCGGCGTGGAAGACCTGCCGGGCGGCCTCCGAGAGCGCCGGGTGGTCGAGGATCGCCTGCACGCCTTCCCGCACGTCGCCGTCGAAGGCCCAGTCGCCGCGGAAGACGGGACCGACCACCATCGGGGCGCCTCCCGGGGAGCCGGACAGGGCGGCGTACTCGGCGCGGTTCTCGAAGTAGCGCTGCACCGGCCAGTAGGGCGCGTGCTGCACGAGGAGTTGCTCCACGACGTCGGGGTCGTCGAAGAGCCCGTCGATGCGGACCGGCGTGCGGGGGAGCGGCGTCGTCATCCCGGGATCCTCCACCGGGCACCGGACACCTGTCCAGATAGGTCGGTTCAGCGCCGGGAGGGGGCGAGGGCGGCCTCGAACACCGCAGCCACGTCCGCCCCGTAGGCCACGGCGGCGGCCGGGCCGACCTGGAGCAGCGACATCAAGAGCGAGAGCACGATCGCCACCACGCCGTTGCCGACGGCGATGGGGTCGATGTCAGGCCGCACCAGGCCGCTCAGCTGGTCGGCCCGGATCCGCTCGGCACAGGCCTTGCGGACCTCGGCCAGGGCCGGGACGTCCATCACCCGGTCCGTCACGCCCGGCTCCTGGCCGGCGAGGAGCCGGCGGGCCAGGGGATGGCGCTCCACCGACTCCACCAGCGTGAAGATGAGCGTGCGGCGCCAGTCCTCGATGTCCGGGTCCTCGATGATCTCGGTCAGCCCGGAGCGGATGACGGCGGCCGCGTCGTGGTCCACCGCGGCGACGAACAGCGCCTCCTTGTTGGGGAAGTAGGCGTAGGCGGCGGTGCCGCTCACCCCGGCGTCGCGAGCGATGTCGGCCACGGAGGTGGCGCGGTAGCCATCCCGCCCGAAGCGGGCGATGGCTGCCTCGAGGATGGTGCGCCGGGTGCGCTCGCCCTTGCTGAGGGGCTCCTCGTGCTCGATGGCCAGGTCGGTCACGGTGACCAACGTAACTGAATTGAGGAATTGATGGAAGTCCTCAAATCTTCTACTCTGGGTAGCGTGACGATGACCACCCCCGCTCCGACGGGCGCTTCCGAGGCCCTGGCCGACCGCAAGGTGCCCACCCGGCGCATCTCCTTCGAGGAGGCGCTCCAGACGGTCCCCAAGCACTTCGCGGCGGACGGCGACCTGCTCCTCAGCCACCTCGCCGCCTCGCTGTCGGCGGTGTTCCCCGACGGGGAGGACTTCTTCGTCCGGTCGGTCCGGCACTACCGCGACGACATCACCGACCCCGAGCTGAAGCGCCAGGTGGCCGGCTTCATCGGGCAGGAGGCGGTCCACGGCCGCGAGCACCGCGCCTTCAACGACCGGCTGGCCCAGCTCGGCTACCCCACCAAGGCCTTCGAGAAGCTCACCCACAAGGGCCTCACGTTCCGGGAGCGGCACCTGTCCCCGCAGGCCAACCTGGCCCTCACCGTGGCGCTCGAGCACTTCACCGCCACCCTGGCCGAGCTGGTCCTCACCAGCGAGGAGGTCCGGGCCCTGTTCGGCCACGACGAGGTCCGCAACCTCTTCGTCTGGCACGCCCTCGAGGAGAGCGAGCACAAGGCGGTGGCCTTCGACGTGTACCGAGCGGTCGGGGGCTCGGAGCGCACCCGGGTGCTGACCATGAAGTACATCCGGATCGGCTTCGTGCTGGGCATGGCGCTGCAGATCGCCGTCTCGCTGGCCAAGGACCCGGCCACCCGGCGGTGGGGCACCCTGCGGCGCTCCTGGCGCCGGTTCCGCTCCTCGCCGCTCATGAGCAGGGAGCTGTGGCGCCAGCTGAAGGACTACGACCGGCCCGACTTCCACCCCGACGACCGCGACACCACCGCCCTCGTGGAGGAGTGGCGGGCCATCCTCTTCGGCACCGAGGGCTCCCTCAACGACAAGCTGGTCGGTCGTGCCGCCTGAGACCGCCCCCCTCGCCCCCGCCGCCGGCTCGGACGGCGCCGAGCGCGAGCACCTCGACGTGCTCGTCATCGGCGCCGGGCTCTCCGGCGTCGGCGCCGGCTGGTACCTCCAGCACAAGACCCCGTGGGCGTCCTACGCCATCTTCGAGGCCCGTGGCGCCATCGGCGGCACGTGGGACCTGTTCCGGTACCCGGGCATCCGGTCGGACTCCGACATGTTCACGCTCGGCTACTCGTTCCGCCCGTGGGACGGCGAGAAGACCATCGCGGACGGCGCCTCCATCCTCCGCTACATCGAGGAGACGGCGAGCACCTACGGGATCGACGAGAAGATCCGGTTCCACCACAAGGTGGTGGCGGCCGCGTGGTCGAGCGCCGACGCCCGCTGGCACGTCACCGCCGAGCGCACCGACACCGGGGAGCGGTTCGAGCTGACCGCGGGCTGGCTGCTCTCCTGCACCGGCTACTACCGGTACGACCACGGCTACGAGCCCGACTTCCCCGGCCGAGACCGCTTCGCCGGGACGATCGTCCACCCGCAGCACTGGCCCGAGGACCTCGACCACGCCGGCCAGCGGATCGTGGTGATCGGCTCGGGGGCCACCGCGGTCACGCTCGTGCCCTCGCTGGCCGACTCAGCCGAGCACGTCACGATGCTCCAGCGCTCGCCCACCTACATCGTGTCGATGCCCGGCAAGAACCCGCTGGCCGAGGTCCTCCGCCGCACCCTCCCCGAGAAGCCGGCCAGCACCGCCATCCGCTGGATGCTGGCCCTCGGCACCCAGGCCAGCTACTTCGCCAGCCAGCGGTGGCCCGGGTTCATGCGCAAGGTGCTCCGCAAGGGCGTGGAGCGCCAGCTGCCGGCCGGGTACGACGTCGACACCCACTTCAACCCCAGCTACGACCCGTGGGACCAGCGCCTCTGCGCCGTGCCGGACGGGGACCTGTTCCGAGCCATTCGGGAGGGTCGGGCGTCGGTGGTCACCGACCACATCGACACGTTCACCGAGACCGGCATCCGGCTCCGCTCGGGCGAGGAGCTCGAGGCCGACGTCATCGTCACCGCGACCGGGCTCGAGCTGCTGTTCCTCGGGGGCATCGAGCTGTCGGTCGACGGCGAGGTCGTGGACGTGAGCAGCCGCCTGGCCTACAAGGGGATGATGCTCGAGGGCGTCCCGAACGCGGCCCTCGCCATCGGCTACACGAACGCCAGCTGGACGCTGAAGGTGGACCTCACCTTCGGCTACGTCACCCGGCTGCTCAACCACCTCCGGGCCACCGGGATGCGCCAGGCCACCCCGCGCAACACCGACCCGTCCATCGCGCCGGAGCCGCTGCTCGGCCTCCAGTCCGGCTACGTCACCCGCAGCGCCGACCGGTTCCCCAAGCAAGGCAGCCGGGCCCCGTGGCGGGTGTACCAGAGCTACCTGGCCGACTACCGGGCCCTGAAGCGCAGCGACGTGGTCGACGAGGCGATGGAGCTCTCCAACCCCGTCCCGGTCGAGCCCGCCGCCCCCGCCCCGACGCCCGCCGCCGTCGCCTCCTGAGGTCCGACCCCGCCTCCTGGCGAACCTGGAGGAGCAACACCTGTCGTTGGCCGTCGCACGAACGCGCGGGGTTGGGGTGCGGGGGCCTAGGCGTGGGTCGGGGGGCGGGCGCCGGGGCGGGCGACGGCCTGGGCGGCGAGGCGGGTGCCGGCTGCGAGCGCATCCCCCGGCGAGGCCCCGTCGAGCACGGCGGCGATGACGCCGGCGTCGAGGGCGTCGCCGGCGCCGATCGTGTCGACGACGGCGGTGGTCTCGGCGGGGGCCGACGTGGCGCCCTCAGATGTCACCCACGACACGCCGGCCGGACCGTGCTTGACCACCAGCGCTCCGGCGCGGGGCACCACTGCCCTCGCTCCGCCGAGCGCGTCCAGCTCGTCGTCGTTGGCGAACAGGATGCCGACGCCGTCGACCCAGTCGAGGAAGGCGGCTCCGCCGACGTGGCGCAGCGGCCCGGCACTGGAGGCGTCGACGGAGGCCGGCAGCCCGATCGAGCGGGCTCGCTCCAGGGCCGCGAGGCCCGCCGGTCGGGAGCCCTCGTCGAGCAGCGTGTAGCCCGACAGGTGGAGCCACGCCGGCGACCGACGCGCGAGCGCGCCGACCACCAGCGCAGCCTCGAGTCGGTCGTTGGCCCCGCGGTCGGGGAACATGGTCCGTTCGCCGTCGGGATCGACGAGCACCACGCAGGTGCCGGTGGCTTCGCCTGCCGCCGTGGCACCCGCGAAGACCACCCCGCTGGCCTCGAGGTCGGCCAGGGCGCCGGGCGCCACCGCGTCGTCGCCGACCATCGCCACGAGGGCGGTCGAGCGGCCGGTGCTGGCCAGCCAGCAGGCCGTGTTGGCGGCCGACCCGCCGCCGCCCGCTCGCACCCGGGAAGGGACGTCGCTGGCGTGCTGGATCGGCCCGGACGGGACGACGACCACGTCGACGAGGAGGTCGCCGACGACCAGCACCTCGCCCTCGCCGCTCCCGGAGGGCATGAGGGGCTCAGGCGCCGGCCGGCGCGGCCGCCGCTGCGATCCGGGCGGCCAGGTGGGCGTTGGCGAGGATGATGGCGATGTTGGAGCGCAGGCTCTCGCCCCTCGTCTCCCGGTGGAACCGCTCCAGCAGGAAGGGGGTGACGGCCTTGCCTCGGATGCCCTCTGCGGCGGCAGCCGCGAGGCCCTCGGCCAGCACGCGGTCGTGGAGCTCGGCGTCGACCTGCTCGTCTTCGGCCACCGGGTTGGCGACCAGCAGCGCGGCGCCGTCGGTGCCCAGGGTGGCCCGGGCGGCCATGATCGCGGCCACCTCCTCGGGCGAGTCGACCCGCCAGTCGACCGGGAAGCCGCTGTCGCGCCGGTAGAAGCCGGGGAAGCGGTCGGTGCCGTAGCCGACCACGGCCACGCCCAGGGACTCGAGCCGCTCAAGCGTGGCCGCCACGTCGAGGATCGACTTCACCCCCGCGGCCACCACGGTGATCGGGAGCCGGCTCAGCGCGGTGAGGTCGCCCGACTCGTCGAAGGTCTCTGCCGCCCCCCGGTGCACCCCGCCGAGGCCGCCGGTGGCGAAGACGGCGATGCCGGCCTCGGCCGCGAGGTGGGCGGTGGCGGCCACCGTGGTGGCGGCGTGGCCGCCGCGGGCGGCCACCACGGCGAGATCCCGGGCGCTGGCCTTGGCCACGTCGTCGGCGGTGGCGATCGTCTCGAGCTGGTCGTCGTCGAGCCCGATGCACGCCACGCCGTCCACCACCGCGATCGTGGCTGGCCGCGCCCCGCCGTCCCTGACCGCCTGCTCGATCCGGCGGGCGACCTCGAGGTTGTCCGGTCGGGGCAGTCCGTGGCTGACGATCGTGGACTCGAGCGCGACCACCGGCCGACCGGCTGCCAGGTCGTCGGCCACGTCCTGCTGGACGACGAGGCGGGCCGGGGAGGGGTCGCGCACGACCCCGACCGTAGGCGCGTCGACCCCGGGGCGGCCGGGTACCGGGGCGTAGACGAGGCGGCGGCCTCGCCGGTCAGGCCTCCGGAGCGGTGATGGACGCCATGTCGGCGTCGAGGCCGGCCAGGATCCGCTCCGCGAGCGAGCGCCGCAGCGCCGACTTGGTGTGGCTGTAGGCGCCCGTGCGGAAGCCGCCGAGGCGACGCGCCTCCTCGATGGCGGCCGCCTCGCACCGCTCGGCCGGGACGAGCCAGTCGAGGTAGCCGGCCTCGACGGCGCCGGGCGCGTCGTACACCTCGCCCTGGATGGCGCCCCGGGTGAGGTGGGCGGGGGAGAGGCGGGCCTGGGCCAGCGCCACCGCGTACTCCGGGAGGCCCATCCCGATCTGGGTCTCGTTGAGGCCGATCTTGGCCGGGCCGTCGGCACCGATGCGGGTGTCGCAGGCCAGCGCCAGCAGCGCTCCCGCGGCCAGGGCGTGCCCGGTGACCGCCACCACCACCGGCTGCGGGTGGTCGAAGAGGCGCATGAGGAACCGTCCGCCGGCGCCCACCAGCGCTCGGGTGCGGTCGATGCCGGCGGTCATCTCGGTGAGGTCGAACCCGGCCGAGAGCTTGCCCGGCCGGCCGACGATGGCGACCGCCCTCGCCTCGGCCAGGGCGGTGTCGAGGCCGGCGTGGAGCAGCTCGAGCACTCGGTGGCTGACGACGTTGACCTTGCCGTCGTCGATGCGCAGGACGGCCACGCCGTCCTCGACGGCACAGGTGACGGGCTCGGTGCTGGGGGCGTCGGACATGGGCTCCGACACTACGCGGCGGTGCTCAGCCCTCCGGCTCCTCGGTGACGAAGTCGATGAGCTGCTCGACCGCCCCGACGAGCGCCGGGTCGAGGTCGGCGTAGGTGCGAACCTTCCCCAGCAGCTGCTTCCAGAAGGCGCCGGGGTGCGCGTCCACGCCGAGGGCCTGGAGGACGCCGGCCTTCCAGGGGACGCCGCGGGGGACGTCGGGCCAGGCCGTGATCCCCGCCACCTGCGGGCGCACGGCCGCCCACACGTCCACGAACGGGGTGCCGGTGACGAGCACGTGGGGGTGGCGCACGACGGAGGCCATGCGGGACTCCTTCGAGCCGTCCACGAGGTGGTCGAGCAGGATGCCGAGCCGCCGGCCCGGCGCCGGGTCGAGGTCACGCACGACGGCCTCGAGGTCGTCCATGCCGTCGAGGCGCTCCACCACGACGCCCACGTCGCGCAGGTCGTCGCCCCACACCTTCTCCACCAGCTCGGCGTCGTGGATGCCCTCGACCAGGATGCGGCTGGCCCGGGCCACCCTGGCCCGCCGGTCCTCGCCGGCCCGCGAGCCGGAGGCGGTGATCGACGGGCCGCGGGGTGCGGCGGCCGGCGGGACGAGGGTGGCGACCCCGCCGTCGACGAGGAACCCGCCCGCCTGCACCCGCAGCGGCCGGTTCTGGCCGAAGCGGTCGTTGAGCACCACCACCTGGTCGTTGAAGGAGATGATCGAGCCGACCACGCCGCTGGCTCGGTGCTCGACCACCAGGCCCCGGCGAGCGGCTACCCGCTTCGGCTCCGGGCCGCGGCGGGCCCGGCCGTCGAGGTCGATCGGGTCGGAGAGGATGCCGTCGCGGCCCATGCCCGAACGGTACCGACGGGCTTGTCGATCGTCGGGGACCGTCTGGGAGGATGCGCCGGTGATCCTGGTCGACGCCACCGGGGTGGCCATGAGCCGCCCCGGCAAGCCGCTCTTCGCCGACCTGTCGGTGACGGTGGCCAGCGGCGACCGGCTCGGCGTGGTCGGGATCAACGGGTGCGGCAAGTCGACCCTCCTGCAGGTCCTGGCCGGGACCCGTGAGCCCGAGGCCGGCACGGTCCGGCGGGGCCGCGACGCGCGGGTCTCGGTGCTCGACCAGGACGCCCCGCTCCCGGCCGGCACCGTGCGCGAGGTCGTGGGCGGGGGCTGGGAGGGCGAGGCGGTGCTGGAGCGGCTCGGCATGGGCGGTGCGCTCGACGCCGACGTGACCACCCTCTCGGGCGGCCAGCGCAAGCGGGCGTCGCTGGCCCGGGCCCTCGTGGCGGTCGGCGGTCCGGGCGGCCACGCGGACGACGGCGACCTGCTCGTCCTCGACGAGCCCACCAACCACCTCGACCTCGACGCCATCACCTGGCTGGAGGACTGGCTGGCCCGCTTCCCGGGTGGGCTGGTCCTCGTGACCCACGACCGCCACGTGCTCGACCGGGTGACGACGTCGATCCTTGAGCTCGACCGGGGTCGGGGCTACGTCCACCTCGGCGGCTACCAGTCCTGGCTGGACGCCAAGGCGGAGCGGGAGGAGCGGGCGGCCACGGAGGAGACGAAGCGCCGCAACCTGGCCCGGGCCGAGCTGGCCTGGCTCCGGCGTGGGGCGCCGGCCCGGACCCGCAAGCCGCAGGCCCGGGTGGCGGCGGCCACCGCGCTCGTCGGGGCGAGGGCGGAGGCGGCCGCCCGCAGCGGCGACCTCCCGCTGCACTTCGACACCCCCCGCCTCGGGGACCAGGTGGTCGAGCTCCACGGCGTGGGCGACGGCTACGGCGACCGCTGGCTCTTCCGGGGCCTGGACCTGGCCCTCGACCCGCGCGAGCGCCTCGGCATCGTCGGCCCCAACGGCGCCGGCAAGTCGACCCTGCTCGACGTGATCAGCGGTCGGCGCCAGCCTCGCGAAGGCCGGGTGGTGACGGGGTCGACGGCCCGCCTCGCCGTCTACGACCAGGAGGGCGCGTCGCTCGACCCCACCCAGCGGGTGCGGGAGGCGATCGCCGGCCCCACCCGCCAGCCCGATTGGACCGACGCCCGGCTGCTGGAGGCGTTCTGGTTCGACAGCGATGCGCAGTGGGCGCCCATCTCGCTGCTCTCGGGCGGCGAGCGCCGTCGGGTCCAGCTCCTCCTCGCGCTGGCGCAGAAGCCGAACGTGCTGCTGCTCGACGAGCCCACCAACGACCTCGACCTCGACACGCTCCGCGCCCTCGAGGACTTCCTCGACGAGTGGCCCGGTGCGCTGGTGGTGATCAGCCACGACCGTGCCTTCCTGGAGCGCACCGTCGCCGACGTGCTGGTGCTCGACGGCGAGGGCTTCGCCGGCCGCCGCCCCGGTGGCTACGCCCGCTGGGAAGAGGAGCGCCGCGCCGGTGCGCGCGCCGCCTCGGGCGGGCGCGTCGCCCCCTCGGTCAGCGGGCCGTCGTCGAGCCCGCCGGCGCCGACCGCCGCCGCCGACACCTCGCCCGCCACCCAGGCCCCGTCCCGGGCCGCGCGCCGGGGAGCCCGGTCGCCCAGCACGCTGCGGCTCCTCATGAAGGAGGCGGACAAGGAGATGGCCCGCCTGGCCAAGGAGCACGCCCGCCTCGACGCCGAGGTGGCGTCGGCCGCCAGGGCCGGCGACCACGCCGCCCTCGCCGAGCTCGGAGCCCGCGTGGCCGAGGTGCAGGCCCGTCAGAGCGAGCTCGAGGAGCGGTGGCTCGAGCTGGGCGCGGAGCTGGAGGACCGCTGACCGGGGGCGGTCGAGCCGGTGAGCGGCCGAGCCCCGCCCGCCGGGGCTCGACCACATCCGGCTCCCGATCGCCGAGCGACCGGAGCCAGGGACCACCGGGTGGCTCCCTCCTGAGAGAGACCCGTTCGTCGGAGCCCATCCAAGGCTTTGGGCACGCGTCGTGCCAGAGCCGATCGGCTCATTTTTCGATGGGGCGTTCGGGCCATGACGCGGCCACCCGCGGGCTCGTCCACCGTCCTGTCGCCACCTCGCGTGAGCGAACCTCCGCTCCCTGCAGCCGGTTCCCGGGGCCGATCGCCACCGGCCGTCGGGCAACGCGCGACCGCCTCGGTACCCTGGAGCCATGGCCGACGCACCCACCACCCCGGTCTCCGACAGCACCGACCTCGCCGTGCTCACGGTCACCCCCGAAGCGGTCGCCCGCATCCTTGAGCTCCGTGAAGCCGAGGAGGACAGCGACGCCCTCGCCCTGCGCATCGAGGTCACCGGCACCAACGGCGTCGAGTACGCCTACGACCTCACCTTCGACCCGGTGGCCGCCGCCGACGACGCCGACGTCGTCTTCCAGGCCGACGGGCTCCCGGTCATCGTCCCGGCCGGCAGCATCGAGCAGCTCACCGGCGCCACCCTCGCCATCCCCACCGGCGGCGGGCCGGGCCTCGTCCTGCGCAACCCGAACCGGCCCAACCCCCTGGCCGGGCGCAACATCGAGCTCACCGGCACCGTGCCCGAGAAGATCGAGCAGCTCCTGCGCGAGCAGATCAACCCCGCCCTCGCGTCCCACGGCGGCTTCGCCAACCTCGTCGGCGTCGACGGCGACAAGGCCTACGTCACCATGGGCGGTGGCTGCCAGGGCTGCGCCGTGTCCGCGATGACCCTGCGCGACGGCATCGCCCGCTCGATCACCGAAGCCATCCCCGAGATCACCGAGGTCATCGACACCACGGACCACGCAGCGGGCGAGAACCCGTTCTATTGATCAGCTGGAGCACGACCAGCTCTTGGATTCTCAGGCGGTCGCTCTGATCGGCACACCCGCAGGCATCCGGACCCGATCTGTCTAGCGTTGGAGCGACAACTTGGCCGGTGGCAGGTTCGTTGTCGCTCGAACGCTAGATCATCCACCTTGCGCGTCACCGCCGGACACTGGCCGCGGCCCGACCTCCTCTCGGCGCCTACTCGACCTTCGTGGCGGTCCAGAGCCAGGTCTCGTATCGGACTCGCAGGATCTGCGCCAGCCCGAGCTCGCGGTCGGCGCGATCTGTGTCTCTCGAGCTCAGCTCCGGTCGGCGTCCTGGGCCTCGGCCCGCGTGCTCGGAGTCGACTGCTCGGGGCGGTAGGTCAGGGCCGTCAGGCGGGGGGTCTCGCCGCGGGACCTGGCGTCGGCGAGGGAGCGGGCCAGGGCCGCCCCGCCGGTGGCCACGAGGGTGAGCACGACGGTCACGACGGCCTGGTCCAGGCGGGTGTTGTTGCGGTCGACGCAGGTCTCGTCGGCGAGCTGTGGGCGGTCCGGTCCGGGATGCGAGAGGTGGAAGGCCGGGGTACCGCAGGAGCGGCCGTCGGCAGTGGACGTCGGGGTCAAGAGGAGCCAGGCGGCCACGAGCAGGCCCAGCCACAGGATGATGCGCAGGTCGGTCAGTGCCCGGTCGGTGCTGGTGGTGTGTGCCATCGCCGCCTCCCCAAGGTGCTGCGCGCACCCTACGCGGCGATGGCGGCGTCAGGCGCGGAGGGCGGTGACGAGGGTCCTTGCTTCGGTGGCGAGGCCCTTCGCGTCGAGGCCGAGCTGGGCGAGGATGGCGTCGGGCTTGGCGTGGGGGAGGTAGTCGATCGGGGTGCCGAGCACCCGGACCTTGGGGCTGGGGCCCGCCACGTCGAGGCGGCTGATGGCGTCGGCGATCATCGAGCCGACGCCGCCCTCGCGCACGCCGTCCTCGGCCGTGATCACGACCGGGTGCTGCGCCGCGTCGGCCAGCATCGCCGGATCGAGCGGGACGACCCGCACATCCCACACCGTGGCGTCGATGCCGTCGGCGGCCAGCGCCTCGGCCGCCTCCTGGGCGGCGGCGAGCAGCTTGCCGACGGCGAGGATGCACACGTCGCGGCCGGCCCGGACCTTGCGGCCGGCGAGCCCCGAGCCGACCTCGTCGGGGCCGACCGACGGCGCGGCCGTCTTCGACCAGCGGATGGCGCTCGGTCCGTCGGTGCAGAGCTCGAGGGCGTCGTGGAGCATCTGGCCCAGCTCCTGGTACGACGATGGCGCGAACAGCGTCATCCCCGGGACCTTGGTGAGCAGCGCCATGTCGAGCACGCCGTGGTGCGAGGGGCCGTCGTCGCCGGTGATGCCGGCCCGGTCGAGGCAGAACACGACGGGCTGGCGGTGCAGGCCGACGTCGTAGGTGACTTGGTCGATGGCCCGGGTGAGGAACGTCGAGTACACCGCGAACACCGGGCGCAGCCCGCCCATGGCCATGCCCGCCGCCGCGGTGACGGCGTGCTGCTCGGCGATGCCGACGTCGATCAGCCGCCCGGGGAACCGCTCGCCGAAGGGGAGCAGACCGGTGGAGTCGGGCATGGCGGCGGTGATGGCGACGAGCTCGGGACGGGCCTCGCCCTCCTTGATCATCGCCTCGGTGAACGCGGCCGTGTAGGTGCCCGGCGAGGGCTGCCCGATGTCGTGGAGGTGCTTGATCGAGTCGTTCTCCGCCGGCGCGTAGCCACGGCCCTTCTGGGTGACGACGTGCACCACGATCGGGCCGTCGTACTCGGCTGCGTTGCGAAGCGCCTTCTCCATGCCCTCGACGTCGTGGCCGTCGAAGGGGCCGGTGTAGCGGACGCCGAGCGTCTCGAAGAACGCCGGCGGCTCGAACATCTCCCGCATCGCGGCCACCGCGCCCTCGAGGCTCCTCTCGAGCTGGTGGCCGACCACCGGCACCTCGGAGAGGATCCGGTCGAGGCGGTGCCGGTTGCGCACGTAGGTGGGGTTCAGCCGCAGCCGGGCCAGGCTCTCGCCCAGCTTCGAGACCGTCGGGGCGTAGGAGCGGCCGTTGTCGTTGAGGACGATGATCGCCTTCTTGCCCGAGTGGCCGAGGTTGTTGAGCCCCTCGAAGGCCATGCCCCCGGTGAGCGACCCGTCGCCCACCACGGCGACGATCCGTCGGCCCTCGCCGTGCTCGGACTCCTGGGCCACCGCCAGCCCGTGGGCGTAGCTGATCACGGTGGAGGCGTGGCTGTTCTCGATCCAGTCGTGCTCGGACTCGTCCCGGCAGGGGTAGCCCGACAGCCCGCCGGCCTTGCGCAGCGTGGCGAAGTCCCCGGCGCGACCGGTGAGGATCTTGTGGACGTAGGCCTGGTGGCCGGTGTCCCACAGGAGGATGTCCCGCGGCGAGTCGAAGACCCGGTGCAGGGCCAGCGTGAGCTCCACCGCACCCAGGTTGGAGCCCAGGTGCCCGCTGCCGGCCTCGGACACGGCGTCGACGATGAACTGCCGGATCTCCGTGGCCAGCTCGGCGAGCTGGTCCTTGGAGAGCTCGCGCACGTCAGCGGGGCAGGTGATGGTGGGGAGGATCGACAAGGCCCTCAACGGTACCGCCGGCGCTGCCGGCCGGCCACGTCGGCCGACTCGCCGGGGGAGACCGGGGGATAGGTTGCGGCGGTGGCTGAGCGCGACGGCGTGGCGGAGGTCCTGGCCTTCCAGGCCGACGCCTGCCGCATCGTCGGGTCCGGCCTCTACGAGCGGATCCTGCAGGGTGCGCTGGCCGACCTCGAGGCCGGAGGGGTCTGCGCCCGGGTGCTGGACGACCACCACGAGGACCCGTTCGGCTCGGCCCTCGCCCTGCGGTTCCTCGGGGCTGTGCACCGCATCGTCCTGGAGGGTCGGGCCCCCGCGCTCGAGGCCGTCTATCCCTCGGTCGGGGGCGACCCCGCGGCGGGCGACCCGGTGGCAGCCTTCCTGGCCACGGTGGCGGACCACGAGGAAGAGGTCCGGGTCCGGCTGTCCGATGGCGTGCAGACCAACGAGGTCGGCCGCTCGGCGGCGCTCATCGGCGGATACCTCGACGTGGTCCGTCGCACCGGTCTGCCGCTGCGGGTCCTTGAGATCGGGGCCAGCGCCGGCCTGAACCTGCGCTTCGACCGGTACGGCTACGACACCGGCGCCCAGGTGGCGGGGGACCCGGCCAGCCCGCTGCGCTTCGAGGGGTTCTGGGAGCCGCCCCTGCCGGACCTGAGCGGGGCGCTCGTGGTGACCGACCGGCGCGGCTGCGACCGCAACCCGCTCGACGCGACCTCCGAGGCCGACCGGCTGACCCTCCTCAGCTTCGTGTGGCCCGACCAGACGGAGCGGCTGGCCCGGCTGCGGGCTGCCCTCACGATCGCCCAGCAGATCCCGGTCGCCATCGACCACGCTGACGCGGCCGAGTGGGCCGTGGCGCAGCTCGACGAGGTCCACCCCGGCGCCGCGACGGTGCTCGTCCACTCGATCGTCCTGCAGTACCTGAGCCCGGCCCGGCGCCGCGACCTGCGCGAGGCCGTGGCCGACGCCGGCCGGCGGGCCACGGCCTCGGCGCCGGTGGCCTGGCTGCGCATGGAGCCGGCCACCGACGACGCGGCGGAGGTCCGTCTCACCCTGTGGCCGGGAGGCGAGGACCGGCTGCTGGGCACCGCCGGCTACCACGGCCCGCCGGTCCGGTGGGCGGTCCGCCGCTGACGGTTTGGCCGACACCCTGCCGGGGTACCTGCTGCGCATGGACCGCACCCGCATCGCAGCCATCGCCACCGCCGGGCTCTTCGGGCTCGGCTCGCTCGGCCTCGCCGCCTGCTCCGACGAGGACGGCGACGGCGGCACCACCGACGAGGAGATCCAGGACGTCGAGGAGACCGTCGAGGACCTGGGCGACGAGGTCGAAGAGGAGGTCGACGCCCAGGACGAGGGCAACGACGAGGACGGCGAGTAGCCGACCGCTCAGGTCGGGTCCGCGGCCCCGGCGCCCACCCGTCCGGTCACGGCCCGGGCGAGCCCGAACCCGACGGCGAGGCAGGCCAGCCCGCCGAGCCCGTCGATCCAGTAGTGGTTGGCGGTCACGAGGATGCACACGAGCGTGACCGCCGGGTAGGCGGCCGCGAGCACCTTGAGCCAGCGTCGCCGCAGGAGCGGGACGAGGACCAGTGCGCTCCAGGTGGACCAGCCGATGTGCATGCTCGGCATGGCGGCGTACTGGTTGGACACGTCCTTCATCCCCTCGTTGCCGAAGGAGATCCACCCGCCGTAGCGGGCGATGGTGTCGACGTAGCCGTACCGGTCGCACCCGGCAGGGGGCGGCTCGCCCGGCTCCCAGCCGGTCACCGCCTCGGGTGCGTAGAGCTGGCAGGCTCCGAACTCGCCGGGGTCGTCGAGGAGGCGGGGGGGCATGAGGGAGTAGGCGGCGAAGCCCACCACGGCGAGGCAGGTGGTGAGGGCCAGCGTGTTGCGCCACAGCGGGTACCGGCCGGGATCGCGCCGGTACAGCCACACCAGTGCGAAGAGCGTCACCACGAAGTGGGCGACGCCGTAGAACACGTTCCACAGCCGGATGAGCCCGTCGGCGGGGAGGTCGAGGTACCAGCGCTGGAGGTCGGCCTCGAAGTAGAGGCCCATCGCGTCCTGGAGGTCGATGATCTCCCGGGCGTGCTCGAAGGCGGGCCCCGGGTCGCCCCCCGCCGAGCCGAACTGGTTCCGGACGAACGAGTAGACGGCGTAGACGGCGGCGCCGAAGAGCACCTCCTTCCACCACCGCAGGGGCCGCGACGGAGCCTCCGCGACGGTGGTGGCGGTGTGTGCCATGGGGGATGGGATAGCAGCCGAGGGCCGAGGATCCCGACCACTGCGCTCAGGGAGCGGCGCGGGCCACCTCCGCCGGTTCCGGGACCCGACCTCCCAGCGCGAACGCAGGTGCGCCCAGGAGGCTCACGCCGAGGTTGAGCAGGTAGATGAGCAGACCGAGGGCGATGGCGTCCTGGCTGGCCACGTCGAGCGGGCCGAGGAACAGGACGAACGCCCCCTCCCGGATCCCGAGGCCCGAGATGCCGATGGGAAGGACCTGGGCGATGGCGACGGCAGGGAAGAAGGCGAGGAGCGCGGTGAGCCCGGCCGGTCGGACGCCGAGCGCCTGGGCGGCGGCCACCGAGGCCAGCACCAGGACCAGCTGGTAGGCGAAGCCCACGAGCAGCACGTCCGCGGCCGCCCTCGGCTGGCGCCGGAGCTGGTCCAGTCCGAGGTGCACGGCACCGGCGAAGCGGCGCCAGCCGTCCTTGGCCGCGAACCGACCCCCGATGCGCTGGTCAGCCACCGCGTAGAGGAGGATCCCGAGGGCGAGGAGGGTGGCGAAGGCCAGCCCGAGCGCCACGCGGCTCGCCGTCCCGAGCCCCCGCAGGGGCGGGTTAACGAGGAACCCGGCCACGCTGATGACCGGCAGCACGAGCCACCCGGTGAGGCGCTCGAGGACGACCGAGGCGAACGTGCGAGGCGACTCCCCGGTCTCCCGCGCGAGTCGGGTGACCCGCAGCACGTCCCCCCCGATCGTGGTGGGGAGCACGTTGGAGACGAACTGGCCGGCCAGGTAGTGCGAGATGAGCTTCCGGAGCTGGGCGTGGAGCCCCAGCACCTCGAGCACCCGCTGCCAGCGCAGGGCCGACAGGACGAGCCCGGCCAGCGTGAGCGCCCCTGCGACGACCAGCCAGGCGATGGTGCGGCCGGTGAGTGGGGGCACCACCTCCGAGACCTCGAAGGAGGGGACGCGCCAGATGAGCACCGCCAGCATGAGCGCGCTGAGCCCGATGCGCAGCACCAGCGACATCGCCTGCTTGCGGTTCACCTGCCCCCCTAGGTCGCTGGATGCCGTCGCCCATCGTACGCCCGGTCCCACCGGGGCCGAGTCGTGGGATCCGGACCTTTCGGGACAACCTGTCGCCCCGGTACGCTCGGCTGCCCGGGCTCGGCGGGGCCCGACGACCTCCCGCCCGCACACGCTGGAGCGCACACGTGGAGGTCAGCTCGTGAAGGCAACCCGACTCGCCGCCGCCCTGGTCGCTCCCGTCCTCCTCCTCGCCGCCTGCGGGGACGACGACGGCGGCGCCGTCGTCGAGGCCGGGGGCGAGGAGGCGGTGCTCGCACGGCTTCAGGCCGCCCCTGACGCGATGGCGGAGTCGGGGTCGGCCCGCATGGAGATGACCATGACGATGGCGGCGATGGGCGAGCGCTTCGAGATCACCGCCGAGGGGGGCTTCAGCGGCCAGCAGGCCACCTTCACGATGGACTTCGGCCCGATGTTCGCCGGCCTGGCCGAGGAGACCGGCGAGTCGATGCCCCCCGGCCTCGACGAGCCGATGACGGTCGTGGTCGATGGCACCACCACCTACCTGCGGGTGCCGATGCTGGCCATGTTCACCGGCACCGACGGCTGGTTGTCGGTGACCGCGGCGGACATGGGCCTCGCCGAGGACAGCCTCGGCCTCGGGTTCGGGGCGTCCGGCAACCCGGCGCAGCTGCTCGAGAGCCTGCGGGGCGTGTCCGACGAGATCGAGTCCCTCGGAGCCGAGGACGTGCGAGGCCAGCCGACCACCCGCTACCGCGTGGTCGTCGACCTCGAGGCGGCGGCGGCCGAGCTCCCGCCCGACGCCCGCGAGGCCTACGAGCAGCAGGTGGGCGGCCTCGGGGTCACCACCTTGCCCTTCGAGGTGTGGGTGGACGACCGCGGCCTCGTCCACCGCATGGCGGTGGACTTCGCCGACCTCGTGGACCAGGTCCCGCAGGAGGAGCGCGAAGGCTTCGAGTCGGGGAGCATGGTCCTCGAGCTGTTCGACCACGGCGCCGACATCGAGATCGAGGTGCCCGACCCGTCCGAGGTCACGCCGTTCGCCGAGGTCATGGGGGGCTTCGGTGGCGTCGACCCCAGCGCCCTCGGCTGACGGGGGGTACGGTCCGGGCCCGATGGAGCACCGCTGGGTCACGGTCCGATCCGACGCCGGCAACGAGATCCTCGCCGTCGCCGAGGCTGGGGTGGGCGGGCGGCCGCTCGTGCTCGTCCACGGCTTCACCGGGGCCAAGGAGGACTTCACCGAGTGGCTCGACCCGCTCGCCGAGCGAGGCTGGCACGCCGTGGCGATGGACCAGCGCGGCCACGGCGCCAGCCACAAGCCCGAGGTCGAGGAGGCCTACTCCTTCGACCACTACGCCAACGAGCTGCTGGGCCTCTTCGACGCCTTTGGGTGGCCGTCGGCGGTGGCCCTCGGCCACTCGATGGGCGGCATGGTTGTCCAGACCGCGGCGCTGCGCGCTCCGGAGCGGTTCGACGCCCTCGTCCTCATGGACACGTCCCACCGGGCCGTCAAGGCGGATCCCGGGATCGTCGAGCTGGCCGCCAAGATCGCCCGCTCCGAGGGCATGGCGGCCGTGATGGCAGCCCAGGAGATGGCCCGCGAGGCGGATCCGCTCGCCAACGAGGTGGCGGCCCGGCTCGAGGCGGAGCGGCCGGACTACAAGGCGTTCGGTGAACGGAAGATGCTGGCTTCATCGCCGGCCATGTACGCGTCGATGCTCCGCCAGATGACGGACCGCTCCGAGGAGCTCGACCGCCTGGCCGAGCTGGGCGCGATCTCGGTGCCCACCCTCGTCGTCGTGGGTGAGCACGACGTCCCCTTCCGTCGGCCCTCGGAGCGGATGGCGGCCGCCATCCCCGGGGCCGAGCTGGCCGTGATCGAGGGCGGCGCCCACTCGCCGCAGTTCGAGGCGCCCGCCGCCTGGTGGGCCGCCGTCAGCGCCTTCCTGGACGCGCTGCCCAGCTGAGCACCGAGGACCGGCGGGTCCTCGTCAGCGGGCCTTCTCGAGGAACTGCGCCGTGTCGACGATGACGCGGGTGACCTTGCCCGCCGCCACCAGCCCGCCGTGGTCGTTGACGGTGACCGTGAAGGTCAGGCGCCGGCCCTCGACCTTCTCGAGGGTGGCCTCGGCCGCCACCGCCGAGCCGATGTTGGTGGGGTGCAGGTGGTCGACCTGAACGCGCATCCCGACCGTGGTCTGCCCGGCGGGGATGTCGGCGGACACCGCGCTGTGGGCCGCCTCCTCGCAGAGCGCGATGAGCCGGGGCGTGGCGAGGACGGGCACCTCCCCGGAGTGGTGTGCGATGGCGGTGTCGGCATCGGTGACGACCAGCTTCACGCTGGCGTGCAGGCCGGGGGACAGGGGCACCCGGGTACGATATGCCTCACCCCGGAGGCCGGGTCAAAGGCCCGGGGCCCGCCGTCTGCCCCTCGAAGGAGTCGCGTGCTCGACCACGACCTGATCCAGCAGACCCTCGGAGCGGCGCTGCGCACCGGGGGCGACCTAGCCGAGATCTTCGTGGAGGACAAGGCGTCCTCGAACGCGGTGCTCGACGACGGCAAGGTCGAGCACCTCACGTCCGGTCGCGACCGGGGGGCCGGGATCCGTGTCATCGTCGGCGACACCACCGGCTTCGCCCACACGGCGGACCTGTCGGCGGCCGGCCTGGCCGAGGCCGCCGAGGCCGCTGCGGCGGCCGCCCGCTCGGGGGGCGGAGGCGTGAAGGAGGTGGCGCTCACCCGGGTGGAGGCCCCTCGTCCGAACGACATCGCCATCCTTCCCGAGACGGTCGGGAAGGGCACGAAGGTCGAGCTCCTCCGCCGGGCCGACGGTGCCGCCCGCGCCGCGGGGGCGGCGATCTCCCAGGTGACCGCCCGCTACGGCGACAGCCGCCGGCGAATCCTCGTCGCCAACAGCGACGGCCTGCTCACCGAGGACGACCAGGTCCGCACCCTGCTGTCGGTCATGGCCGTGGCGTCGGGTGACACCGGGATGCAGACCGGGTACCAGTCCCTCGGTCGCACCGTCGGCTTCGAGCTGTTCGACCGCTACGACGTCGAGGACCTCGGTCGCGAGGCGGCCGAGCGGGCGCTGCTCAAGCTGGCCGCCCGCCCCGCCCCCTCGGGCACCATGCCCGTCGTCATCGGCCCCGGCGGCGGCGGGGTGCTGTTCCACGAGGCCTGCGGGCACGGCCTCGAGGCGGACCTCGTCGCCAAGGGCGCGTCCGTCTTCGCCGGCCGGATCGGCGAGCGGGTGGCCGACCCGAGGATCACGCTGGTCGACGACGGGACCATGGCCGAGGAGTGGGGTGCCATCGCCGTGGACGACGAGGGCTCCGTGGCCCAGCGCAACGTTCTCATCGAGGACGGCATCCTCACCGACTACATGTGGGACCTGCTGCGCTCCCGCAAGGAGGGCCGGGCCCGCTCCGGCAACGGTCGCCGCCAGAGCTACAAGCACCTGCCGATGGTGCGGATGACCAACACCTACGTGCTGGCCGGCCCGGACGACCCGGACGACATCGTGGCCTCCACCCCGAGGGGCGTCTACGTGGCCCACCTGGGCGGCGGGCAGGTCAACACCGCCACCGGCGACTTCGTCTTCGGCATGACCGAGGCGTACCTCATCGAGGACGGCCGGATCACCGAGCCGATCCGCGAGGGCAACCTCATCGGCAACGGCCCGGCCGTGCTCGGTTCGATCGACGCCGTGGGCGACGACTTCGCCATGGGCAGCCCCGGCATGTGCGGCAAGGACGGCCAGGGCGTCCCGGTGGGCGACGGCGTGCCCACGCTGCGGGTCCCGGCGCTCACCGTCGGCGGCACCGCCTGATGCCGGCCGCCGAGCCCGGCGACCACGACCTCCTCGACCTCGCCGTCCGCGTGGCCGACCAGGCCCGCCCGGGCGAGCAGGTCGAGGCCTTCGTGGCCCGCAGCACGAGCACCACCGTGCGGGCCTACGGAGGCGAGGTCGAGTCCCTCACCCAGGCCTCGTCCTCCGGGGTCGGCGTCCGGGTCGTGGTCGACCACCGGGAGGGCTTCGCCTACGCGGGCACCCTCGAGGAGCACGTCGTCGCGGAGGCGCTCGAGGAGGCGAGGGACAACGCTCGCTACGGCGAGCCGGACGAGTTCAACGGGCTGGCCGTGCCCGACGGCGTCGAGCCGATCCCGCTCGACCTGTGGCCCAAGGGCCTGCCCGACGTGCCCACCGCCGAGAAGGTGTCGCTCGCCCTCGACCTCGAGCGGGCCACGACCGGTCGGGACCGGCGCGTCAAGGGCGTGCGGGTCGCCATGTACAGCGACGCCCTCGGCGAGGCGGCGGTGGCCACCAGCACCGGCATCCAGGTGTGGGACCGCTCCGGGACCAGCTACCTCATGGTCCAGGCCCTCGCCACCCAAAACGGCGAGACCCAGATCGCGGGCGGGCTCTCCGTGGGGCGGGAGCTCGCCGACCTGTCCGTAGACGAGGCGGCCGACGACGCCGTGCTCCGCTCCACCCGGCTCCTCGGCTCCACCAAGCCCCCCACCCAGCGGGTCACGCTGGTCCTCGAGCCCCGCATGACGGCCACGATCCTCGGGCTCGTCGGCGGCATGCTCAGCGGCGACGCGGTGCTGAAGGGCCGGTCCCCCTTCGGCGACCGGGTGGGGGAGGCCATCGCCTCGCCGGAGCTCACCTTCGTGGACGACCCCACCGACCCTCGCAGCCTCGGGGCCGACACCTACGACGGCGAGGGCCTGGCCCGGCGCCGCAACGAGCTCGTCCGTGACGGCGTGCTGCAGGGGTTCCTCCAGAACACCTACACCGGCCGCCGATCGGGCACCGCCTCCACCGGCTCGGCCGCCCGCGGCGTGTCCTCCACGCCCGGCGTGTCGGCGGCCGCGCTGGCAGTGGCCCCGGGCTCGGGCACCCACGAGGAGCTGGTGGCCGGCGTGGGCACGGGCCTGCTCGTCACCTCGATGGCAGGCCTGCACTCGGGGGTGAACCCCGTGTCGGGCGACTTCTCGGTCGGCGTCGAGGGCCTGATGGTCCGCGACGGCGCCCTGGCCGAGCCCATCCGGGAGGCCACCATCGCCTCCACGCTGCAGCGCCTGCTGCTCGACATCTCGGCCGTCGGCGCCGACCTGGAGTGGCTGCCCGAGGGCACGGGCGGGGTCACGCTCGTCATCCCCGACGTGGCCCTCTCCGGCCAGTAGCCGGTACCGTCGCCGGCTCCATGCCGATCCTCCACGCCATCGTCCTGGGCATCACCCAGGGCCTGTCGGAGTTCCTGCCCATCTCCTCGAGCGGCCACCTGCGGCTCGTCCCGTGGCTCTTCGGCTGGGACGACTTCACCGGTCAGGAGCACCTCCAGAAGACCTTCGACGTGGCCCTCCACCTCGGCACGCTCATCGGAGCCCTGGCCTACTTCCGGGGCGACGTCGTCCGCTACACGAGGGCCGGGCTGCGCCGCGGCGCGCTGTCGACCACCGACGGGCGCCTCGCCTGGTTCCTCGTCGCCTCGACGGTCCCGGCCGCCGTCACGGGCGCCCTCTTCGCCGACGTCATCGAGGAGAAGACCGGCTACATCTGGCTGATCGCCACGATGCTCATCGTGTTCGGGCTCGTGCTGGCCTGGGCCGACCGGGCGCCGGGGACCCGCACGGTGGAGGAGGTCCGGTTGCGCGACGCGCTCGTCATGGGCGTGGGCCAGGCCGTGGCCCTCCAGCCGGGCGTCTCGCGGTCGGGGGTCACGATGACGGCCGGCCGGCTGGTGGGCCTCGGGAGAGACGGCGCCGCCCGGTTCGCCTTCCTCATGAGCCTGCCCATCACCGCCGGAGCCCTCGTGTACAAGGCGGTCGACGTGGCGTCGGAGGGCGGGATCCCCGACGACTTCGTCGCTCCCTTCCTGTGGGGCATCCTGGCCTCGGGCATCACCGGCTGGCTGGCCGTGTGGGGCACGTTGAAGCTCATCCGCACCCGCACCTTCACGCCCTTCGTCGTCTACCGCGTGCTCGCCGGGATCTTCTTCCTCGCCCTCTACGCCATCCGGTAGGCGGCTCGGGCGCCCGCCCTCACGCACCTCCCACGAGGGCGAGGGTTACGGCCCCGGCCCCGAGCGCAACGGCCACTCGGGAGGTGTCGTCCCGGGGGACGGCCACGGTCACCGCCGCCTCCGCCACCGCCACCACGACGGCGTCGGCCACGAGGGTGAAGCCCGGGGGCGACCCCGACCCCTCGGCGGGCGCCACCAGGGCCACCACCAGGTCGACCCGGTCGCCCACCGCGACCGGAGGGGTGACGGACGGGTCGGCCGGGATCGCCATGGCCCGCATGCCGGGCGGGAGCAGCGCCGCCGCCCCGTCGACGCCCTCGCCGGCCACCCGCTCGGCGACCAGCACCTCGCCGGCCACGATCGTCGAGGCCGCCACCCGGTCCCGGGGGAGTGCGGTCAGCGCCGAGCGGGGGACCGCGGCCAGGGGGCGGTGCTCGATGGTCAGGGCGCCGGTGCCGAGCCGGTCTCCGGGAGCCAGGTCGCGCGTGGCGACGACCACGGCGACGGTGTCCCCCCAGGCTCGACGGGCGGCCTCGGCCCGGGCCACGACCGACGACGTGAGCAGTCCCGCGGCGAGGGCCGAGGCGGCGGCGACCAGCCACCACAGGCGCGGGTGGCGGCGCAGCACGAGCAGGGGCCGCGGCCGACGGCGGGGGAGGACGGGGGGCGGCTTCGGGCGCAGCACAGCGCGCCTCCTGAACGGTGAGGCGACGGGAGGGGGAAGCCGACGTCGAACCTACCCAGCCGGCGTGGGCCGGGACAGGCCCACCTGGCACGGGGTCAGGCGGTCTTGGCCTCGCTGGAGCTGGAGGTGGTGGCGCTGCTGGAGTCGCCCGAGCCGCCGGTCGAGCTCGTGCCGCTGTCGGAGGACGACGACTCCGACGAGGTGGAGGAGGTCGACGGCGAGGTCGAGGACGAGCCGCGGCTGTCGGTCTTGTAGAAGCCGCTCCCCTTGAACGAGATCCCCACCGAGCCGAAGACCTTCCGCAACGTCTCCGCTCCGCAGGCCGGGCAGGTGGTCAGCGGGTCGTCGGTGAAGGCCTGCACGGCCTCGAGCTCGTGTCCGCACTCCCGGCAGCGGTACTCGTAGGTGGGCACTGCGTCCTCCGTGTCGCTCTCAGGGTGGCAGGAGCGGCTCGGCCACCCGGCGCTGGTTCCGTCGCCGTCGTTAGCACTCTCGACCGGCGAGTGCCAGGCTAGCGGCCGGCCGGTTCACGGCGCCACGGCGGCGGCCCTACCCTCCGCAGGCGTGGAGCTCGGCTGGACCCTCGTCGTGCCCGCCTACCTGCTCGGCACCTTCCCCACCGCCATCCTCGTGGGCCGCCGCCGAGGCCGAGACGTCACCGCCGAGGGGTCCGGCAACCCGGGCGCCTCGAACGCCCTGCGCACGATGGGCCGGAGGGCGGGGGCGGCCGTGCTCCTCGGCGACCTCGGCAAGGGGGCGGTGGCGGCTGGGGTGGGGCTCCTCGCCGGGCGGGGCGTCGGGGTCGCCTGCGGGCTGGCGGCCGCCCTCGGCCACGTGGCGCCCGTGACCCGGCGGTTCCGGGGCGGCAAGGGCGTGGCCACCGCCGCCGGGATGGCCGCCGTGCTGGTCCCGACGGTCGCCGCCGGGCTGGCGGTCCTCTGGGCGGTCACCGCGAAGGCCACCGGCACGGCGTCGAAGGCATCCATCACGATCGCGGTCGGCCTCCCCGTCGCATCGGCGGTGGCCGGGCGCCCCGTCCCGGAGGTGGCGGCGTTCGCCGCCTGTGGGGCGCTCGTGGTGGTGCGCCACCGGGACAACCTCGGACGCATCCGCCGAGGGGAGGAGCCGTCCCTGCCCGCCGGTCGCAGGCGGCCCCCGGCCGATCGTTAGCCTGGCCCGATGACCCGCGTCCGCAAGGCCGTCATCCCCGCAGCCGGGCTGGGCACCCGGTTCCTGCCCGCCACCAAGGCGCAGCCCAAGGAGATGCTGCCGGTCGTCGACAAGCCGGCCATCCAGTACGTCGTCGAGGAGGCGGTGGGCGCCGGCATCGACGACATCCTCATCATCACCGGGCGGGGCAAGCGCAGCCTCGAGGACCACTTCGACCGCAGCGTCGAGCTCGAGCAGGAGCTGCGCTCGAAGGGCAAGGAGGAGGAGCTGGCCGAGGTCCGCCGCCTGGCTGACCTGGTCCAGATCCACTACGTGCGCCAAGGGGAGCCGCTCGGCCTCGGTCACGCCGTCTCCGTGGCCCGCCGCCACGTCGGCAACGACCCCTTCGTGGTCCTCCTCGGGGACGACATCATGGTCGACCGCTCGGCCGTGCTCAGCGAGATGATCGCCGTCCACGAGCGCACCGGGTCCTCGGTCCTGTCGTGCAAGGAGTTCCCCCCCGAGCAGATCTCCCTCTACGGCTGCGTCGACCACGAGCCCGCCGGCGAGCGACTCCTGCGGATCAAGGGCATCGTCGAGAAGCCCACCGCGGAGGAGGCGCCGTCCTCCTACGCCGTGCTCGGCCGGTATGTGTTCACCCCCGGGATCTTCGACGCCCTCGAGCGGACGTCCCCGGGCCGGGGTGGTGAGATCCAGCTCACCGACGCCATCGGGCTCCTCCTCCAGGTCGAGGAGGTGCTCGGGTACACCTTCGTCGCCGGGCGCTACGACGTGGGCGACAAGCTCGACTACCTCCGGGCCACCGTCGAGCTGGCCCTGGCCCGCGAGGACCTCGGCCCCGAGTTCCGCGACTGGCTCTCCCGCTACGTCAAGGAGCAGGGGATCGTGTGATCCCTCGATCCCGAAGCGGAGCTTCGGTCCTCGATCCCGAAGCGGAGCTTCGGAATCGAGCTGTCTCGTGCGGCGGCTGCGCCGCCGCGCTGAGCCCTTGTCGGCTGCGGGCGGCGGAGCCGCCCTTCGCCACGGCAGGGGGCTCCGGCGGAGCCTCCGCCCCCCGCACCCCCCGCCGGCGCTCGGTTTGCTCCGCCTCGTGCGAGATCCCCGCTCGTGCTGCGGCGCCGGCCGCCCCGACGCCGCGCGCCGGGCGCGGCGAGGGTTCCTAGGATCGGTGCGTGCTGATCCCGCTGGCCGAGGCCCAGGAACACGTGCTGGGCCGGGTGGGGGTGCTTCCTCCGGTGCGGGTTCCGATCGGCGAGGCGCGGGGGATGGTGCTGGCTGACGAGGTGGTGGCGGCGGAGGCGGTGCCGCCGTTCGCCGGGTCGGCCATGGACGGGTACGCGGTGGTGGCGGCTGACGTGGCGGGCGCGTCGGCGGGCTCCCCGGTGCGGCTGCCTGTGGTGGCCGAGGTGGCGGCCGGGCACCCCGCCCCCCGGGCGCTGCGGGCGGGCGAGGCCATGCGGATCTTCACCGGGGCGCCGATGCCCGATGGGGCCGACGCCATCGTCATGGTGGAGCGGACGGAGCGCCTGGGCGATGGCGCCGCCGTCGCCATCACCCACCCGGCTCGCCCGGGTGACCACGTCCGCCCCGCTGCCGACGACGTGCGGGTCGGCGACGTCGTGGTCTCGCGGGGCGAGCAGCTCACACCCGGTCACCTGGGGGTCCTGGCGACCATCGGGGTCACCGAGGTGCCCGTGCACCGGCGCCCCCTCGTGGGGGTGCTGTCCACGGGCGACGAGCTCGTGCGCGGAGGCGGGGCGCTGCAGGCCGGGCAGATCCGCGAGTCGAACGGACCGACCCTCCTCGCCCTGCTGGCCGAGGACGGCTTCGAACCCGTCGACCTGGGTGTGGTGCCCGACGACGAGGCCGCCATCGTCGGCGCCCTCGAGCAGGGCGCGGCGAGCTGCGACGCCCTCCTCACGAGCGGCGGGGTGTCGATGGGCGACCTCGACCTCGTCAAGGTGGTCCTCGACCGGCTGGGCGAGATGCGGTGGATGCAGATCGCCATCAGGCCGGCCAAGCCGTTCGCGTTCGGCACCGTGGGCGACGGCACGCCGGTGTTCGGTCTCCCCGGCAACCCGGTGTCCTCGATGGTCTCCTACGAGCTCCTCGCCCGCCCGGCCCTGCGCCGCCTGGCCGGCCACCCCGAGGCCCGCTGGCGCCGCCACCCCGTGGCCGCCAACCTCGCCGAGCCGCTCCACCGACAGCCCGACGGCAAGCTCCACCTCGTCCGGGTGGTGGGGGAGCGCACCGCCGACGGCGCGCTCGTCGTGCGCTCGGCGGGCGGGCAGGGATCCCACCAGCTCACCGGCATGGCGCGCGCCCACGGGCTCGCCCTCCTCCCCGACGGCGAGGGCCTGCCGGCCGGCGCTCCCGTGCAGGTGCTCCTCCAGCGCGAGCCCTGAGCTCGTCGCGTCCCCCTACGCTGGCGCCATGCCGGGAACCAGCGCGAGCGACGCACCTGTGCGAGTGCCGCGCCCGCTGGTCGACTCCTACGGGCGGGTCCACCGGGACCTGCGCATCTCGGTGACGGACCGGTGCAGCTTCCGGTGCACCTACTGCATGCCCGAGGAGGGCCTCACCTGGCTGCCCCGCAGCGAGGTGCTCACCTTCGAGGAGCTCGAGCGGCTCGGCCGGCTGCTGGTGGAGCGCCACGGGATCCGCTCCATCCGCCTCACCGGCGGCGAACCCACGGTGCGCGCCCACCTCCCGGTCCTGGTCGCCAAGCTGGCCCCGCTGCCCGTCGACCTCGCGCTCACCACCAACGGCGCCACCCTCGCCGCAGTGGCGCCCGCCCTCGCCGAGGCCGGGCTGCGCCGGGTCAACGTCTCGCTGGACTCCCTTCGACCCGAGCGCTTCGAGGCCTTGACCCGTCGTGACGAGCTCGGCGCCGTCCTCGCCGGGATCGACGCCGCGCTCGCGGCCGGGCTCACCCCGGTCAAGGTCAACGTGGTGGTGATGCGGGGCGTGAACGACGACGAGGTGGTGGACCTCGCCGCCTTCGGTCGTGACCGGGGCGTCACGGTGCGGTTCATCGAGTGGATGCCCCTCGACGGCGGCGGCGCCTGGCGCAACGAGCAGGTCGTCACCCAGGCCGAGATCCTCGAGCGGATCACCACGGCCTTCCCCCTCGAGCCGGTCAGGCGGGGCCACGAGCCCGCCGAGCGGTTCCGCTACCTCGACGGACGGGGCGAGGTGGGCGTGATCCCCAGCGTGACGCGCCCGTTCTGCGACCAGTGCGATCGGCTCCGCCTCACCGCCGACGGCCAGCTCCGCAGCTGCCTGTTCTCCTTGGAGGACCACGACCTGCGGGGGCTGCTCCGGAGCGGCGGCTCCGACGACGACCTGTCCGCCGCCATCGAGGCGTGCGTGGCGGCGAAGTGGGCGGGCCACGCCATCAACCAGGTCCACTTCGTGCGGCCCGGGCGGTCCATGAGCCAGATCGGTGGCTGACGGACGATCCCGGGCCGAGCCCCAGGAGTAGGCTCGGGCCATGTCCGACCGCGGCCTCACCCACCTCGACCCGCTCGGCCGTGCCCGCATGGTGGACGTCACGCCGAAGGAGCCGAGCCACCGTCGGGCCGTGGCCCGGGCTCGGGTGCACATGCAGCCCGACACCACCTCCCTCGTGGCTCGTGGTGCGGTGAGCAAGGGCGACGTCCTCTCGGTCGCCCGGGTGGCCGGCATCCAGGCCGCCAAGCGGGCATCGGACCTGATCCCGCTGTGCCACCCGCTCCTCGTGGGGTCGGTCCTCGTGAACTTCCGCATCGAGGACACCTGGATCGAGGTCGAGGCCGCGGTCGACACCGTCGACCGCACCGGCGTGGAGATGGAGGCGCTCACCGCCTGCACGGTGGCGGCGCTCACCATCTACGACATGTGCAAGTCGGTCGACCGCTCGATGGTGATCGGCGACGTGGCCCTCTGGGAGAAGACGGGCGGGCGCTCCGGCACCTACCGCCGGGGCCCGCTCGAGGACGACCTCGACCTCGGGCTCTGACCCGGCCCGGGCTTTGGCGGGGCGTCGCGTCGCGCCGACGGTGCTTGCAGGAGTTTGCAGGCCCCTGGTCGTATCGATACGTTCGTAGTAGAACCGTAATGATCTTCAGCCGACCGTCATGGTCGGTGACCCACCCCACCGGGCCACCCGGCCGGCCGAGCATCCGCGGATGCGCACGAGGCGCCAGGTACGGTCCTCAACACGTGAAGGACGGCAACGGAGCGTGACCACCGTGCTCGTACTCGTGATCTTGGCGGCCATCTGGGCCGCAGTGCTCGTGCCCCCCTACCTGCAGAACCGGCGGGAGACCCGCCCTGGCGACTCGATCGCCACCTTCCGCAGCCAGCTGTCGGTGCTGGAGCGCACCACGCCCGGGGGCCGGGCCGCCAACGTGACCCGGCTCGACGTCGCCCGCCACGACCAGCACCGCGTGACGGCCCGGCGCCCTGCCGCCCCCTCCGCCGCCGCCATGCGCCGGGCCGAGGCCCGCCGTCGCCGTCGCGACGTGTTCCTCACCCTCCTGGGGGCCGTGGGCGTCACCTTCGTGCTGGCGCTGGCACTCGGGGGCGCTGTCTGGATGCTCCACCTGCTCGTCGACGTCGTCTTCGGCGCCTACGTGCTGCTCGTGATCAGCCTCCAGCAGCAGAGCGTGGAGCGCGAGGAGAAGGTCCGCTACATCCAGCCGCCCCGACCCATCGTCCGGCCCAGCGACCAGGTGATGCTCCGCCGCTCCGGCAGCTGACCGCCCGCACCCCGAGAACGACACGAGCGCCCCGGCCGGAGCCGGGGCGCTCGTCGCGTGCACGGTCGTGGCGACGGCGCTCTCGCCGTCGGATCGACACCTGCCTAGTAGGTGGTGCGGCGATCCCGGAAGATGCTGTAGCCCCCGGGGCCGACGACCACGGCTGCGATGAGCAGCAGGATGCCGAGGATGACCTGGCCCTGCAGGAGCTGGACGACGCCGATGATGGCGAGGACGGCAGCGAGGACGAACGCAAGCATTGGGGGGACCTCCGATTCGGGTGGTGCGAGGTCCCTACCCGTCCCCCGCCCCGCCATACCCTCGTTGGCGGTGCGCTCGGGCGCCTGCGCTACCCTGACCGTCCCCACGGGGGTGTAGCTCAGCTGGCTAGAGCGCTTCGGTCGCATCGAAGAGGCCGTGGGTTCGAATCCCATCACCTCCACCCATTCCCGCCGGCATGGCCCGGCCCTCAGCCGAAGAGGCCGCTGGCTCCCTCGGCGGCCGGGGCGGTGCGCCGGAGGTCGACGACCGTGTCGTCCGCGACCACGAGCGCCAGGAGCGCGGCCAGCGACGTCATCCCGGCGAGATGGCCGTCACGGCCCTGCACGGGCAGGTGCCGCACCCCCTCGGTCGCCATCTGCTGGAGGACCTCGCCGACGGTGGAGCCCCACTGGGCCACGATCAGCGGCGAGGACATGGCGTCACCCACGGTGTCGAGGTCGGCGTCGACGCCGGCGCCCAGCCGCTCGCTGATGTCCCGCTCCGAGATGAGCCCGACCGGCCGGGACCCTCGGACCGCCACCGCGGCACCCACCTGGCGGGCGGCGAGGTGACGGGCGGCGGCGCGCAGCGACCTTCGCTCGTCGACGGTGACCAGGCCGGGCCAGGTCACCTGGGTCACGGGCGTGCTCAGGATGCTCCGCACGGAGGCGCCTCCTCGGCTGATGGGCCCATCGTGCGCCTGTCATCAGGTGGGGTAAAGGGCCGATCGGCCTTCCCGGGGGCAGATGAGGTCCTGCGCCGAAGCCCCCGGCGGGGCGAGCGGGCGTCGCCTCGGTAGCGTGCCCGGCCGTGACCACGCTGCCGCCGCCTCCCGAGGGATCGTTCGCGTCCGACAACTTCGCCGGGGTCGACCCGGCGGTGATGGCCGCGCTGGAGGAGGCCAACCGAGGACCGGCCGCTGCGTACGGGGACGACCCGTGGTCGCAGCGAGCCGAGGCAACGCTGCGCGAGCGCTTCGACGCCCCGGTGGCCTCGCTGTTCTGCTGGGGCGGCACGGGCGCCAACGTGGTGGGCCTGGCCACCGTGCTCCAGCCCTGGCAAGCCGTCCTCACGCCCGACACCGCCCACATCGTGGTGGACGAGTGCGGGGCCCCGGCCCGCTTCACCGGCGCCACCGTCACCCCGATCGCCGCCCCCGACGGCAAGCTCCGGCCCGAGCACCTGGACCCGTACCTCCACTGGCTCGGCGTGGAGCACCACCCGCAGCCCGCGGTGGTGTCGATCACCCAGTCCACCGAGATGGGCACCCTCTACACGGTCGACGAGGTGGCCGCCCTCTGCGAGAAGGCCCACGCCCACGGGCTCCTCGTCCACCTCGACGGCGCCCGCATCGCCAACGCGCTCGTTGCGCTCGGCACCACACTGGTCGAGGGGGTCCGCGACCCGGGCGTCGACCTCATGACCCTGGGGCTCACCAAGGACGGCGCCATGTACGGCGAGACCGTCGTGTTCCTCCGGCCCGAGCTGGCCGAGCGGGCGGCCTACGTCCGCAAGCAGGCCGGGCAGCTCCCGTCCAAGGCCCGCTACATCGCCGCGCAGGTGCAGGCGCTCCTCGAGGACGACCGCTGGCTGCGCAACGCCGCGCACGCCAACGCCATGGCCGGTCGGCTCCACGCCGCGACCGTCGACATCCCCGGCGTCGGGCTCGGGGAGCCGCCCCCCGTGAACTCGCTGTTCCCCGTGGTCCCCGAGTCCGCCGCCTCCGAGCTGTTGGCCTGGTCGTTCGTGTGGCCCTGGGACGCGGAGCGCTCGATGCTGCGCTGGATGACGGCGTGGTCCACCACCGAGCAGGACGTCGACCGCTTCGCCGAGGGCGTCCGCGCCATCGTCACGCCCCACCTGTGACGTCGCCTCGTTGACGAGCATCGGGTCCACGATCCCCCTGCAGGAGATCCGCGGGAAGGGGATCGGCCGTCGGCGCCGAAGTCGTGAGGGTCCCCGATGCACACCCTGACCCGGCTCCTTCGACCGACATCGCGGTGACGATCCCCGTCCACCTGCCGGCCCCCCCGGCGTCACCCGAGCCCCGTAGGAATCCCCTCGCATGGATCGTCGACGCTTCCTCGCCCTCGGCCTGGGCACCGCCGCCCTCGCCGCCGCCCAACCCGGCTTCCGCCGGGATCCCGCGCTCGCTCAGCCGGCCCCGGGCCCGTTCGGGCACGGGGTGGCCTCGGGCGACCCGTGGCCCGACCGGGTCATCCTCTGGACGCGGGTCACCCCGTCCGACGACGCCACCCCGGGATCGGGCGTGGGCGTCCCCACCGAGGTGACCTGGGAGATCGCCGAGGACCGCGACTTCACCCAGATCGTCGGCTCGGGCACCGTGACCGCCACCGCCGAGCGCGACCACACGGTGAAGGTCGACGCCGCGGGCCTGCGCTCAGCGACCGAGCACTGGTACCGGTTCACGGCCCTGGGCGCCACGTCGCCGGTCGGTCGCACCCGCACCGCGCCGGCGGCTGGCGAGGCGGTCGACCGGCTCCGGTTCGGCGTCGTGTCGTGCAGCAACTACGAGGCGGGGTACTTCAGCGCCTACCGCCACCTCGCAGCCCGGGACGACCTCGACCTCGTCCTGCACCTCGGGGACTACATCTACGAGTACGCCAGGGGCGGCTACGCCACCGAGGGCCTCGACCGGTTCCACGACCCCGAGCACGAGATCGTCACGCTGGCCGACTACCGGCAGCGCCACGCGCTCTACAAGACCGACCCCGACCTGGCGGCGCTGCACCGTCGCTACGCGTTCGTGACCACGATCGACGACCACGAGCTCACCAACAACGCCTGGGCCGACGGGGCCGAGAACCACCAGGACGACGAGGGCAGCTACGCCGCCCGCAAGGCGGCCGCGATGCAGGCCTACCTGGAGTGGATGCCCGTGCGCCCCGTCGGCGACACCCTGCAGATCCACCGCCAGCTCTCGTTCGGTCCGCTGGCCGACCTCTTCGTGCTCGACGAGCGCAACCACCGCTCCCGGCAGGTCGAGGGTGCGAGCGGCGACCTGTTCGTGACCAGCCCCGAGGTGGGCGATGCCGACCGCACCATGCTCGGCGCCACGCAGCGGGGCTGGTTCGAGGACGGCCTCGCCGCATCGAGGGCCACCTGGAAGGTCGTGGCCAACTCGGTGATGTTCGCCCCGCTGGTGCTCGCTGACCCGCCCGACAGCCCCTCGCCGGAGCTCGACGCCGCCCTCGCCCCGGTGTTCGACGGCCTGGGGCTCGAGCCTCCCGTGGTCCTGAACGGCGACCAGTGGGACGGCTACCAGCACGAGCAGTCGGCGCTCGGGCAGGCGTTCGCCGCCGCCGGGGGCGTCGTCATGCTGACCGGCGACATCCACTCGTCCTGGGCGGCCGAGATCCCCGCTGACCCGGGTGCCTACGCAGGCGGGCTCGGCGAGTCGGTGGCCGTGGAGTTCGTCACCCCGGCGGTCACGTCGGACTCGTTCCGCCAGACGGTGGAGGGGCTCGGCATCCCGGGCGGGGAGGCGTTCTCGGCCGGGCTCCCGCTCGTCGCCTACACGCTCGGACCCTGGTTCAAGTACCTCGACCCCGACCGGCACGGCTTCGCCGTCTTCGAGGTCACCAGAGACGCGGCCCAGCTCGACTGGCTCCACATCTCTGACCGGACCGACCCCGAGGCCACGGTCGTGCCCGGCCCCTCGTGGCGCTCGCCGGTCGGGACCAACCGCCTCGAGGAGACGACGGCGCTCGGCCCCCGGACCGATCGGGCTCCGTCCGACCCGTCCGACCCGGCGGCGCCCAGCGGGGCCGGTCCCGCAACCGGCCCCGGCTCGGGCCCACCGGCGGTCGCGGCGGCCGGTGCCGAGCGGCTCCCCGCCACCGGCGGCCCCATCCCCGTGGGCGTGGCCGCCCTCGCGGTGACGGGGGCGCTGGTGTCGGCCCGAGCGGCTCGCATGCGAGCCCTGGCCGCCGCGGGCCCATCGCCCGGCGGGCCCGCGGCACCCGAGGCCACCTCGACCCAGCAGGAGGCGTGAACGTGAACCGTCGACAGCTCCTCGTCCGAGCCGGCGCCCTGGGCGCCATGGCGACCGTCGCCCCGGGGTTCTGGAGGGCTGCGCTCAGCGCTCCCGCCCAGCCCGGCGAGTCACCGTACGGGCCGCTCCTCGACCCGGACGAGAACGGCGTGATGGTGCCCGAGGGCTTCACGACCCGGATCGTGGCCACCTCGTTGGCGCCCGTCCCGGGCACGGACCACCTCTGGCACCCCTTCCCCGATGGGGGTGCGTGCGTCCCCACCGACGACGGCGGCTGGCTCTACGTGTCCAACTCCGAGAACCCGCCCCCCGTCGACATCCCGGGCGGGACCGAGCTGGTCGCCGCCCTGGGGGCCGCCGTGCCGCAGATGCCGACCACGGGCGCCGTCGGGGTGATCCGGTTCGCCCCGGATGGCGCGGTGGTCGACGCCTACTCGATCCTCACGGGCTCCCAGAGCAACTGCGCCGGGGGTCTCACCCCGTGGGGGACCTGGCTGTCCTGCGAGGAGTGGGAGAGCGATGCGGACGCGCTCAGCTACGCCGGCGGCCGGGTGTTCGAGTGCGACCCGTTCGACCCCTCGGGAGCGGTGGACCGCCCGGCACTCGGGCGCTTCAAGCACGAGATGGCGGCCGCCGATCCGGTCCGCCGGCAGCTCTACCTGTCTGAGGACCAGGACGACGGCCTGCTCTACCGCTACACCCCTCCCGCCGGCACCTGGGGCAGCGGTGCCGCGCTCGAGGGCGGGGTGCTCGAGGCGCTGGCGATGGACGGCGAGGGTGCGGTCACCTGGATCCGCGTGGCCGACCACATGGATCCGGCGGCGCCGAACGCCCCGCTGCGCACCAGCGTGCCGGGGGCCACGCCGTTCAACGGCGGCGAGGGCATCGTCTACGACGACGGCCACGTCTACCTGGCCACCAAGGGCGATGACCGGATCTGGGACCTCGACGTCGAGGCCCAGCGGATGACCGTGCTCTTCGACGCGGCCGAGCACCCCGAGCCCGTGCTGAGCGGCGTGGACAACCTCGCCGTGTCCTCCGTCCACGACCTGTACGTCTCCGAGGACGGGGGGAACCTGGAGGTGTGCGTCATCACCCCGGACCGGGTCGTCTTCCCCCTGGTGCGCCTGACGGGGCCCCAGCACGGCTTCGATCAGCCCACGCCGATCCCGTTCGTCTCCGAGGTGACCGGCCTCGCCCTGTCTCCCGACGGGAACCGGCTGTACCTCAACTCCCAGCGGGGGATGGGCATCGAGGGCCTGCCGACCGGGCCTGGCCCGGGGATCCTCTACGAGGTCACCGGACCCTTCCGGGGCGGCACCCTGGCTGCCTCGGCCGGGCCGGCCCCGGCCCCGCTTCCCGCTCCGGCCCCGCTTCCCGCTCCGGCTCCGGCGTCTCCGTCCGTCGCGGGCGGCCAGCTCCCCGCCACCGGTGCGGCGATCCCGCTGGCCGGCGCCGGCGTGGCGGCGGCGGCCGGTGCCGCGCTGCTCCACCTGCGCCGCCGCACCGAGCGCCCGCCGGCGCGCTAGCGGGCCCCGAGCCGCGGTCCACCGACACGGCCCCGCCGGCCGCACCGCGGCGACAGCACCTCGCGTGGGGCCGGGTAGACAAGCGGGATGGCTGCCGACGCTGACCTCTCGCCCTACGAGCCGTTCCCGGCGCTCACCTTCGACCGGCCGGCGGAGGGCGTGCTGCGCATCACGCTCGACGCCCCCGGCCTGAACGCCGTCGGTCCCGACGCACACGCCCAGCTGGCCGACGTGTGGCGGGCCGTGGATCGCGACCGCGACACCCGGGTCGCGCTGCTGCGCGGGGCGGGGAAGGGCTTCTCCTCCGGCGGGAGCTTCGAGCTGATCGACGCGATGGTGGGTGACGACCACGCCACTCGGCTGCGGGTGATGCGAGAGGCGCGCGACCTCGTCGTGAACCTGATCGAGTGCTCGAAGCCGATCGTGTCGGCCGTCCACGGGCCAGCCGTGGGGGCCGGGCTCGTCGCCGCGCTCCTCGCCGACGTGTCGGTGGTGGGCCGCACCGCCCGCATCATCGACGGCCACACCCGCCTCGGGGTCGCGGCCGGGGACCACGCCGCCCTCTGCTGGCCGCTGCTGTGCGGGATGGCCAAGGCCAAGTACCACCTCCTGACCTGCGAGACCCTCACCGGTGAGGAGGCCGAGCGGATCGGGCTCGTGTCGCTGTGCGTCGACGACGACGAGGTGCACGACCGGGCCATGGCCGTGGCCGTCCAGCTCGCCCAGGGCGCCCAGTCGGCCATCCGGTGGACCAAGCACACGCTCAACCACTGGTACCGGGCCCAGGGCGCGGCGTTCGACGCCTCCCTCGCCTACGAGTTCCTGGGCTTCGGCCTGCCCGACGCCGCCGAGGGCCTGGCCAGCCACCGCGAGAAGCGCCCACCCCGGTTCACCGGCCCCACCTGACGACGTCTGTGTGCGGTTCTGCGCCGCTACGGCTCGAGATCCCACACAGACGTGGGACGGAAGCGGAGCAGAGTCGTGATCTCGGGGTCGGGGTCGCCGTCCCGACGGTCGACGGGGACGAAGACCGCCTCGACCGGATCCCCGATCTGCACCGAGGCCGGGTCGTCGGTGACCACGTTGGTGAGCACCCGTGGCCCTTCGTCGAGCTCGACGTACGCGATCACGTAGGGCGCCGCCGCCTGCCAGGGGCCCATCGCCTTGTGGAGCAGGGTCCGGGCGTAGACGGTGCCTCGGCCGGAGAGCGCAGTCCAGGTGACCGACTCGTGCTGGCACACCGGGCACCACGACCGCGGGTACCAGATGTGGTGGCGGCAGGCGTCGCACACCGGCAGCACGACCGTGCCCTCGGCCAGGCCCTCCCAGAACGGGGCCGCCTCGGGGCTGTAGGGCGGGGTGGGGGAGGGGAGCTCGCTCATCGCGCCCAGGCTCCGAGGACCAGGGTGGCGCTGCCGTGCCGGGTCGACAGGGCGCCGCCGGTGCCGTGAGCGAGGGCCAGCTCGCAGCCGGGCACCTGCACCGCCGGGTGCGCCTCGCCCCGGAGCTGGCGGACCGCCTCGATCACCTTCGTCATGCCGCCCCGGTTGGCCGGGTGGTTGCTGCACAGGCCACCACCGTCGGTGTTGAACGGGAGCCGCCCGCCCGGGCTGCGCAGCGCGCCGTCGGCCACGAAGGCGCCCCCCTGGCCCTTCTCGCAGAAGCCGAGGTCCTCCAACGCGATGAGCACGGTGATCGTGAAGCTGTCGTAGATCGAGGCGTACTGGATGTCCTCCGGGGTCACCCCCGCCTCGGCGAAGGCGGCTGGTCCCGACCAGCGGGCCGCCGAGTACGTGAGGTCGATCCGGCCGGCATCGGTGTGCTTCACGGCCTCGCCGTGACCGAGGACGGTCGCCCCCGCCCGTCCGAGATCGCGGGCCACGTCGGGGTGGACGACGACGAGTGCGCCGCCGCCGTCGGTCACGACGCAGCAGTCGAGCCGGTGGAGCGGATCAGCGATCATCGGCGAGCCGACCACGTCGTCCACCGTCACCACGTCTCGCAGCAGCGCGTGGGGGTTGTGCTGGGCGTGCTCGGAGGCGGCCACCTTGATCCAGGCCAGCTGCTCGCTGGTGGTGCCGAACTCGTGCATGTGGCGCGAGGCGGCGAGCGCGTAGTTCCCGACGGGGCTGAAGATCCCGACCTGCTCGAAGCCCGACTCCGGCGTGCCCGCCAGGCGGGCCGTGCCGCCGGGCGGCGGGCCACCGGTGCGGGGCCGACCGGCCAGGGTGATCAGCGCCACCCGGCACTTGCCGGCCGCGATGGCGGCGGCGGCGTGGCCGACGTGGGCCAGGTAGGAGCTCCCGCCGGTCTCGGTGGAGTCGACGTAGCGGGGGGCCAGCCCGAGGTGCTCGGCCATGGTGATCGGCCCGAAGCCGGCGGTGGCATCGCAGAAGTAGGCGTCCACGTCGGCCAGGCTGAGCCCGGCGTCGGTCAGCGCCCCGACGGCCACCTCCCGGTGGATCTGTGCGATCGTGCGGTCCGGGATCTCGCGCCGTGGGTGCTCGTAGGCGCCGACGATGACCGCCTTCCCCCTGATGGACATCGCCGCAGCCTGCCCGGGCGGTGCCGCCCGATGCCAGACGACGTCGGCCCTCGGCGTGCGGCGGCGCCCGACCGCCCGCCCGGGTCGCGGTCACCCGCTGGTGACCGAAGGCTCACCCGCTGGCCACCCCCTGCTGGCCGCAGGTTGGCATGGCGCCGGTAGGTTCGACGGGTGACCACGACCCCGGACCCCACGATCGACGAGCTCGACCGGGTGATCCGCTTCCAGCGGGTCTTCAACGTCCGTGACCTCGGCGGCCTGCCCACCGCGGACGGACGGCTGGTCCGGCGGGGCGTCGTCTACCGGGCCGACGGCGTCCACCGCCTCGACGGCGAGGACCTCGAGGCGGTGGCCGCCCTCGGGCTGCGCACGGTGCTCGACCTCCGCACCGAGGGCGAGCTGGAGCGGGGCCGGTTCCCCACCCACCTCCACCCCGTCGACTGGCACCACCTGCCCGTCCTGCAGCGCATCTGGAGCGACGACGACCTCGTCCCCGGGACGGGGGCGGCGGCGTTCCTCCGGGACCGCTACCTCGACATGCTCGACCAGGGCGGCGGCTCCCTCGCCCGCGCTCTCGAGCTGATCGCCGACGGGCAGCCAGCCCTGTTCCACTGCTCGGCCGGCAAGGACCGCACCGGGGTGCTGGCCGCCGTCCTGCTCGGCCTCTTGGGCGTGGACCACGACGTGATCGCGCACGACTACCACCTCTCGGCGGCGGCCATGGAGGAGCTCAGTCGGTGGCTCGCCGTGGAGCTCCCCGACGCGGTCGACGCCATGAGCAGCCAGCCCAAGGAGTACCTGGAGGCCCCCGTCGAGGCCATGCTGGGCTTCCTGGTCGAGGTCGACGCCCGCTACGGCTCCATGGAGGGCCTCGTCGCCGCCCTCGGCGTCAGCCCCGCCACCGTCTCGGCCCTCCGCGACCAGCTCCTCTGAACCCCCCCACGACGTCTGTGTGGGCTTTCGAGCCGCTGAGGCGCAGAAGTACACACAGACGTCGTGTCAGCGGCGGCCGAAGGTGACCTCGCCGACCCTCGCGGCGTAGCCGGCGTCGGCGAGGGCGGCGACCACGAGGTCGACGTGGGCGTGGTCGAAGGTCTCCATGACGACCTCGATCTCGGCCGAGCGGGCGGGCACGTCGAGGAACATGCGGTCGTGGACGATCTCGACGATGTTGGCCCCGGCCTTGCCGACCACCGACGCCACGTGGCCGAGCACCCCCGGCTGGTCCGGGATCTGGATCTCCAGGCGGACGAGGCGACCGGACCGCACCAGCCCCCGCATGATCACCGAAGCCAGCAGCCGGGGGTCCACGTTGCCGCCCGAGAGGACCACGCCCACGGTGCGGCCCCGCAGCAGGTCGGGGTGCTCGAGCAGCGCGGCGACGCCGGCCGCTCCGGCCCCCTCGATGACCACCTTCTCGATCTCGAGGAGGAGGTTCATGGCCTCCTCGACGGACTCGTCGCCGACCGTGACGATCTCGTCGACGTGCTCGGCGATGAGGCGGCGGGTGAGCAGGCCGGCGGCCGGCACCGCGATGCCCTCGGCGATGGTGGGCCCGTCGAGCACGGGATCCTGGTCGGCGAGCGCCGCCGCCATGCTCGGCCACCGCTCGCTCTGCACCCCCACGATGCGCAGGTCGGGTCGCAGCGCCCGTGCGGCGACCGCCATCCCGGCCAGGAGGCCGCCGCCCCCGACGGGCACCAGCAGGGCGTCGATCTCAGGGTGGTCGTCGAGGAGCTCGAGGGCGACCGTGCCCTGGCCGGCGACGATGGCGGGGTCGTCGTAGGGGTGGACGAAGACCCGGCCCTCCTCCTCGGCGATGCGGTCCGCCTCCGCCTTGGCCTCGGTGAGGTCCTCGCCGGTGAGCACCACCCGGGCGCCCAGCACCTCGGTGCGGTGCCGCTTCACGAACGGGGTGGCAGCCGGCATCACGATCGTGGCGTCGATCCCGAGCCGGGTGGCGTGGTGGGCGACCGCCTGCGCGTGGTTCCCGGCCGACATGGCCACGACGCCGCGGGCCCGCTCGCCGTCGGTCAGGAGCAGCAGCTTGTTGAGCGCCCCCCGCTCCTTGAAGGCGGCGACGAACTGCAGGTTCTCGAACTTCACCACCACCTCCCTCCCGAGCACGAGGGAGAGGGTGCGCGAGCGCGCGCTCGGGGTCCGCTCGACCGCACCCGAGATGCGCGCGGCCGCGGCCCGCACGTCGTCGAGGGTGACCGTGGCCTCGGAGTAGTCGTCGCTCACCCGCTCACGTTCCCACAGCGGCGCCACGGCGGGCGGATCCTCGCCCGCCGAGCGCGAAGCGTGGCCGCTCCGGCTGGACGCTCGAGCGCAGGCTCGATGTCGGCGGCCTGGGCGCACCAGGCGGTGCCACAGCGGTGCCACGATGGGGGGCGTGACCCCGCTCGAGCCGCTGCCGCCGGTCACCGTGGACGCGGTCGAGCTGGTGGTCGTCCGTCTGCCGCTGGTCACCCCGCTCGCCTCCGCGGCCGGGCCGCGGTCCGAGCGGCCCGTCCTGCTCGTCCACGTGGTGGCCCGGGAGGCCGAGGGGTGGGCCGAGTGCGTGGCGGAGGCGAGCCCCACCTACGCCCCCGAGTTCGTCGACGGTGCCTCGCTCGTCCTGCGGGACCACCTCGTCCCGCTCGCCTGGGCGGGCCCGATCGGCGACGCCCTCGCCCTCGGTCCGGTGCTCGACGAGGTCCGCGGCCACCCGATGGCCAAGGCGGCGCTGGAGCTGGCGGTCCTCGATGCCCAGCTGCGGGCGGCCGGCCGTGCCCTCGCCGACTGGCTCGGCGCCACCGCCACGGCGGTCCCGGCGGGCGCCGCCCTCGGCCTGCACCCCACCGTCGACGAGCTCCTAGCCGAGGCCGACGCTGCGCTCGCCGCCGGTGCCGCCCGCCTCCGGGTGAAGATCGCTCCCGGCCGGGCCCTCGAGCCCCTCCGGGCCCTGCGAGCCCACCTGGGGGAGGCGGCGGCGCTCCAGGCGGATGCCAACGGGTCCTTCCGGCTCGACGAGCCCACCGACAGGAAGGAGCTGGCCGCCCTCGACGAGCTGGGGCTGACCTGCCTCGAGCAGCCGCTGGCCCCGGACGACCTCACCGGCACCGCCCGGCTGGCCCGGCAGCTGGCGACCCCCGTCTGCCTCGACGAGCCCATCACCTCGATCGGCGCCCTGGAGGCGGCGGTGGCGCTCGGGGCGTGCGGGGTCCTGTGCCTGAAGCCGGGTCGGGTCGGGGGGTGGGTCGCCGCCCGGGCCATCCACGACCGGTGCCTCGAGCTGGGCCTGCCGGTCTGGACCGGTGGCATGCTCGAGACGGGCGTCGGTCGGGCGGCCAACCTCGCTGTGGCTGCGCTCCCGGGCATGGCCCTGCCCCCGGACCTCGACCCCCGGGGCCGCTTCGCCCCCGACCTCGCCGACCCGCAGCTCCCCGGCGCCGACGGCCTCGTCCCGGTGCCGACCGGTCCTGGCACGGGTGCCATCCCAGATCCAGCCCGGCTCGACGGCGCGCCCGTCGCCCGGTGCGCCCCGGGCTGAGCCCACCCTGGGAGCCGGGGCCGGGGAGCACGGCTCCCCGCAGCACCTGGGCATCGGTTGCGGTGAGGGGGTCGGGGCCGGTGCCGCAGGTGCGCCGGTAGCCTTGGTCTGATGACGGTGACGACGAGCGGCCGCGCGGTCCCGAAGGCCAACGACCCCTGCTGGTGCGGCAGCGGCAAGAAGTTCAAGCGCTGCCACAAGGCCGCCACCGACCGCATCCGTCCCGGCCGCCTCAGCCCGATGCGCGACGTCCCGGCCCACATCCCCCGTCCGCCCTACGCCGAGACCGGCCGCCCGGTGCGGATCCCCGAGAGCGGCGTGCAGACGGCGGAGGTCATCCAGCGGATGCGCCGGGCCGGCCAGGCCGCGGCCGAGGTGCTGGCCCTCACGGGCGCCGCCGTGCGCCCGGGCATCACCACCGACGAGCTCGACGCCATCTGCCACGAGGCCTGCATCGAGCGGGGCGGCTACCCGAGTCCGCTCAACTACAGCGGCTTCCCGAAGTCGATCTGCACGTCGGTCAACGAGGTCATCTGCCACGGCATCCCCGACGACCGGCGCCTCGTCGACGGCGACATCGTGAACCTCGACGTCACCATCTACCTCGACGGCGTCCACGGCGACACCAACGCCACCTTCCTCGTCGGCGACGTCGACCCCAACAGCCGCCGGCTGGTGCAGGTCACCAAGGAGTGCCTGGACCGGGCCATCGCCGAGGTCCGTCCCGGTCGCCCGTTCAACGTGATCGGCAAGGCGATCCAGGAGCACGCTGAGGGCAACGGCTTCGGGGTGGTGCGCAGCTTCGTGGGCCACGGCATCGGCACCCAGTTCCACACGGACCTGCACGTGCCCCACTACTTCGAGCCGAGCCTCACCAAGCCGATCGAAGAGGGCATGACCTTCACCATCGAGCCCATGATCACGATGGGCTCCTGGGAGCACGAGCTCTGGGACGACGGCTGGACGGCCGTCACCGCCGACCGGCGCCGAACCGCCCAGTACGAGCACACCCTGGCCGTGACGGCGGACGGCGTGGAGGTCCTCACCGCCCAGCCCGAGCCCCTGCCGCACCAGCCGTAGCCCTCGTTCGCCCGTCAGCGCCGGGGCTGCGCGCGGTCGGGTCCGGCTGCCGTCAGGTGGTGGCGCGCCGGAGGTCGGGGGCGAGGTCGCCGCGGGCCTCGACGGCGAGGTCCTCGAGGTCGAGGAAGCCCCTCATCTCCTGCAGCCGGTCGACCAGGGGCGGGAGGTCGTGGTCCCGGTCGAACGCCGGCTCGGCGAACGCACCTCGGACCCGGAGCACCCCGGCCCCGCGGTCGGCCTTCAGGTCGACCCGGGCCACGAGCCGGCCGTCGTGGAGGAAGGGCAGCACGTAGTAGCCGTGGACGCGCTTGGCGGCCGGCACGTAGATCTCGATGCGGTAGCGGAAGCCGAACAGCGTCTCCACCCGAGCTCGCTCCCACACCAGCGAGTCGAAGGGTGACAGCAGCGCCGAGGCGGGGACGCGACGGGGGAGGCGGGCATCGGGGTGCAGGTAGGCCGGCTGGGACCACCCCTCAACCCGGACCCGCCGCAGCGCCCCGTCGTCCGCCAGCTCCTCGAGCAGGCGTCGGCCCAGCGGGAGGTTGATCCGGTGGTAGTCGGCCAGGCATCGGGCGGTGCCGACGCCGTGGCTGCGGGCAGCCCGGAGCAGGAGCGCCTTGCGGGCCTCGTCGTCGGTGGGGGTCGGGGTGGCCAGCACCTCCGGCGGAACCACCTGTTCGGGCAGCACGTAGCGGCGGCCGAAGGACTGCGGGTTGCGGAGGGCACTGACGGCTCCCTGCCAGAACAGGTGCTCGACGGCCTTCTTGGCCGGCGTCCAGTTCCACATCGCGCCGGGCCTGGGCGGTGGGCGCTTGATGTCGTCGCCCAGGTGCTCGAGCTCGGCCAGGGTGACGGGGCCCCGCTCCCGGACGGCGGCGAGCAGCGCCTCCACGAGCTCAGGCCGCTGGGCGGCGGTGGCCGACGGCCCACCCCAGGCGTGGTCCTCCGCCATCCGCCACCGCAGCAGCGGGTGCAGCTCGACCGGGAGCAGCGACGCCTCGTGCGCCCAGTACTCGAACACCTCCCCGCTGCCCCAGAGCCAGTCCGCCAGCGCGGCCCGGGGATAGGCGCCGAGGCGAGCCAGGAACGAGAGCTCGTGCGAGCGCGTCAGCACGTTGACCGAGTCGATCTGCACCACGCCCACGCGGTCGAGCACCCGGCGGAGGTGGCGTCGGTCCACCCGTCCGGAGGGGCGGGGGTCGGCGAAGCCCTGGGCGTGGAGCGCGATGTGTCGGGCCTCGTCGAGGCGCAGCGCGTCGGAGGTCAGGGGCATCGGCTGAGCAGGCTAGGTTCCGGACCGGCTCCTGATCGCCCGACCAGAGGAGAGCAAGATGCGCGTCGTCGTCGACTTCGACCTGTGCGAGAGCAACGCCCTGTGCATGGCCGCTGCCCCCGAGGTGTTCGAGGTGCGCGACGACGACTTCCTCTACGTCCTCCAGGAGGAGCCGCCCGAGGAGCTGCGCCCGAAGGTCGAGGAGGCGGCCCGCCGCTGCCCGAAGCAGGCCATCACCATCGAGGGCTGAGCGTCACCGTGGGCGGCCCCGTCGTCGTCGTGGTGGGTGCCTCGCAGGCCGGGTTCCGGGCCGCGGAGGCCCTCCGCCAGGGTGGCTTCGACGGATCGATCACGATGGTGGGCGACGAACCCCACCGGCCCTACGACCGGCCGCCGCTGTCGAAGCAGGTGCTGGCGGGCACCCAGGGTCCGGGCGACATCGTGCTCACGCCCGCCGAGGGGGGCGTCGACGACCTCGACCTCGACTGGCGGCTCGGCGCCACCGCCACCGCGCTCGACCTCGCCGCCCGGGAGGTGGTCCTCGGTGGCGGGGAGCACCTGCCCTTCACCGGCCTGGTCGTCGCCACCGGCGCCCACGCCCGTCGCCTCCCGGGCACCGACCACCTGGCCGGAGTCCACACGCTGCGGACGCTCGACGACAGCGTGGCCCTGCGCAAGGCGCTGGACGGCGCCCGCCGGGTCGTGGTCGTCGGAGCGGGCTTCATCGGCGCCGAGGTGACCGCCACCTGTCGCGGGCTCGGGCTGGACGTCAGCCTCGTCGAGGCGCTGCCCGTGCCGCTCGAGCGAGGCCTCGGTCCGGCCATGGGCGCGGTGATGGCGGACCTGCACCGCGACCACGGGGTCGACCTGCGCCTCGGCGTCGGGGTGGTGCGGCTGGAGGGGGACGACCACGTGGACCGCGTCCGCCTGACCGACGGCACGGTGCTCGAGGCCGACGTGGTCGTCGTGGGCATCGGGGTCGTCCCGAACACGGACTGGCTGGAGGGCAGCGGGCTCAGCCTGGACAACGGGATCGTGTGCGACGAGACCTGCCTGGCCGCACCAGGCGTGGTGGCCTGCGGCGACGTGGCCCGCTGGCCCAACCCCCGCTTCGACGAGGTGATGCGGGTCGAGCACTGGGACAACGCCGTGGAGATGGGCGGCCACGCCGCACGGACCCTGCTGGCCGAGCTGGCCGGTCGACGAGGGGAGCCCTTTGCGCCGGTGCCGTGGTTCTGGAGCGACCAGTACGACCGCAAGATCCAGCTGGCCGGGCGGGCCGGGGCCGAGGACGTGGTCAAGGTGGTGGCCGGCGAGCCGGCGGCGCGCCGCTTCGTCGCCATGTACGGCCGCGCTGGGCGCCTGGTCGGGATCCTCGGCATGAACATGCCGGCCAAGGTGATGCGCTGGCGGTCGATGCTCGAGCAGCCCACGCCCTACGACGAGGCGCTCGCCACCGCCCGGGCCGCCTCGTGACCGGCACCGCGTTCCTGCTGCTGGCGCTCACCCTCGTGGTGGCGGGAGGCAACTGGATCGCCGTGGAGCAGGGGAACAAGGGCCTCGAGTACGTCTGCAAGCCGCTCACGATGGTGGTGCTCATCGCCACCGCTCTGGCCCTGGACGTCCCCGACGAGACCGTCCGCACGTGGTTCCTGGTGGCACTCGTGCTCTGCCTCGTCGGCGATGTCTTCCTCATGCTCCCGCAGGACCTGTTCGTGTTCGGGCTGGGAGCCTTCCTGCTCGGCCACGTGGCGTACGTCGGGGGGATGCTCACCGACGGGGTCTCGCTGGTCGGCCTCGGCATCGGGGTGCTCGTCGTGCTGCTCGCCGTCGGCCTACTCGGCGTGCGCATCCTGCGCGCGGTGCGCTCGGGGGACGATCCGGCGCTCGCCTCGCCCGTCACGGCGTACATCGGGGTGATCTCCGCCATGGTCGCCACCGCGTTCGGGACCGGCTCCGCGGTGGCGGTGGCCGGCGCCGGCTCCTTCTACGCCAGCGACGCGCTGATCGCCTGGAACCGGTTCATCCGCGAGACCCCCCACCACCGCCTGGTCATCATGGTCACCTACCACCTCGGTCAGGTCGGCCTCGTCCTCAGCCTCGTCTGAGCGCCATCGCGCCGAACCAGAGCTCGGAGTGCAGAGGAGGCCGTGGACGGGGGCCCCGGCCCCGGTGAGGCGAGGGTTCGGCGGGGAGCGGGGACGTCAGGTCGGGCCGGGGTCGTCGTCGTAGCCCAGGTGGCGGCGACGCCACTCGACGATCTGCCAGCCCGCCTCCAGCACGCCGATGGCGATGGCGCCGATGCCGATCGCCGCGAAGACGACGATGACCGGCGGGATCCGCAGCTCGAAGAACTCACGGAGGAGCGGCACCGACATGGCGACCACGAAGGCGGCGCCGAGCGACGCCAGCATGGCGACGCGGGCCGGGTTGAGCGGGCGGGCCAGGATCATGAGCACCCAGCCGGCCACCAGGAACAGCACGATCACGGCGGTGGTCCGCTCGCCGGTGAGCGTGATGCCGGGCTCGGTGCGAGCCAGGTAGTAGCCCCCGAAGGTGGCCGCGGCGGCCACCACCCCGGCCGGGACGGCGAACCGGGCCACCCGTCCGACGAAGCCGGGGTGGGCCCGGCGCTCGTTGGGCGCGAGGGCCAGGAAGAACCCGGGGATGCCGATCGTGAGGCTGGAGATGATGGTGAGGTGCCGGGGGTAGAACGGGAACGGCAGCTGGGCCACGCCGATCGCGATCGAGAGCAGGAGCGCGTACACCGACTTGGTGACGAACAGGTTGGCCACCCGTTCGATGTTGGCGATGACCCGCCGGCCCTCGGCCACCACGGCGGGGAGCGATGCGAACGAGTCGTCCAACAGCACCAGCTGGGCCACCGAGCGGCTGGCCCCGGAGCCCGAGCCCATGGCCACGCCGATGTCGGCGTCCTTCAGGGCCAGGACGTCGTTCACGCCGTCGCCGGTCATCGCCACCACGTGCCCGCGCGCCTGCAGCGCCCCTACCATGGCCCGCTTCTGATGGGGTTGCACCCGCCCGAACACCGAGCGCTCCTCCATGAGGTCGGCCAGCCGGTCGAGGTCCTCGGGGAGCCGGCGAGCATCGACGGGGAGGTCGGCGCCCTCCACGCCCACGTGACCGGCGATGTTGCCCACGGTCACCGGGTGGTCGCCCGAGATGACCTTCACCGCCACCCCCTGCCGGCGGAACCAGGCGATCGTGTCGGGAGCCTCGACGCGGATCTGCTCCTCGAGGCTGCAGAGCGCGGCGGGACGGCGCTCGCCGGGCAGGTCCTCCCCATCGAGGGGGGCGGTGGTGCGGCACACGAGCAGCACCCGGGACCCGCCGGCGGCGAGCTCCTCGGCGCGAGCACGGACCGGGTCGCCGGGCTCGAGCAGCACGTCGGGAGCACCGAGCACCCACGTCCCGGCCCCTTCGAACGACGCCGCGCTCCACTTGCGGGCCGACGAGAACGCCACGGTGGCGGTGACCGGCCACGTCGCCGGCTGACCGAGCTCGGCCAGGGCGGCGAGGCTGGCGTTCGGTCGCGGCTCGGCGGCCACCAGCGCGCCGATGGCGGTGCGGACCTGCTCGTCGGTGAGGTCGTCGTCCACCCGGTGCAGCGAGCCTCCGCTCAGGCCACCGGCGGTGAGCGTGCCGGTCTTGTCCACGCAGACCACGTCGACCCGGGCCAGCATCTCGACCGCAGCCAGCTCCTGGACCAGCGCCTGGCGCCGGCCGAGGCGGATGACGCCGACGGCGAACGCCATGCTCGTCAGCAGCACGAGGCCCTCGGGGATGCTGGCCGCGATCCCGGCCACGGAGCCGCTGACGGCGTCCACGAAGCTGGTGTTGTGGTTCAGCTGCGACACGACGAGCAGCCCGGCGGTGGGGACCAGCACCCAGGTGAGCACCCGCAGGATGCGGTCCGTCCCGGCTCGCAGCTCGGAGCGGGTCAGCGTGAACTGCTTCACCTCCTGCGCGAGGCGGGCGGCGTAGGCGTCGTCGCCCACCGCGGTGGCCCGGTAGCGACCGTGGCCGGCCACGACGAAGGAGCCGGAGAGCACCCGGTCGCCGGGGCCCTTGTGGATCGGGTCGGCCTCCCCGGTGAGGAGGGACTCGTCGACCTCGAGGTTGGCCGATTCCGCCACGATCCCGTCCACGACCACCTGGTCGCCGCCGTGGGCCTCCAGCAGGTCGTCCTGGACGACGTCGGTGACCGGCACCTCGGCGACGACGCCGTCGCGGACGACCGTCGCCTTCGGGGTGGCGACCAGCTCCAGGCGGTCCAGGGTGCGCTTGGCCCGGAGCTCCTGGACGATCCCGACGAGCGCGTTGGACACCAGCACGATCCCGAACAGCGCGTCGCGGTAGTCCCCGATGGCGAGGACCACGACGAGGAGCGTGCCGAGGATCGCGTTGAACCGGGTGACGACGTTGGCCCGCACGATCCCGCCGACGGTGCGCTTCGTGTGGGCGCTGGTGACGTTGACGAGGCCCCGGGCCCGGCGCTCGGCGACCTCGGGGGCGGTGAGGCCGCCCGCTGGTGCCGCCGCCGACACCACCGTGGCCGCCTCGCCGTCCACGATCAGGTGAGGTGCTGGGCGAGGCGGGGTGCCTCGCGAGCCCGCAGCGCGACCGACACCCGCATCCGCTCGCGGTGCTGCTGGAGCGTCTGCCTGGCCTGGGGGACGGGGTGGTCGTCGAGGAACGCCTCGATGTCGCCGGCCAGCGCCGGGTCGCTGACGAGGCGGATCCCGTGGAGCATCCGCACGATGCTGTTCGACGGGAACCGCTCGTTCATCTCGTCCCAGCGCGCCTCGACGACCGCCCACGCCCGGGCGCCCTGGTCCCGGTTGGCGATGCAGGCGCCGATCAGGAACGGTGCGTTCTGGGTGCGGACCTCAGGCGTCATGGCCAGCTCGAGCACCCGGTCCATGTGCTCGGCCCGTCGCACGTCTGCGAGCGCGTAGAGGTACCGCTGCTCCTCCTGGGGGGTGGTGCCCTGCCGGAACCCCTCGATCAGCTGGTCGAGGTCGTCGTCGCCGGCCAGGGCCGCGGTGGCCCGCACCACGGCGGCGGCCACGTTCGCCTCGACAGATGTGCTGTCGGCCCGCACCTTCGCGAACAGGTCGCGAACCCGGGTCTGGGCCCCCGCATCGTCGGCCAGCACCGCCATCGCAGCGACCAGCGCGCCGCGCAGCTCTCGATCGCGGTCCGAGTCGTCGGGGCCGGCATCCCAGCCGAGCCGCTCGAGGGCCGGCGCGACGATGGCTTCGACTCGCCGCTGCAGCTCGCCGCGGGCGTCACCGTCCACCAGCCGGTCGAGCTGGTCGAGCCCAGCCAGCACACGACGCCACACCGACGCGTCGGTCTCCTGGGCGAGGCCCTCGGCCAGGGCGAGGAAGTCCGCTGCGGAGCTGGACCCGGCCAGCACCGACGCCCACGTGTCGTCGACAAGGCCGTAGCGCTCCACCTTGGAGAGCTCGGTGAGCGCCCGCTCCGTCAAGGCGCGCTGCAGCTCGCCGGCGTAGCGGACCCGGTAGAAGCCGTGGCCCTCTGCGTTGGCGACCACCCACTCGGCCGGAGCGTCGAGGGGGACCTCGACCTCGTCACCCTCGAGGAGCGCCACGCGGGTGCGCGTGGTGCCGTCGGCGTGCCCCACCCGGACCTGCAGGGGTACCGACCAGCGGGCGCCCGTGTCGGCGTCGGCCAGGTAGCTGAAGCGCTCCTGGCTGATCCGCAGCGCCCGGGCACCCTCGAGCGCCTCGACGGTGAGGATCGGGTGACCGCCCTGGAAGATCCACGAGTCCATGATCCGACGCACCGGCTCGCCGGTGGCGGCCTCGATGGCATCCCACAGGTCGGTCGTCTCGGTGTTCCCGTACTGGTGGTCCGCCATGTACTTGCGGATCCCGGCCCGGAAGCGGTCTTCGCCCAGGTACTGCTCCAGCATCCGGACGACCGCGGCGCCCTTCTCGTAGGTGAGGACGTCGAACATGCCCTCGGCGTCCTCGGGGGACACGACGTCGTACTCGATGGGTCGGGTGGACTCGAGGGCATCGGTGTCGAAGGCCGTGGTGCGGGCGAGCCCGAAGGAGACCCAGCGCTCCCACTCGGGGCGGAACGCGTCCGTGACCTTCAGCTCCATGAACGTGGCGAAGGCCTCGTTGAGCCAGATCCCGTTCCACCACTTCATCGTCACCAGGTCGCCGAACCACATGTGGGCCAGCTCGTGGGCGATCACGTCGACGACGTTCTGCAGCTCGCCCTGGGTGGCGTGCTCGGGGTCGGCCAGCAGCAGCGTCTCCCGGAACGTGACGCAGCCGAGGTTCTCCATCGCCCCGAAGGCGAAGTCCGGGATGGCGACCAGCTCGAGCGAGTCCCCCGGGTAGGGGAGGGCGAAGTAGTCGGCCAGGTAGCGCAGCGAGAAGTCCGCCACCTCGGTGCCGAAGGCCGTGAGGTGGCCCTTGCCGGGCGGGTACACGAGCCGGGTGGGCGTGCCGGCCACGTCGACCGCCCCGGTGGCCTCGAGCGGGCCGACGACGAAGGCCACCAGGTAGGTGGACATCACCATGGTCTCGGCGAAGCGGACGGTGCGCTGGCCGTCCCCGGTGGGCTCCTCGCTCGCCACGGCGGCGTTGGAGACGGCGGTGAGGCCCTCGTCGACCACGAGGGTGATGGCGAAGGTGGCCTTGCAGTCCGGCTCGTCCCAGCACGGGAAGGCCCTGCGGGCGTCGGTGGCCTCGAACTGGGTGGTGGCGATGAACTGCTCTTGGCCCGACTCGTCGGTGAAGCGGGAGCGGTAGAAGCCGCGGAGCTTGTCGTTCAGCGTCCCCCGGAACCGCAGCGACACCACCGCCTCCCCTGGCTCCAGGCGGTGGGCGAGCGTGAGGGTGGCCCGCTCGGCCTCCTCGTCGAGGGCGACGGCGGCCTCGAGCCGGTCGCCGCCGGCGGTGACCCACGCCTCGTCGATCTCGAGCTCGATGGCGTTCAGGACCACCTCGTCGGTGGCCTCCCGCACGTGGACGTCGATGTCGACCGCTCCGACGAAGGTGGCTGCCGCGATGTCCGGCGTGAGCGTCAGCTCGTACCTCCGAGGCAGGACGTGACGAGGCAGGCGATGCGGGTTGTGGTCAGCCATTGCGCCGGAGGCTACTGGTGCCGCCCTGTCCAGCCGGGGCGTTCCGCTGGTCACCGCGTTGCGTGACGGAATCGAACGCTGTGCGTGAGGGCGTCGTCCTGGGGACCGGCGGCCGGTGAAGGCGATGAGCGGGGTCTGCTCGTCGGCGTCGGCACCGACATGGTCCGGCGCGGGCCCCGCCTTCCCGGTCGCCCCAGCGACCGCCTCCGCTGGGGCTCAGGCGGCCAGGTGCTCGATGAGCTCGATCCGGTTGCCGAAGGGGTCGAAGACGTGCGCGCGGCGCTGGCCGGGTAGAGGGGGCGCGTCGACCACCTCGTGGCCGGCGGCCGCGATGGCGCCGAGGAGGGCGCCCAGGTCGTCGACCACGAAGGCCGGATGCGCCTTGCGGGCGGGCCGGAACGGCGCCTCGACCCCGAGGTGCACCCGGACGTCGCCGCGCTCGAACCAGCAGCCGCCACGCCCGGCCAGTGCGTCGGGCTTCGGCACCTGCGGGAGGCCGAGCAGCCCCTCGTAGAACGCCACCGCCGCCGGCTCCTGGTCGGCCGGCATGGCCAGCTGGACGTGGTCGATGTCGGTCACCGCCATCGCCCCATCATGAGCCGCTCGCCGGCACCTGTCACCGGGCACCGTCGGACGATCGGAGCGGCTCACAGCGGCTGTGCTGACGATCGGGGCACTCGGGCGCGCGCGTGGTGGCCCCTATTCTTCGGTCGTTCGGGTCGGTAGCTCTCGACAGCAGCAGTCCGGATGGCGATCGCACGGCCTGACGATGACGCCCTGCTCGACCAGGCAACCGCAGTCGGCGCACCAGATCTCCATGTCTCAGAGTGTCGCAGTCGGGGCGAACCGAGCGGCACCGACGACCTACTGCCGGAGCTTCAGTGGCGCCGTCGACCATCCCGGTCGCGCCGAAACGACCGGTTCGGGGCTCGCTCTGTGCACACGGTCCGAGCGATCGTCACCTCGGGAGGGGACCCGCACGGGCTGGAGCAGCCGCGGGGGACCGGCGATCGGTGCCGAGCGCTGGCCAGAATGGCCGAATGGGGGATGAGGGCAACGAACGGCGGTGGCTGCGGCAGGGTGAGTGGGACGTGCGGTTCGAGTGGGGGCCGACCGGCGTCGGCGAGGTCCCTGCCGAGGCGGTGGTCGTCGTCGACGTGCTGCGCTTCACGACAGCCGTCGATGCGGGCGTGAGCGCGGGTGCGACCGTGTACCCGTACCGCTGGAAGGACGACACGATGCAGCGCTACGCCGACGAGGTCGGTGCGGTCTTGGCCGACCCGGGAGCGCTCGAAGGGCCGTCGCTGTCTCCGGGGAGCCTGCTGTCGCTGGGACCGGATGACCGCGTGGTGCTCCCGTCGCCCAACGGTTCGACGTGTGCGGCCGTCGCCCACGACGCCGGTGCCACCGTCTACGCCGCTTGTCTCAGGAACGCATCGGCAGTCGGCCGCTGGCTCGCCCGACATCACGAGTCGGTGACGGTGGTGGCGTGCGGGGAGCGGTGGCCGGACGGCTCCCTGCGACCGTCGCTCGAGGACCACCTCGGCGCTGGCGCCGTGCTGGCCGCCATCGGGGGCACGTGCTCCCCGGAGGCACGAGCGGCTGTGAGCGTGTGGCAGGCCGCCCGCTTCGATGTCGCCGACGCGATCGCGGGCTGCGCATCCGGGCGGGAGGCGATCGCCCGCGGGTGGGCCGCGGATGTGGAGCTCGCCTGCCAGGTCGATGCCAGCCAGACGGTGCCCGTCCTCGAACACGGCGGCTTCGTCGGCGCCTCCCTCCGCTGAGCGCTGCCCCGCTGGCGGGTCGATCCCGCGGCCGAGGTCAGGCCGGGTCGAGCGGGGGGAGGGTGCGGCGGACGTAGTCGTCGAAGTGGGGGATGGCCAGCTCCACCCAGCCGTAGCGGGGGGCGTAGACCAGGCCCTCGCCGATGAGCCGGTCGCGGAACGCGGCGACCGCCGAGGTGGTCTTGCCGGCTGCCGCCGCCACCTCACCGGAGCGGTGGGGGCCGGGGCCGAGCGAGGCCAGGGCCCGCACGTAGCCCACCTCGCTGTCGGGGATGCGGGCGATGCGGGCGGCGAAGAACGACGCGTCGAGGGCCAGGCGAGCGGCCCCCTCGGCCCGCTCCACGTCCGCCACCGAGATGGGCTCGTCCCGAGCCACGTTCCAGGTGTGGAAGGCCCAGACCTGGACGAAGAACGGGTACCCGTCGGACCGGTCGGCCACGGCGTCGAGGGCGGCCGGCGACCACGTCACCCCCAGCTCCTCGGCCGGCTCGGCCACCGCCTCCGCGACCTGGGCGGGCGTGAGCGGACCAAGCGCTCCCACCGTGAACATCCGCTCGGCGTAGGTGGCGGCCTTGGCCACGATGCCGACGAGGTTGGGCAGGCCGGCCAGTACCGCCCACAGGGGGAGCCCGTCCTGGCCGCAGCGGTGGACGCCGGCCAGGACCCGGCGCAGGTCCTGCCGCTCGACGAGCTGGGCCTCGTCGAGGGCGATGGCCACGCCGAGCTCGTGGTCGGCGCAGGCGTGGGCGAGGTCGACCACCACGTCCCCCAGGGCGTCCCGGTCCGGGGAGGCGCCCTCGCTGCGCTCGAGGCGGACGCCGCTGCCGGCCACCGTGACGGCGACGGCGTCGATCGAGCGCAGCGCGCGCGCCACCCGTGCGCCGGTGCCCAGCTCCTCGATGATGCGTCGGGCCTGGCGCAGGAACGAGACGATGGCGTCGTCGCCGCCCACCGCCTCGAGCCGGATGACCCGGTAGCCCTGGTGCTCGGCCAGCGCCGCCAGCTTGCCGAGCAGCACGGTCTTGCCCACGCCGCGCAGCCCGGTGAGCATGAGGTGCTGGCTGGCGCGACCGGCCCGCAGCCGCTGCACGCTCACCGTGGCGTCCGCGATGAGGGCGTCCCGGCCCACCAGGGCGGGCGGGGGCGTGCCGGCTCCGGGCGCGTACGGGTTGGCCACCGGGTCATAGAGCTCTCCGGACATGCCTCGAGATTAGCAAGTTCTGCGAAACTAGCGGCAGATCCGGCAGGCATCGGCGAAGGGCGGGAGCGGGCGCGCGTGCGCCTCGCTCGGCTCGGAGCCGGGCGGGCCGGGGGCGTAGCGTGGACGGCCGTGACCTCCGCCCCGGATCGGCCCGCCTTCGACGTCGTGGGGATCGGCAACGCCCTCGTGGACGTGCTGACCCACGAGAGCGAGGAGTTCATCGAGCGCCACGGCCTCGTGAAGGGCTCGATGACCCTCATCGACACCGACCGCGCCGAGCAGCTCTACGAGGCCATGGGCTCGGGCATCGAGATGTCAGGGGGATCGGCGGCCAACACCGTCTCGGGGGTGGCCTCCTTCGGCGGCCGGGCGGCCTACATCGGTCGGGTGTTCGACGACCAGCTCGGCGCCGTCTTCGCCCACGACCTGCGGGCCACCGGCGTGACCTTCCGGGCCCACCCGGCCACCGACGGGCCGCCCACCGGGCGCTGCCTCATCGTCGTCACCCCCGACGCCCAGCGGACGATGAACACCTACCTCGGCTCCTCCGAGTACTTCGGGCCCGAGCACGTCGACGGCGAGCTGATCGCCGACGCCCAGGTCACCTTCCTCGAGGGCTACCTCTTCGACCGCCCCGAGGCGAAGGAGGCCTACTGGAAGGCCAGCCGCATCGCCCACGACGCCGGCCGCCGTGTCGCCCTGACCCTCTCCGACACGTTCTGCGTGGAGCGACACAAGGCTGAGTGGCGGGACCTCGTGGCCGACCAGGTCGACGTGCTCTTCGCCAACGAGCACGAGGCGCTCGCCCTCTACGACGTCGACACCTTCGGCGACGCGCTGGCCGCCGCCCGGGCCGACGTCGAGGTCACGATCATCACCCGGGGTCCGGCCGGGTCCGTGGTGGCCTGCGGTGACGACGTCGAGGAGATCGACGCCCACCCGGTCGAGGTGGTCGACACCACCGGAGCCGGGGACCTCTACGCCGCTGGCTTCCTCTTCGGCTTCACGCACGGTCGCTCGATGGCCGAGTGCGGCCGTCTCGGCTCGGTGGCCGCCTCCGCGGTGCTCGGGCACACCGGTGCCCGCCCCGGGGTCAGCCTCGGCCAGCTTGTGCGACCCCTCGGCTTCTGACCGGCGGTCCCATCGAATGCGTCCCGCGAGGCTCGGCCGATCGCTGGCTGGCCGAGGCGGGCGCGCCGTTCCGTGCGCTCCTGTGCGCCCGCGCCCGGGGTGAGCGGACCTGCGGTCCAGCGGCCATGATCGTGCGATGAGCGACACCGTCCCGCCCCTGCCCGACCCCTGGCGCCTGGCGGGGGAGGCAGCTGCGGCCATCGGGGAGCGCACCGGGGTCGATCGCCACGAGGTGCTCGTCGTCCTCGGCTCGGGGTGGAAGCCGGCCGTCGAGCGCTTCGGCGAGATCGTCGCCGAGCTCCCGATGCCCGAGCTGCCCGGCTTCCCCGTGGTGGCGGTGGCCGGTCACGAGGGCGTGCTGCGGTCGATCCGGGCCGATGGCGGCCGGATGATCCTCGCTCTCATGGGGCGGGTGCACGCCTACGAGGGCCACGACCTCTCAGTGGTCGTCCACGGGGTCCGCAGCGCGATCCGGGCCGGATGCTCGACGGTGGTGCTCACCAACGCCGCCGGAGGGCTGCGACCGGGAATGCAGGCGGGCCAGCCGGTGCTCATCTCGGACCACCTCAACCTCACCGGACGCTCGCCGCTCACCGGCCCGAACGCCCCGGAGGAGCTGGGCTACCCCCGGTTCCCGGACATGACCGAGGCGTACTCGCCACGGCTCCGGGCGCTCGCCCGCGACGTCGACCCCTCGCTGGAGGAGGGGGTCTACGCCGGGGTGCCCGGCCCGCAGTACGAGACGCCGGCCGAGATCCGGATGCTGCAGACCGTCGGGGCCGACCTGGTGGGCATGTCGACGGTCCACGAGGCGATCGCGGCCCGCCACGCGGGGGCCCAGGTGCTCGGCCTGTCCCTCGTCACCAACCTGGCCGCCGGGCTGGGAGGCGCCACGCTGGACCACCAGGAGGTGCTCGACGCGGGCCAGGCGGCTGCGCACGCGATGGGCGACCTCCTCGCCGAGGTGGTGGCTCGGCTGTGACCGGCGACGAGCTCGTCGCCTTCGCTCGCGCCTGGCGGGAGGAGGACCCCGACCCGACCACGCAGGCCGAGGTCGACGCCCTCCTCGCCGCCGGCGACCTCGACGGCTTGGCGGCGCGGTTCGGGGAGCGGCTCCAGTTCGGCACCGCCGGCCTGCGGGGCGCGCTGGGCGCCGGGCCCAACCGCATGAACCGGGCGCTCGTGCGGCGAGCCACCGCCGGGGTCGCCTCGTGGCTGCGGGCCCAGGGCCTGGACGGTCCGGTGGCCGTGGGGCTCGACGCCCGCCACGGGTCGGCCGACTTCGCCCAGGACACCGCAGCCGTGCTGGCCGGCGCCGGCTTCGAGGTGCTCGTGCTGCCCCGCCCACTGCCCACCCCGGTCACCGCCTTCGCCGTCCTCCACCACCGGGCGGTGGCGGGGATCATGATCACGGCCAGCCACAACCCGCCCCAGGACAACGGCTACAAGCTCTACCTGGGCGACGGTGCGCAGATCGTGTCGCCCGTCGACGCCGAGATCTCGGCCCACATCGACGCCGTCGGTCCGCTGGCCGACGTCCCCCTCGCCTCCGACGGCGTGCGCACGCTCGACGGAGCGATCATCGACGCCTACCTCGACGCCGTGGCCCCGCTCGTGCAGCCTTGGAGCGCGCGCGAGGTGACCGCGGTCTACACGGCCATGCACGGCGTGGGGGCCGAGACGGTCCGACTGGCCTTCGAGCGGGTCGGGTTCCCAGCGCCACACGAGGTCGCCGAGCAGGTCGAGCCCGATCCCGACTTCCCGACGGTGTCGTTCCCGAACCCGGAGGAGCCCGGCGCCCTCGACCTGTCGCTGGCGCTGGCTCGCGAGGTGCGGGCCGACCTCGTGGTGGCCAACGACCCCGATGCGGACCGGCTGGCCGTGGCCGTGCCGGACCCGGCCGTGGAGGGCGGCTGGCGGGCCCTCACCGGCGACGAGCTCGGCGTCCTCCTGGCCGACCACCTCCTGCGCCGGGGCGGGCACCAGCCCGACGACACGCTCGTCACCACGGTGGTGTCGTCGCGGCTGCTGTCGAAGCTGGCCGAGGCGAACGGGGTCTCCTACGCCGAGGCGCTGACCGGGTTCAAGTGGGTGGTGCGAGCCCCGGCCCCCGGCCACCGCTTCCTCTTCGGCTACGAGGAAGCGCTGGGGTACTGCATCGGCGAGGTGGTCCGGGACAAGGACGGGGTCTCGGCCGCGCTCGTGACGACCGAGCTGGCGGCGGACCTGCGGGCCGAGGGCTCGTCGCTGCGCGAGCGGCTGGACGAGATCTTCGCGGTCTACGGCGCTCACGTCACCCGCCAGCGGTCGATCCGGGTGGCCGGCGCCGACTGGCTGGAACGGGTCACCGCCGCCATGGCCCGTCTCCGCTCCGACCCGCCGACCGAGGTGGCCAGCCGGCCGGTGCTGTCCGTCGAGGACCTGCTGCCGGGCGAGCGCTTCGTACCCTCCGACGTGCTCGTGTACTCGCTCGAGGGCGCTCGCCTCGTGGTGCGGCCGAGCGGCACCGAGCCCAAGTGCAAGCTCTACGCGGAGGCGGTCGTGCCCGTCGCCGACGGCGATGTCGCCGCCGCCCGCCGCGACGCCTCAGTGGTGGTGGCCGAGGTGCTCCAGGGCGCCGAGGACCTGCTCACCGCCCGGGGGCTCTGACCGCGGCGAGGTCACGGGACGGGCCCCGCCAGCGCTCCGGCCGGGACGTCCGCAGGCGTCGCGGCCGGCTGCTCACGCTGATCCTGCCTCCGGTCGTCACCGGCTAGGCCGGTCGCGGCTGCGAGTACGCTCACGGCCGCGCTCTTCTCGCAGCAGACGTTCCACTCAGGGGGCGAATCGAATGGAGTCCTGGCACGTCGGTGCGGCGGCGAACCTCGTGGTCGCCATCGCCTACTTCCTGATCTGCTCGGCGATCCTCCGTCCGCTCATCGCCGAGCGCCAGCTCTGGACCAACAAGCTGGGCGCCGCCACCGCGATGATCTTCTTCACCTGCGGTGTGCACCACGGCACCCACAGCCTGCACCTCGTGCTCCCGAGCTTCGGCGTCGATCAGCAGGCGGGGCTCGCCCTGCGCGACGCATTCGCGTGGCACGTCACGTCCTGGGACGTCCTCACTGCGGTCATCGGCGTCTACTACTGGTCGCTTCGGGCCACCTACGGCCCGCTCATGCGTGGCGCCGCCCTGTTCGAGGACATGAAGGAGCGCCAGCGCCAGGCGCTCGAGATCAACGACAACGTCGTCCAGGGGCTCGCCGTGGCGCGGATGGCGCTCGATCTCGATCAGCGGGAGAAGACCGAGCAGGCGCTCGAAGGGGCCATCGCGGCGGCGTCGAAGATCATCTCGGACCTGCTCGGCCAGGTCGGTACCGAGACCCGCCTCGGGGCCGGCGACCTCGTCCGGGAGCGGCCAGCCACGCTGCCCGAGGGCTCGTGACCCGGCGCGCTACCGTCGTCCTGGCCGACGACACGTCCGACATCCGCTTCCTCACGCGGACCATGCTCGAGATCGACGGCGGGTTCGAGGTCGTCGCTGAGGCGAGCAACGGTCTCGAGGCGGTGGAGCGGGCCGCCCGCCATCAGCCGGACCTCGTCGTGCTCGACCTCGCGATGCCGGAGATGGACGGGCTCCAGGCGCTGCCCCTCATCCGGGAGCGCTCCCCCTCCAGCCAGGTCGTCATCCTGTCGGGCTTCGACCGCCACGCCGTGGCCGAGGAGGCCCTGGTCCTCGGCGCCGCCCGCTACGTGCAGAAGGGCACCCCGCTGGCCGAGCTCGTCGCGGCGCTGCGGGAGGTCTCCGGCCTGCCCGCCGCTCCCGCCCACCACCCACCCCCACCGGCGTCGGGACAGGACTTCGTGGCGATGGTCGTCCACGACCTCCGCTCGCCCCTCACCAGCATCCGGGCTGCGGCCGAGATCCTCGCCCGCGACGAGCAGCTCGAGCGCTCGCCGACCGCGTCCACGGTCGTGGAGGTCATCCGACGGCAGGGCGATGCGATGGAGCGCCTGGTCGAGGACCTGCTGACCGTCGCCCGGGTGGACGGCGGCGACCTGCGCCTCTCTTCCGAGGTGGTGGAGCTCGGAGAGCTGGTCCGCGGGGTCGCCTCGGTGATCGACCACGACGTCGAGGTCCGCTGTCCCAGCGTGAGCGCGGAGGTCGACCGCGCGCGCGTGGCCCAGATCGTCGAGAACCTGGTCGTCAACGCCGTCCGCTACGGCGCTCCGCCCATCGAGGTCGCGGTGGAGGATCGAGGCGAGGTGGTCGCGCTGATCGTCAGCGACGCCGGGGCGGGGATCCCCGAGCATCGCCAGCCCGAGCTCTTCCAGCGGTTCAGCGCACTCGCCGTGGGCGGCGGCGGCCACGGTCTCGGCCTCTACATCGTCCGTGAGCTGGCGAGGGCCCACGGCGGCGACGTCGTCTACGAGGCTGGCTCCCCGGGCAGCCGCTTCGTGGTCACCCTTCCGGCGCACCGCACCGGGTCGAGCGCGGCAGCCGACGGCTGATCAGCCGCCCCCCCCCACGGTCGGCTGCGCCGGGCCTCAGGCCTACGCCGTCCCGAAGAGGCGGTCCCCGGCGTCGCCGAGGCCCGGGACGATGTAGGCGTGGTCGTTGAGGCCGTCGTCGATCGAGGCCGTCACGAGGTGGGCGACGAGCCCCGAGGCCACCACCTTGGCGACGCCCTCCGGGGCGGCCAGCACGCAGACGGCCGTCATCGGCCCCGCGCCGCGCTCGGCGAGGGTGCGACAGCTGTGGACCAGGGACCCGCCGGTGGCCAGCATCGGGTCGAGCACGAGGACCGGGCGATCGGACAGGTGGTCGGGGACGCTGTTCATGTACGCCTCGGGCTCGTAGGTCTCCTCGTTGCGGGCCAGCCCGATGAAGCCGGTGTCGGTCTCGGGCAGGTACCGCAGGACACCGCCCAGCATCCCGAGACCGGCTCGAAGCACCGGCACCACGAGTGGCGGGGCAGCCAGGCGGAGACCGGTGGTCTCGACGAGCGGCGTGGCCACCACGTGCTCCTCGGTCGCTGCGTCGCGCATGGCCTCGTACACGAGGATCCCCGAGATGTCGTCCATGGCCCGCCGGAACCCCTCCCGGTCGGTCGTCTCGTCCCGGAGGCGGGCGAGGAGCTGGGCGGTGAGGGGATGGTCGACCACGGTCACCTGCATGCGGGCATGATGGCAGCCGATGGACCGCCCCACCCTCGCCGCCATGCTCGATCACACGCTCCTCAAGCCGGAGGCCACCGCCGACGACGTCGTCGCCCTCTGTGAGGAGGCCACCGATCTCGGCGTCGCGGCGGTGTGCGTGTCGCCGTCGATGCTCCCCATCACCCAGGGCCTCGGGGTGGGGATCGACGTCTGCACGGTCATCGGCTTCCCGAGCGGCGCCCACCAGCCGGCCGTGAAGGCCCACGAGACCGAGGTGGCCATCGACTCGGGTGCCACCGAGGTCGACATGGTCGTGAACCTCGGCCTGGCCAAGGCGGGGGAGTGGCTCGCCCTGCAGGACGACATCGCTGCGGTGCGGGCGGCCAGCACCGGGGCTGCGCTGCTCAAGGTGATCATCGAGTCGGCGGCGCTCAGCGACGACGAGATCGTGGCTGCCTGCGAGGCCGCCGAGGCCGCCGGCGCCGACTACGTCAAGACCTCCACCGGCTTCCACCCCAGCGGGGGTGCCTCGCCCGAGGCCGTGCGGCTCATGGCGGCCACGGTCGGGGGGCGCCTGGGGGTGAAGGCCAGCGGCGGGATCCGCGACGCGGCGACCGCTCTTGCCATGGTCGAGGCGGGCGCCACCCGGATCGGCTGCAGCGCCAGCCGGGCCATCCTCGACGGCCTCGGCTGAGCCCGCGGGAGGTTAGAGGTCTGAGGCCTTGAGGCGGGCGTAGCCGGGCTTCACCTGCTCGTTGATGATGCGCAGCCTCTGGTCGAAGGGCCAGAACGAGCTCTTCATCGCGTTCACGGCGAACCACTCGAGCTCTTCCCAGCCGTAGCCGAAGGCCTCGGCCAGCGCGGCCAGCTCGGATGAGAGCGTCACCCCGCTCATGAGGCGGTTGTCCGTGTTCACGGTGACCCGGAACCGCAGCCGGGTGAGCAGGCCGATCGGGTGGTCGGCGATCGACTCGCACACACCGGTGTTCACGTTCGAGGTGGGGCACATCTCGAGCGGCACGCGCCGGTCCCGGACGAAGCTGGCCAGCCGTCCCAGGCGGGCCCGACCGTCAGGCTCGATCGTGATGTCGTCCATGATGCGCACGCCGTGACCGAGCCGCTCGGCCCCGCACAGCTGCACGGCCTCCCAGATCGAGGGCAGTCCGAACGCCTCGCCGGCGTGGATCGTGATGTGGAAGTTCTCGGCGGCGACGTACTGGAACGCATCGAGGTGGCGGGTGGGCGGGTTCCCGGCCTCGCTGCCGGCGATGTCGAAGCCGACGACGCCGGCGTCGCGGTGGCGCACGGCCAGCTCGGCGATGGTGCGGGAGTGAGCGGCGTGGCGCATGGCGGTGACGAGGGTGCCGACGGTGAGGTCTGTGCCGGCGCTTCCCAGCCGGAAGCCCTCCAGCACCGACTCCACCACCTCGTCCAGGGTGAGGCCGGCCTCGAGGTGGAGCTCCGGGGCGAACCGCACCTCGGCGTAGACGACGCCGTCGGCGGCGAGGTCCTCGGCGCACTCCTGGGCCACCCGGATGAGCGCCTCCTTGGTCTGCATCACGCCGACCGTGTGGCGGAAGGTCTCCAGGTAGAGGTCGAGGTCCTTGCGGGCTGCGCCTTGGGTGAACCACGCAGCCAGCTCGCCCTCGTCGTAGCTGGGGAGGGCGTCGTACCCGTTCTCACGAGCCAGCTCGATGACGGTGGCCGGCCGAAGGCCGCCGTCGAGGTGGTCGTGGAGGAGGACCTTGGGGGCGGTGCGGATCTGCTCGAGGGTGAGGGGCTGCCGCATCGGCTCACGCTACCGCCGAGGTCGAACACCTGCCTCGGGTGGGTAGCGTCAGGGCATGACCGACGTGCCCCCCGCCGAGGATCCGGACGGCTCCGGCCAGCAGGAGATCCTCGCCGTTGTCCTCGACAAGCCGTCCCGGGCCTCGGAGCTGCTGCTCGCGCTCACCAACCTGGCCAACGAGAGCAAGCTCACGATGCACGACGCCGTCATCGTCGCCAAGGACGACGACGGCAAGACGCACATCGTCGAGACGGTCGACGTCACCCCGGCCCGGGGTGCGCTGGCCGGCTCCTGGTGGGGGATGCTGGCGGGGTTGATCATCGGCGGTCCCGTGTTCTTCGGCGCCGCCATCGGTGGTGCGGCGGCCGGTGCGCTCTACGCCAAGCTCGTCGACCACGGCCTCGAGGACCAGTGGGTCAAGGACATGGCCGAGTGGATCTCGCCGGGCACCTCCGCCCTGCTGCTGCTCGTCGACTCCGGCTTCAGCCCCGACGTCGTCGACGAGATGCGCCGCTTCGAGGGCATCGGGCGCGTCGCCGTCACCACCCTCCCCGCCGAGGCCAAGGCCGACATCGAGTCCGCCCTCGGCCACCCCTGACACGACGTCTGTGTGTACTTCCGAGCCGTAGCGGCTCGAGAACCCACACAGACGTCGTTCAGAGCTGGGTGCGGCCTCGGGCTACCACCTGCTGGCGGCGCTGCTCGATGGCCTGGGGGTCGATGCCGCCACCCTGCCAGGCGGCGGCCACCTCGGCCTCGAGCTGCCAGGCGCCGGCGCCGTCTCGCAGCGCACCCTCGTCGTAGGTCTGGAGCATCCGCCGCACCGCCACCGGGTCGATGGTGGTGGTGTCGCGGGCCAGCTGCTGCGCGAACGGGAGCAGCTCCTCGTGGGGCACGACGTGGTTGACGAGGCCCCACTGCAGAGCGGTCTGGGCGTCGAGGAAGTTGCCCGTGGTGGACAGCTCCTTGGCCCGACGGAAGCCGACCGCCTCGGGCAGCAGCACGGTGAGGCCCCACCCCGGCATGATCCCGACCCGGGCGTGGGTGTCCGCGAAGCGGGCCCGATCGGAGGCCACCAGGTAGTCGCAGGCGAGGGCCAGCTCGAAGCCGCCGGTGACCGCCACGCCGTTGACGGCGCCGATCACGGGCGTGGCCATGTCCGGGAACGGGCCGCGGGTGAACGTGCGGTCGTCGGCCCGCTCGCCGGTGGCGCCGGTCTCGGCCAGCGCGTCGCCCCCGGCCGCCAGCTCCTTCAGGTCGAGCCCGGCGCAGAAGGCCGGGTCGGCGCCGGTGAGGACGACGGCGGCCACGTCGTCGCGCCCGTCGAGGTCCCGCAGCGTGGCGTAGAGGGCCCTTCGGAGCGCCTTGTTCAGGGCGTTGCGGGCCTCGGGCCGGTTGAGGGTGACGGTGGCGACGCCCTCGGCCACCTCCACCAGCACGAGATCATCAGCGGCGTCGGTCATGTCACCCCTCCTCGTCAGCGGGCAGGAAGTCGAGCTTGAGGTCTCCGAGGCGCACGAGGGTGGAGGCGATCCAGCCGCCCATGGCCGAGAAGTGGTCATCCAGGATCGAGCCGTCGGCGAGCGTGGCCTCGTCGAGCTCGTAGCTGCCCTCGTAGCTCACCTCGAGGGCCCAGTCCTGGGCCTCGAGGTCGCCGTCGTAGGACGTCTCGACGGTGGGTGCCGAGCGCTCGAGGCGCTCGGCACCGATGGGTGGGCTGTGCTCGGGGAGGACGGCCAGCACCACCTTCACGTCGGGCATCGAGGCCAGCCGCTGCACCCGCAGCCCGATCTCGATCTCGATGCGGGGCGGCTCGTCGATCGGCTCGCCGATGTACCATGAGCGGTACGCCGTCTGGGCCCACGTGGGCCAGTCCAGCGTGATGTCGGCCTGCACCCGCGGGGGGAGGCCCTCGCCCGGCAGGCCGTAGGACGTCTCCCAGGTGGTGTCGCCGAGCAGCACGTCGACCTGGAACCGCTCCTCGAAGGCCTGTCGCTCGAGGAGGGCCTGCTCGAGGATGTCGCGCAGGGCGCCGATGGCGTCGGTGAACACGTGGTCGAGCATGTGAGGCCGAACCTAGTCGTCGCCCGCTGGAGGCCCGTCCCGGCCTAGGCCAGGCTGGCCGCCATCTGCCCGGACCACTCGGCCGCGATGGCGTCGCAGATGTCCGCCGTGGCGGCGAGGAAGGCCTCCACCAGGGGGGTGGGCTCGCGGTTGGCGTGCCAGGCGACGGAGATGATCCGTGGGGACACCGGCGGGACCACCGGCACCACGGTGGTGGTGGGGTCGTCCAGGTCGATGGTGAGCATCGGGGTGAGCGACACGCCGAGCCCCGCGGCCACGCACCCCTGCACGGTGGAGTTGTCGTCGGAGTGGAAGACGAACGTCGGGTCGAGCTCCCCGAACGTCTCCCTCTGCTGGAGCGAGCAGGTGGGGTTGCGGTTGCCGATCAGCGGGTGGGCGGCGATCTCCTCGAGGGTGATCGACGTGCGCCCGGACCACACGTCGTCGGCCGGGGCGAGCAGCACGAAGGGGTCCTCCAGGACCGGCCGGACCGTGAAGGGTCCCTCCACGTGCGCGGGGTCCCGACCGCAGATGAAGGTGACGTCGAGGTCCTGGGACTCCACCATCGCCAGCAGGTCGTCAGGGTCGTGGGCCTCGTGGAGGACGATCTCGACGCTTGGCCGGTCCGCCGCGAACCGGGTGAGGAGGCCCGGGATCACCCTCGTGCCCACGCTCTGGATGGTGCCGACCCGCAGCCGCCCCCGGTCGCCGGACACCACCGCAGCCAGGTCGATCTCGGCCGTGCGCAGCGTGCTGAGGACGGTGCGGGCGTGGTCCAGCAGGACCTGGCCGACGGGGGTGAGCCGCACCGGGCGGGGTCCGCCGGGGCGGTCGAACACCGGGGCCCCGACCGCCTTCTCGAGCCCGGCGATCTGCTGGCTCACCGCCGACTGGGTGTAGCCGAGCGCCTCGGCGGCGCGCCCGAAGGTGCCCGCCTCGGCGACGGCTACGAGGGCCTGCAGGTGCCGGAGCTCGAGATCCACCCCGTCATCATCAGCCATGCTGATGCTCTTGGCAAGTGATCATCGCTAGCGCTGATGTTACGGATCTGGGCACGATGCCTCCATGCACCTCTCCCACTGCGCCGTCTGCGGCCGCCGCGAGCTGCGCGGTGACCGCTCCATCCACGCCGTGAGCACCCCCCAAGGGGACGTCCTGGCCACCACCTGCCGGGGCTGTGGCGCCGAGCTGTCGGTGGCCACCAACCGGGTGCTGCGCCACCCAGCCGTCGAGCACGTCGCCTGACGCCGCGCGGGGTCGCACCCGCGCCCGTCAGGGGCGGGGCTCGGGCGACATGAAGGCCGTGGCCACCGACATGCCGAGATCCCGGTGCCGCAAGGTGGCGATCCGACGGCCCGGCTGGACCGCCTGCTTGGCCGGTCCGAGCGTCGGGCCGAGCCTCTCGGCGGCGGCGTCGAGGTCGTCGACCGCGATGGCCAGGCCGAAGAAGCCCGGTTCGCCCTCGCCGGGCTCGGGGCCGCCGACCAGCTCCAGGATGACCTCGCCCAGCCGGAAGAAGATCTGCCGCATCGGCGCCCCGTAGGTGTCGGTCTCCCGCTCGCCCCTGGGGGCGAGGCCGATCTCCTCCAGTGCCGCCACCGTGCGGGGCAGGTTCGGCGACAGCAGCACCACGTGGTCGATGTAGCGAGCCCCGTTGGGGTGCTCGCCCGGTACGGCCGGCGGCGCCTCGGAGGCGGTGGTGGGCAGCCCGTCGAGGCGGCCGTCGGCCAGCGCGGCCGCTGGGACGTACCGGAGGGACCAGCCCAGGATCCGCTTGCCGCCGTCGCGACCGACGAGGCGCACGCGCACCGTGCCGATCCGGCAGGTGCCGTCGTCGTCGACGCTGAAGCCGGCCGCCCGCCACGCGTCCGGCGGGTCCCCAACGAGGATCTCGTCGATCGCGACTCCCATGATCGGGACACTACGGCAGGGACCGGACAGCCCGGCCAATAGGCTCGGGGTGTGGCCACCGCACCCGTCGACGCCGTCGTGGTCGGGGCCGGGCCCAACGGCCTGGCCGCTGCGCTGACGCTCGCCGAGGCCGGCCGCACCGTGCTGGTGCTCGAGGGCCACGACGCGATCGGAGGCGGCTCCCGCACGGCCGAGCTCACCCTGCCAGGCTTCCGGCACGACGTCTGCTCGGCCTTCCACCCCCTCGCCGCGGTCTCCCCCTTCTTCGCGGCCGCCGACCTCGAGGAGCACGGCCTCGAGCTCATCCAGACCGAGATCCCCCTCGTCCACCCGCTCGACGGCGGCCGGGCCGGCGTGCTGCACCGGGACGTCGCCGCCACCGTGGCCGGCCTCGGCGACGACGGCCCCCGCTGGGACCGCTACGTCGGCTGGGTGGCCCGCCGCTGGGACGTGCTCGGCGAGGCCACCCTCGGGCCGCTCCTCCGGGTGCCCCGGCACCCGATCACGCTGGCCGGCTTCGGGCTCAGGGGCCTGCCCCCCACCACCCTCGCGGCCAAGGCGTTCCGCCACGACGAGGCCAAGGCCCTCCTCGCCGGCTGCGCCGCCCACGCCTTCCTCCCGCTGTCGCGCCCCCTCACCACCGCCATGGGCCTGGCCCTCATCGCCTCAGCCCACGTGGCCGGCTGGCCGGTGCCCAAGGGCGGGTCCCAGGCCATCGTCGACGCCATGGCGGCCAAGCTCCGCTCCCTCGGCGGCACCATCGAGACCGGCCGGACCGTGCGCTCGCTGGCCGACCTCCCGCCGTCACGAGCGGTGCTCTTCGACGTCACTCCGAAGCAGCTGCTGGCCATCGCCGGCGACGACCTGCGCGACGGCTACCGCCGCAAGATGGAGCGGTTCCGCTACGGCCCCGGCACCTTCAAGCTCGACTACGCGCTGTCCGCGCCCATCCCCTGGGTGCACCCCGACGCTCGCCGGGCCGGGTGCCTCCACCTCGGGGGGACGGTCGACGAGATCGCGGCCGCCGAGGCCGACGTCGCCAAGGGCCGGCACCCGCAGCGCCCGTTCGTCCTCGTCGGGCAGCAGAGCCTGGCCGACCCCACCCGCGCCCCCGAGGGCCGGCACACGCTCTGGGCCTACTGCCACGTGCCGTCGGGCTCGACCGTCGACATGACCGAGGCTGTCGAGGCCCAGATCGACCGCTTCGCCGAGCCCGGCTGGCGCGACGTCGTCCTCGCCCGCAGCACGATCGACAACGCGCAGTTCCAGGCCTACAACCCCAACTACGTGGGCGGAGACATCGCCGGCGGCTCCCACGGCGGCGTCCAGCTCCTCCTGCGCCCCCGCCCCACCCTTCACCCCTACCAGACAGGCAACCCTCGC
>JBKHYD010000065.1:0-13921 GCA_046565645.1 Acidimicrobiia bacterium | reverse complement strand
GTGGTGATGACCGACATCGCGTAGTCCAGGAAGGAGGACTCCATCTCCTCCTGGATCTCGATGGGTTCGATGGCGGCCCGGACCGCGCCCTCCCCGTCGGGGAGGTCGCCGTTGCCGGTGGGGTCGGTGGGGGTGTCGTCAGCCATCAGATGTCCAGGAACCTCGTGTCCTTCGCGTTCTGCACGATGAACTGCTTGCGCAGCTCGACCACGTCGCCCATGAGCGTGGCGACGACCTCGTCGGCCAGGGCGGCCTGGTCGACGGTGACCCGCAGCAGCGTGCGCAGCCCGTCTTCCATGGTGGTGACCCGCAGCTCCTCGGCGTCCATCTCGCCGAGGCCCTTCAGGCGCCCGAAGTCCTTCTTGTGGTTCGGGTTGGCCTGGAGGAAGGCGTCCTTCGCGTGGTCGTCCTTCAGGTAGATCTTCTGCTTGCCCACCTCGGTGGAGTAGAGCGGCGGCTGGCAGATGTAGACGTGGCCGTGCTCGACCAGCGGCCGCATCTGGCGGAAGAAGAAGGTGAGCAGCAAGGTGCGGATGTGGAGGCCGTCGACGTCGGCGTCGGCCAGGATGCAGATCTTGTCGTAGCGGCGCTTCGAGAGGTCGAACTCCTCCCCCACCCCGGCGCCGATGGCGCTGATCAGGGCCTGCACCTCGAGGTTCTTCAGCATCTTGTCGAGCCGGGCCCGCTCGACGTTCAGGATCTTGCCCCGGATGGGCAGGATCGCCTGGCGCAGCGGGTCTCGCGCCGTGACGGCCGAGCCGCCGGCGGAGTCACCCTCCACGATGAACAGCTCCCGCTCGGCGACGTCCTTGGCCGAGCAGTCCTTCAGCTTGTCGGGCATGCCGGCGCCGTCGAGGAGGGTCTTGGAGCGGATGACGTCGCGCGCCTTCTTGGCCGCCATGCGGGCCTGGGCGCCGGCGATCGCCTTCTTCACGATCTTGTTCGCCTCGGTGGGGTTCTCCTCGAACCACTGGCCGAGCTTGTCGTTGGTGGCCTTCTGCACGAGCGTCTTCATCGACGTGTTGCCGAGCTTGGCCTTGGTCTGGCCCTCGAACTGCGGCTCCCGGAGGCGCACCGAGATGATGGCGGTGATGCCCTCCCGGATGTCCTCTCCCTGGAGGTTCGGGTCCTTCTCCTTCAGGAGGTTCTTGGCCCGGGCGTGCTTGTTGACCACGGTGGTGAGGGCAGCCTTGAAGCCCTCCACGTGGGTGCCGCCCTCGACCGTGTTGATGCCGTTGGCGAAGGCGTGGATCCCGTCGGCGTTGTAGCCGGTGTTCCACTGGAAGGCGACCTCGACCTCCTGGTCCTCCTCGGCGAGCTCGTAGTACCCGACCTTGGAGAACAGCGCCTCCTTCGAGGTGTTCAGGTGCTTGACGAAGTCGATGATGCCGCCGGCGTACTTGTAGATGACCCGCTCGTGGTCCCGGCCCTCGCGCTCGTCGGTGAAGCGGATCTCGAGGCCTCGGTTGAGGAAGGCCATCATCTGGATCCGCTCGACGATCGTGCGGGCGCTGAACTCGACCGTCTCGAACACGGTCGGATCCGGCCAGAAGGTGACGGTGGTGCCGGTGCGGCCGCGGGGGGCCTCGCCCACCACCTCGAGCTTGGTCTGCGGCTTGCCGCCGTCGGCGAACTCCATGCGGTGGCGCTTGCCGTCGCGGTCCACCTCCACGACGAGGCGGCGGGACAGGGCGTTGACGACGGACACGCCCACGCCGTGGAGGCCCCCGGAGACCTTGTAGCCGTCGCCGCCGAACTTCCCGCCGCCGTGGAGCTTGGTGAGGGCGATCTCGACGCCGGTCATCTTCTGCTGCTTGTTGACGTCGACCGGGATGCCGCGGCCGTCGTCCACCACCCGGCAGCCGCCGTCGGCCAGCAGGGTGATGTCGATGCGGGTGGCATAGCCCGCCATGGCCTCGTCGACCGAGTTGTCGACGACCTCCCACACGCAGTGGTGGAGGCCGGCGGGGCCGGTGCTGCCGATGTACATGCCGGGCCGCTTGCGGACCGGGTCGAGGCCCTCGAGGACCTGCATGTTGTTGGCGCCGTAGGACACGAAGGCGAACCTCTTCAGGTGGTGGGGCGAGCGCTCGGCGCAGGGCTGCGCCAGAGGGGGTGCTGACAGAAGATCTGGCAGGCGGCCTGGCGGGGGCCCGGATGGCCGCTCTGGCGGGCCGCTGAAGCGCAAAAACCCTGGTCAGACCCCGAAATCACAACGGTGCGAGTCTACCAGCCAGGGTGTGACATCCCTGGCATCGCGCACGCGCTTCCAGCACTACTTCTTGCGGCCCACCCGCAGGTCCAGGGCGGTCACCCGGCCCGGCCCGAGGAGCTCGTCGAGCCGGGCCAGCAGCTCGGCCTGGAGGAACCGCACGTGGGTGGCGATGGCCGGTTCGTCCACGGCCAGCACGAGGTGGGTGCCGTCGATCTTCAGGGGCTTGGTGCGGGCGGCGAGGGCGTCGCCCACCACCTCGGGCCAGCGATCGAAGACCTGGTGGACGCCGCTGGCCGGAGGGGCCCCGAAGCTGCGCATGACGGCGTCGAGCGACCGTCCGATCGGGCGGGGGCCGGGGCCGTCTCCGGGCAGCGGGCGGGCGGGCACGCCCCGCACGCTACCGGTCCAGCCCCGGGGGCCTCGGGCTGTGATGGTGGTCACCGCGTCGACTGGCGGGGGCGCCGATGGGTAACGATGGGCCGATGGAGCACGACTCCCTGATCGTGCTGGGTGGCATCGCGGCAGTCGGGATCGTCTGCCAGTGGCTCGCCGCCCGGCTCCGGCTCCCGTCGATCCTCGTGCTCCTCGTCGTCGGCGCGGTGGCCGGCCAGTCCGGCGCCCTTGACCCGGACCACGTGTTCGGGGAGCTGCTCTTCCCGGCCGTGTCGCTGTCGGTGGCGCTCATCCTCTTCGAGGGGAGCCTCGGGCTGGGACGCCGCCAGCTCCGCGACGCCGGCGCACCCGCGCTGCTGCTCACCACCGTCGGCGCGGCGGTCACGTTCGTGGTCCTGTGGCAGGTGGCTGAGCGGGTGCTCGCCATCGACCGGGGCATCGCGGCCCTCATCGCCGCCAACCTGATCGTCACCGGGCCCACGGTGATCGGGCCCCTGCTCCAGCAGGTGCGGCCCCGGGGGCGGGTGGGCGCCATCCTCCAGGCCGAGGGGATCATCATCGACCCGATCGGGGCGGCGGCCGCGATCGTGGTGTTCGAGCTGATCGTCGCCTCGCAGCTGGAGGGCGTGAACGCCGACACGGTGGCCACCCTGCTCGCCATCGTGGGGATCGGGGCCGGGATCGGGCTCGTCGGGGCGCTCGGGCTCGTCGTCTCGCTCAGCCGGTTCCTGCTGCCCGACCACCTCCGCCAACCGGCGGTGGTCGCGATGGTGCTCTTCACGTTCGCGCTCTCGGACCACTTCCAGGAGGAGTCGGGGCTGGTGGCGGTCACCGTGCTCGGCCTGGCCCTCGCCAACCAGCGCCGCGTCGACCTCCACGAGGTGCTCGAGCTGGCCGAGAGCCTCCAGGTGCTGGTCCTGTCGTCGCTCTTCCTGATCCTCGCCGCCCGCCTCGACCTCGGCGTGGTGGCCGACGACCTCCTCGCCAACCTCGTGCTGCTGGCGGCCGCCGTGCTCGTGGCCCGACCGCTGGCGGTGGCGGTGTCCACCGTGGGGTCCAACCTGCACCGCAAGGAGCGGGCCTTCCTGGCATCGGTGGCCCCACGGGGCATCGTGGCGGCCGCCATCGCGTCGGTGTTCACGATCCGGCTCGACGAGGCCGGCATCCCCGGCTCGGACCGCTTCGCGGGGGCGGTCCTCACCGTCCTCATCGGCACGATCATCGTGTACGGGGTGGGCGGCCGCTGGATCGGCACCCGGCTCGACGTGGCCGAGGAGGACCCGCGGGGCGTGCTGATCGTCGGCGTGCACGACTGGAGCCGGCGCCTCTCCGAGCTGCTGAACGAGCACGGGGTGCGCACCATGCTGGTGGACCGCAAGCGAGCCAGCGTGGTCACCGCCCGCCTGGCCGGGCAGGAGGCGGTCCACGGCTCGATCCTGTCGTCCCGGTTGCACGACTCCCTCGACCTCGGCGGCATCGGCCAGCTCCTGGCCCTCACCTCCAGCGACGAGGTGAACGCGCTGGCGGTGGAGCGGCTCCGCAGCCGCTTCGGGCGGTCCAACACGTGGATGCTGAAGCCCAAGGACGAGGAGCACCAGGTCGGCCGGGTGCTCCGCTGGCCCGACGTCGCCACCATCGAGGGCCGGGTGGCGGCCGGCGTGCGGCTGCGCGCCACCCGGCTGTCCGAGGAGTTCGGCTGGGACGCCTACCAGGCCCGCAACCCCGGCGCCGAGGTGCTCGGGGTGATCCGCGACGGCGGGTTCGTCGTGCCCTCGGACGAGCACCTCATCACCCCCACCGCCGGCGACGTCCTCATCGCCCTCGGGGCGCCCAGCCCCACCGACCCCGATCCCACCCCCGAGCCGCGGCCGGTCCCGCAGCTCCCGTAGCCCGACGCCGGGGATCAGTCCGCAGCGGCGACCCGGATGGCGTCGGGCTCGGCGGCGTCACCGGCGAGGGCGCGAGCCCGCTCGGCCAGGCCGAGGAGGATCGCAGCGCCGAGGACGGGGGTGGCGACCTGTCGGAGCCCGATGGACTCGCCCAGCAGGCTGACGACGAAGCCGAGCAGGCCGAGGTTCATGGCCACGAAGACCACGTCGTCAGCGCGGCCCCACCGCGTGCGGCCGGTCGAGGCGACCAGCAGCAGCGCGAACACGGCGTTGGTGATCACCCCGACGAACATCAGGTGGTCCAAGGCGAGGATCTGGTGGGTCCCCACCCGGTCGAAGTCGCCCTCGTTGGCGCCGGCCAGGTAGTTGAGGAAGAGGATGTTGACGAGGATCGCCACCGCGGACGCCGCTGCGTAGCGGCCCGGGCCGGACGTCCCCCACGCCACCGCCCGGAACGGCGACCAGAGCCGCTTGACGAAGATCACCACGCCCGCCAGCTCGATGAGGGTGGCCAGCGGGGGGAGCGGATCGATCTCGAAGAGCAGGCCCACCATGAGCACGAGGCCGCCGACGAACGGGAACACCATCTGGAGAGTGCCGAGGCGGTCGGCGCGAGGCAGGTCGCGCCCGCGCAGGCCCCACTCGGCCAGGGCCATGCCGACGGGGATGAGGAACCCCACGACCATCGTGGCCGGATGGGCGTCGGAGCCACCGTCGGGCAGCACGTCCCAGCCGGTGGCGATCTTCGTGGCCAGGAGCACCCCCAGCACCGCGCCCACCACCGAGGTGGCCACCGCAGCCAGGAAGCCGAGGTGCACCACGGTGAGCTCGATCCGTCGGCCCCTGGCCACCACCCAGGCGAAGGCGGCCACGATCACGAGCAGGGCCGCGGTGCCGATCAGGGCCCGGGGCTCCTCGTAGGTGAACGCGAAGGTGAGTGCGAACACCGGGAGCACCACCACCGTGGCCCAGGTGATCTGCCTGCCCCGGCGGGCCTCGCTCGGCCCGGCGCCGGTGCCGAAGAGCCACAGGGACGCGGCGATGACGCTGGTCGTGATCCACCCCAGCGTGCCAGCGTGGACGTGGGACAGGACGACCTTGCGGTCGAAGTCGACGAGGTCGGTGCCGTTCAAGATGCCGATGCCGACGGTCCACACGAACACGGTCATCGCGACCCGCAGGAGCAGCACCACCTCGCCCCGCAGCGGGTGACCGCCCCGATCCTCCTGCTGTGCGCCCATCGCTCGCCTCCTCCCGGCGCCCACCACCCTGGGCACCGGGAGGAAGGCTACGACGACGGGTCGGTCGTGTCACCCACCGCCGTGGCGGCAGCCCCGGCAGGGCCGATCGCGCCGTCGCGGACGGCCAGCACCAGCTCGGGCTCGGCCTTGGGGGGCAGGCCCGACGCGCTGGTCAGGAGGGTCTGGCCCGGCGGGAGGTTCGCCAGCAGGGCGTCGCTGCGATCCGGGTCGAGCTCGGAGAACACGTCGTCGAGGAGCAGCACCGGCGTCGAGCCGGTCACCTCGGTGATCACGCGGTGGGCGGCCAGCCGCAGGGCCAGGGCGAGCGAGCGCTGCTCGCCCTGGGAGGCGTGGGTACGCGCCGGCAGGTCCCCCAGGCGCAGGTCCACGTCGTCCCGGTGGGGTCCGACCGTGGAGACGCCGCGGCGAAGGTCGTCCCGCCGGGCCGCCGACAGCGCCTCGGCCAGGCCGGCCCCGGCCCAGTCGGCCACGTAGGTGGCCGTCACCTCGGCCGGGCGGTTGGCCACGGCGTCGTAGGTCTCGGCCAGCACCGGCGCCAGCCGGGCCAGCAGGTTCTGCCGGGCCGAGGCCAGCTTCCCGCCCGCCTCGACCAGCTTGGCGTCGAACACGTCGAGCGTGAACGAGGCCGACTCGTCGAGCCGGCCCCCGGCGCCCTTGAGGAGGGCGTTGCGCTGCCTCAGGACCTTGTCGACCTCCCCGCGGAGGGCGTCGTAGCGAGGGTGCGAGGCCACCAGCGCGTCGTCGAGGAACCGACGCCGCTCACCCGGCCCGCCCTTCACCAGCTCGAGGTCGTCAGGGGCGAACACCGTCACCCGCAGCACGCCGAGGAGGTCCCGAGCCCGCTTCAGGGGCTGGCGGTTCACGAGCACCCGATTGCGCCCGCCGGGCACCAGCTCGGCCTCGATGAGGATCCGTCGGCCCTCTCGCTCGCCCTCGGCCCGGATCACGGCCCGCTCGGCGCCCTGGCGGACCATGGCATCGGTGGGCGCGCCCCGGAACGAGGCCAGGGTGGCCAGCCAGGCGATCGCCTCCAGGACGTTCGTCTTGCCCTGGCCGTTGTCGCCCAGCAGCGCGGTGAGCCCCGGTGCCAGCTCGATGTCCGCGGTGGAGTAGGACCGCACGTCGGTCAGCCACACCCGGTCGAGCCGCATGAAGGAGAGCCTGTCAGACAGGCCGGCACGGGAGGCTCCCCCGGAGCTTCGGCTACGAGACCCGGACGGGCATCAGCAGGTAGAGGAACTCCGGGTGGTCGGGCACCCGGAGCAGGGCGGGCTTGAGGGCGTCGACGGTCTCGATGGTGACCTCGTCGCCGGGTGCCACCTCGATGCCCTGGAGGAGGTACTCGGGGTTGAACGCCACGGTGAGCGGCTCGCCCTCGTGCTTGGCGTCGAGCGTCTCGTGGGCCTGGCCGACGTCCTGGGTGACGGCGACGAGCTCCAGGCCCTCGCCCGACATGACGAGCCGGACCGGGGTGGCCTCCCGGGCCAGGAGCTTCACGCGCCGGACCGCCTCGAGGAGCACCTCTCGACCCACGGTGAGCCGGTTGGGCTGGGCCTGGGGGATGAGCCGCTCGTAGGGCGGGAACTCCCCCTCGATGAGCACGGTGGTGAGCCGGGTGCCGGCCACCTCGAAGGAGGCATCGCGCTCGCCCAGCCGCACCGTGAGCGAGTCCCCTCCCGTGAGGAGTCGGGCCAGCTCCTGCAGGGCGCGGGAGGGCACGAGCACGTGCTGGCCCTCGGCGAGGACCGACGTGCCGGGCAGGTCCCGCACGGCGAGGCGGTACGAGTCCGTGGCCACCAGCCGCAGGCCGCCCTCGTGGGCGGTGAGGAGCACGCCGGTGAGGATCGGGCGGGCGTCGTCGCTGGACGCGGCCCGCACCACCTGCGACAGGGCGGTCGAGAGCTCGTCGGCGGCCAGGGTGACGGGCTCGCCGGCGGGCTCCGGCAGGCGGGGGAACTCCTCGGCGGGCAGCACCCGGAGGCTGAAGTCCGAGCGGCCGGCGGCGATCCGGGCCTGCTCGGCGTCGACCTCGACCTCCACACTGCCCCCGGGGAGGGAGCGGACGATGTCGCTGGCCAGCCGCCCCGGCAGGACGGTGACGCCGTCCTCCTGCCCGGCCACCTCCACCTCGACGGCGATGGTCAGCTCGAGGTCGGTGCCGGTGAGGCGCAGGCGGGACCCGGTCAGCTCGACCCGTACGCCGGAGAGTACCGGCAGCGAGCTGCCCCGCCCGGCGGCGGCGCGGCCTGCACTGCCGAGCGCCTCGACGAGGACATCACGCTCACATCGGAACTTCACGCTGGCTCGCTTTCTACCGTCGTGTTGTGCGGATCACAGAAGGAGTGGTGGTAGGGCCTGTGGACTGTGGACGACGAGCTGTCGGCCCAGGTCAGCGCCCGTGCGGCCGTCCCACCGCTGTCCCCAGGTTCGCACAGGGTCGGGGGTGGCGCGGGGAGGGGGCGGCGTGGGCGGGCCGGTTGCCCACAGGTGCAGGCCGGCGAGGGCCGTCGGGTCCACAGGCGATGCCCACGATCGTCCCCAGGGGGTGTGACACCGCCGGCGCCGCCCACCTGGAGCTCACGCACCGGCCCGGATCGACTGCACGAGCTCGGTCACCTGGTCGTAGACGGAGCGCTGGTGCTGCATCTGGGTGCCGATCTTGTCGACGGCGTGGATCACGGTGGTGTGGTCGCGCCCGCCGAACTCCCGGGCGATCGCGGGGTAGCTGAGGTCGGTCAGCTCCCGGAACACGTACATCGCGACCTGGCGGGCCGTGACGAGGGGCCGCTGGCGCTTCTTGCCGATGATCTCCTCGACCGGGATCCCGAACATCTTGGAGGTGGCGTCGAGGATCACCTGCGGGGTGATGGGCCGGGGCTGGCGGGTGGTCAGCAGGTCCGAGAGGATCTCGGCCGCCTTCTCGACCGTGAGCTGCTCGGCGGTGAGGTTGGCGAACGCCGCCACCCGGATGAGCGCTCCCTCGAGCACCCGGATGTTGTCGGTGATGCTGGCGGCGATGTACTCGAGCACCTCGGGCGGGATCGAGGTGGCCTCCCGCTCCGCCTTGTTGCGGAGGATCGCCAGGCGGGTCTCGAGGTCCGGCGGCTGCACGTCGACCATCAACCCCATCTTGAAGCGGCTCTTCAGGCGCTCCTCGAGGGTGCCGATGGCGTCCGGCGGGCGGTCCGAGGACAGCACGATCTGTCGGTTGGCCTGGTGGAGGTGGTTGAAGGTGTGGAAGAACTCCTCCTGGGTCTCCGTCTTGCCCTCGATGAACTGGATGTCGTCGACGAGCAGGACGTCGATGTCCCGGTACCGGCGCTTGAACGTGTCGTTGGTGCGGGTGCGCACGGCGTCGATGAACTCGTTGAGGAACGCCTCGCTGGTGACGTACCGCACCCGGTAGGTGGGGTAGTTCTCCCGCACGTAGTGCCCGATGGCCTGGAGAAGGTGGGTCTTGCCGAGCCCGGCGTCGCCGTAGATGAACAGCGGGTTGTACTTGCGGGCCGGGGTCTCGGCCACGGCGAGGGCGGCCGCGTGGGCGAAGCGGTTCGACGGTCCGATGACGAAGGTCTCGAAGGTGTAGCGGGGGTTGATGTCCTCGGTGCCCCCGCCCGGCGCCGCCCCGCCGGCGGTCGCCGGCCGCTCGCCGTTGCCGCCCATGCCCGACCCGGGCTCGGCGGTGGGGGGCGAGACCGTCCAGGCCGGCTCCGGCTCGGCGGCCGAGATCTGCAGCACCAGCTGCACCTGCCCGGCCCCGATCTCGTCGAGCGCGTCGCGCACCATCGACAGGTAGCGGCCCTCGATGCGCTCCTTGGCCAGGAAGGACGGCACGGCGAGGGTGAGCGTGCCCCCGTCGTAGGCCAGCGGGCGGGCCGCTTCGAAGGAGGTGAGCCACACCGGCTCGGACACCTGCGCCCGAAGGATGCCGGCGCACTCGTCCCAAAGCCGCTGCGCCTCGTTCACCCGGGCTCGTGCCTCCTGCTCAGGGGACGTCCACAGCGACGTCCACACTCTGTGGAAAACGACCCACGGGTACGCCGCGACAGCCCGAAGGCCCCCCAGCGCACCACCTTGGTTCGTCCCCCGCTCCAGAAGCCGGGTGACGGGGAAGCGACCGCCCCCGACCGCCGCAGCGGGCCTGGGCACCGTAGCACCGGCGCGACGGGCCGAAGCAAGGGGTCGGGGGAGCTTCTGCATCGCCCCAGGTCAGCCGGGGTGCGAGGTCCACCGATGACGCGGCCCGGTGTGCTACCGGACCAGAGACCGTCAGGTTGCTCAGGGGTGGTCGGGCCCTCTAGCGTTCCCCGAGCACTGTCCGAGCAGCCTGCCCGGCTCGTCCCAGTGCATCGATCGATCGCCTCGGCCGGCCCGCCCCCACCTCGGCGCTCCCGGCCATCCACAGGTCAGCGAGGACGCAGTGAAGCGCACCTACCAGCCCAACAACCTGCGGCGCGCCAAGCGCCACGGCTTCCGGCATCGCATGTCGGATCGCGCCGGCCGGGCCGTGCTCCGGGCCCGCCGCCTCAAGGGTCGCAAGCGCCTGTCGGCCTGAGGCCGGGCGCTCGCCATGGCAGCTCCGCCGGTGGCCGATCGCCTCGTCCCCGGGCCGCTCCGCCGGCCCGGCCGCTCCGGCGCGCCCCGGGGGATCTGAGCGTGTGGGCACCGCCTCGGGGATCTGGCGCGTCACGGATCGCGCGACCTTCGACGCGTTGCGTAGTGGACAGCGCGCTCAGGCAGGCGCCGTGTCGGTGACCTACCTCCCCGCCCCCCCGGGCCAGCCCGCCCCGCGAGCTGCCTTTCAGGTCGGCCGCCGGACCGGCAGCGCCGTTGTGCGCAACCGCATCCGGCGGCGGCTCCGCGCCGGGCTGCGCGAGCTGCGCCAGCGGGGTGCCCTGCCGGCGGGCACCTACCTCGTCGGTGGCCGTCGAGAGCTGGCCGACCAGCCCTGGGCCGACCTCCAGCGGGACCTCGCTGCCGCCGTGGCCCAGGCCTCCCGCCCGCCAGGGGGTACCGGGTGACCCTTCCGGTGTCGGCGTCGACCCGCTCGTCCACCCCTTCCGGGGCGGTCGCCCGTGCGCTGCACGCGCTCGTCCGGGGCTACCGCAAGGTGGCCGCCGGGCGCCCCTCCCCCTGCCGGTTCGATCCGAGCTGCTCCTCCTACGCCCTTGAGGCGCTGGAGCGCCATGGTGCCGCCCACGGCTCCTGGCTCGCCGTCCGGCGCCTGGTCCGCTGCCACCCCTGGGGCGGCATGGGCTGGGATCCCGTCCCTGACCGAAAGGCGAACTGATGTTCGACGGCCTCTTCGAGGTCATCGCCAAGGTGCTCAGCACCTTCTACGACCTGATCCCGAACTACGCGGTGGCGATCGCGCTCCTGACCCTCGTCGTGATGGTGCTGACCACGCCCTTCACCCTGAAGGGCACCCGCAGCATGATCCAGATGCAGCGGCTCCAGCCCGAGATGCGCCGCCTGCAGCTGAAGTACAAGGACGACCGCCAGAAGCTCAACGAGGAGCTGATGGCGTTCTACAAGGAGAACCAGCTCAACCCGCTGGGCGGCTGCCTGCCCCTGCTGCTGCAGGCTCCGATCTTCATGCTGCTGTTCCAGCTCATCCAGGGCCTCACCCGGATGGGCGACGACGGGACCTTCGACCCGAGGCACCTCGACGAGGCCTCGAAGATGTACGAGCGCCTCGACGGCACCGACCAGATGCTGTCCTTCGGCGTCGACCTCGCCGAGAGCGCCAGCCGCGCCCTCGGCGACGGGTTCGTCCACGGCCTCCCCCACGTGGCCATGGTGGCCATCGTGGCGGTGAGCTCGTACTACCAGCAGAAGCAGATCCAGGGCCGGAACCCCGACGCCGAGATCCCGCCCCAGCAGAAGATGCTCATGCGGATCATGCCGCTCATGTTCGTGTTCTTCGCCTTCGTGTCCCCCGCCGCCCTCGTCGTCTACTTCGTGGTGTCGAACCTCTACCGGATCGGGATGCAGCACTACATCACCCGAACCCTCTACCACGGAGAGGACTCGCTGGGCGCCCAGGCGGCCAAGGCGGCCAAGGAGGCGAAGGCGCTGGCGGCCGAGGAGGGCGGACCGGATCTGCTGCCCAAGCTGGGCCGCAAGCGCGCGGTGGAGACGACCGCCACCGACACCAGCGCCGACGTGGCCGCCGCGCCGGCGAAGTCGGCCCGGTCCACCAGCAGCACCCCGAGTGGCGGCCGCCCCGCCCCGACCTCACGGACCAGCGGGGCCAACCGGTCCAAGAAGAAGAAGAAGCGCCGCTGATGGAGTGGGTCGAGACGACCGGCAAGACGGTCGACGAAGCCAAGGACCTCGCCCTCGACCAGCTCGGGGTCGACGAGCAGGACGCCGAGTTCGAGGTGGTCGAGGAACCGCGCACCGGCCTGTTCGGTCGGCTCCGGGGCGAGGCCCGGGTCCGAGCCCGGGTGCGCCCCACCCAGCCTCGACCGAAGCTGGACCGCCGTGACCGCAAGGGGCGGCCCAACCGGGGCGGCGGCAACCGGACCAAGGGCGGCAAGCGCCCGGGCGACAAGGCAGCCGATCGAGGCCGAGGCCCCTCGGAGCCGGGCGCCCGCCGCCAGCCCGAGGCCGAGGCCGCCGCCGAGATCGAGGCAACCGCATCCGCCGCCGCGACCGCCGCCAGCTCCACCGAGGCGAGCGAGTCGACCGGTCCCTCGGGCCGGAGCTCGCCCGCTGGACGGCGCACCCGCCCCCGACCCCAGGATGACGAGGAGACGATCGAGATGAGCGAGACCGAGCTGGCAGCGCAGGGGGAGGTGGCGCGGGAGTTCCTGCTCGACCTCCTCGATGCCTTCGGGCTGGAGGGCGACGTCGCCGCCACCCCAGCCGAGGAGGGTGCGGTGGAGCTGGCCGTGACCGGCCCCGACCTCGGTCTGCTCATCGGGCCGAAGGGCCAGACGCTGCAGGCCATCCAGGAGCTGACCCGGACCGCCCTGCAACGCCAGCACGCCGGGGACGTGCACGCCAAGGTCCGGGTCGACGTGGCCGGCTACCGCCAGCGTCGCCGTGAGGCCCTCGAGCGGTTCGTCCGCCAGGTGGCCGAGGACGTGAAGTCTTCCGGCGTGCAGAAGGCGCTCGAGCCGATGAGCCCTCCGGACCGCAAGGTCGTCCACGACACCGTGAACACCATCGACGGTGTCCACACCATCTCCGAGGGAGAGGACACCCGACGCCGAGTGGTGATCATCCCCGACTGACCCTCGGGTGTCATCCCGTCATCGAGGCCCCCGCCCCTGGCGGGGGCCTCGTCACGTCCGGCCGTGCGGCGGCCGTGACCGGGTTGGGAACGCCTGGTGGCGCCAGGGCGTGCGGCTACGGTGACCCGGTGGACGAGCACCTCGTGGCGCAGCTCGAGCGCTCCCGTCAGCTGGGCTTCCTCGGGCCCGGCCCGATCGAAGCTCACCTGCGACACAGCCGGGCCTACCTCCGCCCGCTGGCGGGGGTGGTGGGCACCGTGGTCGATCTGGGCTCCGGCGGCGGGGTGCCAGGACTCGTCGTGGCCGCCGCTCGGCCCGATCTCCACCTGGTTCTGCTCGACAGCATGGCCAAGCGGTGCCGGTTCCTCGCTGAGGCGGTCGCGGCCCTGGGACTCGATGCCGAGGTCGTCGAGGGTCGGGCCGAGGAAGTCGGGAGATCGGACTGGCGGGGCCGGGCCAACGCGGTGGTCGCTCGCAGCTTCGGGCCGCCGGCAGCCACCGCTGAATGCGCGGCGCCGCTGCTGAAAGTCGGCGGCCGCCTCATCGTGAGCGAGCCCCCGGATTCGCGGGCCCGCTGGCCGGAGCACGAGCTCAAGGAGCTCGGCCTGCGCCCGACCGAGCGGCTGAACGACGGCGCCTTCGTGCAGGTGCTGGAGCAGGTGGTCCCCTGCCCCGCCCGCTACCCTCGGCGGACCGGCATCCCCACCAAACGACCCCTGTTCTGAGCCTGAGCGTTTCACGTGGAACACACCCCTCTGGGCTCGGTTGAAGGTTTCACGTGAAACGTTGCCCTGGTCCTTGCGCCTCAACCCTCAACCAGGCAGGATGGGTCGGTGACCGAGGCTGACGACGTGGCGGCCCGAAGCCGCTCGATCTTCGAACGCCTGCGGGCCGGAGCTGGGGGCGGAGGCGGGGATGAGG
>JBKHYD010000064.1:0-20006 GCA_046565645.1 Acidimicrobiia bacterium | reverse complement strand
CGCCACGACGGAGCTCTCCCGCGACATCGCGGCCCTCGGCATCTACCCGGCCGTGGACCCGCTGGCCTCCACCTCCACCATCCTGTCGCCGGAGGTCGTGGGGGAGCGGCACTACAACGTCGCCCGCCGCGTCCAGGAGACGCTGCAGCGCTACAAGGAGCTGCAGGACATCATCGCCATCCTCGGGCTCGACGAGCTCTCCGAGGAGGACCGCATCACCGTGGCGCGCGCCCGCAAGATCCAGCGGTTCCTCTCGCAGCCGATGTTCGTGGCCGAGGTGTTCACCGGCCTCCCCGGCGTGTTCACGCCCGTCGAGGAGACGGTCGACTCGTTCGAGCAGCTCGTCAACGGCGACCTCGACGATCTGCCCGAGCAGGCCTTCCTCAACGTCGGCGGCGCCGACTCCGCTCGCGCCAAGGCCGCCGAGCTCCTGAAGTGATCCGTCGCCGGAGCGGAGCGGCCCCCCTCGGGCTCCCGCCGTTCGTCGTGCACGTGGGAGGTGCTTCGTGACGCTGCAGGTCGAGCTGGTCTCGCCCGAGCGGATCCTCTGGACCGGTGAGGCCGACATGGTCATCGCTCGCACCGTGGGCGGTGGCGACATCGCCTTCCTGACCGGGCACGCCCCGTTCGTCGGCGCCCTCGACATCGGCAAGGTCGTCGTGCGGCCACCGCAGGGCGACGACGAGCTCGTCGCCGTGCACGGCGGGTTCATCGAGGTCAGCAACGACCGGGTCACGATCCTCTCCGACGTGGCCGAGGTGGCCAGCCAGATCGACGTCGAGCGAGCCCGCCGGGCCCAGGAGCGGGCCGAGGCCTCGCTACGGCACGAGCACGACGTGGAGGCCGAGGCCGCGCTGCGCCGGGCCGAGGTCCGCCTGTCGGTCGCCGGAGCCGGCGTCGGCCACTAGCTCAGGCCGGGGCGCTGTAGCGCTCCACCAGGCGAGGGATCCTCGCCACGAAGCTCAGCTTGTCGAAGCACGCGGTGGCGCCTCGCTCTCGGCTGCGGGCGAACGTGTCCTCCGCTCCGTGGGCGCTGACCACCAGGATCCGGGCCTCGGGGCAGCGCTCGCGCACCTCGGGGAGCGCGGACATGCCGTCCCGTCGCGGCATGTACAGGTCCAGGATCACGAGGTCGGGGCAGGCCGCCGAGGCCACGTCGACGCAGTCCTGCCCGTCGACGGCTTCGGTTACGTCGGCGCCGAGCGACTCGAAGGCCATGCGGTACATCAGCCGGATGTCCGGCTCGTCGTCGCAGATCAGCACCCGCACGAGCCCACCGTAGAGAGGTCCTGGCGCCAGCACCATGGGCAGTGCGGACTAGTCCGTGGGCATCGCTACGCTCGCCCGATGGCCCGACCTCGGCACGCGCCCGCGGCGAGGCCGCCGGTGGCGGGCCGGGCCGGGCGATGACCGCCAGCGACCACCCTCGGCGGGGCGCCGCCCGCCGGGCCGGGCAGGACCCGGGCCGCGGGATCGTCCTCGCCTGCGCGCTGGCCTACCTCCCGTTCACCTTCCTCGGCTACGGGACCGACATCGACGTGGCCGACGTGCTCCGCTCCGGAGGTCGGCTCCTCGACGGCGAGGCGTACGCCGTGTCCCGCCCCCCGGGCGCCTTCGTGCACGAGCTCGGGACCTCGATCCTGGACCGACTCGGTGGGTCGGTCCTCGTCAACCTCGCCTCCGTGGCGGCGGCCACCGCCGCCCTCTGGGCGGTGCACGAGCTGACCCGGCGCGACGGCTCCCGGTGGCCGGGGTGGGTGGCCCTGCTCGTCGGGGCCAACCCGTGGTTCTGGATCGCCGCCACCTCGCTCGGGGACTACGCGTGGGCGCTGGGCTTCGCCCTCTCCGGCGCGCTCCAGGCCCACCGGGGCCGCCGGGTCCTGGCCGGGGTGCTCTTCGGCCTGGCCATCGGCTGCCGGGGCTCCACCGGCCTGCTGGCCGCGGCCTGGCTGATCGCGGAGCGGACCGGCGCCCCCTCCTTCCGCCCGGCGTGGCGGGCCTCGCTGACGACCGCAGGCACCCTGCTCGTCGTGGGGGCAGCCGCCTTCGTGCCGCCCTGGCTGGCCGCGGACCGGACCCTCGGGTTCCTCGAGCACGCCATCCCCTTCGCCGGCTGGCGGATCCACCTCGGGCGCTGGGCCGTCAAGAACGCGGCGGTGATCGGCGTGCCGGCCGGCATCGTGTTCCTCGTCGGGGTGCGGCGCGGCTTCGGGGCGCTGGCCCGGTGGCAGGCGTCGGTGGTGGTGCGCTTCGCCGTCTTCGGGTTCGTGGTCGTCGAGCTGCTCTACCTCCGCTGGCCGTACAAGCCGCTGCACCTGCTCCCCGTGGTCGCGCTGGTGGCGCTCCTGGTCGGAGCGTCGCCCACCGTCGCCCGGCCCTGGATGGTGGCGCTGGTGGCGGCCCAGGTGGTCGGTGGGGTGGTGGGCTCCACCATCGGAGAGCCCGACGTGCCCCACGCCGCCACCTCGGGCCGGGTCGTCCTCGACGTCGTGGCCGGCCCGCTCCTCAACGACGTTCGGTGCCGGCTCGAGGACCGCGAGGACGGACCCTGGCCCGACCCGACCGACCCCGACCAGCTGCGGGAGGCCCAGACCCGCGCCGCCGAGCTGTTCGACTGCCAGTCGAGGACCTGGAAGGCCGAGCCGCGCGAGCCGGCGGGGTCCGCCGGCCGCTAGTCGAAGTCGATCGCGCTGAAGTCCCGGAGCTTCTTCAAGCGGTGTCGAGCGTTGACGAGCCGCACCGTCCCGGACTTCGAGCGCATCACGAGGGACTGGGTGGTGGCCCCCTGGCTGTCGTAGTGCACGCCCTTCAGGAGGTCGCCGTCGGTGATCCCGGTGGCGGCGAAGAAGCAGTTGTCACCGGCCACGAGGTCGTCGGTGCTGAGCACCCGGTCGAGGTCGTAGCCGGCGTCGACCGCCGCTTGGCGCTCCTCGTCGTTGCGGGGCCAGAGCCGTCCCTGCTGCTCCCCGCCCATGCACTTGAGCGCGGCGGCGGTGATCACCCCCTCGGGGGTGCCGCCGATGCCGAGCAGGATGTCCGCCCCCGAGTCCGGCCACGCGGTGGAGATGCCGCCCGCCACGTCGCCGTCGCGGATGAGGCGGATCCGGGCACCGGTGGAGCGGACCTCGGCGATGAGCTCCTCGTGGCGGGGGCGGTCCAGGATGACCGCGGTGACGTCTCGCACCGAGGAGCCCTTGGCCTTGGCGACCGCCTCGATGTTGGCGCTGGCCGGCTTCCGCAGGTCGATGTGCCCCGCCGCCTCCGGCCCGACCGCGATCTTCTCCATGTACACGCACGGACCGGGATCGAACATCGTGCCCCGCTCCGAGACCGCGATCACCGAGATGGCGCCACCCTGGCCGAGGGCGGTGAGGGTGGTCCCCTCGACCGGGTCGACCGCGATGTCGGTCAGCATGGGCGTGCCGTCGCCGATCTGCTCCCCGTTGAACAGCATCGGTGCCTCGTCCTTCTCGCCCTCGCCGATGACGACGATCCCGTCCATCGGCACGGTGTCGAGGACGATCCGCATGGCGTCCACGGCGGCGCCGTCGGCGCCGTTCTTGTCGCCGCGGCCCATCCAGCGCGAGGCCGCCAGGGCCGCCGCCTCGGTGGTGCGCACGAGCTCGAGGGCGAGGTTCCGGTCCGGCCGCTGCTTGCTGGTCATGTCCGGCGACGTTACCGACCGGGCGCGCGCCACCGGAAGCCGGGACCGCCTGCCAGGCTGTGCCCATGGGCCTGTTCAGCCACCGCTCCGAAGAGGACGACCTGGGCGACCTGTCGCTGTCCGGCGTGCCCGGCCTCGACGACGGGCCCGAGGAGTCCGTCTACCCGCTCGACGACTGGGGGGAGGGCGCCCGGGCCGTGCTCCGCGAGCGACTCGCCACGCTCGGAGTCCCGCACGAGTGGGACGCCGACGGATCGCTGGTCGTCGCCACCACGGACGAGGCCTGGGTGGAGCGGGTCCTCGACCAGGTGGAGGACGAGCTGGCCGACTCGGTCGACCCCGACCTGCCCCAGGTGGCCTACGACCTCTCCGCCTGGGGGGTCGAGGTCCGGGAGCGGCTGCTCGACCTCCTCGACGACGAAGCGGTGCCCTTCGGGGTGGACGGCGACGAGCTCTTCGTCCACGAGATCGACGAGGCCCGCGTCGACGAGCTGGTCGACGCCGTGCTCGCGCCGGAGGTGGAGCCCGCCGGCGCCGACTCGACGGGCGAGGCGATGGGCGAGATCTTCGTGGCGGCGGACCTCCTCAGCCACGAGCCCTCCAGTCCGGCCGGTGCGCTGGCCCTCGTCGACGCGCGCCGCTCGGCGGCCGCGGCCGGGGTCCCGTACGGGATGGACCGGGCCTGGTGGGACGGCGTGCTGGCCCAGGTCGACGAGCTGGTCGGCCTGCTCGACGTCGACCCGCTCGACGTCGACGCCGTCGCCACCGCAGCCGGGCGGCTCCGGGCCGGGCTGCGCCCCTACGTCTGAACCCCGCGCCGGTCGGGGTGGAGCCCTCCGCGGTCAAGGCCGGAGGGGCGGCCAGTAGCGTGACCGGGTGCTCCTGGCCGAGATCGAGGTCTTCCACTCCCGGCCGATCGCGCCCACCCGGCGGGTGGCGCTGGGCCAGCTCCACCTGCCCGTCGACCCGGCCCCCGGGTTCGGCGGCATCCTCCTCGCCGGGGTGGTGGCGGCCCACATCCCCGATCTCGACCCGGACCTCTTCGACGACCTCCACCGGCTGACCCGTCAGCTGCAGGAGGGCCACCGGATCCCCCAGCCGCGGCTGCGCCACCGCTTCCAGGTGGACCGCGTCGGCCTCACCCGAAGCCGGCACCGACTCGTGGGCGAGGGGGAGGACCTGGCCTTCGACTTCGAGGAGAAGGGCGCCCCGGCCCAGCACATCCTGGCCGCGGTCTACGCCGCCGGGCAGCTGCCGCTGGTGGCTCGTGGCCGGGTGATGGACGGGTTGCGCACCGCCATGCGGTGGACCGGCGCCCTCGATCGCGGCTTCGTGGCCCAGGTCACCGGGCTGGACCGCAGCCGCTCCTGGTCGGCGCAGGCGTTCCACGACCCTGTCCGCTGGGCGCTCGACGTCCTCGGGCTGGCCGACCCGGCCGAGGTCCTCGCCATCCCGGACCGTGTCGCCGTCCAGCGCCGCTTCCGGGACCTGCTGCGGGCGGCCCACCCGGACCACGGCGGGGACAGCCAGGACGCGGCGGCTCGGATCGCCGAGCTGAGCGAGGCGCGCCGCATCCTGCTCCACGGCTGAGCTGGACCCGCGGCGGGGGACTGGCAGGATCGGGGCATGTCCCGATCCGCTCCGAAGGCGCTCCTCCTGTTCCCCGGGGCGGGGAGCTCGGCCGACCACCCCAGCCTCCAGGCCATCGAGCGGGCCCTCGCCCCGGTGCCCGTGGCCCGTCGCGACTTCCCCTACCGGCGGGAGGGGCGCCGGGCCCCGGACCGGGCGCCCAAGCTCGTCGCCACCGTGGTGGAGGAGGCGGCCGCCGTGGCCGAGGAGCTCGCCGTGCCGGCCCGGCGGATCGCCCTGGGGGGGCGGTCCATGGGCGGCCGCATGTGCTCGATGGCCGTGGCCGAGGGCCTGCCCGCCGCCGCGCTGGTGCTCGTCAGCTACCCGCTCCACCCGCCGGGGAGGCCCGAGCGGCTCCGGACCGACCACTTCCCGGAGCTGCGGGTCCCGTGCCTCTTCGTCTCGGGCACCCGGGACGCGTTCGGGTCGCCGGAGGCGCTCGAGCACCACACCGCAGCCATCCCGGGGCCGGTCACCCACGAGTGGGTGGAGGGCAAGGCCCACGACCTGCGGGGGGTCGACGACCGGGTGGCCGAGGTGGTGGCCCGGTGGCTGCGCGCGCTCTGAGCCGGCGCGCTAGGCGATGACCTCGACCGGCGTGCCGAGGGGCAGGCCGATCTCGTTCACGAGCCGGTCGATCACGTCGTCGTGGAGGCCGATGCAGCCGCTCGGAACGTCCTGCCCCAGCTGGTCGGGCTCGTCGGTGCCGTGGATCCCGAGCAGGCCCTCGCCGCGGCCGAAGCTGGTGAGGGCGTCAGCGGACCCGTTCAGGGCGTAGGCGTAGGCCCCGTAGGCGCCGTCGGGGTCCGGGGGCTGGAGCAGCTCCTTGATGTAGTAGGTGCCGCCGGGGGTGGGCCGGTCTTGGCGACCCACGCTCACCGGCTCGTCGACCAGGAGCTCGTCGCCCTCGTACACCCGAATGCGGTGGGCGGCCAGCTCCACCTCGATGCGGTGCCGAACGGTCGCCACCTCGACGTCGTCCTTGTCGACCCACCCGGTGCTGCCGGTCGGGGGCACCGGGAGGTACACCTCGAAGCGCTCCGCGGCTTCGTCCTTGACCAGCAGCACGATCGGGATGCCGGCGGCCGAGGTGGCCTCGGTGGCGGTGAGGGTGCGATCGGGCTCGGGGGCGTCGGCGCTCGGGTAGAGGTCCACGGCGTCGCCCTTGGCCTCGGCCCGCTGGGCCACCGGGGCGGCGGCCTCCGTGGTGGTGGTGTCGGTCGTGGTGGTGGGCTCGCGCTCCTCGGCCAGCTCGGGTCGCTCGCTGGTGCAGGCTCCGAGGAGCACCCCCAGCGAGAAGGCGGCGGCCACGGCGCGGCGCCAGTGGGGGGGCTGGGGCATGGCGGTCAATCTACTGAGGGGTCGGGCGGGGCCGTCCCGCCCGGACCGGGCGCCGGAGGCTGGTCCTCCGGGTTCAGCTCCTCGAGCTCGCGGTGAGCTGTCTCCGGGTAGGCGGTGAGCACCAGGATCGCCATCAGGAGCGGCCCCACGGAGAGCACGGCGAGCGCCGGTCCGAGCCCGTCCCACTGCTCGGCGAGGAGCCCCGCCACCAAGAGCCCGACGACGCTGCCGGCGACGCCCAGCACCGAGATGATCCCGTTGGCCCGGCCTCGCAGCGAGGTGGGGAACAGCTCGGGCCCGTACACCCCCAGGGCGGGCACGGTCGCGGCGCCGACCATCGCCCCGACCACGGAGAAGGTCCACATCGGCCAGCCCGAGGCGAGGACCATCGCCACGGTCATGGCCGTGCCGCCCAGCACGCCGACCGCCCCGACCAGGCGGCGGCCACGGACGTCGGCCAGGCGCCCCCCGACCAGGATGCCCACGCCGCCGGGCGTGTTGGTCAGGATCGTGAAGAGGCTGATCCGGGCGGCCGAGAACCCTCGCTCCTCGCGGAGGAACTCGTTCATGAGCTGCGACGCGGGAGCCGTGAACAGGCTGAGGAGCAGCGCCGAGACGGCCAGCAGCCAGAACCGGCGCCCGTGGCCGCTCATCGGGGCGTCGACGTGGGTGGCCTGGAACCGCCGGCTCTCGCCCAGGTTCCGGCCCACATGGGCCACCAGCGGCAGCCACAGGAGCCCGAGGCCGTACAGCAGGCGCCACCCGCCGTCCCCGGTGTCGGCGAGGGGCAGCGCCCAGAGCGCCGTGCCCACGCCGAGGGCCCCGGCCATGCTGAGCAGGCTCACGCCGTAGGCACGCGAGCCGGCCGGCATCTCCTCGGCGACGAGCACGGCGAGGAGCACCGCGCCAGCGGTGGTGAGGCCGCGGACGACCGTCTGCGCCACGCCCAGGGCGACCATACCGGGCGCCGCCGCCGTGGCGGCGGTGACGAGGCAGGCCAGCGTGGCGGTGGCGAGGAGCACCTTGCGGCGGCCCTGGCGGTCGGCCAGTGCCGTCAGCGCGACGGCGGCCAGCACGCCGATGCGGACCCCGGCCAGGGTGGCGCCCTGGGCCGCCTTGTCGGCGCCGAGCTCGTCTGCCGCGAAGGTGATCGTCTGGGTGAGGAGCGAGCCGAGGTAGCCGAGCGCGATGGCGAGGAGGCAGAGGCCGCCGAGGGCGTTGGCCGCCGACGCATCGGGAGGATCGGGGGGTGCCCAGAAGGGCCGGTCCCCGTGGCGCGGCCGGTTCCGGAGCGCGGCCCGGTACAGCCAGGTGAACGGCGGCACCACGAGGGGCGGCAGCCGGTGGTCGATCTCCTCCCGGATGGTGCCGTCCGGCTGGGGGAGGAGGCGGCGCTCGTAGTGCAGGAAGGGCCCGGCGGCGAGGGCGAACCGGTGTCCGGGCCCGCCTCCCACCACCTGCTCGACGACCACGTCGTCACGAGGGCGCTCGAGGTGGGCGGCCTGCGCCTCCGCCGCCCCCCACGTCCTGGTGGTCGTGCGCACCGAGGTCACGGGCGGCCGGGCGGTGGGCCCGCGGGACCCTCCCCGTCGCCGGGCTCCCCCTCCTCGCGCGTGGCGGCCATCCGGGAGGCCCGCCGGTTGGCCACGGCCAGCAGGCCGGCGAAGATCGCGATGGGGAGCAGCACGAGGAGGATCTCGTCCCACCCGCCTTGGTGGGCGAGGACCGCCATCATCTGAGCACCAGGAGGGCGGCGGCGGCCACCGAGACCGCCAGCGAGAGGGCCAGCCCGGCGGTGATCACGGCGGCGACCGACCGCCGGCGCAGCCCCAGGGCCGCGTCGTGGGCCACGACCAGGGCAGCCACGTGCCCCCCGACGACCGCCGTGACCTGCACCCAGGGCACCCAGCCCGCCTGGGGCAGGCCGTAGTCGACGGTCTGGCTGATCGTGCCGACGAGGTCCCAGCCCCGTCCGACGGGGTCGGAGAGCAGCGCCACGAAGTTCTGCCCCTCGAACAGGAGGAGGGTGAGGTCGTGGGCGACGAACCAGGCCAGCGCGACGGGCACCAGCGCCACCCCCATCCGCGCCCGCAGGTCGAGGACCCCGAGCCGCGCCTCGCCGGGTCGGCGAGCCGCCCACCGGTCCGCCACCACCAGCGCGCCCAGGTAGAGCCCGGCCACCACGGCGGTCAGCCAGACCAGGCCGGCCGTGCTCCGCAGGGTGCGGTCCCAGCCGGTGGCGCCGACCACCACGTCCTCCCAGAACGGCGTGCTGGCGAAGGCGTCGAACACGACGCTGCCCAACCACACCACCATGAGAGCGGCCGTCCCGGCCGGCGCCGGCGAGCGGCGGATCGGTGCCACGGTCGACACCGCCGCCGACAGGGCGCCGAAGCCCTCCCCCGTGGCCAGCCACCGGGTCCCCCAGCGCAGGCCGGCGCCGACCGCGGCGAGGCAGTAGAGCCCGAGGAAGGCGGCGAGCGCCCGGGGCGAGCCGGGCCGGTGGTAGGCCACGAAGAACCAGACGAAGGCGAAGAGGAAGGCGGCGGGGACCCACGTCGGCGCCGCGTCGGCGCGCGCGGGGGCGGCTCGCCGCGCTCGCTCCAGCAGCCGGACCACGCCCACGAACGGGTTCATGGCCCGCATCACGTCGCCCGCGACGAGCGCGGCGAGGGGGAGACCCACCCACCACACGACCAGCACCGCCACCGGCGCGATGTTCGCCGCCCCCGTGTCGGGACCGACGACGGCCGCCAGGATGACGAGGGCGAGCAGCCCGATCCCCACGACGTTGCCGACCCCCACCGGCGGTGGGGGCGGGATCGGCCGGACAGCGGCGGACGAGGCGCCCGCGGTCGCCTCCTCCTCGGACCAGGGCCCGGCGAAGCGAGCCCGCGGCCAGGCCGACCGGAGCACCAGCGCGGTCGCGAGGACGGCGAAGGCGCCCAGGTAGGCGAGGAGCCAGGGAGGTGCCGGCATGGCTCCGTTGCCGACCTGGTGGGCCGCGGCCGGCTCCTCGAGCGCCAGCACCGCCAGGGTGCCGGCCACGGCGGCCCGGCCCATCGTGCGGAGCACCCGCGCGTCGGGCCCGGCTGACATGGAGGCGCATCGTAGGAGGGCCGTCCCGGGAACACAGATCGGCGCCCCGGTGTTGGACCTGCGTGAGGTGGTGGCCGCCCCCAGGGGCGCGCGACCATGGGATCCCCCCGCACCGTGAGGAGCGCCGTGCTCGACGAGGACAAGGTCAAGACCACCATCGAGGCGATCCGGCCTGCGATCCAGGCCGATGGCGGCGACATCTACCTCCGCGGGGTCGATGCCGAGCAGGGCATCGTCTCCGTCGAGCTCGTCGGCGCCTGCGTGAGCTGCCCGGCGTCCACCGTGACGCTGAAGGCCGGGATCGAGCGGATCCTGAAGGACCGCGTGGAGGGCGTCACCGAGGTCGTCAACGTCGGCGAGACCCTCCTCGACGAGACCCCCGTCTCCCTCTAGGCGGTCGCGCCGCCGCTACGGTCGGCCGGGCATGGCCCCGACCCCGTCTGATCCCGCCGACCTCCTCGACCGGGCCCGGTCCGGCGAGCGGGCCGCGCTCGCCCGGCTCCTGTCGCTGGTGGAGCGGGGAGGCCCCGAGGCCCGGGCCGTGGGCCGGCTCACGCACCCGCTCGGCGGCGGGGCCTACGCGGTCGGGCTGACGGGAGCCCCCGGCGCCGGGAAGTCCACCCTCACGAACGCGCTCACCACCCGGATCCGTGCCGACGACGAGGCGGTGGCCGTGCTGGCCATCGACCCGTCGTCACCGTTCACCGGCGGGGCCATCCTCGGGGACCGGGTGCGCATGCAGGACCAGGCCGGCGATGCCAGCGTCTACATCCGGTCGATGGCCACCCGAGGGCACCTCGGGGGCCTGTCGCTGGCCACCCTCGAGGCCATCCGCGTCCTCGATGCCACCGGCTGGCCGTGGGTGCTGGTCGAGACCGTCGGCGTGGGGCAGGTCGAGGTCGAGATCGCCGGGGCCGCCGACACCACGGTCGTGGTCGTGAACCCGGGCTGGGGCGACGCCGTGCAGGCCAACAAGGCGGGTCTGCTCGAGATCGCGGACGTCTTCGTCGTCAACAAGGCGGATCGCCCAGGGACCGCCGACACCCGGCGCGACCTCGACCGGATGCTCGACCTCACGATCGGCAACCGCTGGCGCCCGCCCATCGTGGAGACCGTCGCCTCCACCGGTGCCGGGGTGGACGAGCTCTGGCAGGCGGTCCGGGACCACCGGGCCCACCTGGAGGACGCCGGCGGCCTCGCCGAGCGGCGTCGCCGGCGGGTTGCCACCGAGCTCGTCGAGATCATGGCTGCCCTCGTGCGCGAGCGGGTGGAGGGGGTGGCGGCCGGTCGCCTGGCCGCCATCGCCGCCGACGTGGAGGCCCGAGCGGTCGACCCCTGGACGGCGGCCGAGCACCTGCTCGACGGCTCGGCGGGCCGGGGCACGGGCTTCGGCCCCGCTGGGGCCCCGGGGTAGCGTCGGCGCCCATGTCCGAAGGTCTCGTCCACGTCGAGCGCCGGCCCGATGGGGTTGCCGTCCTGCGCCTCCAGAACGGCAAGGTCAACGCCCTGTCGCAGGAGCTGCTCCGCCAGCTCGAGGCAGCCGCCCTCGCCCTCCAGGACGACCCGCCCGGTGCGGTGGTGGTCACGGGCGGCGAGAAGATCTTCGCGGCCGGAGCCGAGATCTCCGAGTTCCGCTCCCGGGAGGACCCGGCCCAGGTGATCAGCCGAGCCGAGGTCGAGCTGCTGGGCCAGCACTTCCTCCGGGCCCTCAACGCGGTGGCCGACATCCCGCGGGCCACGATCGCCGCGATCTCCGGGTTCGCGCTCGGGGGAGGCTGCGAGCTGGCCCTCGCCTGCGACTTCCGCATCGCCAGCGACCGGGCCCGGCTGGGCCAGCCCGAGATCCTGCTCGGGATCATCCCGGGCGGCGGGGGGACGCAGCGCCTGGCCCGGCTCGTCGGGCCCACCCGGGCCAAGGACCTCGTCTTCAGCGGGCGGCAGGTGCGGGCCGACGAGGCCCTCGCCATGGGCCTGGTCGACGAGGTGGTGGCCGCCGGAACCGAGCTCGATCGCGCCCTCGACCGGGCCTCAGCTCTCGCCGCCGGCGCCGTGGTGGCCCAGGGGCTCGCCAAGCGGGCCATTGACCGCGGCCTTGACATCACCCTGAACGGGGGCCTCGACCTCGAGCAGCAGCTCTTCGCCGAGGTCTTCAGCACCGCCGACGCTGCGATCGGGGTGCGGTCCTTCCTGGAGCACGGGCCCGGTCAGGCCGAGTTCACCGGCCGCTAGCGCCGGACCGCCGGTCCGGGCGGCCGGGCGCTACCGGGGGTCGAGCGCGCCCGCCCAGGCCACCCGTCCCAGCTCGGCCGGCGTCACGAGGTCCGGGTGGCGGGGCACCACCCGCACGGTCACCCCGTAGCGGCCGGCCCGGTCACAGGTGAAGCGGCCCTCGTACGCGCACCTCCCGCCGTCGGCGTCCCCGGCCGGCTCCATCGGCACGACCTCGGTGTCGAGGAGCTCGCCCCCCTGGCCCTCGACCCCGTGGATGAGCTGCACCTCGACGTCCTCGGGGTGCAGCGAGCCCAGCACGACGGTGGCCCTGACCTCCCGGCTGGTGCCGATCTCGGCCACCGCGTCGTCGAGGTCGACCTGCTCCACCCGCACCCCCTCCCAGGCGGCTGACACGTGGGCCTTCCAGGCGGCCAGCTCGCGGGCCCGCTTCAGCCCGTCGGAGACCATGGCGTCGGCCTGCGCGGCGGCGGGCTCGTAGAGGGCACGCGTGTAGTCGCCGACCATCCGGGTGGCGGTCACGAAGGGCCCCAGCGTGATGAGCGACCGCTTCACCCGGCCTACCCACTTGCGGGGGACCGGGCCCTGGAACCGGTCGTAGAAGAGGGGCACCACCTGGCGCTCCAACAGGTCGAACAGGGAGCCGGCCTCCACCTCGTCGCGGCGCGCCAGGTCCTCGATGTCCTCGGCCGAGGAGATCGCCCAGCCGTTCTCCCCGTCGAAGCACTCGTCCCACCAGCCGTCGAGGATGGAGAGGTTGAGGGCGCCGTTCAGGGCGGCCTTCATCCCCGAGGTGCCGCACGCCTCCTGGGGCCGGCGCGGGTTGTTGAGCCAGACGTCGGAGCCCTGCAGCAGCGCCCTCGCCACGGCGATGTCGTAGTCCTCCACGAACACGATCCGGTGGCGGACCTCCGGGTCCGACGCGAAGGCGTTGATCTGGCGGATCAGCTCCTTTCCGCTCTCGTCGGCCGGGTGCGACTTGCCGGAGAACACGAGCTGCACCGGCCGGTTGCTGGAGAGCAGCAGCTCCTTCAGCCGCTGCGGCTGGGAGAGCAGCAGGGTGGCCCGCTTGTAGGTGGCGAAGCGGCGGGCGAAGCCGATGGTGAGCGCCTTCGGGTCGAGGAGCGAGTCCGTCCACTCGACGTCGGAGGCGGACAGCCCCCGGCTCATGAGCTGGTGACGCATCCGCTGGCGGACGAAGGCCACCAGCTGCTCGCGGCCCTGCTCCCGGGCCCGCCACACCTCGTCGTCGCTGGCGTCGGCGAGGCGCTCCCACCGCTCGGGGCCGGCCTCCTGCCACTGGGGCAGGACGTAGCGGGTGAACAGGTCCACCATCTCGGGCGAGGTCCAGGTGTGGGCGTGGACGCCGTTGGTGACCGACCCGATGGGGGTCTCCTCGACCGGCACGTCGGGCCACAGGTCGGCGAACATGTCGCGGCTCACCTCGCCGTGCAGCCGGGCCACCGCGTTGGAGCGCCCCGCCAGGCGCAGGCCCATGACCGCCATGTTGAACCGCTCGTCGGGGCCGTCCCCCGGCCGGTGGCCGAGGGCCATCAGGTCGTCGAGCGGGATGCCCACCTCGTCCGCCCAGCCCCGGAAGTAGCGCTCGATGAGCTCTCGCGGGAAGCGGTCGATGCCGGCCGGCACCGGGGTGTGGGTGGTGAAGATGCACCCGCCCCGCACGGCCTCGATGGCCTCCCGGTAGGACAAGCCCTCGTCGGTGACCAGCTGGCGGATGCGTTCGAGGCCGAGGAAGCCGGCGTGGCCCTCGTTGGTGTGGAAGACCTGGGCGTCGACCCCCAGCGCGTCCAGGGCGCGCACGCCACCGATGCCGAGCAGGATCTCCTGCCGCAGCCGGTGCTCGGTGTCCCCGCCGTAGAGCCGGTCCGTGATCTCCCGCATCTCGGGCGGGTTGTCGTCGATGTCGGCGTCGAGCAGGTACAGCGGGACGCGGCCCACGTCGGCTCGCCAGACCCGTGCGGCGAGCTGGGTCCCGCCGAGGTCCACCCCGATGCGGACGCCCTCGCAGAGGTGCAGCGCCATCGCGTGCGGGTCGAGGTCGGGGTACACCTCCTGCTGCCAGCCGTCGCCCGAGAGCGACTGGCGGAAGTAGCCGTGGCGGTACATGAGGCCGATGCCGACGAGCGGCAGGCCGAGGTCGCTGGCCGCCTTCAGGTGGTCGCCGGCCAGGACGCCGAGGCCACCGGAGTACTGGGGGAGGGCCTCGGCGATCCCGAACTCGGGCGAGAAGTAGGCGACCGAGCGCAGTGGCGAGCCGGTGCGCGACTGGAACCAGCGGTCTCGGTCCAGGTACCGGCGCAGCTCTTCGCGCACCTCCCCGAGGAAGCCCATGAACCCGGGGTCCTCGACCAGCGCCTCGAGCCGGTCCCGCGAGACCACGCCGAGGAGGCGCACCGGGTCGTGCACGGTGGCGTCCCACGCGTCGGGATCCACCCAGCGGAAGAGGTCGCGGGTGCGCTCGTCCCAAGACCAGCGCAGGTTCATCGCCAGCTCCTCCAGCGCCGCCAGCTCCGGTGGGAGCGACGGCCGGACGGTGAAGCTGCGGAGGGACCTCATGGCGCCCGACCCTATCCACCGGCCCACACCTCGACGAGTGGATCACCCGCGGACGCTGACCGATGCCGAACGGGGCGACGAAGGGACGGATGGCGACGGGGGCCCCGGGGTAGGGGGCCCCGGTCGGCCGTCCAGGCCGGGCGCCGTGCGAGCGCAGGTTCTGAGGCACCATGGGAGGTCGTGGACATCGCACACCGGCCGAGCCCATCGAACCCCCCGACGACCGACCCCCACGGCGGAGGACATGGCTGACGACCGGGTGATCACCCGCTACCGCAGCGTGGGTGGCGACGACCGTCCCTCCCCGGGCTGGGCCATCGAGCACGTCCGCGCCATCCTGGCCGAGCCGCGCCCGGCCGGGCCCTTCTCCGAGGTGTGGCGGGTCCGGGCCGGGGCCGACGCCGGGCCGGCGGCCGGGCGGACCCTCCGGCTCGAGGACGGGGGCGAGGTCACCTGCGGCGACCGCGTCCCCGAGGACCTGCCCTTCGGCTACCACCGCACCGACGGCGACGCCGGGGCGGTGCTGGTGCTGCACGCGCCGGTCCAGGTCCCCAGCTCGGGGGGCCACCCGGGCTGGGTGGTGGTGTCGCAGCTCTACGGCACCCGCTCTCGCACCAGCTGGGGCCACGGCGACCTCAGCGACGCCCGACGTGTCGCCGAGTGGGTCGCCGCGGGCGGTCCCGGCGGGCACCTGATGGTCAACCCGCTGCACGCCCCAGCCCCCGTCGACGACCCCGAGCCCAGCCCCTACTTCGCGTCGAGCCGCATCTTCCGCAACCCCCTCTACCTCGCCGTCGACGAGCTCCCCGGAGCCGACCACGTGGACCTCGAGGCCCCACGCCGGCAGGCCCTCGCCCTCAACGACGAGCGCCTGGTCGACCGGCCCCGGGTGTGGGCCGCCAAGCGCGCCGCCCTGGGTGCGATCTGGCTCGACCAGCAGGGGGCCCCCGGCGTGAAGGCGAGGGTCGACCGGTGGCTTGCCGACCCGTTGCACCGCCGCTACGCCGCGTGGAGCGCCGCCGTCGAGGCGGGGGTAGAGCCCCTGCCCGTCGACGAGGTGCCGCTCGACGGGGTCCCCACCGACGCCGAGCGGTTCCACGCCTGGCTCCAGGTCGAGCTCGAGGACCAGCTCCACCGGGTCGGAGGAGCGCTCGTCCACGACGTGGCCGTCGGCGTGCAGCCCGGCGCCGACACGTGGCTGTGGCCCGACGCGTTCGTGCTCGACGGCACCCGCATCGGTGCTCCCCCCGACTCCTTCAACACCCAGGGTCAGGACTGGGGCCTACCGCCCTACCACCCCGAGGGCCTCCGTGCGGCGGGCTACGAGCCCTGGATCCGCGCCGTGCGGTCGTCGCTCTGGGGTGCGGCCGGCATCCGGATCGACCACATCATGGGCATGGAGCGCCTGTACTGGATCCCTGCCGAGGCCAAGCCGCACGAAGGCGTGTACGTCCGCTACGACCTCGACGAGATGCTCGACGTGATCGCCATCGAGGCCCACCGGGCCGCCGCGTTCGTGGTGGGCGAGGACCTCGGCACGCTCTCCCCCGGCATCCGGGCTGCGATGGGGGAGCGTGGGCTGCTCTCCTACCGGGTGATGGCCCTCAGCGCCGAGGATCCCGCGGCGTACCCGGAGCGGTCGATGGCGGCGATCACCACCCATGACCTCCCGACGATCCGGGGCCTCCTCACGGGCGCCGACCTCGAGGCCCAGCAGTCGCTGGACCTGCGCCCCAACGTGGAGGGCACCGAGGCCGCGGTGGAGCGCCTGCGAGGGTGGGTGGGTGCCGACGACGACCCCGACCTGTCCGATGAGGAGGTCACCGTGCGCCTGCACGCGCTCCTGGCCTCCTCGCCCGCCCACCTCGTGGCCGCCACCCTGGAGGACCTCGCCCTCATGACCGAGCGCCCGAACATGCCCGGAGCCACCGCTGGGTGGCCGAGCTGGTGCTGGAGCCTGCCCCGCCCCGTGGAGGACGTCCTCGCCTCGGACGTGGCCACCCGGGTGCGGGCCGCCCTCGCCGAGCGGGTGGACCGGTGATGGCCCTCCTGCCGCCGATCATCGTCGACGACGTCCGCCCGTCCACCCCGGCCGGGTTCCCGGCCAAGGCGGTGGCGGGGCAGCCCGTCGCCGTCTCGGCCGTCCTGGTGGCCGATGGGCACGACCGCCTCGGTGCCCGCGTGCGCTGGCGACGCCAGGGTGACAAGGTCTGGCAGGCCGCCCCGCTCTCGGAGGATCCGGCGCGCCGCCGCTGGGTCGGCACCATCACCCCGACCGAGATCGGCCCCCACCAGATGGTGGTCGACGCGTGGACGGATCGCTACGCCACCTGGGTGCACGAGATCGAGGTGAAGGTCGAGGCCGGTGTGGACGTCGAGCTCGAGCTCGAGGAGGGGGCCCGGATCCTCGAGAGCCTGGCCAAGGGCGCCGGCCGAGGCGGCGCCAAGGCTGTGCGCGACGCGGCAGCCGCGCTCCGGCGGGCCGACGACTCGCTCGAGGTCCGCCTCGCCCCCGCTCTGAGCCCGGCCGTGGCCGAGCGGGTGGCCGGCGTGCCCGACACCCGGCGGTCGTCGTCGACCGTCAAGGCGCTGTGGGTGGACCGTCCCCGCGCCGCCCACGCCGCCTGGTACGAGCTGTTCCCCCGCTCCTTCGGCGGGTTCCGGGGCGCGGCGGAGCACCTCGGCTACGTGGCCGACCTCGGCTTCGACGTCGTGTACCTGCCGCCCATCCACCCGATCGGGCGCACCCACCGCAAGGGCCGCAACAACACCCTCGTGGCCGGCCCCGACGATCCCGGCAGCCCCTGGGCGATCGGGTCCGCCGAGGGCGGCCACGACGCCATCCACCCCGATCTCGGCACCATGGCCGACTTCGAGGCGTTCGTGGCGCGCGCCGACGAGCTGGGCCTCGAGGTGGCGCTCGACTACGCCCTGCAGTGCTCGCCCGACCACCCCTGGGTGAGGGAGCACCCGGAGTGGTTCGAGCAGCGCCCCGACGGCTCGATCCGCTACGCCGAGAACCCGCCCAAGAAGTACCAGGACATCCACCCCATCTCGTTCTGGCCGGACGAGGAGTCCGACCGGGTGGCGCTCTGGGAGGCGTGCCGGGACGTCGTCCGCCACTGGATGGCCCACGGCGTGCGCACCTTCCGGGTCGACAACCCCCACACCAAGCCGGTCGCCTTCTGGGCCTGGCTGATCGAGGACATCCACCGGACCGATCCCGACGTGGTCTTCCTGGCCGAGGCCTTCACGGCGCCCGAGATGATGGCCAAGCTGGCCGAGGTCGGCTTCACCCAGAGCTACACCTACTTCACCTGGCGGCACGAGCCGTGGGAGCTGCGGGACTACGTCACCGGGCTCACCAGCGAGCCGCTGGTCGACTTCATGCGACCGTCGTTCTGGCCCAACACCCCCGACATCCTCGATGAGGCGCTGCGCCATGCGCCTCCGGCCCACTTCGCGCTTCGGTTCGTGCTGGCCGCCACCCTCGTCCCGATCTACGGCATCTACTCGGGCTACGAGCTCGTCGAGAACGTCCCCGCCAGCGAGCACAACACCGAGTACCTCGACTCGGAGAAGTACCAGCTGAAGGACCGGGACTACACCGCGCCGCCCCTGGCCGAGCTCATCCGCACCGTGAACGACGCTCGCCGCCGGCACCCCGAGGTCTGGGCCCTGCGAGACGTCCGGTTCCACCACAGCGACAACGAGCGGATCCTCTGCTACAGCCGAGGTCACGTCGACCGCGACCTGCTGCTCGTGGTCGTGAACCTCGACCCGCACCACTCCCAGGAGACGGTCGTGAGGCTCGACCTGCCGGCCCTCGGCCTGCCTCCGGACCGGCCGTACCGGGTCCACGACGAGCTGACCGATCAGAGCTGGGAGTGGCAGGGGCCCGACGCCTACGTGCGCCTCGACCCCTCCACCGGAGCGGTCGCCCACCTCTTCCACGTCACCCCCCACGGGAGCGCCACGCCATGACCGCGGTCGCCCCCGGCGCGGACGGCGGCGCGCCCGACCTGTGGAAGCCTGGTCCGGTGAGCGCGCCCGATCCCACCGACGCCCGCTGGTACCAGCGCGCCGTCTTCTACGAGGTCCTCGTGCGCGGCTTCAAGGACCACACGAACGACGGCACGGGCGACCTGCAGGGCATCACCGACAAGCTCGACTACCTCGAGTGGCTCGGCATCGACTGCCTCTGGCTGCTGCCGTTCTACGAGTCGCCCCTGCGCGACGGCGGCTACGACATCAGCGACTTCTACTCCGTGCTCCCGGAGTACGGCACCATCGGCGATGCCGTCGTCCTCATCGAGGAGGCCCACAAGCGCGGCATCCGGGTGATCGCCGACATGGTGGTGAACCACACGTCGGACCAGCACCCGTGGTTCCAGGAGAGCCGCCAGGACCGCACCAACTCCAAGGCGGACTGGTACGTGTGGAACGACGACGACCACCGCTGGAGCGAGGCGCGGATCATCTTCGTGGACATCGAGCCGTCGAACTGGACCTTCGACGCCCAGCGCGGCCAGTACTACTGGCACCGCTTCTTCCACCACCAGCCCGACCTCAACTACGCCAACCCCGAGGTGCGGGAGGCGATGCTCGACGTCGTCCGCTTCTGGCTCGACATCGGCCTCGACGGGTTCCGCCTCGACGCCGTGCCCTACCTCTTCGAGCGCGACGGCACCAACGGCGAGAACCTGCCCGAGACCCACGAGTACCTGCGCGAGATCCGCAAGGTCGTGGACGCGGAGTACCCCGGCAAGGTGCTCCTGGCGGAGGTCAACCAGTGGCCGGAGGACGTGGTCGACTACTTCGGTCCCGACGGCGACGAGTGCCACATGTGCTTCCACTTCCCGCTCATGCCGCGCATGTTCATGGCGGTCCGGCGCGAGCAGCGGCACCCCATCACCGAGATCCTCGCCAAGACCCCGCCCATCCCCGACGGCTGCCAGTGGGGGATCTTCCTGCGCAACCACGACGAGCTGACCCTCGAGATGGTCACCGACGAAGAGCGCGACTACATGTACGAGGAGTACGCCAAGGACCCGCGCATGCGGCGCAACATCGGCATCTCGCGCCGGCTCTTCCCGCTCCTCGACAACAACGAGGACGTGGCTCGGCTCTTCCACGCCCTGCTCTTCTCGATGCCGGGGAGCCCGATCCTCTACTACGGCGACGAGATCGGGATGGGCGACAACATCCATCTCGGCGATCGGGACGGCGTGCGCACGCCGATGCAGTGGACACCGGACCGCAACGGCGGCTTCTCCACCGCGGACTTCGCCCAGCTCTACCTGCCCCCGCTCATGGACCCGGTGTACGGGTTCCAGGCCGTGAACGTGGAGCAGCAGCAGCGGGACCCGTCCTCGTTCCTGCACTGGCTGCGCCGGCTCCTGCAGATCCGCAAGGAGAACCCGGTGTTCGGCACCGGCTCCTTCGAGGTCCTCCACGCCGACAACCC
>JBKHYD010000063.1:0-1510 GCA_046565645.1 Acidimicrobiia bacterium | reverse complement strand
CCCTCTCTGCCAGAATCGGGTGAGACGCCCTCCCTTCTGTGAATAGCTGACCAGACCGAGGGCGGGGAGAGGAGCACCCCGCAGATGTTGGAACCCTTGGCACCGAGGCCGAGGCTGGGCCATCCTGAGCCCATGCCCGACCCGGAGGTCCCCGAGCGCCCGGCCCGCCGGCGCTTCAGCGCGGAGTACAAGCTGCAGATCGTCGAGGAGGCGAACGCGGCGACCGAACCCGGGCAAGTCGGCGCCCTCCTCCGGCGCGAGGGCCTGTACAGCAGCCACCTCGTCGACTGGCGCCGCCAGTACCGCCTGGGCGCGCTGAGCAGCCTCGCCCGACCGCGGGGGCGCCCGAAGCCCCACCCGCTGGCCGCCGAGAACGAGCAGCTCCGCCGCCGGAACGTCCGGCTCGAACGCCGCCTGGCGACCGCCGAACGGATCATCGAGATCCAGGGAAAAGTCTCCGAGCTCCTGGGGATCCCGCTCGCCCAGAGCAGCGACGACGACGAGAGCGGGTCCTGATGGAGACGGCCTTCGCGGTGGCGCCCGAGATCGGCTTGGCGCCGGCCTGCCGGGCGCTCGGCCTGAGCCGGGCGACGGCGTATCGCCACCGCAGCCCGAAGCCGCCGCCGGGACCCCGCACGCGGCGCCGCTCGCCGCTGGCCCTGTCCGACACGGAGCGGGCCGCGGTGCTCGCCGAGCTCCACGCCGAGCGCTTCGTCGACGCCAGCCCGGCCGCCGTCTACGCCACGCTCCTCGACGAGGGCACCTACCTCGCCTCGGAGCGGACGATGTACCGGGTCCTCGCGGCGAACGCCGAGGTCCGCGAGCGCCGGGCCCAGCTCCGCCACCCGGCGTACGCGGCGCCCGAGCTGCTGGCGACCCGGCCGAACGAGCTGTGGTCGTGGGACATCACGAAGCTGAAGGGCCCGGCCAAGTGGACCTGGTTCTACCTGTACGTCATCCTCGACGTCTTCTCGCGCTACGTCCCGGGCTGGATGGTCGCCACGGCCGAGAGCGCGGTCCTCGCCGAGCGGCTCATCGCCGACACGCTGGCCAAGCAGGCCATCGAGCCCGGCACGCTCACGATCCATGCCGATCGCGGCAGCTCGATGCGCTCCAAGCCGGTCGCCCTCCTGCTGGCCGACCTCGGCGTCGCCAAGAGCCATTCGAGGCCCCACGTCTCCAACGACGATCCGTACTCCGAGGCCCAGTTCAAGACCCTCAAGTACCAGCCGGGCTTCCCGGCTCGCTTCGGCTCGATCGAGGACGCCCGCGCCTTCGCCCGGACCTTCTTCACCTGGTACAACACCGAGCATCGCCACTCGGGCATCGGGCTGCTGACCCCGGCGACCGTCCATGCCGGACGAGCCGAGGATGTTCGAGCGGCCCGAGCCGTCACCCTCGCCCAGGCCTATGCGGTCCACCCCGAGCGCTTCGTCCGACGTCCGCCGACACCACCCGAGCTGCCGAGCGCCGTCTGGATCAACCCGCCGTCGAGGAAGGAGGTCGAGCC
>JBKHYD010000062.1:0-3082 GCA_046565645.1 Acidimicrobiia bacterium | reverse complement strand
CCCCACCCCCCCCCCCCCCCCCCCCCACGGCTCTTCCAAACCGAGTGTGCACCGAGCGAGCGGAGGGGACCCTGAGCGCACCCGCAGTCGAGCTGAGGGGGATCACCAAGCGGTTCCCCGGCGTGATCGCCAACCGGGACGTCAACCTCTCGGTCGCCCCGGGCGAGGTCCACGCCATCGTGGGCGAGAACGGGGCCGGCAAGTCGACCCTGATGAAGGTCCTCTACGGGATGCTGCGCCCCGACGAGGGCACCATCGCCGTGGACGGCACCGAACGGGAGTTCAGGACCCCGACCGACGCCATCGAGGTGGGGATCGGCATGGTGCACCAGCACTTCATGCTGGCCGACAACCTCACCGTCCTCGAGAACGTCGTGCTGGGGGCCGAGCCACGCCGGGGCCTGCGGCTCGACCTGGCTGAGGGTCGTCGCCGCATCCGGGAGATCTCGGACACCTACGGGCTCGACGTCGATCCCGACGAGCTCGTGGAGGACCTCGGGGTCGGGGCCCGCCAACGGGTCGAGATCCTGAAGGTGCTGTACCGAGGCGCCCGCATCCTCATCCTCGACGAGCCCACCGCCGTTCTCGTGCCGAGCGAGGTCTCCGAGCTCTTCGAGAACCTGGCGGAGCTGAAGCAGGAGGGCGTCACCATCCTCTTCATCTCCCACAAGCTCGACGAGGTCCTGACCGTCGCCGACTCGATCACCGTGATCCGGGGTGGCACCACCGTCACCACGGTGGCCCCAGCCGAGGTCACCGCCCAGGACCTCGCCGAGCTGATGGTCGGCTCGGATCTCCCCACCCCTGACACCCGGGAGAGCACCGTCACCGATCGGGTCGTCTTGTCGGCCCGCGACCTCGAGGTGCGCAGCGCCGCCGGCCGGCCGCTCATCTCCGCCGTGTCGTTCGACATCCACGCCGGCGAGATCCTCGGCGTCGCCGGCGTGGAGGGCAACGGGCAGACCGAGCTGATCGAAGCGCTCATCGGGGTGCAGGAGCTCCACGAGGGCCACGTCGAGCTCGACGGCGTGGACGTCACCGGCTGGCCCACCCGACGCCGACGGGAGGGGGGGATCGGCTACATCCCTCAGGACCGGCACCGCCAGGGGCTGCTCCTCGATGCGCCGCTCTGGGAGAACGTGGCCCTCGGCCACCAGACCGTCGCCCCCTTCAGCAAGGGCATCTGGGTCGACCGCAGGGGAGCCCGCGGCCGGGCCGAGAAGGTCGTGGCCGACTACGACGTGCGCACGCCGGGCATCGACGTGCCCGCCCACGCCCTCTCCGGGGGCAACCAGCAGAAGCTGATCGTCGGCCGGGAGATGGAGGCGGAGCCCAAGGTGCTCATCGCCGCGCACCCCACGAGAGGTGTCGACGTGGGCGCCCAGGCCGCCATCTGGGACCAGCTGCGATCCGCCCGGTCGGCCGGGCTGGCGACCCTGCTCGTCTCAGCCGACCTGGAGGAGCTCATCGGGCTGTCGGATCGGCTCCTCGTGATCTACCGCGGCCGGATCGTGGCCGAGCTGCAGCCCGACGAGGTCACCCCCGAGGAGCTGGGCTCCTACATGACCGGGGCCCGATCGGCCCAGGAGGTCGGCTGATGGCCCGGCGGATCCTGCTCGGCGTCGCCGCCCCGGCGCTGGCCATGGCCATCGCGCTCGGCGTCTCGAGCCTCGTGCTGCTGGCGTCGGACAACGCTCCGCTGGAGATCTACGAGTCGATGTGGAGCTTCGGCACCCAGCTGAACTCGATCATCTCGATGATCAACCGGGCCGTCCCGTACTACCTGGCCGGGCTGGCGGTGGCGATCGGCTTCAAGATGAACCTGTTCAACATCGGCGTGGAGGGCCAGTACTACTTCGCCGCCCTCATCGCAGGGATCGTCGGTGCCGCCTTCACCCTCCCGAGCGTCCTGCACGTGCTGGCGATCCTCCTCATCGCCATGGCCTCCGGCGCCTTCCTGGCCGGGATCGCCGGCGTGCTCAAGGCCACCCGCGGGGTGAACGAGGTGATCTCCACGATCATGCTCAACAACATCGTGCTCGGCGGCTTCGGCGCCTGGCTCCTCACCCGAGCCCGCTACGACGACGGCTCCGGCAGCCTCCAGATCGCCACCGAGCCGATCGCCGAGTCCGGCCGCATCCCCAACCTCAACCGCTGGCTGGAGGCGATCGGGGTGGACGTGCCCGCCGGTGCCCGCCTGACCGGCTTCCTGCTCGTGGCCATCGTGGTCGGCGTCGTCTACTACCTGATCATCTGGCGGTCCCGCTTCGGGTTCGATCTGCGCGCCTCCGGCATGAACCCCTGGGCCGCTCGGTCCTCGGGCGTCGACGCCAAGGGCATGGTCGTCAAGGCCATGCTCCTGTCGGGCGGCATGGCAGGGCTCGTGGGGCTCAGCTCCCTGCTCGTGGAGGACGGGCGCTTCGCCGGCGACTTCCAGACCGGCATCGGCTTCACCGGCATCGCCGTGGCCCTGGTGGGCCGCAACCACCCTGTCGGCATCGCGCTGGGCGCCCTCCTCTGGGGCTTCATGGAGCGATCCGCGCAGCGCCTCGACCTCGAGGGGGTGCCCAAGGAGATCGTCGTGATCATGCAGGGCACGATCGTGCTCTCGGTCGTCGTCGCCTACGAGGTCGTGCGCCGGGCCCGGGCCGCCCAGCAGCAGCGTGAGGTGTCGGCCCAGGTGGACGACGAACGGGTGGCTGACAAGACGGTGGGGGTGCCGGCATGACCGACAGCCGCCCACTCATGGACCGCTCCGACGGCGACCTCCCGCCCACCACCGCCGCCGAGGCCGTCCCGGCCCGCCGCGCTCCCCGCCCGAAGTGGCTCACCTTCGCCGTCTACGCCGGGCTGGCGTTCGTCACGCTGTCGGTGGTGGCCGAGATCGCCGACGCTCCCGCCCTCACCGGGGCCGGCACCTGGAGCGCGGCGCTGCGGGTCGGCATCCCCATCGCCCTCGCCGGCCTCGGTGGCCTCTGGGCCGAGCGGTCCGGCGTGGTCAACATCGGGCTCGAGGGCATGCTCATCCTCGGCACCTGGTTCGGTGCCTACGGCGGCGTGGAGTACGGCCCCTGGTGGGGCG
>JBKHYD010000061.1:0-18658 GCA_046565645.1 Acidimicrobiia bacterium | reverse complement strand
ACGAGCGGCGTCCTCGCCAAGTACGCACGGCTGGCCGCCGGCGCCGAGCGCGGCGCCATCACCGAGGCGTAGCCGGCCTCATCCGGCTTGCCGGGCCCGGCAGGCGCGGGGGTACACTGCCGCCCGTGGCACGGACGACCATCCTGGTACTCACCTAGCGCACCCGCGACCACCTCGCGCGTGCGCTCCCTCGACCTCCCAGCCGGGAGGTCGTTCGCATTTTCCGGCACGACCCGCACCGACCCCCTGACGGGAGCACCATGAAGCTGACCGGGGCGCAAGCCCTCATCAAGAGCCTGGAGATGGAGAACGTCGAGGTCGTGTTCGGCCTGCCCGGCGGCTGCATCCTCCCGGCCTACGACCCGATCATCGAGTCGTCGATCCGGCACATCCTCGTGCGCCACGAGCAGGGCGCCGGCCACATGGCCGAGGGCTACGCCCACGTCACCGGTCGCCCCGGCGTGGCGATGGTGACCTCCGGCCCGGCCGCCACCAACATCGTGACGCCGCTCTGCGACGCCTACATGGACTCGATCCCCATGGTGGTCATCACCGGGCAGGTCCCACGCGCCGCGCTCGGCACGGACGCGTTCCAGGAGTGCGACACGATCGGCATCACCCGCTCGGTCACGAAGCACAACGAGCTCGTCACCTCGGCCCAGGACATCCCCCGCGCCGTCCGGGAGGCCTTCCACATCGCCACCACCGGCCGTCCGGGCCCGGTGCTGCTCGACATCCCGAAGGACATCGTCGACGCGATGAACCCCAGCTCGGCCATGGAGTGGTACTGGCCCAGCGACGACGACGTGCGCGAGGGCCTGCCCGGCTACCGGCCGACCACGAAGGGCCATCCCCGCAAGATCCGGGAGGCGGCCGAGCTCATCCTGCGCGCTGAGCGGCCGGTGCTCTACGTGGGCGGCGGCATCTTGAAGGCCCGCGCCGCCGAGGCGCTGCGCGAGCTGGCCGAGCTGACCGACATCCACGTGGTCACCACGCTCATGGCGCGCGGCGCGTTCCCCGACGACCACCCGCTCTGCCTCGGCATGCCGGGCATGCACGGCAACTACACCGCCGTCACCTCGATGCAGCGGTCCGACCTGCTCATCGCCCTCGGCAGCCGGTTCGACGACCGGGTCACCGGGAAGGTCGACGGGTTCGCCCCGGACGCCAAGATCATCCACGTCGACATCGACCCGGCTGAGCTCGGCAAGGTCCGCCGGCCCGACGTCCCGATCGTGGGCGACGCCCGTCTCGTCATCGAGGAGCTGGTGGCGGTGCTGCGCCGGAAGCTGGACGAGGGCGAGGTGCAGGCCGACCGCACCGCCTGGAAGCAGACCATCTCCGGCTGGCAGGAGAAGCACCCGCTGTCCTACAGGCCCTCCGACCCGGGCGACGCACTGAAGCCCCAGTTCGTCCTCGAGAAGCTGCGGGACGGCACCCCGGACGGCACCATCGTCGCCTCGGGGGTGGGTCAGCACCAGATGTGGACCTCGCAGTACTGGCGCTTCAACGAGCCCTACACCTGGGTGAACTCGGGCGCCCTCGGCACCATGGGCTTTTCGGTCCCCGCCGCCATCGGGGCCAAGGTCGGCCGACCCGACGCCATGGTCTGGGCCGTCGACGGCGACGGCTGCTTCCAGATGACGGCCCAGGAGCTGGTCACCGCGGCCGCCGAGCGGATCCCGGTCAAGGTGGCCATCCTCAACAACGCCTACCTCGGCATGGTCCGCCAGTGGCAGGAGATGTTCTACGAGGAGCGCTACTCCGAGGTGTACCTCTCTCCAGACCTGCCCGACTACAAGCTCTGGGCCGAGGCCATGGGCTGCGTCGGCATGCGGGTCGAGGCCCCCGAGGAGGTCGAGTCCGCCATCCAGAAGGCCAACGAGATCGACGACCGGCCCGTCGTCATCGAGTTCCGCACCGACTCGGCCGAGAAGGTCTTCCCGATGGTCCCGGCCGGCAAGACCAACGACGACATCATCACCGACCCCGCCCTCGGAGAGGACTTCGTGCAGTGAACGAGCCCGAGCTCAGCCATCACATCCTGTCGGTCCTGGTGGAGAACAAGGCCGGGGTCCTGGCTCGCGTGGCCGGCCTGTTCGCCCGCCGCGGGTTCAACATCATCTCCCTGGCGGTGGCCCCCACCGAGGACGAGCGGCTGAGCCGCATCACGATCGCCGTGGACGCCGCCTCCGCCCCGCTCGAGCAGATCACCAAGCAGCTGTTCAAGCTCATCAACGTGGTCAAGATCACCGAGCTCGACCCCCGCCAGGCCGTCGAGCGGGAGCTCCTCCTCGTGACCGTGTCGGCCCCGCCCGAGGGACGCACGCAGGTGATCGAGCTCGTCGACGTGTTCGAGGGGCGGATCCTGAACGTCGGCCACGATCGGCTGACTTTGAGCCTCGACGGGCACCCCGACAAACTCGACGACTTCGAGGAGCTGCTGCGGCCCTACGGCATCGTCGAGCTGCAGCGCACCGGGCGCGTCGCCCTCCCCAAGATCGAACCCACCCCCAGCCGGCTGCGGCCGGCGCGAGCCTCCTGAGGACCCCGATGGCCAACGTGTACTACGAGAAGGACGCCGACCGCTCGATCATCGCCGGTCGCAAGGTCGCCGTGATCGGCTACGGCTCGCAGGGCCACGCCCACGCCCTGAACCTCAAGGAGTCCGGCGTCGACGTGCGGGTCGGCCTGCGCGAGGGGTCGAGCTCGATCGCCAAGGCCGAGGCCGCCGGCCTCCGGGTGCTCTCCGTCGCCGAGGCCACCGCCGAGGCCGACCTCGTGATGCTCCTGGGCCCCGACACCGAGCACAAGGCGATCTTCAACGAGCACATCGCCCCCAACCTGACCGCCGGCGACGCCCTCTTCGTGGGCCACGGCTTCAGCGTGCGGTTCAACCAGGTCGTGCCGCCGGCCGACGTCGACGTCGCCCTCGTGGCCCCCAAGGGCCCCGGTCACCTCGTGCGCCGCACCTACACGGAGGGCGGCGGCGTGCCCTGCCTCATCGCCGTCCACCAAGACGCCACCGGCAAGGCCCGCGATCTGGCCATGTCCTACGCCGACGCCATCGGCGGCACCCGCTCCGGCGTGCTCGAGACCACCTTCGAGGAGGAGACCGAGACCGACCTCTTCGGTGAGCAGGTCGTGCTCTGCGGCGGCCTCACCGCCCTCGTGCAGGCGGGCTTCGAGACGCTCGTCGAGGCGGGGTACCAGCCCGAGTCGGCCTACTTCGAGTGCCTCCACGAGCTGAAGCTCATCGTCGACCTCATGTACGAGCAGGGCATCGCCGGCATGCGGTACTCGATCTCCGACACCGCCGAGTACGGCGACCTCACCCGCGGCCCGCGGATCATCAACGACGCCGTGAAGGCCGAGATGCGCAAGGTCCTCGACGAGATCCAGGACGGCCGCTTCGCCGAGGAGTGGGTCAAGGAGTCCGAGAGCGGTCGGGCCACCTACAAGGCGCTCCAGGAGGAGGGCCGCCAGCACCAGATCGAGCAGGTCGGCGAGGAGCTCCGGGCGATGATGCCCTGGATCTCCGCCGGAAAGCAGCGGGTCCAGGACATCAGCGGCGGCTGACCCTGAGGCGCTCTCGGGCGGGCTCGCCGGCCCGAGCCGGCTCTCCAGCCCGAGGACGACGCCGACCGGCTACGGGTGCGCGGCCTGCGGTCCGTGGCGGCGCGTGGTCGACCGGCTCCCGGCCACGGCCGGCTGGCGGGTGGTGAGGAGCCCGAAGCCGGCGAGGGCGACGAGCACTGCGCCAGGGACCACGAAGAACCAGGTGAACAGCCGGAAGTCGGGCAGGCTGTCGGCGTCGGCGTAGTTGCCCACGCTGCTCTCCATCGTGGTCACGAGGCCCTCGTAGTGGTCGAGCCCGGCCGGGACCTGCTGGAAGGTGTCGACGTTGCTCGACATCAGCCCGAGCAGCTGCCCGAAGTCCGCTTCCATCTGCGGGAGGTTGGCCAGCATCTGGGCCATGTCGGGGTACTGGGCGCCGATGAAGGCCTGCACCTCGGCTTCGGTCATCCCGAGGGCCTGGGCGAGGCCGGGGATGAACGCCGCGGCGTCGGTCCTCATCCCGGAGATGCCGGCCAGGTAGGCGTCGAACTTGGCCATGTTCTCGTCGGTCATCGCGGGCACGACCACGTCCCCGAGGGGGGAGAACACGTCGTAGTAGTAGGCGGCGGTCTTGTCGACCTCGCCCTGCTGCATGAGAGGACGGAAGTCGTCGAGCATCTGCTGCCCCCCGTCGGCCTTCGCCGGCATTCCCAGCGCGAACGGAGCGGCGATGAGCATCGCCCCCACCACCAGTACTGCCCAGAGGACCTTGCGCATCGTTCCGTCTCCTGTCTGCCCACCGCGTGGACGTGGACGGTCTGATCGTCGGACCCGAACGGCGCGCCGGCTAGGGCCGCACGGGCCGAAAGGAGGGCCGTTGGACCCGTGCACGCTGGGACGTCGGTCGGGACCCCGTCTGCTTGACGGCTACCGCACCCCGTTCAGATGGCGCCCCCCGGCAGGTCATCTCGCCCCGGCGTGGAACCTCCGCCCATGTCTGATCTCGGAGGAGCGCCGGTCCCTGAGCAGGAGCCCGAGCACGGGCCCGACCTGCGGTTCGGGTTCAACCGCCACGAGTGGGAGGTGCTGATCCCGCTGGCCGCGGTGGGGTTCTTCCTCAACTACGACACAGGGCTGCTGAGCCTCGCCGCACCGGCCATCGCCGAGGGCCTCGGGGTGTCCGTCGCGTCGTTCGGCATCGGCGTGGCCATCATCCGCCTGGCCGCCCTGGGGAGCATGCCGGTCCTGAGGCTGGCCGACCGTGTCGGTCGCCGGCAGATGCTCCTCGTGTCGGTGCTGGCCTTCACCGTCGCCACGGCGGCGACCTCGCTCGCCTGGGGGCTGGTGTCGTTCGTGGTGTTCCAGATGGCAGCTCGCCTCTTCCTGGCCACCGAGGAGTCGCTGGCCGGCATCGTCATCAGCGAGGAGGTCCGGCCCGACCGGCGGGGGAGCGGGCTCACGCTCCTCGGCATCATCGCCATGACCGGCTTCGGCCTGGTGGCGGTGATGCTGCTCGTCGTCCCGGTCACGCCCCTCGACTGGCGGATCCTCTACGTGGCGGCGCTCCCGCCCCTCGCCGCCGTGGCGTGGCTGCGCCGCAGCCTGCGTGAGACGGCGGCGTTCACGGTGGCGCAGGACGAGGCGCGGGTGCAGACCTCGTTCTGGCCTGAGGTCGACCGGGCCCATCGGCCTCTCCTGTGGCGGATCACGCTGGTCCTGGGCACCCACGGCGTGATCAGCACGCCCATGTTCTTCTACGCCGCCGAGCTGGCCCAGGACGGCTACGGGTGGGAGGGCCTCTTCACCGTCATCGTGATCGCCGCGGGCCCAGCCACGCTGCTCGGCTACGTGGCCGGGGGCCGCCTCAGCGACCGCGTCGGCCGCCGGCCGGTCGTCATCGGCAGCACCCTCGCCGTCGTCGTCGGCGTGCTGCTCGTCTTCAGCGAGGAGCGGTGGCTCTTCGCCCCCGGCTTCTTCGTGCTCACGGGGGCGGACGCTGCGCTCGTGGCCGTCCGCCCGGCCTACCTGTCCGAGCTGTTCCCGACCGAGGTCCGGGCCACGCTGCTCGCCTTCGTCTTCGCCGTGATCGTGGCCGCGGGATCCCTGGGTCTCGTGGTGGTCGGCGTGCTCGACGGGCTCATCGCCACCAGCACCGCCATCTTCGGGCTGGCCGCCGTGATGGTGGCGGGCCTGGCCGCCATGCGAGGCCTTCCCGAGACGGCGGGCATCGACGTCGTCGCTGCCCGCCGAGACGTCCCCTCCGGCTGACCGCAACGAGATCTGTGCGCCCCTTCGAGCGCACAAGGATGGGATCGCGCCGGATCTCGTTGACGCACTGATCGCGGACATCTAGTATCCGTGATAATGCGGATGAGCGAAGGGGTCGAGTGGACGTTGCACTGCTGCACGATCCTGGCCACGCTCCCGACGGGGCAGACGCTGCCGGCGGCCAAGCTGGCCGAGTTCCACGACGTGCCGCCGGCGTACTTGGCCAAGCACCTGCAGGCCACCGCCGCGGCGGGGATCACCGAGACGGTGCCGGGCCCGCGCGGCGGCTACCGCCTCGCCCGGCCCGCCACCGAGGTCTCGGTGCTGGACGTGGTCCTGGCCGTGGACGGCGAGGAGACCGCCTTCCGGTGCAGCGAGATCCGCCAGCAGGGTCCCACGGCCGGCCCGCCCAGCCTGTACCGGACCCCCTGCGGGATCGCCCGGGCCATGTGGCGGGCCGAGGACGCCTGGCGGACCCAGCTGCGCCAGACGACCATCGCCGATCTCGTGGCCGACCTCCTCGTGTCGGTGCCGCACGAGCTGCTCCTCGCAGGGGCGGAGTGGATCCAGCAGGTCGAGGTCCAGCGGGGCCGACGGGCGTCGGCGCCGCGAGGCGGACGCCGCAGCCGGAGCCCCCGGGCGGGGCGAGGAGAGGCCCCGCACGGGGGCGCCGAGGTCCAGCGGTCGGTCGATGCCGGCCGAGCCGACGACAGAGGAGGGATCAGATGAAGGTGTTCGTCACCGGAGGGACCGGGGTGGTCGGGACGCGGGCGGTGCCCGCTCTCGTCGCCGCGGGGCACGAGGTCACGGCGGTGGCCCGTGGGCCGGAGAAGGCAGAGCAGGTCCGTTCGATGGGCGCTGCCCCCGTCGTGGTGGACCTGTTCGACCCCATCGCGGTGAAGGCCGCCGTGGAGGGCCACGAGGCGGTCGTGCACCTGGCCACAAACATCCCGCCGATGTGGAAGGCGGCGCGAGCGTCGGCGTGGGCGATGAACGAGCGCCTGCGACGTGAGGTGTCGGGGCACCTGGTCGACGCGGCGCTGGCCACCGGGGCCGAGCGCTACGTGCAGGAGTCGATCTGCTTCCCCTACCTCGACCAGGGGGACCGGTGGATCACCGAGGACTCACCCCTCGACCACGTCGGTGCGTTCGCCGGCGCCGGCGTGGCGGAGACCACCACCGTCCGGTTCAGCGATGGCGGCGGTACGGGGGTGGTCCTGCGCTTCGCCCAGTTCCATGGGCCGGGGAGCGCCCACGTGCAGACGTTCAACGCTCTCCTCCGGCGACGGATCAACCCCTTCGTGGGGCCGCCCGACGCCTACGCCTCGTGGATCCACGCCGACGATGCCGGTTCCGCCGTCGCCGCAGCCCTGGCGCTGCCGGCCGGCATCTACAACGTGGCCGACGACGAGCCGCTCACCCGCCGGGAGGCGGGCGAGGCCGCGGCCGAGGCGCTCGGCGTCAAGCCGCCCCGGATCCTGCCGAGCGCGATGCAGGCCACCATGCCCGCCTCGGCCAAGGCGCTCGCGAGGTCGCTCCGGGTCTCGAACGCCAAGCTGAAGGCGGCCAGCGAGTGGCGCCCTGCCCACCCGTCCATCCGTGGGTCGTGGGCGACATGAGCCGGCTCGTCCGAGTGGCGCTCGTGGTGCTGGCGGCCAGCAGCGCGGTCGTCGGGGTGTGGGCCCAGGCCTTCCCTCGGTCCTTCTACGACGACTTCCCGGGCCTCGGCCGTGTCTGGGTCGCCGTCGACGGTCCGTTCAACGAGCACCTGGTCCGCGACGTCGGCGGCCTCAACCTCGGCCTCGCCTTCGTGGCCGCCCTGGCCCTGGTCACCGGCAGCGCGTTGGCCGCACGCGCCGCCGGCGGCGCTGCGCTCATCTACGGCGTCCCCCACCTCACGTACCACGCCCTCAACACCGAGGGCTTCGCCACAACCGATGTCGCCGCGATGCTCTTCGCGCTGACCTTGAGCGTGGCCGCGGCCGCGACCGCGCTCGCGGTGGGGCGGTTCGGCGGGGGCGCGGGGGCAGAGGCTCCCGCCGGAGCCCCCGCCTCCGAGTGACCGGCTCCGCCGGTCGCTCGGGACAAGCCCTCCAGCGCGCCGGCCGGAGGCGGGTGCCCGAGCCAGCTCGCCGCAGGCCGCACGAAGTGCGGCCGAGGACGAGACCGTCCGAGGACGAAACCCCTACATCGTCTCCGCGAAGCTGACCTCGCCCTCGCCCCGCAGCACGTTCTTCAGGAGCTTGCCGCTGGCGTTGCGGGGGAGGTTGTCGCGGGTGAGGTCCACGTAGGTGGGCACCTTGAAGGCAGCCAGCCCGTCGGCCACCCACTGCCGGACCTCGGCCTCGGTCAGCGACGACCCCTCCTCGACCTGCACCACCGCCTTGACCTCCTCGCCTAGCTCGGGGTGCGGGACTCCGATGACGGCGGCGTCGGCGATCTCGGGGTGGCTGACGAGGCGCTGCTCGATCTCGACGCAGTAGATGTTCTCACCGCCCCGGATGATCATGTCCTTCTTCCGATCGGTGATGTAGAGGAAGCCCTCGTCGTCGAGGTGGCCGATGTCGCCGGTGTGGAGCCAGCCGTCCTCGTCGATGGCCTCGGCGGTGGCCTCGGGCTTGTTCCAGTACCCGGCCATGAGGATCGGGCCGGTGATGCACACCTCGCCGGTCTCGCCGACGGGCAGGTCCTGGCCGGCGGCGTCGATGATCTTGACCTTGACGGTGGGGACGGGCGGGCCCACCGAGGTGGGCTTGGCGACCGCGTCGGGGCCCGAGATCACGGTGGCCACCGATGACGTCTCCGTGAGCCCGTAGGCGTTCGAGGTGGTGGTGACGCCGGGGAAGGTGTCGCGGATCATGCGCTGGAGCTCGTCGGCCGACGGTGAGCCTCCGAAGGCGACGCTCTTCACGGACGAGGTGTCGTAGTCGTGGCGGTCGGGGTGCTCGCAGACGCGCCACACCATCGTGGGCACGGTTGCCCAGACGGTGACCCGGTGCTCCTCGATGAGGCGCAGTGCCTCCTCGGGGGTGAAGCGACCCGTGGGCATGACCAGCTTGAGCCCGGCCAGCAGGCCGACCACGAGGGTCGAGTGGCAGCCCGACACGTGGAACAGCGGCGAGGTGAACAGCGAGACGTTCTGACCGCCCCCACCGTCGGGCAGCGCACCGCCCCCGGTCATCGCCCCGGCCACCGCGTTGTACATCGTGTTCTGGAGGTTGGCGATCATGCTCCGGTGGGTGGAGATGGCGCCCTTGGGCCGGCCCGTGGTTCCCGACGTGTAGAAGATGACCGCCGGGTCGTCTTCGGCGATGGCCTCGTCCACGAAGTCGCTGGTCGGCTCCGCGGTGAGCTCGTCGAAGGTGTGGATGCGAGGGTCGTCCGAGAGGCCGACGTCAGCCGCCGTGCAGTCCACGAGGAAGACGTGCTCGAGGTCGGGTGCGGCGTCGAGCGATCCGGCGATGCGCTCGAGGCGCTTCTGGTCGGCCACCAGCACCTTGGCGCCCGAGTCCTGGAGGCCGTACTCGACCTCGTCGGTCGTCCACCAGCCGTTGAGGCCCACGAGGATGGCGCCCTGCGAGACGGTGGCCCAGAAGGCGAGGCACCACTCGGGGTTGTTCTGGGACAGGACCGCCACCCGGTCGCCCTTCTGCACACCGAAGCGCTCCCGGAGGGAGTGGGCGACGCTGTTGGCGGTCTGGACGAAGGTGGCGAACCCGTAGGTGCGGTCGCCGTAGGCGATGAACGTCTGGTCGTCGCCTCGGAGGAGCGCCACCTCGGCCACCGACCGGAGCGACGGCATGCGGTTGGCGTAGACCTCCATCTCCCGCCCCAGCACCGTGTCGGTGGTGACCTCGAACATCCCTCCGGGCCCGGTGAGCTGGGCCCTGACCTCTGCCGTGGTCGGCATCCGCTTCCCCCTGGTCACTGATCGTGGACCCGCCAACCTACCCAACGGGCAGAGCTGTTGGCGGCGCGCCAACAGCCGTGCGCCAGGTCAGGCGCCGGGCCGGTGCGGCGCCGGTCGTCGCTCGCCCCCGCCAGCGACGAGACCGTCAGGTGGTCCGGGTCAGCGGGCGCTGGGCGCCACCTGCTCGATGATCGCGTCCATCCGCTCGAGCTTCGCGGTGCCGGTGCCGAGCAGGAAGTCGGGGACGATGAGCTCGTCCAAGCCGACCTCGCGCCAGGCCGCCACCACCTCGGCCAGGTGCTCCGGCGGGCCGGCCACCGCGGCCCGGCCACCGGTGCCGGCCAGGAAGGCGTCGGCCTTGGCCCGGTCGTCGGTGAGCATGACGAGCGCCTGGGCCGACCGGGCGATCGACCCCGGGTCCCGGCCGATGGCCTCGCACCGCCGGTCCAGCACCCGGGCGCGCTCGGCGATCGTGTCCGGGAGGCCCCACATGTTCCACTCGTCGGCGTACCGGGCCACGATGCCCATCATCCGGTCGCCCTTGCCGCCGATGAGCAGCGGCAGGGGCTGCTGGAGCGGCTTGGGCTCCGACACCGCGCCGTCGAGCCGGTAGTGCCGGCCCTCGAACGAGGTGCGCTCCTGCCGGAGGAGCCCGAGGAGCACCTGGCAGGCCTCTTCGAAGCGGTCGAGCCGCTCCTTCGGGGCGGGGAGCTCGATGCCGTACTGCTGGTGCTCGTTCTCCTGCCACCCGGCGCCGACGCCGAGGACCAGGCGCCCGCCGCTCACGTGGTCGACGGTGGCGGCCCAGTTGGCCAGCACCGCCGGGTGCCGGTAGGTGTTGCCGAACACGAGGCTCCCCAGCCGGATCCGGTCCGTGCTGGCGGCCAGCGCCGAGATGGCGGCGGTGGCCTCGAGGTTGGGGGTGGTGTCGGGACCGAACTCGCCGCCGCTGCCCATGAAGTGGTCGGCCACGTAGGCGCCGTCCCAGCCGGTGGCCTCGGCGTGGGCCACGACCTCGACCACGTCGGGCCACGGCTGGGACAGGTTGGGCCAGATCGAGAAGCGCATGCTGTGGAACCTATCCAGGGTCCGACGACCACGGCGCGTGCCGTGCGCAGACCGACACGCGTGCGCGAAGCGACGCCGGCGGTGGCGCCGCGCCCGCGACGGGTCTGGGGTGCGAGCGGCGTGGCGTGCGCAGACCGACACGCGTGCGCGAAGCGACGCCGGCAGTGGCGCTGCGCCCGCGACGGGATCGGCCTCAGGCGGCCAGCTGGGCCACCACGTGGTCGATGCAGCGCGTGAGGGCGACGACGTCGTCGGGCTCGATGGCCGGGAAGAGCGCCACCCTCAGCTGGTTGCGGCCCAGCTTGCGGTAGCTCTCGGTGTCGACGATGCCGTTGGCCCGCAGCACCTTCGCCACCACGTTGGCGTCGGCCGCGGACTCGTCGAGGTCGATGGTGGCCACCACGTGGCTGCGCATGTCCGGGTCGGTCACGAAGGGGGTGGCGTAGCTCGACGCCTCGGCCCAGCCGTAGATGGCCTCGGCCGACCGGTCGCAGCGGGAGGCGGCCCAGTGGAGGCCGCCGTTGTGGTTGATCCACTCGACCTGCTGGACGGCGAGGAAGATGGTGGCGAGCGCCGGTGTGTTGTAGGTCTGGTCCTTGCGGCTGTTGTCGAGGGCGATCTTGAGGTCGAGCGAGGCGGGCACCCATCGACCTGAGGCGGCGATCCGTTCGATGCGCTCGATGGCGGCGGGGGAGACAGCGGCCAGCCAGAGGCCGCCGTCGCTGGCCAGGCACTTCTGGGGGGCGAAGTAGTAGACGTCGACCTCGTTCGGGTCGAACCGCAGGCCGCCGGCAGCGGAGGTGGCGTCGACGAGGACGAGCCCATCGGCGCCCGCCGGGCGCTCCAACGGCATGGCCACCCCGGTGGAGGTCTCGTTGTGGGTGAGGCAGTAGGCGTCGACCTCCGGGTCGGCGACGGGCCACGGGTGCGAGCCCGGGTCGGCGAAGAGGTTCGAGGGTTCCTCCAGGTGCGGTGCGGCGGCCGCGGCCTCGGCGAACTTGGAGGAGAACTCGCCGAAGCGCAGGTGCTGGCTGCGCTGGTCGATGAGCCCGAAGGTGGCGGCGTCCCAGAACGAGGTGGTGCCGCCGTTGCCCAGCATGACCTCGTACCCGTCGGGCAGGGCGAAGAGCTCGGCCAGCCCGTTGCGGAGGGCACCGACCTCGAACTGCACCCGAGCCTGGCGGTGCGAGGTCCCCAGGTAGGGGCCGCCGTTGGCCCGGTCCGACGAGGCCAGCAGGGCCTCGACGGCCTCGGGTCGCACCTTGGACGGGCCGCAGCCGAAGCGCCCATCACCGGGCAGGAGGTCGATCGGGATCTTGATGTCCGGGAGGCTCACCGGCCCATGTTCGCGGACCGCCCTCGCGGGGAGCGACCTGGATCGTCGGCCGGCGCCCGGACGGAACGCCGAGGGAGCCAGCCCGTCGGGCGTGCCACCATGGCGAGGTCCGTCCCCATCGAGGAGCAGCCCCGTTGGCCACCCCCACCCAGCGCCGCGTGTCGGCCCGCATCGCCGCCATCGCCGAGTCGGCCACCCTGGCCGTCGACGCCAAGGCCAAGGCCCTGAAGGCGGCCGGTGAGCCGGTCATCGGCTTCGGCGCCGGCGAGCCCGACTTCCCCACGCCTGCCGCGGTGGTGGAGGCCGCCGTCGCCGCCTGCCGCGATCCGAGGAACCACAAGTACTCGCCCGCGGGGGGGCTGCCCGAGCTGAAGGAGGCGATCGCGGCCAAGACGCTGCGCGACTCCGACTACGCCGTGGAGCCCTCCCAGGTGCTGGTCACCAACGGGGGCAAGCACGCCGTCTACAACACCTTCGCCACGCTGCTCGACCCGGGCGACGAGGTGCTGCTGCCGGCGCCCTACTGGACCACCTATCCGGAGCCGATCGCCCTGTCGGGCGGCGTTCCCGTCGTCATCCAGACCGACGAGACCACTGGCTTCCGGGTCACGGTCGACCAGCTCGACGCGGCCGTCACCGACCGGACCAAGGCGCTCATGTTCGTGTCGCCCTCCAACCCCACCGGCGCCGTCTACCCGGTCGCCGAGGTGGAGGCCATCGGCCGCTGGGCGGCCGAGAGGGGCATCTGGGTCGTCACCGACGAGATCTACGAGCACCTCACCTACGGCGAGCACCGCTTCGCCTCGATGCCGTCGCTCGTTCCCGAGCTCGCCGATCGCTGCGTGGTGCTCAACGGGGTGGCCAAGACCTACGCCATGACCGGGTGGCGGGTCGGCTGGATGATCGGTCCCGCCGACGTCATCAAGGCGGCCACCAACCTCCAGAGCCACGCCACCTCCAACGTGGCCAACGTCAGCCAGCGGGCCGCCCTCGCCGCGGTGAGCGGGGACCTCAGCGCGGTGGCCGAGATGCGGGCCGCCTTCGAGCGGCGGGGCACCACGATGCACCGGCTCCTGACCGGGATCGAGGGCGTCACCTGCCTGGAGCCTCAGGGCGCCTTCTACGCCTTCCCCAACCTCTCCGCCTACCTGGGTCGCTCGATCCGGGGCCGCACCGCCACCACCACGGTCGAGCTCTGCAGCCTGCTGCTCGACGAGGCGAAGGTGGCCCTCGTCCCCGGTGAGGCCTTCGACGCGCCCGGCTACGCCCGGCTCAGCTTCGCCCTGGGAGACGACGACCTCGGCGAGGGCTGCCAGCGCATCGCCGATCTGCTCGGCTCCGCCGAGTAGTCCTCGCCGAAGCAGAGCCTCGGCTCGGAGCTGGTTCGTGCGGCGGCCGGCGCCGCCGCACTGATGGCTGGTCGGCTCCGAGGCGGCGACGCCGCCCGTCCGCCCCTGGGGGGCTCCGGCGGGAGCCTCCGCCCCCCACCCCCTCCGACGCCCGGTTCCCTCGTGAGCTGTGCTCGCTGCGCCGTCCGGGCTCCTGGGGAGCGCGCTCGCGGTGGTGGGTGGTCGACGTGGGAACGTGGGGACATGTCTTCGCAGGTGTTGCCGTACGGCTCGTGGCCCACGCCGATCACGTCGGAGCTGATCGTCCGCTTGGCGCGGCTGCCCAACGGGCTGGCCCTCGACGGCGGCGACGTCTGGTGGTCCGAGAGCCGCCCGGAGGAGGGGGGCCGCACGGCCGTCCTGCGCCGGGGCGCCGACGGGACCGTGACCGAGGTGCTCGAGGCCCCCGGCAACGCCCGCAGCGCCGTGCACGAGTACGGCGGCGGGGCCTGGTGGGTCCGTGACGGCGTGCTCTGGTACGCCGACTGGGCCACCCAGCGCCTCCACCGGCTCGAGCCGGTGGGCGAGGCGGTGGCCCTCACCCCCGAGCCGACCGTGCCCCGCGGCCTGCGCTACGCCGACGGCGACGTGAGCCCCGACGGGACCGCGCTGCTGTGCGTCCAGGAGGAGCACCACGCCGACGGCCGCGAGGCGACGAACACCATCGTGGCGCTGTCCGCCCACCAGGCCTCGACCCCCGAGGTGGTGGTCAGCGGGCCGGACTTCGTGGCCGACCCCCGGTGGCGGCCCGACGGTGGCGCCCTCTGCTGGCTGGAGTGGGACCACCCTGACATGCCCTGGGACGCCAACCGCCTCGTGATCGACGAGGACGGCGCGCGCACCGTCGTGGCCGGCGGCGACGAGCGGGAGTCGATCGTTCAGCCCACCTGGGCGCCCGACGGCAGCCTCTGGTTCGGCGGCGACCGGACAGGCTTCTGGAGCCTCTACCGCTGGACCCCCGAGGCGGGCCGGGAGCTCGTCATCGACCTCGGCCGCGACATCGGGGACCCGCAGTGGGTGTTCGGCCAGCGCTCGTTCGCCTTCCTCGACCACCAGCGCCTGGCCACGGTCCACCACGAGGGAGGCACGCAGCACCTCACCCTCTGGCGGATCGGTGGAGGCGGGGAGCCGATGGCCGTCCCCCTCGACAACCTGCGCTTCACGTCCTTCGACGCCCTCGAGGCGGACCCCGACGGCTGCGCCTTCATCGCCGCCTCCCCGGTGGAGGAGCCGCACGTGGTGCGCCTCCCGATCTCGGCCCCCGACGTCGAGGTCACCGGTGGCGCCGACCCTGGCCTCGCCGCCGGCGATCCCGAGGTCGTCGCGCCGCCCCGCGACCTGGGCCTCGACCCGGCCTGGTTCTCCGTCCCCGAGCCGATCGAGTTCCCGACCGGCGGCGGTCAGACGGCCCACGCCCTCTACTACCCGCCCACCAACCCCGGGTGCGAGGGCCCCGAGGACGAGAAGCCGCCGCTGCTCGTCATGATCCACGGCGGCCCCACCTCGGCCGCCCGCCCGATGCTGGCGCTGGCCAAGCAGTACTGGACCAGCCGCGGCTTCGCCGTCGTCGACGTCAACTACCGCGGCTCCTCCGGGTACGGCCGCGCCTACCGGGACCTGCTGCAGGGCCAGTGGGGGATCGCGGACGTGGAGGACTGCGCCGCCGCCGCCCGCTTCCTGGTGGACCGGGGCGACGTCGACCCCGACCGGCTCTGCATCCGGGGCGGCTCGGCCGGCGGCTACACCACGCTGGCCGCCCTCGCTCGGGACGACACGTTCGCCGCCGGGGCCAGCCACTACGGCGTGGCCGACCTCGGTGCCCTGGCCGCCGACACCCACAAGCTCGAGAGCCGCTACCTCGACGGGCTGGTCGGTCCCTGGCCGGAGGCCAAGGCGGTCTACGACGAGCGCTCACCGATCAACCAGACCGACCACCTCGACCGTCCGCTCATCGTGTTCCAGGGCCTGGAGGACGAGGTCGTCCCGCCCAACCAGGCCGAGATGATCGTCGAGGCCGTCCGGGCCAAGGGCGTGCCCGTCGCCTACGTCCCCTTCGAGGGCGAGCAGCACGGCTTCCGCCGGGCCGAGAACATCCGGGCCGCCCTCGACGGCGAGCTCAGCTTCTACGCCCAGGTCCTCGGCTTCGACCTCCCCCCCGACGAAGGCATCCCAAGGGTCGAGGTCACCAACCTCTGACCAACGTCTGTGCGTGGTTTCCGGCCGTAGCGGCCAGGAAACCCACACAGACGTCGTTCAGTCGACGCGGCCGAGGATCAGAGGTGGGGGAGAGACGGGCTGGGGGCTGACCTCGATGGCGCCGTCGAGCGCGTCGAGCGCCTCGGGGAGCTTGGCCGGGTCGTCGAGGTGGAGCTCGAGGAGGGGCTGGCCCTCGGTGACCGGGTCGCCGACGGTGGCATGCCAGGTGACGCCGGCGATGGGGGAGACGTCGTCCTCCTTGCGGGCCCGGCCCGCCCCGAGGCGCCAGGCCGCGACGCCGACAGCCAGGGCGTCGAGCCGGCTGAGCGTGCCGGTGGCCGGGGCGCGCACCACCTCCACCTCGGGGGCCCGGGGCAGCGGCGCGGTGGGGTCGCCGCCCTGGGCCCGCACGAGGGCGTTCCAGGCATCCATGGCCCGGCCGTTCCGCAAGAGGTCGGCCGGATCGGCCCCGTCGAGGCCGACGAGGGCCAGCATCTCGCGCGTGAGCGCGAGCGACAGCTCCACCACGTCGGCCGGGCCGCCACCGGCCAGCACCTCCACCGCCTCCGCGACCTCCAGCGCGTTGCCGGCGGTGCGGCCGAGCGGCACGTCCATCTGGGTGAGCAGCGCGACGGTGCGGACGTCGTGGGCGGCGCCGATCCCCACCATCGTCTCGGCCAGCTCGTGGGCTCGGGCCTCGTCCTTCATGAACGCGCCGCGGCCCACCTTCACGTCGAGCACCAGCGCCCCGGTGCCCTCGGCGATCTTCTTCGACATGATCGACGACGCGATGAGCGGGATCGACTCGACGGTGCCGGTGATGTCCCGCAGGGCGTAGAGCTTGCGGTCCGCCGGGGCGAGGTCCGGGCCCGCGGCGTTGATCACCGCGCCGCTGTCGGCCAGCACGGCCAGCACCTCCGCGGGGCTGAGCGTGGAGCGCCACCCGGGGATGGTCTCCATCTTGTCGAGGGTGCCGCCGGTGTGGCCGAGACCCCGGCCCGCCGCCTGGGGCACCGCCGCCCCGCAGGCCGCCACCAGCGGGCAGACGATGAGCGAGAGCTTGTCGCCCACCCCTCCGGTGGAGTGCTTGTCGACGGTGGGCTTCGACAGCGACGACAGGTCCGTGCGGGTGCCGGAGGCGATCATGCGGGCCGTCCAGCGAGCCAGCTCGTCGGGCTCCATCCCGCGGAAGAAGATGGCCATCAGCAGGGCCGACGCCTGCTCATCGGGGATCTCCCCGTCCGTGTACGCGCGGATGAACCAGTCGATCTGGGCATCCGAGAGCCGGTCGCCGTCGCGCTTGGCGATGATGAGGTCCACGGCGTTCACGGGGCCGACCCCTCGAGGTGCTCGGGGCCGAAGGCGTCGGGGAGCAGCCCACCGAGCGGCCGCTCGTTGAAGAGCAGCTCGGGCCCGCCGTGCTCATGGAGCAGCTGCCGGCACCGGCCGCAGGGCACCAGCGGCTCGCCCTTGCCGTCCACGCACGCCACCGCCACCAGCCGGCCGCCACCAGTGGCGTGCAGGGCCGACACCAGACCGCACTCGGCGCACAGCGTCAGGCCGTAGGAGGCGTTCTCCACGTTGCAGGCGGTGAGGAGGCGCCCGTCGTCCGCCAGCCCGGCCACCCCCACGGGGAAGCGCGAATACGGAACGTAGGCCCGTTCTGCAGCGCTTCGGGCCGCTTCGCGCAGAGCGCCCCAGTCGGGCCCATCGGCGGCGGATTCCGGGTCGTGCGTCCTCACGACGGCGCACGCTACCGGGTAGCGTGCGCCCGTCGGCCGCCCCGTGCGGCACCCCCAGAGGAGGAATGCATGTTCAATCGACGTTGGCTCCGGCTCATCGCCGTGCTGCTCGGTCTTGCCCTGCTCACCGCCGCGTGCGGTGACGACGACGATGCGGGAGGCGATGGCGGGACCGACGCCGCCTCCGACGACGGTGGTGACGGCGGCGCCGGCGAGGGTCTGCGGATCGGCCTCGTCTACGACGTGGGCGGCCGTGGCGACCAGTCGTTCAACGACGCCGCCTTCGCCGGCCTGAGCCGGGCCCAGGAGGAGCTCGGCGTCGAGATCCAGGACCTCGAGCCCAGCGGCGGCGGCGAGGACCGCGAGGAGCTGCTCCGCACCCTGGCCGACGACGGCTACGACATGATCATCGGCGTGGGCTTCGCCTTCGCCGAGGCGATGGGTGCGGTCACGGCCGACTTCCCCGAGACCACCTTCGCCATCGTGGACGACGCCAGCGTCTCCGCGGACAACCTGACCTCGCTCGTCTTCGCCGAGGAGCAGGGCTCGTTCCTCGTCGGGGCGGCGGCCGCCCTCACCTCCGAGACCGGCAAGCTCGGCTTCATCGGCGGCGTCGAGATCGACCTCATCAAGAAGTTCGAGGCCGGCTTTGTGGCCGGCGCCGAGGCGATCAACCCGGACGTCACCGTCGACGTCAAGTACATCTCCCAGCCCCCGGACTTCGCCGGCTTCAACGACCCGGGCACCGCGAAGGAGATCGCGCTCGGCCAGTACGGCGCCGGCGCTGACGTCATCTACCACGCTGCCGGCGGCTCCGGTGGCGGGCTGTTCGAGGCGGCCACCGAGACCGGCGGCGTCTGGGCCATCGGCGTGGACTCGGACCAGTACCTCACCGCCGAGCCCGAGGTGCAGGACGTCATCCTCACCTCGATGCTGAAGAAGGTCGACGTGGCCGTCTTCGGCGCCATCGAGGCGTTCGTGAACGGCGAGCTCGAGCCCGGCGTGCAGGAGTTCGACCTGTCGAACGACGGCGTCGGCTTCTCGACCTCGGGCGACTTCCTCTCCGAGGACGTCATCAGCCAGCTCGAGGAGCTCCGCCAGCAGATCATCGACGGTGAGATCGAGGTTCCCACCGCACCCTGATGCGGGTCCACTGCTGACCGTGTTGGCCGTGGGGCCGGGGGGGCCCCCC
>JBKHYD010000060.1:0-8630 GCA_046565645.1 Acidimicrobiia bacterium | reverse complement strand
CACCGGCACCTCGCCCAGCGCCCCGACGGCGACGTGACCGAGACGAAGTGGCGCTACAGCCTCATGAACTGGGGCCACGACCCCCTCAAGTAGAGGTCGAGGGTCGGCCTAGATGTCGACGAACTTGACGTCCTTGGCGTTGGCCACGATGAAGTCCTTGCGGGCGGCGACGTCGTCGCCCATGAGCACGGACATCACCTCGTCGGCGAGCGCCGCCTGCTCGACCGTGACCTGCAGGAGCGTGCGGCTCTCGGGGTTCATGGTCGTGACCTCGAGCTCGTCGGCGTCCATCTCGCCGAGGCCCTTCAGCCGCTGGAAGTCCTTCTTGTGGTTCGGGTTCTCCGCCATGAACGCCCGCTGGGCCCGGTCGTCCTTCAGGTAGATCTTCGACTTGCCCACCTGCGTGGAGTACAGCGGCGGCTGGGCGATGTAGATGCAGCCGGCCTCGACCAGCGGCTTCATCTGGCGGAAGAAGAACGTGAGCAGCAGCGTGCGGATGTGGGAGCCGTCGACGTCGGCGTCGCACATGGCGATCACCTTGTCGTAGCGGCGCTTCTCGACGTCGAACTCCTCGCCCACGCCGGCGCCGATGGCCGAGATCAGGGCCTGGATCTCGGTGTTCTTCAGCATCTTGTCGATGCGGGAGCGCTCGACGTTCAGGATCTTGCCCCGGATCGGGAGGATGGCCTGGGTGCGGGGGTCGCGGGCCGACACGGCGGAGCCGCCGGCCGAGTCGCCCTCGACGATGAACAGCTCGCGCTCACCGCGGTCCTTGGCGGAGCAGTCCTTCAGCTTGTCGGGCATGCCGGCGCCGTCGAGCAGGGTCTTGGACCGGATGGCGTTGCGGGCGTTCTTGGCCGCCTCGCGGGCCTGGGCCGCCGAGTACGCCTTCTTGATGACCTTGTTGGCCTCGGTCGGGTTCTCCTCGAACCACTGGGCCAGGTACTCGTTGGTCACCTTGGTCACGAGCGAGCGCATGGCCGTGTTGCCGAGCTTGGCCTTGGTCTGGCCCTCGAACTGGGGCTCCTGGAGGCGCACCGACACCACGGCCGTGAGGCCCTCGCGGACGTCGTCGCCGGTGAGGACCAGGTCCTTCACGTTGCCGGGGCGGTTGTCCTTGGCGTAGTTGTTCACCACGCGGGTGAGGGCCGTCTTGAAGCCCTCCTCGTGGGTGCCGCCCTCGATGGTGGAGATGCCGTTCGCGAAGGAGTGGATGCCGTCGCGGTTGTACCCGGTGTTCCACTGGAAGGCGATCTCGACCTCGGAGGTCTCGTCGGAGCCCTCGAAGTAGCCGACCTTGGACCAGAGCGCTTCCTTGGTCTTGTTGATGTGGCGGACGAAGTCGGAGATGCCGCCCGAGTACTTGAAGCTGATGCGCTCGTTGTCGTGGCCCTCGCGCTGGTCCTGGAAGCGGATCTCGAGGCCCCGGTTGAGGAAGGCCATCATCTGGATGCGCTCGCGGATGGTCTGGGCCCGGAACTCGACGGTCTCGAAGATGGTGTCGTCGGGCCAGAACGTGACCGAGGTGCCGGTGCGCCCCCGGGGGGCCTCGCCGGTGACCTGCAGCTTGGTCTGGGGCTTGCCGCCGTCGCCGAACTCCATGACGTGGTGCTTGCCGTCGCGGTCGACCTCGACGATGACCTTCTTCGACAGGGCGTTGACCACGGACACGCCCACGCCGTGCAGGCCGCCGGAGACCTTGTAGCCCTCGCCGTCGAACTTGCCGCCGCCGTGCAGCTTGGTGAGGGCGATCTCGACGCCCGTCATGCCCTGCTGCTTGTTCAGGTCGGTGGGGATGCCACGGCCGTCGTCGACCACCCGGCAGCCGCCGTCGGGCAGGAGGGTGATGTCGATGCGGGTGCAGTAGCCCGCCATCGCCTCGTCGACGGAGTTGTCGACGACCTCCCACACGCAGTGGTGCAGGCCGTTCGGGCCGGTGGACCCGATGTACATGCCGGGCCGCTTCCGGACCGCCTCCAGGCCCTCCAGGACCCGCATGTTGTTGGCGCCGTACGTCGTCGGCTCAGCAGCCACGCGTGCTCCTCCGGTTGGCAAATGACAACCACGTCATCCTACCAGCGGACCCCTGACGGTCCCCGGTTCCCCAGGCCCCGTCAGCGGTCCGGGCGACGGCTCCCGGGGCGGCGCACCCGCACCTCCACCGACCGGACCCGGCCCGGCCCGAGCAGCTCGGCGAGGCGGGCGAGCAGGTCCTGCTCGAGCCACCGGACGTGGCTCACGACGGCCGGGTCGTGGGCCTCGAGCACGAGCGTCCCGCGCTCGAGCGCGACCGGACGGGTGCGCCCGGCCAGCACCCCGCCGACCACCTCCTCCCAGCGCCCGAAGACGAGCTCGACGGCGTCGGTGCCGGGGGCGCCCATGCCCCGGACCACCCGGTCGAGCAGCGCCCGCAGCTCGGCGGGGGGCTGGGAGCCGAGGGCGACCTCGAGCTCGTCGGGGTCGTCGGGGCGGTCGACGTCGCTCACGGCGCCGATCCTGGCCCGACCACGCCGTCGGCCACCCGCAGGACCAGCTCCGGCTCGGTCTGGCGGGGCAGGGGCCCGGCGGTGGTGAGCAGCGTCTGGCCGGGCGGCAGGTGGGCGAGGAGCGCCTCGGTGCGGTCGTCGTCGAGCTCGGAGAGCACGTCGTCGAGCAGCAGCACCGGGCTCTCACCGGTGACGTCGGTGACCGCCCGGTGCACGGCGAGGCGCAGCGACAGGGCGAGGGAGCGCTGCTCGCCCTGGCTGGCGTGGGTGCGCGCCGGCAGGTCGTCGAGCGCGAAGGCGACCTCGTCGCGGTGGGGGCCGACGGTCGTGATGCCCCGGCGCAGGTCCTGGTCGCGGGCCTCGGCGAGGGCGGCGGCCAGGCCGGACGACCGCCACGACGCCTCGTAGGTCGCCCCGACGGGCAGCGGGCGCCCCGCGAGGTCGCGGTAGGCGTCCGTGAGGCGGGGCACCAGGTCGGCCAGCGCCGCCTCGCGCCGGGCGGCTAGCGCCTCGCCCGCCCGCGTGAGTCGGTCGTCCCAGACGTCGAGGGTGAGGGCGGCGGCCTGGTCTAGGCGGCCGCGGGCCTGCTTGAGCAGGGCGTTGCGCTGCTTGAGGATGCGGTCGACGTCGGCGCGCACCGCCTCGGTCTGGTGGTCGAGGGCGACGGCGGCGTCGTCGAGCCAGCGGCGGCGCTCGCCGGGCCCGCCCTTCACGAGCACGAGGTCGTCGGGGCTGAAGACGGTGACCGTGAGGGCGTCGAGCAGGTCGCGGCGGCGCTTCACCGGCTGGCGGTTGAGCTGCATGCGGCTGCGGCCGCGCAGGGCGAGCTCGGCCTCGAGCAGCAGGGAGCGGGGCCCCCGGGTGGCCTCGGCCCGGACGACGGCCCGCTCGGCGCCCTGGCGGACCATCGCCTCGGTCGTGGCGCCCCGCACCGAGGTGCCGGCGAGGTGGCCGACGGCCTCGAGCAGATTGGTCTTGCCCTGGCCGTTGCGGCCGACGATGGCCGTGGTGCCCGCCGGGAGCTCGACGTCCGCCGACGCGTAGCTGCGGAAGTCGGTGAGCCAGAGGTGGCGGAGGTGGAGGGCCAGGGCCTACTGCACCCGCACCGGCATGAGCAGGTACAGGTAGTCGTCCGAGGCCGGGGTGCGGACCACGGCGGGCTTCAGCGAGTCCATGGTGGACAGGGTGATCTCGTCGCCGGCGGCGGCCTCGACCCCGGCGAGCAGGTAGTCGGGGTTGAACGCCACGGTGAGGTCCTCGCCCTCGTAGGTGGCGTCGAGGCTCTCGGAGCCCTCGCCGACGTCCTGGGTGACCGCCTTCAGCTCGAGGCCGTCGCTGGACATGATCAACCGCACCGGGGTGGCATCGCGGGCGAGCAGCTTCACCCGGCGCAGGGCCTCCATGAGCGCCTCGCGGCCGACGGTGAGGCGGTTGGGCTGGTTCTGCGGGATGAGGCCCTGGTAGTTCGGGTACTCGCCCTCGATCAGGCGGGTGGTGAGCACGATGCCGCCGGACTCGCCGGCGGAGGAGAAGCTGGCGTCGCGCTCGCCGAGGCGCAGCGTGAGCTCGCCGCCGTCGCCGAGGGACCGGCTCAGCTCGGCCAGGGCCCGGCTGGGCACCAGCACCTGCTTGCCCGACGACAGCACGCTCACGCCCGGCAGGTCGCGCACGGCGAGGCGGTAGGAGTCGGTGGCGACCAGGCGCAGGCCGCGGTCCTCGGCGGCGAGCAGGACGCCGGTGAGGATCGGCCGGTTGTCGTCGCCGCTGGCGGCGGGGAGCACCTGGCGCAGGGCGCTGACCAGGGCGTCGGCCTCGAAGCGGACCTCGTCGCCCTCGACGGCGGCGACCCGGGGGAACTCGTCGGCCGGGAGGGTCTTCAGCTGGAACTCGGAGCGGCCCGAGGCGATGCGGGCCTCGTCCTCGCCGGTCTCCAGCTCCACGGCGCCGGGCTCGAGCGCCTTGACGATGTCGTTCACCAGGCGGCTGGGCACCACGGCCACGCCATCAGCCAGGCCGGACACGGTGAGCTCCACCGACACGGTGAGCTCCAGGTCCGAGCCGGTGATGGTGAGCCGGTCACCGGCGAGCTCCAGGCGCACCCCGGACAGCACCGCCAGCGCGCCCCGGCTGGCGACGGCCCGCCCGGCGGTGGCGAGTGCCTCGGCGAGCACGTCTCGTTCGCAGCGCAGCTTCATGTCCGTCTTCCCATGGTGATGTTGTTACTCGGACCGGAGTCGATGGTGGGGGGTGTGGATTGTGGATGATGCCGCATCCGGCCAGGTCAGCGGGGTGATCGTCGTCCCACCGGCGTCCCCAGCGCCCGCGCCCCGCCCGGTCGGGCCGGCGGCCGCGGCGACCGCGTCCCCAGCGGGACCCCGACGTGCACACGCCCTGCACAGGCTCGTCCACCGGTTCCGCCGGCGGGCTGTGGAAGGCGTGCCGGCGCCCTCAGCGCGCGTCCCCGTCCGCTCCCCTGCCCGTCCCCGCCCCGTCCCCAGCGCGCGTGCACGGCTGGCCACAGGTTGTCCACAGGAGTGGGCACTCCGGTGGGGTGTCATCCCTCGGCCTTGAGCCGCTGGATCAGCTCGGTGACCTGCTGGAACACCTGGCGGCGCTCCTTCATCTGGCCCTTGATGCGGTCGACGGCGTGGATGACCGTGGTGTGGTCTCGGCCGCCGAACTCCTTGGCGATGTTCGGGAAGCTGAGGTCGGTCAGCTCGCGGAACAGGTACATGCCCACGTGGCGGGCGGTGGTGAGGGGCCGGGTGCGGCTGCGCCCGATGAGCTCCTCGACCGTGTAGCCGAAGTACTCGGCCGTGGTCCGCAGGATCGTGTCCGGCGTGATCGGACGGGCCTCGCGCTCGGCCACCAGGTCGGCGAGGATCTCGGCCGCCTTCTCCGGGGTCAGGTGCTCGCGGTTGAGGCTCGCCCACGCCGTGAGGCGGGTGAGGGCGCCCTCGAGGGCCCGGATGTTGTTGTCGTTGATGTTCTCGGCGATGAAGGCGAGGATCTCGTCAGGGACCGGGGAGGCCTCGTCGTCGGCCTTCTTGCGCAGGATGGCGAGGCGGGTCTCGACGTCGGGCGGCTGGATGTCGGTGAGCAGGCCCATGACGAAGCGGGTGCGGAGCCGGTCCTCGAGGGTGGGGATGGCATCCGGGGGCCGATCGGAGCTGAGCACGATCTGGCGGTTGCTCTGGTGGAGGTGGTTGAAGGTGTGGAAGAACTCCTCCTGGGTCTCCTTCTTCCCCTCGAAGAACTGGATGTCGTCCACCAGCAGCACGTCGATGTCGCGGAAGCGGCGCTTGAACGACTCGTTGGTGCCGGTCCGGATCGAGTCGACGAACTCGGACAGGAACTGCTCGGAGGTGACGTACCGGACCTTGTAGGTGGGGTAGTTCTCGAGCACGTAGTTGCCGATGGCCTGGAGCAGGTGGGTCTTGCCCAGGCCGGCGTCGCCGTAGATGAACAGCGGGTTGTACGACCGGGCCGGCGTCTCGGCCACCCGCAGCGAGGCGGCGTGGGCGAAGCGGTTGGAGTTGCCGGTGACGAAGGCGTCGAAGGTGTACTTGTCGTTCAACGTGGCGTGGCCGGCGGTGAGGCCGCTCATCCCGGCGGCCGTGCCGGCCCCGTCGCTGCCCACCGCGGGGGACGGGTCGGCGGCCCGGATGTCGGCCAGCTCGTCGAACAGCGGCAGCTCCTGGGCCGGCGCCGGGGGGCGGGCCTCGAGCTGCAGGTCGACGTCGACCAGGCCCATCTCGGCGAGGTTCGCCTTGAGCAGCCCGGCGTAGCGCTCCTGGACGCGGTCGCGCACGACCGACGACGGGAAGCCGAGCACGAGGGTGGAGCCGTCGTAGCTCAGCGCCTCGACGTTCTGGAACGACGAGCTCCACACGACCCCGGACACCTGCTCGCGGAGCAGGGCGGCACATCCCTGCCAGACGGTTCCGGCGTCGTTCATGGCCGAACCGCCTCCCGTGTCCGCGTCCCGAGAATCCACAAGTCGATCCACATCATGTGGAAAAGAAAACGACGACGACCGGCGGGGCCGGGCGGCGTCGGTCAGCTCGAACGGGACTCGACGCTCGGCCCCTGGGGGCCCGGTCTCTCCCGCCGGCTCGGCAACGTAGCAGCACGGTGAACGGCGGGTGCAAGGGGTGCGCCGAGATGTTGTCCCGCGATCGGGCCTCGTCCCCTTTGCCGGCCGACGTCGGACCCCGGTAGCGTGGCCCGTCGGTCTGGCGCGTCCCGTCGCGCCCGCCGTCCGGTGACCACACCCCGCCGCCCCCGCCTGCTGGCGGCCCGGCGCACCGGCGGCCCACTCGAGGAGGAAAGTCGATGAAGCGCACCTACCAGCCCAAGAAGCAGCGCCGTGCCCGCCGCCACGGGTTCCGCCACCGGATGCAGACCCGCGCCGGCCGCGCCGTGCTGCGCAGCCGTCGCCAGAAGGGCCGCGCCCGCCTGTCCGCGTAGCGCCGGTGTGCCCGCACCGGTCCGCCGCCGCGACGACTTCGACGCCCTGTCGCGGTCGCGCGCCCGGGCTCGGTCGGGACCGCTGCGCGCCACGCGGGCGCCGCTGCCCGAGGGCGACGACGCCGACCTCGTTCGCGTCGCCTACGCCGTCCCCCGCGCCGTGGGCACCGCCGTGGTGCGCAACCGGGTCCGCCGCCGGCTGCGGGCGATGACGGCCGAGCTCGAGGCCGCCGGCGACCTGGCGCCGGGCCTGTACCTGATCGGCGCGGGCCCGGGCGCCGAGGCGGCGCCGGCCGCCGAGCTGCGGACGCACCTGGTCCGGGCGCTGTCGGCGCTCGCCGCCGCCTCCGCCCGGGGACGCTCGTGACCGCCCGCCTGCTCGACCGGCTGGTGCGGCTGTACCAGGTGCTGGCCGCCGGCCGCCCCTCCCCCTGCCGCTACGTGCCCTCCTGCTCCACCTACGCCCGCGAGGCGCTCGCCCACCACGGCGCCGCCCGCGGCAGCTGGCTCACCGCCCGCCGCCTCCTGCGTTGCGCCCCCTGGGGCGGCCACGGCTACGACCCCGTCCCCGGCGTCGCCGAGCCCGCTCCCCCGCACCCCTCCCGTTAGGACGCCCCGATGTTCGATGGAATCTTCGAGTTCAGCGCCGAGGTCCTGAACTTCTTCTACAGCCTGGTCCCGAACTACGCGGTCGCCATCATCCTGCTGACGCTGCTCGTGATGCTGATCACGACGCCGCTCACGCTCAAGGGCACCCGCTCGATGATCAAGATGCAGCTCCTCCAGCCGGAGCTGAAGAAGATCCAGGAGAAGCACAAGGGCGGCGACCGGCAGGAGATGAACCAGGAGCTGATGGCCTTCTACCAGGAGAACCAGCTCAACCCCCTGGGTGGCTGCTTCCCGCTCCTGGTCCAGGCCCCGGTCTTCCTGCTGCTGTTCCGGCTCATCCAGGGCCTCACCGCCCGTGGCGACGACGGCACCTTCGACCCGAAGTACCTCGACCCGGGCAGCGAGCTGTACCAGTCGCTCGACCGCAAGGAGGAGATGCTCGCCTTCGGGCTCGACCTCTCGGAGTCGACGACCCAGGCGCTCGGGCAGTCCATCCTGCACGGCCTCCCGTACCTGGCGCTCATCCTGGTGATGATCGGAGCGCAGTACCTGCAGCAGAAGCAGGTGTCGGCCCGCAACACCGGCGGTCCCGCCCTCCCTCAGCAGCAGATCCTGCTGAAGGTGATGCCGGCGTTCTTCGGCATCATCTCCATCGGCTTCCCGGCCGCCCTCGTCGTGTACTGGGTGACCTCGAGCGTGTACCGCATCGGCCTGCAGGGCTACATCACCCACTCGCTGTACGGCGGCGAGGACTCGCCGGGCAAGAAGGCGAGCGCGGCCGCCGCCGAGGCCCGGGCGATGCGCGAGAAGGAGAAGGGCGCCAAGGGCCAGGCGGCCAAGGGCGACAGCACCGCCCCGACGCCGGAGCGCGCCTCGGGCAACGGCAACGGCCGCCCCGCGCCGTCGGGTCGCTACCAGCCCAGCTCCAAGAAGAAGAAGCGGAAGAAGCGGTAGCACGCCCGTGCAGTGGGTCGTCACCACCGGTCGCAGCGTCGACGAGGCCCGGGCGCGCGCCCTCGACGCGCTCGGCGTCGACGAGGCCGACGCCGAGCTCGAGGTGCTGGC
>JBKHYD010000059.1:0-18284 GCA_046565645.1 Acidimicrobiia bacterium | reverse complement strand
CTGCCATGTGACCCCTCGTTCTGGTGCGAGCGTACAAAGCCCGCCGAACCGGCGCCGAGGCGGCCTCGCCGGGCCGCTCGGTGACGCGCTGCTGTAACCGCGCCATGAGACGGTGCGGCTTCAGGATCGACTTCGGAGGGGGACCCGATGACGGCAAACGCCGAAGAGCTGCGCAAGCTCTATGACGCATTCGGAGCTGGGGATGTCGCCACAGTGCTCGGTGCGATGGACGACAAGATCGACTGGCAGGAGCCCACCGGGTTCCCCTTCGAGAGCCAGACCGGGCCGCCGGCCGTTGCCGAGAACATCTTCGGTCCCATCACCACCCAGATCGAGGGCTTCTCCGTCACCCCCAGCGAGATCATCGACGGTGGCGACGTCGTCGCGGCGGTCGGCACCTACCGAGGGGTGGGCTCCGCCAACGGAGTTCCCCTGGACGCGGAGTTCGTGCACATCTGGCGCTTCGGCACCGATGGCAAGATCACGGGGTTCCGCACGTACACCGACACGCACCTCTGGCGACAGGCGCTCGGAGTCGACTGGGGGAGGCGTGGGCCCGAAGCGCCCCAGGTTCCGTGACGGCTAACGCCGCGGTCGAGTCGTCGGCCTCGGCGTGTCTGCCGGGGGCGTCGCGGTTGCGCAGGCAGATCCGCGTTCCTGCCGATGCGCAGCCACGGGGGTCTCCCGTACCGTCGACGTCGAGGGCCGCGCCGTGCGGCCGACGAGGGGGCATTGACATGACGGTGTACATGGTCGACAGGGATCTTCCCGGGATCACGCTCGACGCGCTCGGTGAGGCGCAGGCAAAGGCGATCGCCACCGCGAACGAGTACCAGCGCAAGGGCCGCGACGTTCGCTACATCCGCAGCACGTTCGTGCCCGGTGAGTCGCACTGCATGTGCTTGTTCGAGGCGTCGAGCGCTCAGGACGTGGCGGACCTCAACGACGAGGCAGGGATCCCCTACACCAGGGTGACCGAGGCGCTCGACCTCACGCCCTGACGGCGGATCCGCCGCCCGACAGCCCGCGCCGGTCGGCCCACGTCGCCAGCTGCGTGCGCGACGTGAGACCCAGCTTGCTGAAGATGTGGGACAGGTGGCTGTGCACGGTCCGCTCGGAGATGAAGAGCTGTGCCGCGATCTCCCGGTTGGCCAGTCCGTCAGCCACGAGTCCCGCCACCTGGACCTCGCGGGTCGAGAGCCCGCTCGGCGTGGCGCGCAGGCCGTCGAGGTTCGTCTGGGCGGTCCTCTGGCCGGCCGTGTCGCCGAGCTTCTCGAAACGAGCGATCGCCTGCTCGTAGAGCGTGGTGGCCTCTGAAGCGGCACCCTGCGCCTCCCACCAACCGGCCAGGTTGTTGAGCATGGCGGCTTCGCCGTGGAGGTCGCCCACGGCGGTGAAGTGATCGAGAGCCTGCCGTCCGCGCTCGATGGCGTGGTCGATGTCGCCGTGGGCACCGGCGAGCAGGGCGAGGTTGTTCAGGCAGAGAGCCGAACCGCGACGCTCGGCGAGCTCGTCGAACAGCTGTCGGGCACCGTCGAAGAACCGAGCTGCCCGCTGGTCGTCACCGACGTCCTGTGCCACGTTGCCGAGGTTGACCAGGATGCTGGCCGCCTCGTGACGTGCGCCGCAGCCGCGGAAGATCTGGAGGGCCTCGAGGAGGCGGTCGAAGGCCTCATCCGGACGACCGGCGGCCGCCGCGACCAGGCCGAGCCCGGTGAGGGCGAAGGCTTGCGCCCGGACGTCGCAGAGCTCTCGGGCGCGCGCCAGGGCGGACCGGCTCACCTCCTCGGCCTCCTCGAGCGCTCCGGAGCGAGCGAGGACGACGGCCAGCGCGTTGGTCGTGGAGACCGCGGCCCGGTCGTCGCCGCTCGCAGTGAGGAGCGTGATGGCCGTCTCCAGGTGACGGCGGGCTGCCTTGAGGTCGCTCTGTGCGGTGGCCAACGTGGCCAGCGCCCGGTGGGCTTCGGCGCGCACGCTCGCAGGGTCGTCGGACTCGGCCAGAGCGCTCTCGAGCGTTTCCCTTCCGGCGACCAGCTGGCCGTGCGTCTCCCAGTGGTGGGTCAGGGCGGTGGCCAGGGCAAGCGTCGACAGGCACGGCTCCGGCTGGGCGCCCGTCGTCTGCTCGCCGTGTGGATGCGTCACCACCCGTCCTCCCGTCGAGATAGTGCATCGCCCCGATCGCCATGACAACCGCAGGGGAGCCTCCTCGGCCGAGACGGGGGGCCGGGCACCGAGCCGCGACGGGCGCAGTCCGGGAGCGGCTCAGGACTCGCGCGTGCGGGTCCGGCTCGGGGCCCTGTCGTCAGCCGTCGCCGGGTGGTCTGACCGGGTGCCGGCGGTGTCGGTGAGGTGGGCCCGGTTGGCTCGCTGGAAGCTCGCAGGGTCGGCGAGGACCTCGGCGATGCTCGTCGGGCCCATCGGCCTGGCGAAGAGGTAGCCCTGCGCGCGGGGGCACCCCATGTCGCGCAGGGCGCGCGCCTGGTCGGCGGTCTCGATGCCCTCCGCGACCGTCCCCATGTCGAGGGTGTGGGCGAGGGTCACCACTCCGTGGGCAAGGGCTCGCCCGGTGGCGTGGTCCCCGAGGTGACGCACGAAGAACCGGTCGATCTTCACGACGTCGGCGGGGAAGCGGTGGAGCGACGCCAGGGACGACTCGCCGGTCCCGAAGTCGTCGATGGCGATCCGCAGGCCCAGCATCCGAAGGCGCATGAGGCCGTCGATAGCGGCGTCGAGGTCAGCGACGATCGCGGTCTCGGTGATCTCCAGGTGGAGCCAGTGGTTCGGCAGGCGGTGGTGTTCGAGCACCTCGGCGATGAAGCCGGGAAGGGTGTCGTCGGCGAGGTCGAGCGCGGACACGTTCACGGCCAGGGTGAACTCGAGCCCGGCTGGCAGCGCGCTTCGCCACCGGTCGAGCTGTCGGCACGCCTCGGTGATCACGAACCTCGTCACCCGGTGGATGCAGCCGGCTCGCTCGGCCTCGGGGATGAACGAGTCCGGGGCGATCGATCCCCGGTCGGGGTGCTCCCAGCGGATCAGGGCCTCCACCCCGGCGAGGGAGCCGTCGGCGAGCTCCACGATCGGCTGGTACTCCAGCCGGAGCTGGCCGGTGCCGATCGCCGTATCGAGCTCCCCGCGGAAGCGCCGCAGCGCGAGCTCGCGGGTGAGCGACGGGACCGAGTGGTGCGACAGGTAGGCCACCAGCTGACCGACCAAAACGAAGAACACCATCCGGCCGCCCCAGTTCGGCGTCGACTGGGCGGTGCCAGCGGCCACGTCGAGCGGCATCAACGGCCCGACCGCCAGGCCGGCCGCCACCGCGGTGATCAGCGCCCCCCGGGTGCCGAACCGGATCGCGGCCATGACCACGGGCAGGTAGAACGCATGCGGGAGGACGGTCTTCGACCCACCTGCCCAGTAGGTGAACGCCCACGACAGGAACAGGGATCCGATCACACAGAGCGCGGCCAGTCCGACGTCACCCGCGGACGACGTGGCGACGGCCCGCCGCTCGGTGCGGTCGCGAAGCGACAGACCTGCGGAGGTGGGAGCCATCCCTTGACCTGTCGACCAAGACGGTCAAGTCCTTGAGTCCTCTGGCACGCAGCCCGGTCGTGCACCCACACCACGACGTGGGATCGTCGCTCGTTTCCCTCAGCGTCGACCCGCCTCCAGGCCTCCCGGCGGCGCCGAGCGCTGACCGGGCTCGGCGGTGGTCAAAACCCCGGGCGGATTCCGCCGAGCGCGCCAGTAGGTTCCCCGTCCGTGGACGCCGGCACCGCCTTGATGGACCTCCATCGCTCGGGCACGTTCGTGATGGTCAACGTCGCCGACGCCGCCACGGCGACCGCTGTGTGCGAAGCCGGAGCGGTGGCCGTGGCCACCACGAGCGGGGGCCACGCAGCCTCGATCGGTCGGCGCGACGCGGCCGGCGACGTGACGATGGACGAGCACGCCCAGCACGCCGAGGCCATCGTGCGGGCGGCGTCGGTGCCCTGCAACGTCGACGCCGAGAACGGGTACGGTCACCAGCCCGAGGACATGGCCGCCGCGGTGCGTCGCTTCGCGGCGACGGGCGCGGGTGGGATGGGGATCGAGGACTGGTCGGGCGACCCCGAGCGGGGCCTCTACGACCGGGGCCTCGCCGTCGCCCGCATCGAGGCCGCGGTCGAGGCCGCGAAGGAGCTCGACCACCCCTTCGTCATCACCGGGCGAACGGAGGTCCTGCTCTATGGCCTCGACGGCGGCATCGACGAGGCACTGGCTCGTCTCCAGGCGTTCGCCGAGGTCGGCGCGCACTGCCTGTACGCCCCCGGCACCTGGGATCTGCCGGTGATCAAGGCGATCACCGAGGGAGCGGGAGGGCCGGTGAACATCCTCGTGCCGCTCTCCGAGGTCAACCCCCACGGGCCGATCTCCTTCACGCTGGCCGACCTCGCCGAGCTGGGAGTGCGCCGGGTCAGCCTCGGCGGCTCGCTGTACCGCGCCCAGGTCGAGCACGCGGCACAGCGGATCCGCTCCCTCCTCGATCACGGCTCGCTCTGACGCCTGCGATCAGCGATCCGTCGGTGCGACGCCGATCATGCCGAGGCGGACGGCACGGTGCGGAATACGGTTGCCGGCTGTGACATCGAGCTCGCTGCATGCGCCCGAATCGCAGCCGGTCACCTTCGTCGAGCTGTTCTTCGACCTCGTCTTCGTGTTCGCCGTCACCCAGGTGACGGTCGCCCTGGCGCACGACCTCACGTGGTCGGGAGCCGTGCGCGGGTTGCTCCTCTTCTGGCTGATCTGGTGGGCGTGGACCCAGTTCACCTGGACGCTCAACCCGGCCGACACGACCCATCGCCTCGTGCGCGCGATCACGCTCGTCGCCACGGGCACCGCGTTCGTGATGGCCGCGTCGGTGCCTCGGGCCTTCGAGGACGACGCCCTCTGGTTCGCTCTCCCGTACGTCGTCGTGCGCGCACTGGGCCTCTACCTGCAGGTGCGCGTGGACCACGAGCGCGGCGCCGACGACGCCCACCTGGTCAACCGGTGGGCACTGGGATCGACGGTCGGGCTGGTGCTGGTGATCGGGGGTGCGCTCGTCGACCCACCCGCCCGCAGCTGGGTGTGGCTGATCGTGATCGTGGCTGACCTGGCGGCGGCGACCTACGCCGGTCGGGGCAAGACCTGGGACCTGAGCCCCTCGCACGTGGCGGAGCGCCACGGCCTCTTCGTGATCATCGCCCTCGGCGAGTCGCTCATCGTCGCGGGCACCGCCGTGGCGGGCGACGAGCGGACCGCCGCGCTGGTCACCGCGGCGCTGGCTGCGGTCATCGTGGTCTCGCTGCTGTGGTGGAGCTACTTCGACTGGCTCAAGGACTCGCTCGAGCGCGGGCTGGAGGCGGTAGCCCCCGACGAGCTCGGTCGGGCCACCCGCGACGCCTACAGCCTGACCCACTTCCCCCTGGTGTGCGGCATCATCGGCGTGGCCGTGGCGGTCGAGGAGACCATGCTCCACCCCGACGAGACGGCTCCCCAGAAGGTCCTCGTGGCCCTGGCCGCGGGGGTGGCGCTGTTCCTCGGCTCGACCGTCCTCGCCCACCTCCGGCTCCACGGCGAGGTGCTCTGGCCCCGGCTGGCGGTCGTCGGGGCGACCGGTGCTGTGGTGCTGCTGTCGCCCGCTTGGGTTCCGGTCTGGCCGCTCGTGGCGGTCACGGCGGGCCTGGTCGTGCTCATCGCCCTCGAGCACCGCCTCGCCCTCGGCACGACGGTCCCCGGCGGGGAGGTGGCCTGAGGTGGGGGCACCGCTCGACCCGCACCCCGCCGCGCCCGAGTGGTTCCGCCGGGCCCTGTCCGTACCGTTCGACGACGGCACCGTGGAGGTTCGCGGCGCCCCGATCCACTACCTGGCCTGGGGTGACCCGCACCGCCGGGGCATCGTCTTCGTGCACGGCGGCGGCGCGCACGCCCACTGGTGGACCCACGTCGCAGCCACCTTCGCCGAGGACCTCCGCGTCGTCGCCATCGACCTGTCGGGCCATGGCGACAGCGGCCATCGCGGCAGCTACGACATCGAGCTCTGGGCGACCGAGGTGATGGCCGTCGCCGCCGCGGGCGGCATCGTCGGCCGCCCGGTGGTGGTGGGGCACTCGATGGGCGGGTTCGTCACCATCGCCACCGCCGCCATCCACGCCGAGGACCTCGCCGGCGCCATCGTGTGCGACTCGCCGGTCACCCAGCCGGACCCCGAGGTCGAGTCGTACCACCTGAAGGAGGCCTTCGGGCGGCTCCGCACCTACGCCTCGGTGGACGACGCCCTCGCCCGGTTCCGCACCGTGCCCCCCCAGGACCACTACCTCGACTACGTCATGGACCACGTGGCCCGTCGGTCGCTTCGAGCTGTCGAGGGCGGGTTCCAGTGGAAGTTCGACCAGCGCGTGTTCGAGCAGTTCGCCGGAGGCATGCGGGGCATCGCCTTCCCCTACCTCAGCGAGGTCCGCTGCCGCCTCGCCCTGCTGCGCTCCGAGCACGGGCTGATCACCGACGACATCCGCGCCGACATGTACGAGGGGATGGGTCGGGTCACCCCGGTGATCGAGATCCCTGAGGCGGGACACCACCCGATGCTCGACCAGCCGCTCGTCCTGCTCACCGCCATCCGGGCGCTGCTGGCGGACTGGGACCACAGCGAACCCCACCGCCCGCTGCACCTGTAGCCGAGATCTGGGGACGGATGGGCGCGCCCGCGCACCTGTCGTCCTGCACACCCAGGCGTCCACCGACCTGACGGGCGCCCGTAGGCTCGCCGGATGGAGGTGGAGCTGACCGAAGCGCGGGAGGCCGACGTCGGCGGGCTGCCGGTGCGGCGGGCCCTGCCCCGTCGGGGGCGGCGCACGGTGGGGGCCTGGTGCTTCGTCGACCACTTCGGCCCGGTGGCCGCCGAGCGGTCCGATGCGATGCAGGTTGGTCCGCACCCTCACATCGGGCTGCAGACGGTCACCTGGCTCTTGGAGGGGGAGGTGCTCCACACCGACAGCCTCGGAACCGAGCAACCGATCCGTCCGGGCCAGCTCAACCTGATGACCGCGGGGGAGGGCATCGCCCATGCCGAGTCCGCCCGCCGCAGCACGGGCACCCACGGGGTCCAGCTCTGGGTCGCCCAGCCCGCCGCCACCCGCCACGACGCCCCCGCCTTCGAGCACCACGCGGAGCTCCCGCAGGTCGGCCTCGGGGAAGCCACGGCCACCGTGCTCGTCGGCGAGTTCGACGGGGTGTCCAGCCCGGCCCGCCACGACACGGCGCTCGTGGGCGCGGACCTCACCCTCCCCGCCGGGACGACGACCGTCCCGGTCGGCTCCGGCTGGGAGCACGCGCTCGTCGTGGCCCACGGGGCGGTCCGGATCGACGGCCGCCCCGTACCGCCCGGCGTGCTCGCCTACCTCGCGCCCGGCCGCCACGAGGTGGCGATCGGCGCCGACGCGCCGGCCCGGGCCTTGCTCGTGGGTGGCGAGCCGTTCCCGGAGGAGGTCCTCATGTGGTGGAACTTCGTCGCCCGCAGCCGCGACGAGATCGACCTCGCCCGCAGGGAGTGGAACGACGGATCCGACCGCTTCGGCGAGGTGCCCACCCCTCTCGAGCGGATCCCCGCCCCGGGCACCCCCTGGCCCGAGCCCACCATCCTCTGACGGCGCACGACGTCGCTGGACGGATGCGTGCGCCGTCCGTCCGCCATCTCGCCCGACGCCTTCGTCGGAAAAGGGCGCTGGTGGTGCGGCGCGCAGCAGGCAGGCTTCGCCGCCATGGGGGACCTGGGTGAGGACACGACGATCGAGCCGGCCGACGAGGGGAGGTACACGGCCACCCCGTCGCAGGACTGGGAGATCTGGGGGCCGATGGGCGGCTACATCGCCTCGTTCGCGCTGCGGGCGGCCGGGGCCGAGAGCCCCCACGAGCGTCCGGCGGCCTTCTCCTGCCACTACCTCGGCGTGGCCCGGTTCGAGCCCATCGACATCCGGGTCGAGGCCCGCAAGCAGGGGCGGGCGGCAGCATCGCACCGGGTCGAGATCACCCAGGACGGCAAGCCGATCCTCGACGCCATGGTCTGGAGCGTGCCCGAGGGGGAGGGCCTCGAGCACGACGAGACCACGCCGCCAGACGTCCCCGGGCCCGACGAGCTGCCGTCGGTCCAGGAGCTGCTACCGCCGGACGCGCAGCCGCCCTTCCCGTTCTGGCTGAACTTCGACGAGCGGCCGCTGCACTTCGAGGTGGAGTGGCCTCCCGACGGGCCACGTCCACCGGAGTGGCAGGCCTGGCTGCGATTCCTGCCCACCTCCACCTTCGACGACGTGTGGCTCGACGCGGCTCGGTCGGTGATCCTCGTGGACCTGCCGTCGTGGCCGTCGGCCCACAAGCCCCACGCCTGGCAGCAGCCGCCGTTCACCGCCCCCACCCTGGACCTCAACGTCGCCTTCCACCAGCCGTCCGCGGCCGAGCCGTGGCTGCTCTGCGACGGCCAGGCCCCGCTATCCACGGGCGGCCTCTTCGGCTGGACGGCCCGGGTCTGGTCCCCCGGTGGTGCCCTCCACGCGTCCGGCGGCGGCCAGTGCCTCTACCGAAGGGTCCGCACCCCCTGACCCCCACGACGTCTGTGTGGTTTCTCACGCCGTAGGGGCGCAGAAGTGCACACAGACGTCGTCAGATGTCAGGAAGGATGGGGTTGGGCGGGGACTCGGCCGAGGCGACCGGCGTTGAAGTCGTCGAAGGCCTGCTGGAGCTCCTCGCGGGTGTTCATCACGAACGGGCCGTAGGCCGCCACCGGCTCGCGGATCGGCAGGCCACCGAGCACGAGCACCTCGAGGGCCGGCGTGTGGCTGTCTTGCGCCGCGGCGGCCGCCACGGTCACGACATCGCCGGCGCCGAGGACGGCCAGCTGGCCGCCCTGGAGCGGTGCGCCGTCGGCCCCGACGGTGCCGGCGCCGGAGAACGCCCACACGAGGGCGTTGAAGTCCGCCCGCCACGGCAGGCGCAGCTGAGCGCCAGGGGACACGGTGGCGTGGAGGAGCGCGATCGGCGTGTGGGTGATGCCGGGCCCGTCGAACCCGCCGACCTCACCGGCGATCACCCGCACGAGCGCGCCCCCGTCGTGCGAGGCCAGCAGCTTCACCTCGGTGGCCCGGATGTCCTGGTAGCGGGGCGGGGCCATCTTGAGCCGGGCCGGGAGGTTCACCCAGAGCTGCACACCCTGGAACAGCCCGCCTCGGGCCACGACCTCGATGGGTGGGGCCTCCTTGTGCAGGATCCCGCCCCCGGCGGTCATCCACTGGGTGTCGCCGTCGGTGATGAGGCCGCCGCCGCCGTTCGAGTCCTCGTGCTGGAAGACCCCGTCGAGCATGTAGGTGACCGTCTCGAAGCCCCGGTGGGGGTGCCACGACGTGCCCTTCGCCTCGCCGGGCTCCCACTCCACCTCGCCCATCTGATCCATGTGGATGAACGGATCGAGGTCGCGGAGGTCGACCCCGGCGAAGGCTCGCTTGACCGGGAACCCCTCGCCCTCGAAGCCCCTCGGGGCGGTGGTGACGGAGCGGGTCGCTCGGGCCGTGGTGACGGCCGGGTCCGGTGCCGCGATGCGGGGGAGGACGAGGACGTCGTCGACGGTGATGGCGGGCATGGCGGCCTCCTGGGCTCACGCGATGGCGGTCACCCCGGGAAACATGCTTGCCGGGGCAACTATTCCAGCACGGCCTGGAGGACGGCGGCCCGGAGCTGCCGTCGGATCGGGTAGGTGCTGCTGGGCAGCAGCTGGGTCATGAAGACCACGCAGAGCTCGTCCACGGGGTCGACCCAGAACGCCGTGCTGGCCGCCCCGCCCCAGGAGTACTCGCCCTCGTTGGCGAGGTTCTGCTGGGCGGCGGCGTCCTCGACGGTGCCGAAGCCGAGGCCGAACCCGGTGCCCTCCATCGCCAGCTCGGCGAAGGTGGACTGCCCCATCTCGTTGAGGAGCCGGCCGCCGGGCAGGTGGTTGCGGGTCATGTAGGCCACGGTGCGGGGCGAGAGCAGGCGGATGCCGTCGAGCTCCCCGCCGTTCAGGAGCATGTGGGTGAACCGCAGGTAGTCCCGTCCGGTCCCCACCAGGCCGCCGCCTCCGGAGAGGAAGGTGGGCGGACGCACCATCGTCTTCGGGCCGGCCATCTTCTGCAGCCGCCGGTCGGCGCCCCTCACGTAGAGCACCGAGCAGCGGTCGAGGTCCCCCTCGGGCGCGGCGAAGCCGGTGTCGACCATGCCGAGCGGACCGAGGATGCGCTCCTGGAAGAAGATGTCGAGGCTCTGCCCGCTCAGCACCTCGATGAGGCGGCCGCAGACGTCCGTCGACATCGAGTAGTTCCACCGGGTGCCCGGGTCGAACAGGAGCGGCAGCGAGGCGAGGCGCTCGATGCCCTCGGCCAGGTCGTAGTCGGGCTCCCTGCCGAAGTCGCCCAGGCCGTGGCGGCGGTACAGCTCGTCCAGCGGGTGCTGGAAGTGGAACCCGTAGGTCAGCCCGGACAGGTGGGTCAGCACGTCGTGGACGGTGACGGGGCGCTCGGCCGGCCGCTTCTGGGGGGCGTCGGCCGTCCCGCCGGACCACACCTGGGATCCGGCGAACTCGGGCAGGTAGCGGCTCACCGGGTTCTCGAGCAGGAAGGCCCCCTCCTCGTAGAGCATCATCAGCCCGACGCTCGTGATCGGCTTGGTCATGGAGTAGATCCGGTAGATCGTGTCGTCGCGCACCGGGGTCTCGGCCTCGACGTCGCTCCAGCCGTAGCAGTCGTGGTGCACGAGCTGGCCCCGCCGGCTGACGAGCACCTGCACGCCGGGGAGCTTGCCCTTGTCCACGTAGGCGTGGGTGACGTCGTCGATGCGGCGCAGCCGCTCGCTGGACAGGCCGAGGTCTTCCGGGCGGGTCAGCATCGGCGCATGGTGCCACGCTGGGCCCACCCCGATGGCGCACGGTCGCCCGCTCGCGGGAAGATGCCGCCGATGCGCGTGTCCACCGACCGGAGCTTCGTGCTGCCGGTGCCCCCGGCGGCGCTGTGGGCGCACGTGTCGCGCGTCGAGCGGTTCCAGGACTGGTGGCCGTGGCTCCGCCGCTTCGAGGGTCGGGCGCTCGCGCCCGAGGAGCGCTGGGGGTGCACGGTGCAGCCGCCGCTTCCCTATCAGGTGCGTTTCACGATCGACCTCGACGAGGTGCAGGCGCCGTCCTCCGCTCGGGCGAGGTTGACCGGCGACATCGAGGGCTGGGCACACCTCGCCATCGGACCCCACGTCGAGGGCAGCGATGTGCGCCTCACCTCCGAGCTCGCCCCGACGAACGGCTTCCTCCGCCTGGCCGGCCGGGTGGCCGGGCCCCTGGTCCGATTCGGTCACGACTGGGTGCTCGATGCGGCGGTCCGCCAGTTCCGCGAGCGGGCGCTCTGACCGGGTCGTACCGTGGGGCCATGTGCCGGAACATCACGACGCTGCGCGGCCTCGAGCCGCCGGCCACCCCCGCCGAGATCGCGGCGGCGGCCCGCCAGTACGTCCGCAAGATCAGCGGCGTGCAGAAGACGAGCGATCGCACGGAGGCGGCGTTCGAGGTCGCGGTGCGGAAGGTGACCGCCGCGTCGGAGGAGCTGCTGGCCGCCCTCCCGGCCCGGCAGCAGCCTCCGCCCACCGTCCCGCCGCTGCGCCGACTCGCGACGCGCTGAGCCGGGAGCGCTAGAACCAGGCGGTGCCTCGCACCGCCCTGCTGCTGAAGGCCAGCGCGAACCGCGTCTACGGGGAGGCCGCGGTCGCGCTCGGAGCGGCCGAGCTGGCCGTCCTGGACGAGGCGGTCCTCCGCCTCGGCCTGGCCGTGGAGCGCACCTCGCTGGGGGGTGTCGACTACCTGGTCGCCGAGCACGCGGAGCCACTGCCGGCCCACGCCGTGCGCACCCTCTCGAACCTGTCGTCGCTCCACGCCCTCTACGCCCTCGACGGTCCGCTCCTCCGCCCGCTTTCGGTCGAGCCGCTGGCTGTGGTCGGCGAGGACATCACCACGATCCAGCGGTACCAGGGAAAGACCAACGAGGCCTTCACCCACCTGCTGGTGAACCTCGCCCTGGCCGCCGGGGGCTGCCTGGAACGGCTCCTGGCCGGGGAGCGGCTGCGCCTCCTCGACCCGGCGTGCGGTCGGGGGACCACGCTCAACCGGGCGGCGGTCTACGGCCTGGACGCGTGCGGCATCGAGCTCGACCAGCGCCACGTGGAGGCCTACACGGTGTTCCTCCTCACCTACCTGAAGGACCGCCGCTACAAGCACAAGCTCGAGCAGGCCAAGCTCCGCAAGGGCCGCGACCGGCCCGCCCACCGGATCACAGTCACCTACGGCTCGTCCAAGGACCGCAGCACCCACCGGGTCGTCGACGTGGTCCACGACGACACCCGCGCCGCCCGCACCCACTTCAAGGACCGGTCGATGGACCTGCTGGTCTGCGACCTGCCCTACGGGGTCCAGCACGGTGCTCACGGCGAGGGGACCCGTCCGAGCCGAGGGCCGTCGCGCCTGCTCGAGGCGGCCTTGCCGACCTGGCTGGCGCTCCTGCGCCCTGGTGCCGGGGCGACCTTCGCCTGGAACCTCCGCACGCTGGGACGGGCCGAGCTCGAGGGGCTGGTCTGCGGCGCCGGGTTCGAGCTGGTGAGCCCCCCAGGGGACAGGCGGTTCGTCCACCGGGTGGACCAGGCCATCCAGCGCGACGTCCTCGTCGCCCGCCGCCCTGGCCCGGCAGGTGGGTCCGGTCGGTAGGTTCGGTCGCATGCTCGGACGCCGCCGCCGCTCGGAGGACCCGATCGCCGCCGTCCAGCCGGCCGCCGTCCCCGCCCACCTGCAGGGGCTCGTCCACGACGCCCTCGCCGCTCGGGACCGCTGGCTCCGCACCGCCGAGCGGTTCGCGTCGGGCCCGCTCCAGGCGCGGGTGCGGGAGCTCGGCGGGCAGGTCGACGCGGGGGTGCTGGCCATCTGGCGCGCCGCGATGCGGGTGGCGGAGCTGGAGCAGGTCACGGCGTCGCTCGACGTGGAGCAGATCACAGCCGACTACAAGGCGGCCAAGCGCGACCCCCTCGCCGACCCTGCGCTCATCGCGGCGCTGGAAGCGAAACACCGCACCGCCCATCGACTCCTCAACTCGGTCGACGACGCGGCTGGCCGGCTCAGGCTGCTCGACGCTCGGCTCGACGCCGCCGTCCTCCAGGCCACCGAGCTGCTCCTCACCGGCGGCGACGAGGAGACGACCGAGCTGGCCGCCGTGGTCGAGGAGCTCGGCCTCCTGCAGCGAACGCTGGCGCAGCTCTCCGCTTGACGCTCACCGCCGCCGGGCCATCAGTCGAAGTCGAACAGGTCCTCCAGGAAGCTGCCTCGCTTGCGGCGCCGCGGGCGGTCGTCCCGGTCGTCGTAGCGGTCTCGGCGGGGCGACTCGATGCGCTCGTCGTAGCGGGGGTCCCGCCGGGGCTCGGGCCCCGGGCGGTCGGGCGTCACCGCCGCAGGGGCTCGGGGGCCGACGACGCGATCGATGATCTTGTCGAGCTCACCGCGGTCCAGCCACACCCCTCGGCACTGGGGGCAGTAGTCGATCTCGACGCCCTCCCGGGAGGAGACGGCCAGGGTGACGTCGGTGCACACGGGGCAGTCCATGGCGGGCACGCTACCCAGACGCCGCGTCTGCGCGATCGCGCACGCGCGCCCGCAGCCCCTATCCTCCGAGGACCGACGGGGGGGACAGAACATGGCGATCGCGGTGGAAGGAGACCGGGCGCTCACGAGACCGCTCGTGGCGCTCGGCGAGATGGGGTGGATGGCGCTGGCCGCCGCCGCCTCCCTCGGCGCGGGGGCGGTGCACGCCTCGGCCATCGGCGTCCACAGCGAGCACCGACAGGCCGCCCTGACGTTCACGGTCCTCGCCGTCTTGCAGCTCGGCTGGGGGTTCCTCGCGCTCGTCCGGCCGGGGCGGCTGCTCGTGGCCTGGGGGGGCGCCATCAACCTCGCCGCGCTGGGCGGGTTCGCGCTGGCGAAGGCGAAGGGGATCTCCTGGGTCGACGGCCTCGAGGAGGCCGAGGCCGTCCAGACCGCGGACGGGCTGGCCGCCGGGCTGGCCGTCGTCGCCGTGGTGGCCACCGCGGGGCACCTCTCGGGTCGCGCCCGGTCGGCGCTGCAGAGCGTGCCCTGGCTCACCGGCACCGCCGCGCTGGTCGTGGCCGCCGTCTCGGTGCCGGCCATGGTGTCAGCCGGCACCCACAGCCACAGCAGCGGCCACGACGACGCTGCACCGGCTCACCACGATGCCCCTGCGGCGGACGCCGCCGACGCCCGGCCGGCCTCGGCCGTCCCGCCCAAGCCCTACCACCCCGACCTGCCGATCGACCTCGGAGGCGTCGAGGGCGTCACCCCCCGGCAGCAAGCGGCGGCCGAGAACCTGCTGTCGGCCACGATCCTTGCGCTGCCCCAGTTCGCCGACCCGGAAGAGATCGAGGCCATGGGCTTCGTGTCCATCGGCGACGGCGCCCTCGGCCACGAGCACTACCTCAACCCGGCCAACATGAGCGACGACCGCATCCTCGATCCGAGCCGCCCCGAGTCGCTCGTGTTCGACACCTCGGTCACGCCGAAGAAGCTGGTGGCAGCCATGTACATGATGAACCAGGGCGACACCCTCGACGACGTCCCCGAGCTCGGTGGAGCGCTCACCCAGTGGCACATCCACGACAACCTCTGCTTCACGGGCCCCCGGGTGTCCGGCCTCACCGACGCCAACGGCGAGTGCGCCCCACCCAGCACCAAGGGCCCCGAGACCCCGATGATCCACGTGTGGGTCACGCCCCACCCCTGCGGGCCCTTCGCGGCGCTCGAGGGCGTCGCCGGTGGCACCGTCCCGGAGGGTGAAGAACCCCTCTGCGACCACGCCCACGGCTAGGCGCCGCCCGGCCCGGGCCCGCAGGCCCGGGCCGGGCATCCACCGCACCGTGCAACGCCCTCGTTAGCGTGGTCCTGCCGCTCGATCCCCCTAGGAGGGACCATGAACAAGGCAGAGCTCGTCAGCGCCGTCGCCGAGAAGACGGGGCAGACCCAGTCCGCCGTCAACGAGGTGCTCGGTGCCATCGAGTCCGTCATCACCAGCGAGGTGTCCGGGGGCGGCAAGGTCAGCCTCCCGGGCTTCCTGACCTTCGAGCGCGGAGAGCGCTCCGCCCGCACCGGCCGGAACCCGGCCACGGGGGAGACGATCCAGATCGCCGCCTCGCGGGTGCCGAAGGTCAAGGTCGGCAAGTCCTTCAAGGACGCCGTCAAGTAGCGAACCTGCGACTTCGGCCCCGGGCCCGAGCCGAGGCTCCGGCCCGGGGCTACCGTCGCCGCTGATGCACGCCGGCGACCTCGAGCACGACACCCAGGCCCTCGCCCGGCGGATCGCCGAGCTCGGAGAGGGCGAACGGTCCCGCGTCTTCCGCATGTCGTGGTGGAGCGACCGGATGATGGACTGGGCGATGGCACGCCCTGCCTTCAAGACGCAGCTGTTCCGCTTCGTCGACGTCTTCCCCGCCCTGGTGGGCAACCACGACATCGCGCGGCACCTCGAGGAGTACTTCGACGGCGTCGAGGTGCCCAAGGCCCTCGACCTGGGGGTCGACCTGGCCGACAAGGTGCCCTTCGGCGCCGCCATCGAGGCCCGCGTCGCCCGCAAGAACATCGCCCGCATGGCGGAGCAGTTCATCGTCGGCGAGACCCCGGCGGAAGCGGTGGCGGAGATCCACGACCTCTGGCGCCGAGGGAGCGCGGCCACCGTCGACCTCCTGGGTGAGAAGACGGTCGTGGCCGCCGAAGCGGACCGCTACCAGGCCCGGGTGCTCGAGCTCCTCGACGCCCTGTGCGACGCGGCGCCCTCCTGGGCCCCCGACGACGTCCTCGAACGGGACGACCTCGGGCCGCTGCCGCGGGTCAACGTGAGCATCAAGCCCACGGCGCTGGCCACCCACTACGAGCCGCTCAGCCGGCGGGAGGGCATCGACGCGGCCAAGGAGCGCATCCGCCCGATCCTCCGGCGGGCCCGGGACCGAGGCGCGCACGTGCACTTCGACATGGAGCACTACGACGCCAAGGACCTCACGCTCACGCTCTTCCGGGAGCTGCTCGGCGAGGACGAGATGGCCGGCGTCCAGGCCGGCATCGTGATCCAGGCCTACCTCCGCGACGCACGGGACGACCTGGCCGACCTGATCGCCTGGTCGAGCGGGCGACCGCAGCCCATCACCGTCCGCCTCGTCAAGGGCGCCTACTGGGACGCCGAGACGGTGCACGCTCGAGCGGCCGGGTGGGCGCCGCCGGTCTTCGTGGACAAGGACGAGACCGACGCCAGCTACGAGCGCTGCGCCCGCCTGCTGCTCGACCACCACGGCGACGTGCGCGCCGCCTTCGGATCCCACAACCTGCGCTCGTTGGCCTACGCCGTCACCTACGCCCGCCACCGGGGCCTGCCCGACACCGCCTTCGAGGTCCAGCTCCTCTACGGCATGGCCGAGCCGGTCCACGCCGCCGTGAAGCGACTGGGCCTGAGGCTGCGGGTCTACGGGCCGGTCGGCGAGCTGGTCCCGGGCATGGCCTACCTCGTGCGGCGCCTCCTCGAGAACACCTCCAACGAGAGCTTCGTGCGGCACCGCTTCGCGGAGGGGCGGGCCCTCGACGAGCTCGTCGCGGCGCCGGCGGTGGACGAGCTCCCCGGCCCCACCGACGCTCCGGTGGTACCCGAGACCGATCCGGAGGCGCCGAGCGACTACGCCCCGGAACCGGTGCGCGAGTGGCGGCGGGCCGCGGCTCGCGCGAGCTTCGCCGTGGCCGTCGACCGGTGGCGCGACGCCAGCCCGGTCGAGGTCGCCGCGCTCATCGACGGGCAGCGCTCGATGACCACGAACCGCATCGAGTCGGTCGACCCCGGTGCCACCGGCCGGGTGGTGGCCGTGTCCGCGTCGTGCACGGGCGCCGATGCCGACGTGGCCGTGGCGGCCGCGGTGGCCGTCGAGGAGCGCTGGCGGCGAGCCCCCGCCACGGAGCGGGCGGGCGTGCTGTTCCGTGCCGCGCACTGGATGCGCCAGCACCGAGACGAGCTCGCCGCCCTCCAGTGCTTCGAGACCGGCAAGCCCTGGGACCAGGCCGACGCCGACGTCTGCGAGGCGATCGACTTCTGCGAGTACTACGGGCGCGAGGTGCTGCGGCTCGACGCCATGGCGGGCACGCTCGTGCAGTCGCCTCCCGGGGAGGCCAACCGCCTCACCTACCAGGGCAAGGGGGTCACGGCCGTCATCGCCCCGTGGAACTTCCCGCTCGCCATCCCCACCGGGATGGCCGTGGCGGGGCTGGCGGCCGGCAACCCGGTGATCCTGAAGCCGGCCGAGCAGAGCCCTGGGGTGGCTCACCAGCTGGCGCGCGCGCTCGACGCCGCGGGCGTGCCCCCCGGCGTCTTCCAGCTCCTGCCCGGGCTCGGCGAGGACGTCGGCGCCCGTCTGGTCGCCCACCCCGACGTGGCGGCCATCGTGTTCACGGGCTCGAAGGCGGTGGGCCTCGAGATCCTGCGCCAGGCGGCCGAGGTGCACCCCGGCCAGCGGCACCTGAAGAAGGTGATCTGCGAGCTCGGCGGCAAGAACGCCATCATCGTGGACGCCGACGCCGACCCCGACCAGGCCGTCCCCGCGGTGGCCTACTCGGCGTTCGGCTACGCCGGGCAGAAGTGCTCGGCCGCCTCCCGGGTGATCATCCTCGACCAGGTCTACGAGCGGACGGTGGAGCGCCTCGTCGGGACCAGCCGGGAGCTGCTCCTCGGCCACCCCGCCGACCCGGGCGTCCAGGTCGGCCCGGTCATCGACGCCGATGCCCACGAGCGCGTCCTGCGCTACATCGAGGCCGCACCGCAGCAGGGGCGGGTCCTCCTCGGGGGCCAGGGCGCGCCTGAGGGCGGCTGGTACGTGCCGCCCACGATCGTGGAGGTGGACGACCCCACCGCCCCCGTGGCCACCGAGGAGATCTTCGGCCCGGTCCTCTCGGTCCTGCGGGCCCGGGACTTCGACCACGCACTCGAGCTCGCCAACGGCGTGGACTACGCCCTCACGGCCGGATGCTTCTCCCGGTCACCGGTGCACCTGCGCCGGGCGGCCGAGGAGCTGCGGGCCGGCAACGTGTACCTCAACCGCGCCATCACCGGCGCCGTCGTGGGCCGCCAGCCCTTCGGCGGCTACGGGATGAGCGGCATCGGGTCCAAGGCCGGCGGCCCCGACTA
>JBKHYD010000058.1:0-24365 GCA_046565645.1 Acidimicrobiia bacterium | reverse complement strand
TGGCTACGAGGGGTGGGCCTCCCGGTAGCGGCGGCGGCAGGCCTCGATCTCGAGGCGGGCGGCCTCTGCGCCCTCCCAGCCGCGCACGTCGGAGTACTTGTGGGGCTCGAGGGCCTTGTACACGTCGAAGAAGTGCTGGATCTCGTCGGTCAGGTGGGCGGGGAGGCCGTCCAGGTCCCACACGTGCTCCCAGCGGGGATCACCGGCCGGCACGCAGAGGATCTTGGCGTCGGGGCCGGCGTCGTCGGTCATCCAGAAGACGCCCACCGGTCGGGCGGTGATCCAGCAGCCGGGGAAGGTGGGCTCGTCGAGCAGGACCAGCGCATCGAGCGGGTCCGTGTCCTCGGAGAGCGTCTCGGGCAGGAAGCCGTAGTCGGCCGGGTAGACGGTGGCGGTGAACAGCCGCCGGTCCAGCCGGATGATGTGGCGATCGTGGTCGAACTCGTACTTGTTGCGGCTCCCCTTGGGGATCTCGATCACCACGTCGATCTCGTCGGTCACGGCGGGATCATCCCACCGCCGGGTCACCGCCGCCCAGCCGGCCCGATCCGGCCCCCGGCGGCGCTGTGGTCCTTCGGCCCTACCGGGGCCGGGCCCCGGCCCGGCAGGGTGGGGGAGGTCCGCCGCTGGAGGTCGAGCCCATGTCCGAGCCCGTCGAAGGCCACGTCCGGGAGACCGACGCCTTCACGCTGCGCATGGAGCGAGACCCGCTGCTGCGCTCCACCATCACCGCCGTCACGGTCTTCGACCGTGCCCCCGACTGGCCTCGGCTCGTCGACCGGGTGGAGCGGGCGACCCGTCTGGTGCCGACGTTCCGGGCTCGCCTCGTCCGCACCCCGCTCCGCCTGGCTCCACCGCGCTGGGTGCTGGATCCCGACTTCGACCTCAGCTGGCACCTCCGTCGGGTCCACGCACCCGAGCCGCACACGCTCGAGACCGTCGTCGAGATGGCACGCATCGCAGGGATGTCGGCGTTCGACCCGGCCCGGCCGCTGTGGGAGCTCACGCTGGTGGGCGGGCTCGAGGGTGGGCAGGCGGCGCTGCTCATGAAGGTCCACCACGCCCTCACCGACGGGTTGGGCGGCATCGACCTGACCGCCCGCATCGTGGACGGCGACCGCGAGCCGGCCGACCTCGGACCCCTGCCCCCGGGGCCGACCGGCGAGCACCTGGTCGGGAGCCCGTTGGCCGAGGCGGTCGGGTTCGGTGCCCGCCGGGCTGGTGGGCTCGCCGGATCGGCCATCACCTCGGTGCCAAGCGCGGTCGGCCGCGTGGTGGGCGATCCGGTCGGCGCCGCTCGCTCGGCCGCGGCTACGGCCGCATCCCTGGCTCGGTTCGTGCGCCCCGTCGCCACGACCCGCTCGCCCGTCATGACCGGGCGGCGCCTGCAGTGGAGCCTCCGCCACCTCGACGTGCCCACCGCCGATCTGAAGGCGGCGGGCAGGGCCGCCGGCGGGTCGTTGAACGACGCCTTCCTCGCCGGCATCACCGGTGGTCTGCGCCGCTACCACGCGCACCACGACGCGATCGTCCCCACGCTGCGGGTCACGATGCCGATCAGCACCCGCCGGCCCGAGGATCCGGTGGGGGGGAACCGCATCACGCTGGCCCGCTTCGAGGTGCCCGTGGCGGTCACGGACCCCGGGGCGCGGATGCGCGAGATCGGTCGCCGCTCCGCAGGCATGCGAGCCGAGCGGGCGCTCGCGTACTCGGAGGCGGTGGCGGGGGCCCTCAACCTGCTCCCCGCTGCGGTCACCGGCGGGATGCTGAAGCACGTCGACTTCCTGGCCAGCAACGTGCCAGGGTTCCCGGTCCCGGTCTACGTGGGCGGTGCCCGCCTGGAGGCCTTCTACGCCTTCGGCCCCACGATCGGGGCGGCCGCCAACATCACGCTCATGTCCTACCGGGACACCTGCCACCTCGGCATCACCAGCGACAACGGCGCCGTCCCCGACCCCGACCTGCTGCACACGAGCCTGGTGGAGGGCTTCGCCGAGGTCCTGGCCTCGGCTCGGCGGTCGACGCCGGCGCGCCCGAGGGCGCACTCCACCGCGCGGGTAGCCCGGCCCGGAGCTGGGTAGCCGCCGTCCATGGCTACCGCACCTGACTCCATCGACGTCCGCACCGGCACCTCGGATCCCGACTACAACGTCGTGCTCGTCCTGCAGCAGGCCCTCGAGGACTGCTACCGCTTCCAGTGCTTCGCCCAGGACGCCCGGGAGGCCGGCGACCAGGAGCTGGTCGAGCTCTTCGAGGACCTGGCCACCCAGGACCGCCAGCTGGCCGACAAGGTCAAGGGCATCCTCGCCCGCCGCCTGACCGAGTCAACCTGAGCCAACGGACCCCCGACCGGGCAGCCCCGACCGAGCCCTTGACGGATCCTGCGAACGTCAGGGACGGTCTCGTTCCTCGAGGTCCGCATGAACGTGGGGGCGGGGCGCACCGGGTTGTGCGCATGGCGGGATGCACCGGGGGTGCGCTCGAGCCGGGGTCAGGCGACGCGGCGGGAGCAGCGGCGCCCACCGAGGCGGTCGAGCCGCACGGCGAGGCGTGGGTCGACCAGGCGCCGGCGGGTCTCGTCGGCGGCCGCGTCCACGACGGCGCCGGACCGGTCCTCGGCCATGGGGTTCAGGCCCATGACCGAGAGGGCGCCTGGCTCGGGCTCGAAGCACAGCACCTCGGTGCCGGCTGCCCTCAGCTGGGCGACCTCGCGGCGCAGCGCACGGTGGGCGGCGAGGCGCACCAGCCCGTCCGGGGTGCGGGCCCGGCCCCGCTTGGCCGACATCGGAGAGACCACCACGACGAGGTCCAGGCGATCCCGGGAGAGGACGTCGGCGTTGGTGGGGGAGTGGGCGCCGCCGTCGACGTACGCGCGTCCGTCGATCCGGACGGGGGCGAAGTAGCCGGGGATGGCGCACGAGGCGGCCACGGCCTCGCCCAGGCTCGCCGTGGGAGCGCCGGGGCGCCCGAACACGACGCGGCGACCGTCGGAGCGCCGCAGCGCGCACACCCGCAGGCCGACGGGCCAACCCGATCCGTCGTCGAGCTGGGCGTCGAGCACCGAGTCGAGCACCGAGGTGTGCTCGGTGATGTCGACGCGACCCGCCGGGAGCACCGTGATGGCGGCGGCCGTGGGCCGCAGCTCCCACGGGCGGCGCAGCGCCCGGAGCGCAGCAGCGGGGGACGGGGCCCGCCATCCTCGCACGATGGTGCCGAAGTCGAAGGGCGGGAAGTCGCGCTGGCGCGGCCCGAACGCCTGGAAGAGCTGCTCGCCCTCAGGGCTCAGCGGGCGGTCCGAGGCGTAGGCGGCGAGGTCGGCGGCCGAGCCGCCGAGGCGGAGGACCGCTCCGGTGACCGATCCGGCCGAGGACCCGACGACCACGTCTGCCGACCGAGGGTCCCACCCGGTCTCCTCGGCGAGGGCCGACAGGACGCCGGCGTGGTACGCCTGGCCCACCACGCCTCCGGCGCCCAGGACCAGTCCGATCTTCGTCACTGCCCACCCTCCTCGTGAGACCTGGCCGTTCGCTACCCGGGGAGCGTGAGATCCAGACACGTGCCCGGGCGAGCCTAGGGCGGGCTCGGAGGGTGGCGGCGCACCCCTCGTCGCTCACCTCAGGAACGAGATCCGCCCGCTGGGTTCCAGTACGGCGGCCTTCACCTGGGCCAGGTCGTCGATGCCCTGCTGCCGAGCGGCCTCCAGCAGCTCGCTCATCGGCATCCGCTCCTGGGCGAGCGTCCGCTCGATGGGCTCGCCGTCGCGGAGGAGCAGCACCGGCACCCCGTCGACCACCTCCGCCACCCTCCTGAACCGCCACGTGAGGTAGGCGAGCACCGTCACCCAGAAGCCGAAGGTGGAGACGGCGATGACCGAGCCCGTGAGCGACATGTCCTCCTGGGTGATCCCCTGCTGCACGATGTCGCCGACCACGATCAGGAGGATCATCTCGAAGGGGGCCATGTCCCCGAGGGTGCGACGCCTCAGCCCACAGGTCAGCAGGAGCAGGAAGACGAACGTCGCCGTCGCCCGCAGCACGATCTCCATCAGCCGTGCTCCACCGTCTGCGGCGAGCTGCTGCTCACGGCCACACCCGGAGGTCGCTCGTGACCTCGACGAGGTGCCGGCCGCCCTCAACCACGGCGACCGTGACGTCGCGCCCGGTCTGCACCGCCGGCTCCAGCCGCCAGTCGAAGCTGACCACGAGCTCGTCGCCGTCGGGCGGGTCGAACTCGAGGACGGTGAAGTCGCCGGCGGTGCGCTCGCTGCTCGGCTCGGGGTGCATCCGCTGGTAGTCGAACAGCAGCAGGTAGTCGCGCTCGATGGCGACCTCGACCGGAACGTCGAAGCCGCCGGACCGCCGCACGCGGATCTCGAACGGCGTGGCCAGGGCGGGCCGGGTCACCGTGGCGGCGGTGACGCTCAGCGTGTAGCCGTCGGCGCTGGCCGTGTGGGTGGCCTTGTCCGGGCCGAAGACGTCGACGACCGACAGGCCGTCCAGCAGGGTGAGGAGCATGAGGACCGAGAGGGCGGCGGTGGTGGCGCGGTAGCACCAGGCATGGAGGCGCTCGCCTCGCATCGTGTCCTCGGGGACGGTCGGGCGCGCCGCGGTGGCTGGCACGCTGCGTGCTGTTCCCGATGACGGATCAGCGCATACCCGAGAGCGCTCAGCTCGTCATGCCACCGAGGCCGACGAGGCCCCGGGCCAGCTCGATCTCCCCCATGTGGCGGAGGCCGTGCTGGTAGATCCAGCACTCGATGGCGTCGAGGAGCGTGATGCCCTCGTGGCCGGCCACCCGAGCGCTGTAGGTGCTCGCCACGACCGGGGGCAGGGGCCTCGGCACGATCACGTTGGTGAGGGTGCCCGGATCGAGCGTGGCCAGCCACGCCTCAGTGCGCGCGAACACCGCTCCCATGTACTCGACGAACGCGTCGTAGTCGCCGATCCGCTGGTGGACCATGTCGGTGACGGGGCGCTCCTTGCCGTGGTCGTCGATGGCCATCTGCACCCTCGCCTGCCAGTCCTCGCCCCAGATGGGGCCCTCGCCGCAGAGGAGCCCGGCCGAGGTGTCCTGCATGTTCACGTAGTGGAACAGCGAGAAGGCGATCGGGAGCACGCCCTCGCGCTCGAAGTGGTTCACGTGCTCGGGACCCATGGTGGTGGTGGCGTCCTCGTAGAGCGAGTGCATCGCCCGCATCCGGCGGCGGAGGGAGTCGATCAGGAGGTCCATGGCCTGAGGGTAGGTATTGCCATGCTATGTGTCAATAGATAGGGTGACGCGGTGCGGGCCAGCCAGCGTCGCCATCGGATCGTCCACGTGAGCGCGGATCGGGCCTGGGCCCTCGTGAGCCGGCCCGAGCTGCTGCACCTGTGGTTCCCGGGGATCGAAGCGTGCACGGTGGAGGGCGGCACCCGCACGATCACCACGGGCATGGGCCTGCAGCTGCGCGAGGAGCTGCTCACCAACGACTCGCTCCAGCGTCGGTTCCAGTACCGGATCTCGGGCGGGTTGTTCCGCGAGCACCTGGCGTCGATCGACGTGCTCCCGCTCGACGAGGCGTCGTGCGTGGTGGCCTACGCCAGCGACGCCGATCCGGCCACCATGGCCGTCATCCTCGGCGGTGCCATGGAGGGCGCCCTGGCCGAGCTCGCCCGTCAGCTGGAGGCGGGGGAGGGCCCCGCCGTGGAGGCCCTCGACGCCAGCACCGACCCCGCCCCCCAGGAGCTCTGACCATGGGACGCAAGATCCTCTTCGTGACGACCGATCAGCAGCGCTACGACACCGTCGGCTGCAACGGGGGCGCGATCGGGCGCACGCCCGTGGTCGACCGCCTGGCTGCCGAGGGGATCCGCTACGAGCGGGCCGTGCCCCAGTCGGTGGTGTGCATGCCCTCGCGCTCCACGATCCTCACCGGACAGCACCCGAGCACCCACGGGGTGTGGATGAACGGGGTGGCCCTGCCCGTCGACGCCCCGTCGGTGGCGGCGGAGCTGCACCGGGCCGGGTATCGCACGGCCCTCTTCGGCAAGCCCCACTTCGAGCCGTTCCTCGACCCCTTCGGGCGGTTCACCGAGAACCTCCTCGCCCGTGACGGCGTGCCCACGGTGCAGGACCGCTGGCACGACGGCACCGTCGGTCCGCACCGGGGCTTCGAGCACCTCGAGTTCGCCACCCACAGCCCGATGGGCGGCCTGCACTACGCCCGGTTCGTCCAAGCCGAGCACCCCGAGGCCCTCGGCGGCTTCTACGCGGTGCTGGACGCCGACCTGGAGGTGAACGCCGAGGGCGGCGGCGCCACTGGCGCACCCCAGGTCAAGGACAACCCGGTGCCGCGGGAGATCTACCACACCGACTGGGTGGCGGATCGCACGATCGCCTGGCTGGACGGCCTCGACGGCGACGACGACTGGTTCGCCTGGATGAGCTTCCCCGATCCGCACCACCCGTGGGACCCGCCGGCCTCCGAGCTGGGCCGGGTGGACTGGCGCGACGTCCCCCTGCCCGCCGGCTACCCGACCGACCGGACCGAGCGGGAGCGCCTCCTCGACGACAAGCCCCGCCACTGGCGGCTCTGGTACGACGGCGTCCTGGTGTCGAACTACGAGGCCCCCACCCGGTGGGTGCCGGCCACGCTCACCGCGGACCAGGTGCGGGAGGTGTGGGCCCGCAACGCCGTGGAGGTGGAGCTGATCGACGAGGCCGTCGGGCGCGTCCTGGCCGCGATCGCGGCGCGTGGCTGGGCCGACGACGTGGATGTGGTGTTCACCACCGACCACGGCGAGCTCCAAGGCGACTTCGGCCTGCTCTTCAAGGGCCCCTACCACGTCGATGGGCTCATGCGGCTCCCCCTGGTGTGGCGGCCGGCTCCGTCAGCCGGTGTGACGCCGGCGACGGTCACCGCCCCGGTGGGTCTGGTCGACCTCGCCCCCACGTTCTGCGCCATCGCGGACCTGTCCCCCCCGGGGTGGATGGAGGGTCAGGCCCTGCCGGTGGAGGACGAGGACGCCGTCGAGCGCGGCTTCGAGCGGGTGCTGACCGAGTGGGACAGCGAGGTGCTCGGAGTGGACGTCCACCTCCGAACGATCACCCGAGACGGCTGGGTCTGCACCACCTACGGCCCCGGCACGGTCCACGACGGCACCGAAGGCGAGCTCTACGACCTGTCCGAGGACCCGCTCCAGCAGGTCAACCGCTGGGCGGATCCGGCCTGCGCCGCCGTGCGCGACGACCTCCTGGCCGACCTCCGCGACCACCAGCCCCCGCCTCGCACCCCGAGGCTCCCCCTCGACGCCCCCGTCTGAGACGACGTCTGTGTGGGCTTCTGCGCCGCTACGGCCTCGAAGTCCACACAGACCTCGTGTTCGGGCCTAGTCGAGGTCGTCGAGGTCGTCGAGGTCCTCGGGGTAGGCCTCGGTGGAGTAGGCGCCCAGCAGGTCCCGGGCCGACACCATGCCCACCAGCTCGCCGTCCTCCTCGACCAGGACGTGCCGCACGTAGTGCTCGAGCATCTCGTTGGCCACCTCGCCAACCGGGGCCGCGGCGTCGGCCCACACGAGCTCGGTGGAGGCCACGTCGGCTGCCGTCACCTCGTCCATCGGAAGGCGCCGGGCCAGCGCACCCACCAGGTCTCGCTCGGACACCACGCCGACCACCTTGCTGTCCTGGCGCACGACCACCGCCCCGACCTCACCGGCGGTGAGCGCGTCGGCCACCTCGAGCAACGTGGCCGACGGGGGGACCTCGGCCACGGCGTCGGCGCTGAAGGTCGACACGGGCAGACCGGCCACTGCGGCTCGCTCGGACATCGCGGACTCCTTCTCTCGAACTGCCCTCAATCTCGCAGCCTCCTTGCCCGGCGGGCAGGGGCGAAGGTCCCGACCGTCGAGCCGGTCGGCCCGGCCAGCGGTGGCGGCGCCGGAAGTCGGTACCCTTGCCCAATGACCTTCGGAGGAGCGCCGCCCCTGATCCCCCGACCGTGAACCTCGAGCTGGAGCTTCTGGCTGGGTCGCTGCTCGTCATCCTCGCGGTCTTCGCCTCCCGGCTGGCGGGCCGGCTCGGGGTGCCCGCTCTCCTGCTGTTTCTCGGGCTCGGGATGCTGGCCGGCTCAGATGGGCCGGGCGGCATCGACTTCGACGACGCCGAGCTGGCCCAGGCGATCGGCATCGGGGCGCTCGCGCTCATCCTCTTCCACGGCGGCGTGTCCACGTCGTGGCGGCAGGTGCGGCCGATCGCGGCCCGCGGCGCGGTGCTGGCGACCTTGGGCGTATCCATCACCGCGGGGGTGGCGGGCGCCGGCGCCGCCGCCATCCTCGACGTCCCCCTCGAGGTGGGCCTGCTGCTCGGCGCCATCATCTCCTCGACGGACGCGGCGGCCGTGTTCTCCATCCTTCGGTCCCGCAAGGCGGGCCTGCGGGGCGGGATCCAACCCACCCTCGAGCTCGAATCGGGCGCCAACGACCCCATGGCCGCCCTGCTCACGATCACGATGATCGGGGTCATCACCGATGACGGCGGCTCCTTTCTCGCCACCGCCGGGCTCGTCGTGATCCAGCTGCTTATCGGAAGCCTCGTCGGACTCGCCGCCGGGTGGCTGGCCCGCAGCACCGTCAACGGGGTGGCCCTAGGCACTGACGGCCTCTACCCGGTGCTCACCCTGGCGGTGGCGATGCTCAGCTACGCCGGCGCCACCCTCATCGGGGGTAGCGGGTTCATCGCCGTTTACCTCTGCGGCCTCTACCTGGGCAACCAGGAGATCATCCACCGCAACAGCATCGTGCGCTTCCACGATGCCGTGGCCTGGCTCTCGCAGATCGCGATGTTCCTCGTGCTCGGCCTGCTGGTGTTCCCGTCGCGCTTGCCCGAGGTGGCCGCGGAGGCACTTCTCGTGGCGCTGGTGCTCGCGTTCGTGGCCCGCCCGATCGGCGTCGTGCTGTCCTTGCTCGCGTTCCGGGTCCCGTGGCGCCAGCAGGCCGTCATCTCCTGGGTGGGCCTCCGGGGCGCCACGCCGATCATCCTCGCCACCTTCCCCCTCGTGGAGGCGATCCCCGAGGCGCAGCTCATCTTCGACGTGGTGTTCTTCGTCGTGCTCACCTCCGTGCTCATCCAGGGGACGACACTCGAGCCGGTCGCTCGGCTCTTCGGCGTCACCGCACCCTTCGCCGAGCGACCTCCCGCGCCGCTCGAGGCCGGGCAGCCGCTACCAGACGGTACGGCGCTGCGGGAGATCCTGATCCCGCAGGGCACCTACGGCGATGGTCGGGCCCTGGTCGGGCTGGGGCTGCCGCCCCGCGCGCTGATCGTGCTGGTCGAGCGGGAGGGCGCCTACATCGTGCCCACCGGAGCCACCCGCCTCGGGGCGGGCGACACCGTGCTCCTGCTCGCCGACGACGAGGCCTACGCCGGTGCCCAGGCGCTCCTGGCCTCGCCGGCGGAGACCGACGCCAGCGGCTGACGACCTCGACGGATGGTCGGAGGCACTGCTCGGGTTGCAGGAGGTGGCTTCCCATGGGCGAACCTGTGGCCCGTGCCCGCCGCCTCCGCCCCCCAGCGCCCGCCGGCAGGATCGTCGCGATGACGATCACCGCGCCGCGCTACGAGGGCCGCGTGCGGGTCCGCGAGGGGCGTGTCCTCGGCGTGGCGGAGTTCGGGCCGGTGCGAGCGGAGCACACCGTGGTGTGGTTCCACGGGACCCCGGGGGCCCGGCGTCAGGTGCCCGAGCCGGCCCGGCGGCTGGCCGACGAGCGGGGCATCCGCATCCTCGGCATCGACCGCCCGGGCGTGGGGCTGTCCACCCCCCACCGGTACGACCACCTCGTCGACTTCACAGCCGACCTCGAGATCGCCCTCGACCGCCTCGGCGTCGACCGCTACGCCACGGTGGGGCTCTCCGGTGGCGCGCCCTACGCCCTCGCCGCGGCGTTCGCCATGCCCGACCGGGTGCCGAGCGTGGGCATCCTGGGCGGGGTGGTGCCCAGCGGAGGCGAGGAGGGCGCCGCCGGCGGCCTCGTCAGCCTGGCCACCAGGCTGAAGCCCCTCCTGCCGCTCGTGGCCGAGCCCGCGGGAGGGCTGCTCACCACCTTCATGCGGGTGTCCCGGCCCATCAGCTCCCCGGCGCTCGACCTCTACGCCCGGTTCGCCCCGGCCTCCGATCGGGCGGTGCTGCGCACCCCGGAGCACAAGGAGATGTTCCTCGACGACCTGCTGAACAGCGGTCGCCACGGGATGCGGGCGGCGCTGTACGACGCCATCCTCTTCACCCGGTGGTGGGGCTTCTCGGTGCAGGAGGTCCAGGCCAAGGTCGTCTGGTGGCAGGGGGACGAGGACAACATCGTCCCCCTCGCCCACGCCCAGCACGTCATCCCCCTGCTGCCCGACGGCGAGCTGCGCATCCAGCCCGGCGGGGGCCACCTGGGCGGCTTCGCCATCGCCCCCGAGGTCCTCGAGACCGTCCTCGACTGGTAGCGGTCCGGTCGGCCCGACCGCGACACAGCCACCCCGGAGGGTGGCTGTGCCTTTCCTGACCGGCCGGAGCTCGCCGGCCGAGGGGTGGGGGGTCAGGCCTCCTGGTGCTCCAGCTTGCGCATGTGGCGGAAGCCGAACACGGTGAGGACCGCCATGGCCGCTGCGGCGACGAAGGCGCCGATGGCGGCGTAGAAGGCGATCTGGCCGACGGTGGCCCAGGCGTAGGCGGAGAGCAGCAGGCCTCGGAGGGTCTCGCCCTTGAAGAGGGTGTTGCGCTGGCCGCTGATGCTGTTGTACTCGCCTTCGAGCTTGGCGATCTCGGCTTCGCTGGCACCGCTCTCCTTGGCGGCGTCGAGGGCGGCCTTGGCCTCACGCTCGGGAGTCCCGAGTTCGGCATAGGTGGCGCCGTCGGCGATGCCCTCGAGGTGGCCGTTGATGAAGCTGGCGTAGGCCTCGGCCTCGGGCCCGGTGTTGACGACCTCGCCGCCGTACTTCACGAGGTCGTCGCGCCCCTCTTCGGCCAGAGCTTCGGCCGGCGGGAAGGTGATGTTCTGCGAGCTGAGCTCGTCGTCCACGTAGTCGGCCGAGAAGCTGGCCCCCCACATGAGGAGGGCGCCGGCCACCACGAGGGCGAGGGTGAGGACCACCCCGAAGAGGGTGAGGACCCGGTCGATGGTCTTGCGGGTGATGCGCGCCGACGTGTCGACGACGACGCTGCGGGGGATGGACTCGGTGAAGGTGCTCATGGTCTGCGCTCCTGTTGCTCCTGGTGTCGATCTCTCTGATCGCTGGTCCTGACGGTACGAAGGTTGCGCGCTCAACCGTCAGGGCCGAACGTCCTCGATCGCAGGGACCTCGGCATCTCCGTGGGAGGGACCTCGCGCCACGACTCGCGGTCCGGCCTGCCCGTCCTCGGGCGCGCTCGGGGCCCGGTCACCGGGCGGCGACCGGGCCCCGCAGGGAGCACAGGAGGGGTCCTAGGCGGCCAGACCGCTCCGCTCGAGGATGTGCACGCCGCAGGCCGAGCCGAGGCCGATGACGTGAGCCAGGCCCACCGTGGCCCCCTCGATCTGGCGGTCGCCGGCCTCGCCGCGGAGGTGGTGGCAGACCTCCCAGATGTTGGCGATCCCCGTGGCTGCGATCGGGTGCCCCTTCGACTCCAAGCCGCCGGACACGTTCACCGGGGTGGAGCCGTCGCGCCACGTGGCGCCGCTCTGGAAGAGGTCGACGGCGCCGCCCGGCTCGCAGAGCTGGAGGTTGTCGTAGTGGACGAGCTCGGCGGTGGCGAAGCAGTCGTGCAGCTCCACGAGGTCGAGGTCCTGCGGGGACACACCCGCTTGCTCGTAGGCCTGGGCGGCGGCCAGGCGGGTGAGCGTGTTGACGTCGGGCAGGACCTGGCAGGACTCCTGCCACGGGTCGCTGGTGAGCACCGAGGCGGACACCTTGACCGCTCGGCGCTGCTGCTCGAGCGACAGCGTCTTCAGCTTGGCCCCGGAGACGACCACCGCGGCGGCGGCGCCGTCGCAGTTGGCCGAGCACATCGGCCGGGTGTTCGGGTAGGCGATCATGATGTCGCCCATGATCTCCTCGAGGGTCATCTTCTTGGTGTAGGCGGCCAGCGGGTTGAGCGTGGAGTGGGCGTGGTTCTTCTCGCTGATCCTGGCGAACAGCTCGAAGGCCTCCCCCTCGTAGGGGTGCTGGTGGAGGTACTCCATGCCGACCTGGGCGAACACCCCGGGCATGGTGTTGGTGCCGATGCGCCCGTCCGTGGAGGTCACGGCGCCGTAGCGGCCCTTGGGCTCGAACACCTTCTTGTCGGACTTGGGGGTGCCGCCCCCGCCGAGGAGGCCGGCGCCGGCCAGCTTCTCCACGCCGACGGCGAGGCCCATGTCGCACTCGCCGGCCTTCACGGCCATGATCGCGGTGCGCAGCGCGGTGGCCCCGGTGGCGCACGCGTTGGCCACGTTGTACACGGGGATGCCCGTCTGGCCGATCTGCTTCTGCAGCTGCTGGCCGATCCCGGCGGCCGAGTCCATGAGGTTGCCCGCCGCCAGCACGCCGATGTCGCGCATGGTGACCCCCGCGTCGGCCAGTGCCCCGAGGGCGGCCTCCGACGCGAGGTCGATGGTGTCCTTGTCCGGGTGCTTGCCGAACTTGGTCATGGTGATCCCGAGGATCCAGATGTCGTCAGCCATGGTGCGCTCCCCTAGTTCTCGATGGGCTCGAAGCCGAAGCCGATGGCCTCGGTGCCGTCGTCGTCCGTGCCGACCACGTAGGTGGCCAGCTTCACCTTCATCCCGAGCTTCACGTGCTCGGGGTCGGGCTCGACGTTGATCACGTTCCCCCGCACGCTGGTGCCCCCGCAGTCGACCACGCCGGCCACGAACGGCACCGGCACGCCCGGCGCGGCGAAGGCCACGATCGTGAACGCCTTCAGCTCGCCGGTGGTGGCGACGGCGGCCTCACGGAACTCGGTGCCGGAGCACGCGGCGCAGGCGTTGCGACGGTCGAAGAACCGCGCCCCGCAGCCCGTGCACTCCTTGGCCACCAGGTGCGGGTCGTCCCCCAGCACCAGGTAGTCGACGATCGGGACGGCAGCGGCCATGGGCCCCCCTTGCGCTCGGTGTGTGCGGCCTCATCGCTACCACCCCGCACGCAGGGTGCAGAAATCGCCCTCCGTCAGTCCTCGAGGTAGGTCCAGTCGGGTTGCTTGGCGGCCTGGCGGAGGTCGTAGGTGGCCACGCCGTCGGCGACGTCGACGAGCTTCGGGACGTCGATCCGGCGTGCGGGCACCGAGCACCGCCCCTCGAGGTGCAGCGCGAACTCGTCGGGGAACTCCCGCAGGATGCTCGACACCATCGCCTGCTCCTCGGCGGCCAGGAAGCAGCGGGTCTGGTCGGTGACGGTGAGGAGCCGGGCGCCGATCACCTCGATGTCCGCGTCGGTGCCGGTGCCCTCCATGATCGCGTCGAGGTGCCGGGTGATCTCCCCGGTGCCGAACTTGCAGCTGCGGCACTGGCCGCAGGACTCGACGTAGAGGAAGCGAGAAAGCGTGCGGGCCACCTCGACGATGCAGGCGGTGTCGTCGTAGACGACGAAGCCGGCCGAGCCGAGCCCGCTGCCCGCCGCGGCCAGCCCCTCGTAGGAGACCGGCGCGTCGAAGCGGGCGGCGGGCAGGACGCCGTTGGCCACCCCGGAGAAGGCGGCCACCAGGCGCCGCCCGGGGTGCGGGCCGCCGGCCCGCTCCAGCAGCTCGGAGAACGGGGTGCCGAGCTCGATCTCGCCGACGAAGGGTCGCTGCACGTCGCCCACGACGGTCGCGATCGTGGTGCCCGGGGACTCGGTGGTGCCGACGGCGCGGAACCGGTCGGCTCCCTCGAGCACGATGCGAGGGACGTGGGCCAGCGTCTCGGCGTTGTTCACGAGGGTCGGGTTGGGTTGGCCCCGTCCGCCGCCCTGACCCGCCCCGCTCGGCGCGTCGACGGCCTGCCAGCCGGTCTGGATGTCGGTGGCGAAGAGGCCGTGCTCGTAGGGGGGCAGCAGCCGGGGGAGCGGGTCGTTGCCCTCGATCACCTCGAGGAGCGCCTTCTCCTCCCCGAAGAGGTACTCGTCGGGCCCGAGGACGAGGGTGATGCGCAGGTCGGCGAAGTGCCCGGCGGCCTGGGCCTCGTCGATGGCGGTGGCGAGGAGCTCGGCCTCCTGGGCGTAGCTGGCCTTCGTGGCGATGTAGGCGGCGTCGGCCCCCACCGCGTACCCGCTGATGGCAAGGCCCTCCAGCACCCGGTAGGGGTCGTGCCGGATGAGCGCCCGGTCCTTGAAGGTGCCCGGCTCGCCCTCCGCGGCGTTGCACACGGCGAAGCGCCGGCCCGGCCCGGCGGCCCGGATGCCGGCCCACTTCCGCCCGGTCGGGAACCCGGCACCACCCCGACCGCGCAGGCCGCTGTCGGTGATGAGGGCCACGATCGCCTCGGGCTCGACCTGGGTGGCGGCGGCGAACGCCTGCCCGCCGCCCCGGCGCCGGTGCTCGTCCAGCGACCGGACGGGTTCGCCGTCGAGGAGGAAGGAGACCATGGCTCGACCCTAGGGGGCCGGGTCGCGCCGGGGGAGGCGGACCTCAGCCGAGCCCATCGAGCGCTTGGCGCAGGTCGCCGATCAGGTCGTCCACGTCCTCGATGCCCACCGAGAGGCGGACCAGGTCGCCCGGCACCTCGTTGCCGGTGCCGGCCACCGAGGCGTGGGTCATGCGGGCCGGGTGCTCGATGAGGCTCTCCACCGCCCCCAGGCTCTCGGCCAGGGTGAACAGCTCTGTCCGCCGGCACACGTCGAGAGCGGCCGGCTCCCCGCCGGCCAGCTGGAACGACACCATCCCCCCGAAGCCGCGCATCTGGCGGCGGGCCACCTCGTGACCCGGGTGGCCGGGCAGGCCGGGGTGGTGGACGGCGGCCACCGCCGGGTGGGCCAGCAGCGCCTCGGCCACCGCCGCCGCGGACGCGCAGTGGCGCTCCATGCGCAGCGGGAGCGTCTTGGCGCCCCGGTGGACGAGGTAGCAGTCGAAGGGCCCGGGCACGGCGCCGGCTGCGTTCTGGAGGAAGCCGATCCGCTCGGCCAGCCCCTCCTCGGAGGTGGCGACAAACCCGCCGACCACGTCGCTGTGACCTCCGAGGTACTTGGTGGTGGAGTGGACGACGACGTCGGCCCCCAGCCCGAGCGGCTGCTGGAGGGCGGGCGTGGCGAAGGTGTTGTCCACGACGACCGTGGCCCCGCGCTGATGGGCGAGGGTGGCGACGGCCTCGACGTCGACGATCCGCAACCAGGGGTTGGACGGCGTCTCGATCCAGACCATCCGGGTCGACGGACCGATGGCGGCCTCGACCGCGGCGAGGTCGGTGAGGTCGACCGTGTCCACGTGCAGCCCGGCCGGCGCGTGGACCCGCTGCGCCAGGCGGATGGTGCCGCCGTAGGCGTCGTCGGGGAGGACGAGGTGGTCGCCGGGCGCGAGGAGCCGGAGCAGGGCGTCCTCGGCGGCGAGGCCGGAGGCGAAGGCGAACCCGTGGCGGGCCCCCTCCAGGACGGCCAGGTGCGCCTCCAGCGCAGCCCGGGTGGGGTTGCCGCTGCGGGCGTACTCGAAGTCGGCGGGCTGGGCGACCGCCGGCTGGCGGAACGTGGTGGCGAGCGAGATGGGCGGCACCACGGCCCCGGTGTGCGCATCGGGAGGGCCGGCGCCGTGCACGGCGCGCGTGGCCGGACCCTTGCCGGAGAGGTCGACCATCAGCGAGAGCGCTCCTTGGTGAGCCGCCCGAGCAGGTCCGAGCGGGTGACGACGGCGACCGGGTGGCCCCCGTCGAGGACGAGGGCGGCCGAGGTGCGGCCCAGGAGCTCGACGGCGACGTCGATCGGCTCCCCGATCCCCAGGGTGGGCAGCGGGGCGCCCATCACCTCCCCGACCGGTCGTTCGAGGAACCCCGGGTCGCGCATGGCGGCCTGCAGCAGCTCCCGCTCGGAGACCGCCCCCGACACCTCGCCGAGCACCACCGGGGGCTCGTGCTTCACCACCGGCATCTGGCTGACCTCGTACTCGCGGAGGATCTCGATGGCCTCCCGCACCGTCTCGTTCGGGTGGGTGTGCACGAGCAGCGGCAGGTCGGCCGGGCGGTCGCGGAGCAGGTCGCCCACCGTGGGCCCGGCGGCGCGGAGGAAGCCGTGGTCGGCCATCCACCCGTCGTCGTAGAGCTTGGAGAGGTAGCCGCGCCCGGAGTCGGGGATGTGGACGACCACGACCGCATCGGCCGGCAGCCCCTGCGCTACCTCGAGCGCGGCCGCGATGGCGGTGCCGCCGGAGCCTCCGATGAGGAGCCCCTCCTCGCGGGTGACCCGCCGGGCTGTGCCGAAGCTCACCGCGTCGCTGATCGGGACGATCTCGTCCACGACGCTCGGGTCGTAGGTGCTGGGCCAGAAGTCCTCGCCGATGCCCTCCACGAGGTAGGGACGCCCGGAGCCGCCCGAGTACACCGACCCCTCGGGGTCGGCCCCGATGACCCGGATCTCCGGGTCCCGCTCCTTCAGGTAGCGGCCGATGCCGGAGATCGTCCCGCCGGTGCCGACCCCGCAGACGAAGTGGGTGACGCGGCCACGGGTCTGCTCCCAGATCTCCGGCCCGGTGGTGTCGTACTGGGCCTGCGGATTGTTGGGGTTGTGGTACTGGTCCGGCTTCCAGGCGCCCGGGATCTCCCGGGCGAGCCGGTCCGACATGGAGTAGTAGGAGTCGGGGTGCTCGGGGTCCACCGCGGTGGGGCACACGTGGACCTCGGCGCCGTAGGCGCGGAGCTGGGCGATCTTGTCGGGCGCCACCTTGTCGGGGCAGACGAACACGCAGTGGTAGCCCTTGCGGGCGGCGACGATGGCGAGTCCCACGCCGGTGTTGCCGCTGGTGGGCTCGACGATGGTGCCGCCTGGCTGCAGGAGGCCCTCCTGCTCGGCGGCCTCGATCATCGCCAGCGCCGGGCGGTCCTTCGAGGAGAAGCCCGGGTTGTACAGCTCGAGCTTGGCCAGCAGGTGGCAGTCCACCTCCCGGGCGGTGCGGTCGAGTCGGACCATGGGGGTGTGGCCGATGAGCGCGAGGAGGTCCTCGGCCACGTCCATCGGCTCGCCCCGGTCGGCGACCGGCAGGGTGGGCACGCCGTCGAGCTGCACGTCGTCGTCGGTGTGGAGCGTCACCGGCAGGCCACGCTCGTGCAGCTCGCGGGCGATCGGGGCCGCCTCGGCCCCCCGGCCGACCACGCCGATGCGGCGGGGGATGTGGCCGCGCAGGTCGGCCAGCAGGTCGAGCAGGGGCCCGCCCGGCTCCACGTGCACCAGCCGACGGGCCCGGACGGCCAGGCGGCTCGGGGGTTCAGCGGCACCGACGACGACCAGGAGATCCATGGGTCGACGCTACCGAGGTGTCGAGCGCTTCACCCGGGGGCGGTCAGCCGAGGGCGGCGTCGAGGAACTCGTCGAAGCCCTTGCGGTCGAAGTGCACGTCCCAGCGGTCGCCCTCGTGGTGGATCTCGAGCGACGGGCAGAAGAAGTCCCGCCTCGACGTGAACCAGTGCGGGGACCCCGCGACCCCCCGCTCCCGACCGGCGGCCAGGTCGGCGTCGATGGAGGCGCGGTCGGCCTCGGTGGCCTCCTCCACGCCGATGTCCTCGGCCAGGTTTGCCAGCACGGTCGGGTCGGACACGTCGAGGCCCTCTTCGAACAGCGCCACCCGCACCGCCAGCGCGAAGGCGTCGCCGGTGGTCGGCGAGCGCCGGTAGGCGGCGGCGGTGGCCGCCAGGGCGGACAGGGTGGACCGTGGGAACGTCTTGGGGTCGAACCCGGCGAAGAGGCCGGGCGCCACCTCGGTGCGCAGCGCCTCGATCTCCGGGGCGAGGTGGTTGCCGTCGTGCGGCTTGCCGTTCACGATCTCGAGCGGCCAGGCCCGCACCACCACGACCGGCTCGGCCGCCCCTCGCTCCGCCCGCCGCTCCTCGAAGGCCCGGAGCCCCACGTAGGCGAACGGGCACATCACGTCGGCATACACCTCGATCGTGCGCATCGGACCTGTCTACCGCCTCAGGCGGCCGGTCCCATCGTGCCCACGCGGCGACGGCCGACTACCCGGGACCGCCCCGGAGCTGTGTCGCCAAGCTGGTGGCGCTCTCGTCGAAGGGGTCGCCGTGGCGGTGCACGATCTTCCACTCGCCCTGCTCGCGCCTGAAGATCGTGGTCACCCGCAGGGCGTAGGGGGTGGGGTCCTGGCCGCCGACCGACGCCGTGGTCCGCTCGATGGCGACGAGGTAGCCGAGATCGGCCCCCCCGCCGGCGGCCACCACCTCGATCTCGAAGGATCGGCAGTCTGAGAACTGGCTCGCCAGCCTCTCGAACGCCGCCCGGACCTCGTCTTGGCCGGTCGCGGTGAACGCCGCGCCGAACAGCGTCACCGGATCGCTCCTCGACCACATCTCGCCTCGGGGTGCGGCATCTCCCTCGTGCAGCGCCACATCAGCGGCCCGCATGCGCGGCAGCACCTCCGCTACGAAGCGGTCAGCGTCGCTCGCCATGGTGCGCCTCCAGTCGCTGGTCGTGACCGCACCAGGTTGCCTCGTCTCGCGCCACGGTGCTGGCCTCAGCGCAGCAAGTGGGACAGGGCGGGGGCCGTGGCGAGGGCGAGGAGGAGGCCGACGCCGACGACCGTCGCCGCCAGCTCGCCGTCCAGGTCCGCCTGGGCCGCGACCACCCCGGCGGTGACCATGGGGGGCATCCCGGCCTCGAGCACCGACGCCGTCCACGCCGGGTCGTCGAGGCCGTCGGCCAGCACCGCGGCGCCGAGCACCGCCAGCGGCATGAGCCCCATCTTGATGCCGAGGCACCAGCGGGCCGCCCGGCGGGCGTGGTCGGCGAGGGCGAGGCGGAAGCGGAGCCCGACCGTCAGCATGGCCAGCGGGCCGACCAGCTGACCGACCGCACCCAGGCCGTCGTCCAGCCACGTCGGGATCTCGAGGGCTCGCAGCCCGAAGGAGGCCACGACGGCGAAGAACGGCGGGAACCGCAGCAGCCGGCCCAGCACGGGCCGCCAACCCCCCTCGCCGTGGCCCCAGCGGGCCGCCACCACCGAGCCGTACACGGCCAACCCGAGGAACGAGCCCAGCTGGTCGAAGGCGAGCGCCCGGCTGAGCGCCTCGGCGCCGAGCAGGGCCTCGACCATGGCCAGGCCGAGGAAGGTCGTGTTGCCGAGCGGCGTGACGAGCAGCAGCGTCCCGGTGGTGGCCCGGCTCCACCCGAACCGGCGGGACGCCACGAGGACCGCCGTCACGGCGACGGCACCCGCGCCCCAGGCGGCGGCCACCGGCACCACGAGGTCCGACCCCAGCTCCAGCTCCGGCAGCTTGGCCAGGATGAGCGCCGGCAGGGTGACCCCGATGACGGCGTGGTCGAGCGGACCGATCAACCCCGCGCTCGGGGGGACAAGCCGGCGCAGGGCGAGCCCGGCGGCGAAGCAGGCGAGGACGACGGCCAGCACGGCGGGTCAGCCTGCTCGCGCCGGGGGCCCGGCCACCAGCGGGCGGGCTCGGTCGCTACCAGCCCCGGAAGCCCGGGGTGCGGCGCTCGCCGAAGGCAGCCAGGCCCTCGGCCGAGTCCGCGGTGGCCGTGACCATCTCCTGGGCGAACGCCTCCTCGTCGAAGGCGGTGTGGCGGCTCGACTCGTGGCTGCGGTTCACGAGCCACTTCGTCATCGCGATGGCCTTGCTGGGCCCGGCGGCGAGCCGCTCGGCGAGCTCGTCCGCGGCCGCCTGCAGCTCGGTCGCCGGGACGACCCGGTTGGCGATGCCCCAGCGCTCGCAGTCGGCCGCCGAGAGGGCCTCGCCGAAGAACATCAGCTCCTTGGCCCGCTGCGGCCCGACGATGCGGGGCAGCAGGTAGGCGGCACCGGCGTCGGGCATGATCCCGCGCTTCACGAACACCTCGATGAGGCGGGCCTCCTCCGCCATCACCACCAGGTCGCAGGCCAGCACGAGGTTGGCGCCGCCCCCGGCCGCGGTGCCGTTGACGGCTGCGATCACCGGCTTCTCGCAGTCGAGGATCGAGGCCACCAGCCGCTGCCAGCCGCGGCGGACGAGGCGGGCCACATCGCCCAGCGCCCGGTCAGGGGCGCCCTCCGGTCGAGGCGGCTCGGGCTTCTGGGCTCCGCCCAGCCCGGCGCCGGTGCAGAAGTGCCGGTCGCCGGCGCCGGTCAGCACGATGGCCCTCACCCCGAGGCTGGCCGAGAGCTCGTCGAAGGTGTCGGCCAGGTGGTCGCGCATCTCGGCGGACAGCGAGTTGCCTGCCTCGGGCCGATCCAACGTGATGCGAGCCACCCCGGCGTCGTCGACGTCGAGGCGGACGAGCTCGGTCACGGGCGGTTCGCTGGCCATGGCGGCGCAGCGTACCGGCCCACCTCGGCCAGGTCTGACGGATCGTCAGGTCCGAGTGGCGCAGGCGCACGAGCGGCGCAACGCGGTGGCGGGGTGGGTGCGTGCCTCGGATCGCCCGCGGACGGCGGTGCCGGGCGGGCCACGGCTCAGCTCGTCCCGGCTGGCGGGTCGAGCCGGCGGGCCAGCTCGCCGACGAGCTCGGTCACCTCGACCGCGCAGGCCCTGAACGCGTCGGCGTCGCCGCCCCCGGGGTCCACGACCTCCTCCCAGTCTTCGAGCTCCACCTCCGCCAGCGTGAGCGCCGCCACCCGCTCGGGGAGGGCGCGCCCGTCCGCGGGGAGGTCCCGGGCCAGCCGACGCAGGGTGCCGGTCCGCGCCGCAGCGCGGGGGTGGGTGCGCCGCACCCACTGCACGTGCTCGGGCGCCAGCCCCACGACGAGGGCCGCGTGGTCGAGGGAGGACGGGTCGGCCTGTCGGCTTCGGTGGCTCGCCGCCTCCAGGCCCACGTGCTCGAGGGCGGCGCGGGTCCGCCAGCTCATCGGTTGGCCCTCGACGACGAGGGTGCCGGCGGTGGCCACGTACCAGTGGGGCAGGTGCGCGGCCAGCGCGGCGCCGGCCATCACCGATCGGGCGGCGTTGCCGGTGCAGAGGAACAGGACGGCGTGGCTCACCAGCGGAGCCGGGCCCGGATGGGTCGGTGGTCCGAGCCGAGGTCGGGGCCGACGCATCCCCACACCGCCTCCACTTGGTCGGTCACCAGGATGTGGTCGATCTGGTGCTGGGGTCGGTGGGCGGGCCAGGTCTTGCCCTTCACGACCCGTCGCCAGCCTCGCCCCACCATCCGGTCGATGCTCCAGCCCCACATGTTCATGTCGCCCACCAGCGCCCCCGGCTGGTCGACCGGCGGGAGGGTGCGCCGCAGCCCGCGGGTGCTGAGGTGCGCCCCGAACTCGATGTGGGGCAGGTGCGTCCCCCGCACGTGGAGGGAGGACCCCTCGACCTCGACCTCGACCGCCAGCACGGCGCGGTCGACGCCGTCGAGCCACAGGTGGGGGAGGGGGATGACCGAGGCAGCCCGGGCCGGCACGCGGGCCAGCGCGGCGAGGTGCCACCCCCCGCTGCCGCCGCGATGGGTGGCCCGGCCGGTGATGGTGGGCCGGTCGGCCAGGTCGCTGCGGGCCAGGGACGTGTCGCACACCACCGCCATGTCGAGGGCGTCGGCCACCCGCTGGTGGTCCGACGGCCCGTCGTCGGGGGCCCAGGACTCCTGGAGCACGAGCAGGTCGGCATCGAGGGTCCGGCAGGCCCCGACCACGTCGAAGGGGGCGAACCCGTCCTTCTTCGGGCCGCGGCCCCAGTGGATGTTGAACGACCCGACCGTGAGCTCAGGCACCGGGGCCGGCTCCGTCCAGCTTGCGGATGCACGCCGGGAGCTCCCGGATCGAGGTGAGCACCGGGAAGGTGTGGTCGGGGTGCGGGTCGACCTGCTCGAGGCCCCAGGTCACGTGGTACGGGATGTGCACGGCGTGCCCGCTCAGCGCCAGCACGGGGAGCACGTCGCTGCGCACCGAGTTCCCGACCATCACGAAGGTCGCCGGCTCGATGCCGTGGCGGTCCAGGATCCGCTGGTAGGTGGGCTCGTCCTTCTCAGAGACGATCTCGACCCGCCAGAGCACCTCCTCGAGCCCGGATCGGACCACCTTCGTCTCCTGGTGCAGGAGGTCGCCCTTGGTGATGACCATCACCCGATAGCGGTCAGTGAGCTCGTCCACCGTCTCGGCCACGCCGTCGAGCAGGTGCACCGGGTGGTCGAGGAGCACCTTGCCCAGGTCGAGGACGGCCTGGAGGCGGCCGGCGGGGATCTTCCCCCCGGTGACCTCGATGGCCGTCTTGATCAGCGAGAGCGTGAACGCCTTCACCCCGTACCCGAAGGTGGGGAGGTTCCGGCGCTCCACCTCGAGCAGCAGCGCGTCGAGCTGCGCGTCGTCCACCTCGACGTAGGGGGCGACGAGCTCACGGAACGAGGCCTGGGTGTCGACGAAGAGCTGCTCGCTGTGCCAGAGCGTGTCGTCCCCGTCGAGGGCGACGACCTCGATCATCCTGGGTGGGCGGCGGTCCACGCCGCCGCCTGGTGTCCCAGCTCGGTGGATGGCGGTGCCCCGACGAAGGGCCAGAGCTCCTCGGAGATGCGACGCCAGTTCGCCGTGGCCTGCAGCTGGCCGAAGATGGCGTAGAGGCCGAGGTTGATGCGCTGGATGATCACGAAGGACGGGGGCAGGTTGGCGGCCTTCATGATCGGGCCATAGGGGCCGTTGGCGTCGAAGAAGCGGCGCACCGTCTCGGACGAGTACTCCGGGGTGATGGTGGCCACCTCGTCGCGGAGCACGAAGTCGTAGAAGTGCCCGAAGTAGTCCTCCACCTCGGAGTCGGTGAAGGGGAGGTCCGGCTTCAGGAGGCCGATCTCCTCGATCGTCTTGCGGAACGCCACGATGTCCCGGTCGATCGCCATGGCGGTGGTCATCCGCTCGAGCACGGCGATGTCCTCGGCGTCGAAGTGCTTCACCAGCCCGAAGTCGAGGAACGTGACCCGCCCGCCGGGCTGGAACAGGTAGTTGCCGGGGTGGGGGTCCCCGTTGAAGGCGTGCAGCCGGTAGAGGCTGCCGAACACGAACCGGAAGATCGCCTCCGCGGCGAGGTCCCTCTCCTCCTGGGGCCAGCTCAGTAGCTCCGAGAACGGCACCCCCTCGGCCAGCTCGGTGGTGAGGACCCGCTCCGTGCAGAGCTCGTCCACCACCTCGGGCACGTGGATGAACGGGTGGTGGCGGTAGAAGTCGGCGAACAGCCGCTGGTTGGAGGCCTCCCGGCGGTAGTCGAGCTCCTCGACGAGGCGCTCCCGCAGCTCGGCGACGATCGGCTCGGGCTCGAGGCCGGGGAAGAGCATCCCGATGGCCCCGAACAGGAGGCCCGCGTTGCCGAGGTCGGCGCGGATGGCGTCGCCCACGCCCGGGTACTGGACCTTCACGGCGACAGCGCGGCCGTCCGTGGTGATGGCCCGGTGGACCTGCCCGATCGACGCGGACGCGATCGGCTCTGGGTCCCACTCGAGGAACACCTCCTCAGGCGGTGAGCCGAGCTCCTCGGCGATGACCTGGGCGGCCAGCTCGCCGCTCATCGGCGGGGCGTTCGACTGCAGCTCGGCCAGGGCGGCCCGCACGTGCTCCGGCAGCCCCTGGTCGAGGTAGCTGGCCATCTGGCCGAGCTTCATCATGGCGCCCTTCATGTTGCCGAGCGCCTCGGTGATCGCCTCGGCCGTCTTCAGCTCGAACCGCTGGTCGAGCTCGGCGTGGCGGTCGGCCGACGCGAACGCCTTCCGGGCTCGGTGCAGCGCGTACTGCCCGCCCGCCTTGGCGCCCACGCCGGCCATCGCGGCGCTCCGCGCCGAGCGGGAGGTGAGGTCGATCGGCCCTCCGGAGCGCTCGGCGCGAGCGGCGTCGGCGCGCTGGCGGGCCTCCTGGACGGCCGCCACCCCGGCCACCGCGGTGATCGCGAAGCCGAGCAGCCGTGCCGTCCGTCCCCAACCCGATCGCGCCATGGCCGGAGCGTACGTCGACCCCCGGGATGTGCCCCAGCCCGAGCCGCCCCGTGGCGTGCGCGATGCGACATGCGTGCGGAGACCGACGCGACGCGTCGGTGCGCGCACGCGTCGGGTTCGCGCGGTGGTGGGCGTGGCGTGCGCGATGCGACACGCGTGCGATGGTCGACGCCGGTGGTGGGCCGGCGCACGCGTCGGCGGCGCTACGGTCGGCCGGCGATGAGCGACGCTGACTCGATCAACCTGGCCCTGCTCGCCTTCCGCTGCTGCGTCGGGGCGGTGATGCTGGCCCACGGCCTCAACCACATCTACGGAGGCGGCAAGATCGAGGGCACCGGCCGCTGGTTCGAGAGCCTCGGCATGAGGCCGGGCCGGCTCCA
>JBKHYD010000057.1:0-3038 GCA_046565645.1 Acidimicrobiia bacterium | reverse complement strand
GGCTTGCGGCCGTGGTTGGCCTTCTTCTTGCGAGCCCGCAGCGTGGCCTTCTTGGTGCGCTTCGACATAGGGGTGCCACGCTACCGGCCGGCCGAGTCGGCGCTCCAGTCGGCGCGCGAGGCTGGGGCGGTGCGTCGGGTGTCGGTGGTGGGGGTGTCGGGGGCGGGGAAGACGACGCTCGGTCGGCAGCTGGCCCAGCGCCTCGGCGTGCCCCACGTCGAGCTGGACTCGATCTTCCACCAGCCCGGGTGGCAGGAGCTGGATGGCGAGGAGTTCCGCCGCCGGGTGGCCGAGGTCGTGGCCGGCGACGGCTGGGTGGTGGACGGCAACTACTCGCCGGTGCAGGACCTCGTCTGGGCGAGGGCCGACACCGTGGTGTGGCTGGACCTGCCGCGACCGCTCGTGATGCGCCGGATCGTCGCCCGCACGCTGCGCCGCACCCTGACGCGGGAGGAGCTGTGGAACGGCAACCGCGAGCCGCTGCTCGCCCCGTTCCGGCTCGATCCGGAGAGGAACATGATCCGCTGGTCGTGGGTCAACCACGGCAAGTACGCCGACCGCTACGGCGGCGCCATGGCCGATCCCGCCAACGGCCACCTGCGCTTCGTCAGGCTCCGCACCCCCGCCGAGGTCGACGCGCTCCTGGCCTGACCAGGTGGTCGTGGTCAGGCCGTGGGGTGGGCGTCGGCCCACGCGAGGAGCTCGTCGGCGTCCCAGGCGTTGACGATCCGCTCTGGCTCGACGCCGAGGCGGGCCGCCTTGTCGCAGCCGTAGACCTGCCACTCCAGCTGGCCCGGGGCGTGGGCGTCGGTGTCGATGGCCACCTTGCAGTCCCAGTCGAGGGCGAGCGAGAGCAGCTCCTCGGGAGGGTCCTGGCGCTCGGGGCGGCAGTTGATCTCGACGGCTGTGTCGAAGCGGGCGCAGGCGGCGAACACGAGGTCGGCGTCGAACCTCGACTGCGGCCGACCCCGCCCCACCACCTTGCGGCCCGTGCAGTGACCGAGCACGTCGACGTGCGGGCTGGCCACGGCCAGGATCATCCGGCGGGTCATGTCCGGCTCGGGCATCGACAGCTTGGAGTGGACGCTGGCCACCACCACGTCGAGCCGCTCGAGCAGGTCGTCGTCCTGGTCGAGGCGGCCGTCCTCCAGGATGTCGACCTCCATCCCGGTGAGGATCCGGAAGGGAGCCACCCGCTCGCGGACCTCATCGATCTCGTCAAGCTGGGCCAGCAGCCGCTCGCGGTTGAGGCCGTGGGCGATCGTGAGGCGGGGGGAGTGGTCGCTGACGACGAGGTACTCGTGACCCAGTGCCATGGCCGTGCGGGCCATGTCCTCCACCGAGCGGCTGCCGTCGCTCCAGTAGGTGTGGGTGTGGAGGTCGCCCTTCAGGGCAGCCCGAAGCTCAGCCCCCTCGCCCGGTTCGATGGCCGTCTTGGCCTCGAGCTCGGCCAGGTACTCGTCGATGCCGCCGTCGAGGGCCAGGGAGATCACCTTGGCGGTGGACGGCCCGATTCCGGGCAGGTCCTGCAGGGTGCCCTCGGCGTGGCGGTGCTCGATCTCCTCGTCGCCCAGCTCCAGCACGAGGTCCCGCGCCTTGGCGTAGGCCATGACCCGGCGGCTCTCCTCGAGGGCCCGGTCCTTCAGGTAGACGACCCGATCGAGGGCCTCGGCAGGGGAGAGGGCGGGGGCGGCCACGGCCGTCCACGCTACCGGCGGGGTTGGGGGCCGGGACCGCCCGGCCCGTACCCTGCACCGCCATGGAGCGGTTCGGGTTCGTCGGTCTCCCCAACGCCGGGAAGTCCTCGCTGTACAACGCGCTGGCCGGCGGCGGCGCGCTCGCCGCGCCCTACGCCTTCGCCACCACCGACCCGAACGTGGGGGTGGCCAGGGTGCCCGACCCCCGGCTCGACGCGCTGGCCGCCATGAGCCAGAGCAAGAACGTGGTGCCGGCCACCGTCCAGTTCGTCGACATCGGCGGTCTGGTGGCCGGGGCCAGCAAGGGCGAGGGCCTGGGCAACAAGTTCCTGAGCCACATCCGCGAGGTCGACGCGGTCGTCTTCGTGCTGCGGGCCTTCGAGGACGACGACGTCCCGGGCCCGTCCGACCCGCTCGAGCACCTGGGCGTCGTGGAGCTCGAGCTCACCTACGCCGACCTCGAGACGGTGGAGAAGCAGATCGAGCGACGCCGCAAGGCGGCCAAAGGCGACAAGTCGCTCCTCGACGAGGTGGCCGCCCTCGACCAGGCCAAGGCGGTGCTGGAGGCCGGCACCCCCATCTACCGCTCCGACCTGAAGGACGACGACCGCAAGCTGCTGAAGCCGTACTTCCTGCTCACGAACCGGCCGGTGCTGGCGCTCGTCAACGTCGCCGAGGACCAGCTCGACGACGTCGCGTCGGTGATCGCCCCCGTGCAGGCCGAGCTGGGCGACAAGGCCGAGGTGATCGGCATGTGCGTGCAGCTGGAGGCCGAGGCGGCCATGCTCGACGAGAGCGAGCGGGCCGAGATGCTGGAGGCGCTCGGCCTCGGCGAAGGGGCCCTGCCGACCTTCCTCCACGCCGCCTACAGGCTCCTGGGGCTGCGCACCTTCTTCACCACCGGCGAGAAGGAGAGCCGGGCCTGGACGTTCCGGGCCGGGTACAAGGCGCCGCAGTGCGCCGGCGTCATCCACGGGGACTTCGAGCGGGGCTTCATCCGGGCCGAGGTGATCCACTGGGACGAGCTCCTCGAGCTCGGCTCCTGGACCAAGGCCAAGGAGGTCGGCAAGCTCCGGGTCGAGGGCAAGGACTACGTCGTGCAGGACGGCGACGTGATGGAGATCCGCTTCAACGTCTGACCTCTAGCCTGCTCCTCGTGAGCTGGCTGCTGCGCGACGGGGAGGTGCTGGCCTCGCTGGAGGTGGCCGACACGCGGCCCGCCCGCCGCAAGGGCCTGCTGGGGCGCGACGGCATCGAGGGCGCGCTGCTCCTCGTCCCCGCCCGCAGCGTGCACACGTTCGGGATGCGGTTCGCGATCGACGTGGCCTGGTGCGACCGGGA
>JBKHYD010000056.1:0-126303 GCA_046565645.1 Acidimicrobiia bacterium | reverse complement strand
TGATCTGGTTGACGACGTGGCCCGCGACGAGGTTCTCGAGCACCCAGCAGAGGTGCGGGGCATCGATCCGGAACATCGTGGAGCACGGGCACACCAGGGGGTCGAGGGACACGACGGTCTTGTCGGGATTCTCGTCGTTCAGGCGGTTGACCAGGTGGACCTCGGTGCCGACGCCGATCACTGATCCGGTCGGCGCCTCGTTGACGGCACGGATGATGAAGTCGGTGGAGCCGACCTTGTCGGCGAGATCGCACACCTCGAAGCTGCACTCCGGGTGTGCCACCACGATCCCGTCGGGGTGCTCGGCCCGGAACGATTGAACGTGCTCGGGGCGGAAGCGCTGGTGCACGGAGCACCAGCCTCGCCACAGCAGGAAGGTGGCCTCCTTGCAGTCGGCCTCGGTCAGGCCGCCCAGCTCGTGGCGAGGGTTCCACACCCGCATGTCGTCATGGCCGTAGCCCATGGCCAGGCCGGTGTTGCGACCGAGGTGCTGGTCGGGGAAGAACAGCACCTTGTCCCCGCTGCCCGCGGCACCCTGGCTCTCCTTCCCGGCGTTGAGGCCCTTGCCGAGGGCCCAGTCGAGCACCGCCCGCGCGTTGGTCGACGTGCACACGGCGCCTCCGTGCCGACCCACGAACGCCTTCAGCGCCGCGGATGAGTTCATATAGGTGATCGGGATGACCCGGCTGATGTCGGTCACCTGGCCGAGCGCCTCCCATGCCTCCTCCACCTCGTCGAGGTCGGCCATGTCGGCCATGGAGCAGCCGGCGTTCAGGTCGGGGAGGATCACCGTCTGGTGGTCGCCGGTGAGGATGTCGGCCGACTCGGCCATGAAGTGCACGCCGCAGAACACGATGAACTCGGCCTGGGTCTGCTCCTGCGCGAGCACCGACAAGCGGTAGCTGTCCCCCCGAGCGTCGGCCCAGCGGATCACCTCGTCGCGCTGGTAGTGGTGGCCGAGGATGAAGACGCGGTCGCCGAGCGTGGCTTTGGCGGCGGCGATGCGAGCCTCGAGCTCGCTCTGGGGTGCGTTCGTGTAGCGCTCGTCGAGCGGTGTCTGGAGCCTGAGCATGTCGTCGGAGCCCTCCGCAGTGGGTGCTCCGGTTGGTGGACGGCGGGGACAGCCCGGTCGCCTCTCCCGCGGGGATGTCGTCCCCGGAGCTCAGATATGTCGCCGGATGCCGGGCCGGCGAGGCCAATCTACCGCTGCTGAGACGACGTAGGTGCACCGCGGCGCTGTCCCGTCGCGGCGACCCGGTGGTCGTGCCGGGGCTAGGGGCTGGATCCGCGCGCCGGCTGGGGCCGGACCCCTACGCTCCGCCTCGTGGAAGCGGGGGGTCAGCTGGTCGGTCAGACCCGGCCATCGTCGGCCATCCGCACTGCGCTGCTCGCGACGACGGCCTTCGCGGTGGTCGTGGTGCTGATGAGCGCATCCCAAGGCGGGCCGTCGTACTTCATCGGGCTCGGCGAGGAGAGCACGGCGCTCGAGCACGCCCGAGAGGTACTCGGTGAAGACGTCTCGGTCCCTCTCGCCGACGGGCACGACGGCGAGAGCTTCTGGCTGCTCGCCCGGGACCCGCTCCTGACCGGCGGGGAGGAGCTGGCGCAGTACTTCGATCGGCCGCTCTACCGTGCCCAGCGCATCGGGTACCCCCTGATCGCCTCGCCGTGGGGCCTCGCCGGCGAGCAGGCGCTGGTCTGGGGCCTCGTCCTGACCAACCTCGCTGCCATCGGGATCGGCACGTACCTGGTCGGGAGGGAGGTGGCCGACCAGGGCGGGACCGACCGGGCCGGGTACGCGTTCGCGGCGAACCCGCTGGTGTGGATGGCCCTGCTGTTCGACTTCTGCGACGCGGTGGCGCTCGTGGGACTGGTCGCGTTCGTCATTGCGCTCCGGCGCGGTCGGCTCGGGTGGGCGGCTGTGGCCGCGTTGGTCGGCGCGCTCACGAAGGAGTCGAGTGCGCTGGCCATAGCCGCCGTCGTGCTGCTCGGTCGCGCCCACCCGGCGGTCAAGCGCGTGCGGGTGGCCGTGCCAGCCGCGGTCCTCGTGGTCCTGTGGCGCCTCTACGTGATGGCCCAGCCGGGGTTCGGCAGCGACCCCGACGTCCAGGAGTTCGCGCTCGTCCCCTTCTCGGGTTTCGAGGAGGCCTGGCGGCGCGGCTGGGTGCCCAACGGCCACTGGCTGTACGCCGCGATCGGACTGTGCCTGATCCCGTTGGCAGCGGCCGTCGTGGTCGGGTGGTGGCGGCGGCGCGAGTCCCTCGCGCTCACGGCGGCACTGCCCTATGCGCTGTACGTGCCGTTCCTCTCCGGGCAGGTCCTCAGCATCCCCGTGAACTCGTTGCGCGCCTTCGGACCCGCCATCACGCTGGCGGCCATGGGCCTGCTCGTCCCTCCGTCGCAGCGCACTGCGGCAGGCGGCTCCGGTCTCCCTATCCTCCAAGGCGATGGCCGTGAAGCGCCCGCCGGCGGGGTCGATCCCTGACGCACCTGGGTCCTACCAGTTCAAGGACCGGGAGGGGCGCGTCATCTACGTCGGGAAGGCCAAGTCGCTGCGGCAGCGGCTTTCGAACTACTTCGTGAACCCGGCGTCGCTGCCGCCCAGGACCGCCCAGATGGTCCGAGCCGCCGAGAGCGTCGAGTGGATCCAGGTCGACACGAACGTCGACGCGCTCCTCCTCGAGAACACCCTGATCAAGCAGCACCAACCGCGGTTCAACGTCCGCCTCCGCGACGACAAGTCGTACCCCTATCTGGCCGTCACCCTCGACGCCGAGTGGCCTCGGCCCATGGTGATGCGGGGCAGGAAGCGCAAGGGCGTCCGCTACTACGGGCCCTACGGCCAGGCCTACGCCATCCGCGAGACGCTCGACCTCCTCCTGCGCACGTTCCCGCTCCGCACCTGCAGCGACAACAAGCTCAACCAGCACGCCCGCCTCGGGCGGCCCTGCCTGCTCTTCCACATCGAGAAGTGCTCGGGCCCGTGCGTCGGGGAGGTGACCAAGGAGGAGTACGCGGCGCACGTGGAGCGGCTCCTCGAGTTCCTCGACGGCGAGACCGAGCCGGTGATCAAGGAGCTCGAGGTGAAGATGGCCGAGGCGGCCTCCCAGCTCGAGTTCGAGCAGGCCGCCCGCTGCCGGGACCGGCTGGCCTCGGTCCGCAAGGCCATCGAGAAGCAGCAGATGGTGGCCGAGCGCTCCGAGGACTTCGACGTCCTCGGCCTGGCTGAGGACGAGCTCGAAGCAGCCGTCCAGGTGTTCTTCGTGCGCCGCGGCCGCATGGTCGGTCGCAAGGGCTTCATCGTCGACAAGGTGGAGGACCTGACCTCGGAGGAGCTCGTCGGGGACCTCGTCGAGCGGCTGTACGACGACCCGCCGCAGGGGATCCCGAAGACGGTGCTGGTCCCCAACGTCACCGACGACGACGCCCTCTACGAGGAGTGGCTGACCTCGCTGCGCGGCTCGAAGGTGCAGATCCGGGTCCCGCAGCGCGGCGACAAGCGAGAGCTACAGGAGACGGTCGCCCGCAACGCGAAGGAGGAGTTCGTCCGCCACCGGCTCCGGCGCTCAGCCGACCACAACAGCCGGGCCAAGGCCCTCAACGAGCTCCAGGACCACCTCGGCCTGCCCGACGCCCCGCTGCGGATCGAGTGCTACGACATGAGCCACATCCAGGGCAGCGACTACGTCGGCTCCATGGTGGTGCTCGAGGACGGCCTCCCCAAGAAGTCCGAGTACCGCCGGTTCAAGATCAAGGGCGAGCAGGGCAACGACGACTTCGCCGCCATGGAGCAGGTGCTGACCCGGCGGCTGACCGCCTACCTGGCCGAGCGACGGCGGCCGGTCGAGGACCGCCCGGGGAAGTTCGCCTACCCACCGCAGCTGCTCCTCGTCGACGGGGGCAAGGGCCAGCTCTCGGTGGCCACCCGCGTCGTGGAGGAGCTCGGTCTCTCCGGAGAGATCCCCGTGGCGTCGCTGGCCAAGCGGTTCGAGGAGGTGTTCGTGCCCGGCCAGGCCGATGCGATCAAGATCCCCCGCCAGTCGGAGGCCCTCTACCTGCTCCAGAGGATCCGGGACGAGGCCCATCGCTTCGCCATCACCTACCACCGCGAGCTGCGGGGCAAGCGCATGACCACCTCCGTCCTCGACGGCATCCCCGGGCTGGGGCCCACTCGGAAGAAGCGCCTCGTCAAGGAGCTCGGCGGGGTCAGTGCGGTCAAGGGGGCATCGGTGGACGACCTCCGCGCGCTGCCCTGGCTGCCCGATGCGGTCGCCGAGGCCGTGCACGCCAAGCTCCACGGGTCCGGGACGAGAGCGTGACGGCTGCGACACTCGGGGGATGACCGACCGAGCGCAGCACGGCGACGACCTCTGGGAGGCGCACGCGGACTGGTGGCAGGAGGGCTTCACCGCCGGGGCGGACCCGGAGTACGAGGAGCAGATCCTGCCGCTCGCCGCGCAGCACCTGGCCGACGCCCGACGGGTGCTCGACGTTGGCTGCGGGGAGGGGCAGATCTCGCGGCTGGCGCTGACAGGCGGCGCGAGCACGGCCGTCGGCGTCGATCCCACGTGGGCGCAGGTGGAGGAGGCCGCCCGCCGCGGTGGGGGAGCGCGCTACGCCCGGGCCGGCGCTGCGCAGCTCCCGTTCGCCGACGGCAGCTTCGACGCGATCGTCGCCTGCCTCGTCTTCGAGCACATCCGCGACGTCGACAGCGCCATCGCCGAGGTGGCCCGGGTCCTCGAACCGGGCGGGCGGTTCCTGTTCTTCCTGAACCACCCGCTGCTGCAGACACCCAGCAGCGGCTGGATCGACGACCAGATCCTCGACCCGCCCGAGCAGTACTGGCGCATCGGGCCGTACCTGGTCGAGGACGAGTCGATCGAGGAGGTGGAGAAGGGCGTGTTCATCCCCTTCATCCACCGGCCGCTGTCGCGCTACCTCAACGCCCTGGCCGCCAACGGGCTCGTCCTCACCCGGATGGAGGAGCCGGCCCCGCCGCCCGGGTTCCTGGCCCGAGCCCCGGAGTACGAGGCCGCCGCCACGATCCCCCGGCTCTTGTTCCTCCGAACCGAGAAGCGATGACAGGATGAGCGCGATGCCCGACACCGCTGCGCCCACGCCGTGCCTGTCGGTGGTGATGCCCTGCTTCAACGAGATCGCCACCATCGACGAGATCACCAAGCGGGTCCTCGACTCCCCGTGGGTCGGAGAGCTCGTCATCGTGGACGACGGGTCCACCGACGGCACCCGGGACCGCCTCGCCTCCCTCGACGATCCCCGGGTGCGGGTCCACCTCCAGCCTCGGAACATGGGCAAGGGCGCCGCGCTGCGGAAGGGCTTCAGCGAGGCAACGATGCCGTACTCCATCGTCCAGGACGCGGACCTCGAGTACGACCCGAGCGAGTACGGCCTCCTCCTCGAGCCGCTGCTCGACGGTCGAGCCGATGTGGTCTACGGCAGCCGCTTCCAGGGCGGCCGAGCCCACCGGGTGCTGTTCTTCTGGCACTCCATGGGCAACAAGCTCCTCACCCTGCTGTCCAACATGGCCACCGACCTCAACCTCACCGACATGGAGACCTGCTACAAGGCCTTCCGCACCGAGGTCATCCAGTCGATCCCCATCGAGGAGGATCGCTTTGGCTTCGAGCCCGAGATCACCGGCAAGGTGGCCGCCCGGCGTCTCCGCGTCTACGAGGTCGGCATCTCCTACAGCGGTCGCACCTACGACGAGGGCAAGAAGATCGGCTGGAAGGACGGCGTCCGCGCCCTCTACTGCATCTTCCGCTACCGCAACGGCTGACCGTCGGTCCAGCCGCCAGGTGGGCGGCGTAACCTCGGGCCTGGGATGAGCGAGTTCGTCGTGATCACGGGGCTCTCCGGGGCCGGGAGGTCCCAGGCCGCCGACGACCTCGAGGACCTCGGCTGGTTCGTGATCGACAACCTGCCCACCGAGCTCATCCCCAAGGTGGCCGAGCTCGCCCAGAGCCCGGGATCGGCCACGCAGAAGGTGGCGCTCGTCGTGGGCGTCGGCGCCCACGAGGAGGACCTCATCCACGCGCTGAGAGAGCTCCGGGCCTCCGGGGCCTCGGTGCGCCAGCTCTTCCTCGACGCCAGCACCGACGTGCTCGTGCGCCGCTACGAGGGCACCCGCCGCCGGCACCCGCTGCTCACCGCCGCCGAGGAGGGCGTGGCCGAGGCGATCGAGCGTGAGCGGGCGCTGCTAGAGCCGGTGAAGGCGACGGCCGACGTGGTCGTCGACACGTCCGAGCTGAACGTCCACCAGCTCCACGACCGGATCGTCGACCTCTTCGGCGAGGACCACCCCACCGGCGGCATGCAGACCCGGGTGGTGTCCTTCGGGTACAAGCACGGCCTGCCCCTCGACGTGGACATCGTCCTCGACTGCCGGTTCCTGCCCAACCCCCACTGGGTCGACGACCTGCGACCCCTCACCGGGCTCGACGAGCCCGTCCGGCGGTACGTCCTCGACCAGGGGGCGGCCGGGGACCTGCTCCAGCACCTCGAGCAGCTGCTCACCACGCTGCTGCCCGCCTACGTGGCCGAGGGCAAGTCGTACCTCACCATGGCCTTCGGGTGCACCGGCGGCCGGCACCGCTCGGTCGCCATCGCCGAGGCGGTCGCCGAGATCCTCCGTGGGCAGGGGTTCGAACCGACCGTGGTCCACCGGGACGTCGAGCGGTGACCCGGGTCGTCGCCATCGGCGGCGGCCACGGCCTCGCGGCCACGCTGCGCGCCGTGCTGCCGTGGGCCGACCACCTCACCGCCGTGGTCTCGACCGCCGACGACGGCGGCTCGACCGGCCGCCTCCGGGCCGGCCGGCCGCTCCCCGGCCTCGGGGACCTGCGCCGATGCCTGTCGACCTTGGCCGATCCCGAGACCCCCTGGGCCCAGGCCCTCGAACGCCGCTTCGAGACCGGCGACCTCGCCGGCCACCCCGCCGGCAACCTCGTGCTCCTGTCCCTCCTCGAGGTCCTCGGGGACCTGCAGGGTGCGTGCGACGAGCTGGCCCGCACCGCCCACGTCGACCCAGCCCGCGCCCGCGTGGTGCCGGTGACCGGCGAGCCCGTGGTGCTCTGCGCCCGCACCACCGATGGGGAGGAGATCGAGGGTCAGGTGGCGGTGGCCGAGACGGAGGGGATCGACGAGGTCTGGATCGAACCGGCCGCCGTCGCCTCCTCTGTGGCGCTGGACGCCGTCGGCCAGGCCGACCTGATCGTCCTCGGCCCGGGGTCGCTCTACACGAGCGTGCTGGCCGCGGCCGTGGTCGGGGACCTCCGAAAGGCACTGGCCGACCGCCGGGGCAGCCTCGTCTACGTCGGCAACCTCCGCCCGGACCACCGGGAGACGCTCGGGTACGACCAGGCCGCTCACGTCGCGGCCCTGGCCCGTCACGACCTCCACCCCGACCTGGTGCTGTGCCCCGTCGACGGGCTCGCCGTCGGCGCCCTCCGCGTTCCCGTGGTGCAGGAGGACCTCGCCGCACCGGATGGCTTGGCACACGACCCGGTCCGGCTCGGGGCGGCCCTCCGCGCCCTCCTCTGAGCACGGGCGCTCGCCTCTCGGCCGTGCGTCGCCGGGTCGCGGGGCGGGGCCGCCCCGCGGCCGACCCACACCGTTCGGTCAGAGGGGCCGGCCGGTGGGGCCGACCGACCCGCGGTTCGGGCCGTTCGACGGGGGGGGCGGGCCCTTCGCCGGGTCGGACCGGCGACCGGTCTGCGCGATGATGGCGTCACGGCGGCCCGAGCCAGATCAGGCCGCGCAGCCAGAACCCCTCGACCTCAGGAGACCCTCCCGATGACCATCCGCGTCGGCATCAACGGATTCGGCCGAATCGGCCGCAACTTCCTCCGGGCGGCCAAGGAGCGGGGGGCGGACATCGACTTCGTCGCCGCCAACGACCTCGGCTCCAAGGAGCTGATGGCCCACCTCCTGAAGTACGACACCATCCTCGGCACGTTCGACCAGGACGTCGAGGCCACCGACGACGGCATCAAGATCGGCGGCGAGGAGCTCAAGATCCTCGCCGAGCGCGACCCGAAGGCCCTCCCGTGGGCCGAGCTCGGCGTCGACATGGTCATCGAGGCCACCGGCATCTTCTCCGCCAAGGAGAAGGCATCGATGCACCTCGACGCCGGCGCGCCGTTCGTCATCGTCTCCGCCCCGTCGGCCGGCGCCGACGCCACCTTCGTGGTCGGGGTCAACGACGACACCTTCGACCCGGTCAACCACAAGGTCGTCTCCAACGCCTCGTGCACCACCAACTGCTTCGTGCCGATGGTGAAGGTCCTCGACGACGCCTTCGGCGTGCAGAAGGGCCTCATGACCACGGTGCACGCCTACACCGGCACCCAAGCCATCGTCGACGGGCCCAGCAAGGACCTCCGCGAGGCCCGCGCCGCGGCCGTCAACATCATCCCGTCCTCCACCGGCGCTGCCCGGGCCACCAGCCTGGTGCTTGAGGCCATGAAGGGCCGCCTCGACGGCACCGCCCTCCGGGTCCCCGTTCCGGACGGCTCCATCACCGACTTCACGGCGATCCTCGACCAGGACGTCACGGTCGAGGAGGTCAACGAGGCCTTTCGGGCCGCCGCCACCGAGGGCCCGCTCTCCAAGGTCCTCGTCTACAACGAGGCCCCGATCGTGAGCAGCGACATCGTCGGCTCGCCCGCCTCGTGCACCTTCGACGCCCCGATCACGATGGCGATGGGGAACCTCGTGAAGGTCATGGGCTGGTACGACAACGAGTGGGGCTACTCCAACCGTCTCGTCGACCTCATCGAGATCACCGGCAGCAAGCTCAAGGGCTGATGGCTCGGGTTCCGGTCCTGGAGGACCTGCTGCCCCTCGAGGGCAAGCGGGTCCTCCTCCGTGCCGACTTCAACGTCCCCGTCCAGGACGGCGAGATCACCGACGACCTCCGCATCCGGGCCGCCCTCCCCACCATCGTGTGGCTGCAGGAGCACGGCGCCACCGTCGTGGCCTGTACCCACTTCGGCCGGCCCAAGGGCGAGCCCGATCCGAAGTACTCGGTGGCGCCGATCCGCCAGCGGCTGGCCGAGCTGGCCCCGGGTGTGGAGCTGCTCGAGAACCTCCGGTTCGACCCGGGGGAGGAGGGCAACGACCCGGCCTTCGCCGATCGGCTCGTCGACGGCTTCGACGCCTACGTCAACGACGCCTTTGGGGCCTCCCACCGGGCCCACGCCTCGATCGTGGGCCCCCCGAAGCGGCTCCCGTCGGCGGCCGGGCGGCTCCTGGCGAAGGAGGTCGAGGTGCTCCTCGACCTGCGGGAGCACCCCAACCGGCCGTTCGTGGCCGTGCTGGGCGGGTCGAAGGTGAGCGACAAGCTGCCGGTCATCGAGGCGCTGCTCCACGTGGCCGACGAGCTCCTCATCGGCGGGGGCATGTGCTTCACCTTCTTGAAGGCGCTGGGCAACCCGGTGGGCGACTCGCTCTGCGAGGACGACATGGTCGACACCTGCCGGGCCCTGATCGACCGCGGCGCGCCCATCCGGCTCCCGCACGACGTGACCGTCCTCGGGCCGGGCGGCGAGATCGGCCACCCCGACGCCGGGGGAGAGGTGCGCCAGCTGCACACCACCATCCCCGACGGCTGGAAGGGCCTCGACATCGGGCCCGGCACCGCAGCCGACTTCGGGGAGCGCATCCACGCCGCCCGCACCGTCTTCTGGAACGGCCCGATGGGGGTGTTCGAGGACCCTCGCTTCGCGGCCGGCACCCGCACGGTGGCCGAGGCCGTGGCCGAGGCCAACGGCTTCACGGTCGTCGGCGGTGGCGACTCGGCGGCCGCCGTCGCACAGCTCGGCCTGGCCGCCCGGATCAACCACATCAGCACCGGCGGCGGCGCCAGCCTCGAGCTCCTCGAGCACGGCGACCTCCCCGGCCTGGCCGCCCTCCGAGGCGAGTAGCACGACGTCTGTGTGTGGTTCTGCGCCCATAGGGCGTCCGACTACACACAGACGTTGTCCCGGTCAGCCGTTGGCGGCGGTCTTCACCGCCTCGGTCCGGGCCTTGACCTCCTCGGCGGTGGCGCCGACCGTGTCGGCCGCCATGGCCTCGCGGTGTCCGAGCGGCTCGTCGTGGCCCTCCGTGGTGTCGCGGAGGGTCTGGCGCTCCATCTCAGCGTTGAGCTCGGCTCCCATCAGCACGACGTAGGCGGTGATGAAGAGCCAGAGCATGGCGACCACGACGCCACCCAGGCTGCCGTAGGTCTCGTTGTAGCTGCCGAACCGGGAGACGTAGAGCGAGAACCCGCCTGAGGCCGCCAGCCAGAGCATCGTCGCCATCCCCGCCCCGGGCGTGGCCCATGTCCACTCGGCGTCGTCGCGACTGGGCCCGAAGCGGTACAGGACGGCCAGGCCGAGCGCGAAGGCCAGGGCGAGGGCCGGCCAGCGCCCGACGGCGATGGCGGTCTCGGCCGCCGAGCCGAGGCCAGCGCCTTCGAGCAGCCGGGGGACGACGGCCAGGACCACGACCGCCCCCACCATGAAGAGGACCGCCCCGACCGTGAAGAGCAGGGCCAGGCCCCGCTGGCGCACGAACCCGCGGCCCTCCTCCTCGTCATAGGCCGCGTTCATGGCCTCGATCAGGTGCTTCATGCCGCTGGAGGCGGACCACAGCGCCACGAGCACACCGGCGACCAGGCCGAAGCCGATGGACCCCGATGCGTCCTCGGTGACCGCCTCGAGCTGGTTGGTCACGAGGTCCTGGACCTCGCTCGGGGCGGCGCCGAGGAGCTCACCGACGTGGCGGGCAACGTCGGCCGGGTCGGCCAGCAGCCCGTAGAGCGACACGAAGGCCACCAGCGCCGGCACGAGGGCGAGGAGGGCGAAGAAGGCCACCCCGGCTGCCAGCAAGGGCACGTGGTCCGACCTGGCTTCGGCGAGGGTGCGGGCGGCGATGTCCTTCCAGCCCCGAGCCGGGATGTCGCCCGGGCTCTCCGCCCGACGTCCCCGGCCAGCCTCCAGCGCGGCACCTTGTGGTGCGGCGTCGGTGTCGGGCCGGTCCCCGTCGGCGCCGTCCCGCAGGTCGACGGTTGGGGCACCCGGCCGCTCTCGGTGGTCGGGCTGTTCGTCCCGCAGCGCCGCCAGCCAGGCGTCCTCAGGAGCTCGGCTGGAGCGCGCCAGGGTGCGGAGGCGACGTCGACGATGGGAGGGAAGCGCCATGGGGGCGCCCTACCCGACTTGGCGGCCGCCCATAGCCGGTGGCAATAGCGTGGCCTCCATGACCAAGGCCCCCGCTCGCAAGCCGCTCATCAGCGGCAACTGGAAGATGCACCACAACCACTTCGAGGCCCTCCAGCTGGTGCAGAAGCTCTACTACCTGCTCACGGAGGACGACTACGAGGCGGTCGAGGTGTCGGTGCACCCGCCGTTCACGGACCTGCGGACGGTCCAGACCTACCTGATGAGCGACAAGGAGCCGATCCCGATCGCCCTCGGCGCCCAGCACTGCCACTGGGAGGAGAAGGGCGCCTTCACGGGGGAGGTCTCCCCCGCGATGCTGGCCAAGCTCGACGTCCGCTACGTGATCGCCGGGCACTCCGAGCGGCGGGAGCTGTTCGGCGAGACCGACGAGGACGTGAACCGAAAGGTGCAGGCCATCGTCAGGTGGGGCATGACCCCGATCCTGTGCTGCGGCGAGACGCTCGACGAGCGAGAGGCCGGGTCCACCGACAGCAAGGTGCGAGGTCAGGTCGAGGCCGGGCTGGCCGGGCTGACGCCGGACCAGGTGGGTGCTGCGGTCATCGCCTACGAGCCCATCTGGGCCATCGGCACCGGCCAGACCGCCAGCAGCGACGACGCCCAAGCGATGTGCGCCGTCGTCCGCCAGGTGGTGGGCGAGGTGGCCGGCGCGGAGGCAGCCCGGTCGGTGCGGATCCAGTACGGGGGCTCCGTGAAGCCCACCAACGCCGGCGAGCTCATGGCCCAGCCCGACATCGACGGGGCGCTGGTCGGCGGAGCCAGCCTGGATGCGGACGACTTCGCGAGGATCGTCCAGCACCGCCTCTGACCGGCCGAGGGTTGGGACGGCCCGGCGCGGTGCGCAATCCGCTCACCGGCCACGGGCGCGCTGGGCGAAGCGCGCAGAGAGGGGGCCGGAAACAGCATGAGGAGGGGCGTCCGTCCGTCAGATGCTGGCCAGATCGACCAGCGGTGAGGCGAAACTCTGGCCTACCTGCTCGCAGGATCCTTTGGATCGCCCGGGAAGGGTGCTAACGTCCGACGCCGTTCACCTGGGTCGTGTTCACGTGCGATCCCAGGCGGGCAACCGCCCCCGGGGGGAGGCTCCGGCCTCAACCCTTCCCCGCCGGCGTCCTGACCATGCCATGAGGAGGTCCACCACGTGAGACTCAAGCGCAAGGGCATGAAGCTCCTTGCTCTCACCCTCGGCCTGTCGCTCTTCGCCGCCGCCTGCGGCGACGATGACGACACCGACGAGGGCAGCAGCACCGACGGCAGCTCCGAGACCACCGAAGCCCCGGCCGGCAGCGCCGGCGGCGACTTCATCGATCTCGGCACCTTCGTCGGCGATCCGCCCGAGCATCTCGACCCGGCGCTGAACTCCACGCTCGACGCCTACCAGGTCATCAACGCCATCTACGACGGCTTGACCGACATCGATGCCAGCGACCCCGACAACCCGGAGATCGTGCCGCACGTGGCCGAGTCCTTCGAGGCCAACGAGGACGCTTCGGTGTGGACCTTCACCATCCGCGAGGGTCAGACCTTCGCCGGCGGCGAGGAGATCCTCCCCAGCACCTTCCAGAACTCCTGGGAGCGCGCCGCGGACCTGGCCGGCGACTACAGCTACCTCCTCGGGTTCATCGACGGCGGCAGCGAACGGCTCGCCGGTGAGGCCGACACCATCAGCGGCATCGAGGCCGACGACGAGGCGATGACCCTCACCGTCACGCTCGACGCCCCGTACTCCAACTTCCCTGCGGTCGCCGGCTTCCAGCTGTTCATGCCGGTCCCGCAGGAGGCCATCGACGCCGGCGCCGACTGGGAGAACCAGGTCATGTTCGGCAACGGCCCCTACAAGATGGAGGAGCCTCGGACCGACCAGGTGATCAAGGTCGTCAAGAACGACGAGTGGGCCGGCGACTTCAACCAGGAGACCTGGGACGATCGCCTCGACTCGATCGAGTTCCGCGTGACCGCCGACCCGGACACCTCGTACAACTCGTTCGAGGCCGGTGAGGGCCACAACGCGAACATCCCGCCGGCTCGTGTCACCGAGGCCCAGGAGAACTACGGCACCACGCTGGACGTCTCCATCCTCGGGTCGTACCACTGGGTGATCGACACCGAAGAGGGTCCCCTCGCCGGTGACGAGAACATCAAGCTCCGGCAGGCCATCTCGATGGCGATCGACCGGGACGAGATCAACGAGGCCGTGTACAACGGCAGCCGCACCACCTCCACGGGCGTCGTGCCCGCCGGCATCCCCGGCTTCGCCGAGGGTCTCTGCGAGTACTGCACCTACGACGCCGAGGCAGCCAAGGCGCTGTTCGAGGAGTGGCAGGCCGAAGGCGGTTCGCTGACCGAGCCGATCCCGCTCCAGTTCAACGCCGACGCCGGTCACGAGCCCGTGGCCCAGATCGTCGTCGACAACCTGGCGCAGGTCGGCATCGAGGCCGTGGCCGAGCCGATGAACGGCGAGACCTACTTCTCCGACCTCGCCGATGGCGCCTGCAAGGCCATCTGCCGGGCCGGCTGGTTCGCGGACTACCCCACGTACGACAACTTCATGTACGACCTGTTCCACAGCGACTCGGCCGGTGGCAACAACCTGGGGCCGTTCCTGAACGAGGAGTTCGACGCCCTGGTGGCCGAGGCCAAGACCGTTGTCGATCCCGACGAGCAGGCCCAGCTGTTCCAGGACGCCGAGAAGATCCTCCTCAACGAGGACACGGGCGTCATCCCCATGAACTGGTACCGAGGTGACTACGCCTACAGCGACGACATCTCGAGCTTCCCGCAGACCAACTTCGGTCTGATCATCTGGGAGCAGGTGACCTTCGCCGAGTAGGGCGGGGCATTCCCTGAGGTGACGGTGGTCGGGGGGGGCGTCGGCGCCCCCCCACCCGCCTCCGGCCCCGACGCACAACGCACCCCATGACCAGCTACATCATCCGCCGTCTGCTCCTCATCATCCCGACGGTCTTCTTCGCGCTGTCGTTCCTCTTCTTCCTCTTCTTCGCCCTGCCTGGCGACCCGGTGAACCTCATCGCCGGTGGCGCCGACCGGAACCCGAACCCCATCACCATCCAACAGGTCATGGAGCGGTACGGGTTCGACAACCCCTTGTGGGTCCAGTTCAAGGACTACTGGGTCCGCACCCTCCAGTGGGACCTCGGCGAGTCGTTCCAGACCAGCCGCAGCGTCAACGACGTGCTCGGCGAGCGGGCCGTCAACAGCCTCCGGCTCGCCATCTGGGCCGTGATCATCGAGGTCATCGTCGGCATCGCCGTGGGGCTCCTGTCCGCGATAAAGCGGTACTCCTTCGCCGACCGTCTCACCACCATCGTGACGGCTGGCGCCTCGGCGGTCCCGGTCTTCGTGCTCGGCTTCATCCTCCAGTACGGCTTCGCCGTGGTGCCGAACAAGCAGGACTGGCCGGAGTGGGCCCGCCTCCGCACGTCGATGATCGGGCCCGACTCGTGGAGCTTCTTCTTCATCCCCACGGGGGAGCAGTGGCGGTACCTCGTCCTGCCCGCCATCACACTCGCGTCGGTGTCCACCGCGCTGGCCGCGCGCATGACCCGCGGCTCGATGCTCGAGGTGCTCCGGGCGGACTACATGCGCACCGCCAAGGCCAAGGGGCTGCGCGAGCGCGACGTCGTGGCCCGCCATGGACTGCGGAACGCCATGCTGCCGGTCATCACCCTGATCGGCATCGACTTCGGCACGGTGATCGGTTCGGCGGTGCTCACCGAGACGGTCTTCTCCTGGCCAGGCCTGGGCTCGGCCATCGCCAACTCGGTGCAGGCCCGTGACCTGCCCATCACTCTCGGGCTCACGCTCGCCGTGGTGCTGGCCTACTCCTTCATCAACCTCCTCGTCGACCTGTCCTACGCCTGGTTCGACCCACGGATCCGGCTCGGACAAGGAGAGCACGCATGACAGCCGTGGACGACCCGCGCCCGGAGAGCGAGCTGGAGGCAGCGGAGCCCGGAGCGGGCGCCGACATCGCCGACCTGGCCGCTGCCCGCCCGTTGCGCAAGGACATCTGGAAGCGGTTCAAGCAGAACCGGCTCGCCATGGTCGGCCTCGTGATAATCGTCATCCTGGTGCTCACGGCGATCTTCGCCCCGTGGATCGCGCCGTACACGATCACCGAGCGGACCTCAGGGCAGTTCCGCAAGCCGCCCTCGATGGATCACTGGTTCGGAACGGACACCATCGGGCGGGACGTGTTCAGCCGGGTGGTCTACGGCTCGCGGGTCTCGCTGAAGATCGGCATCGCCGCCACCTCGATCGCCCTCACCATCGGCCTGTTCATGGGCGCGGTGTCGGGCTTCTTCGGAGGGATCGTCGACACGCTGATCATGCGCCTCACCGACATCTTCCTCGCCATCCCCTACATCGTCCTCGCCGTGGCCATCGCCTCGGTGCTCGGGCGCAGCGAGAACACGGTGATCATGGTGCTGGGCTTCACCGGCTGGCTGGGGATCGCCCGCATCGTCCGATCCAGCTTCCTGTCCCTGAAGCAGCTCGAGTACGTGGAGGCGGCACGGGCCCTCGGCTACTCGAAGAGCCGGATCATGTTCCGGCACATCCTGCCCAACGCCCTGCAGCCGATCATCGTCTACGGGACCATCGCCATCGGCACGGTGATCCTCTCCGAGGCGGCGCTGTCGTTCCTCGGGGTCGGCCCCGTGGACCCCACTCCGGCGTGGGGCCTGATGGTCTCCGACGGCAAGAGCCTCCTGGCCACCGCACCCCACCTGCTGTTCTTCCCGGGCATGGCCATCTTCATCACCGTCCTCGCCTTTGTGTTCGTCGGCGACGGCCTCCGAGACGCACTGGACCCCAAGCTCAAGTGACCCTCTCCACCCCCCAGGACCGAGAGGTGCTCCTCTCGGTCGACGACCTCCATGCTGGCTTCGACACCGACGACGGCCGCGTCCACGCCGTCGACGGGGTGAGCTTCGACGTGCACCGGGGGGAGGTGTTCGCCATCGTCGGCGAGTCGGGCTCCGGCAAGTCGGTCACCGCCATGACGATGCTGGGACTCATCCCGACCGTGGACGTCACCCACGGCCAGATCCTCTGGAAGGGCCGAGACCTGCTGGGCCTGCCGGAGGACGAGATGCGCAAGGTCCGGGGCGGTGAGATCGCCATGATCTTCCAGGACCCGCTCACCGCGCTGAACCCCGTGCACACAGTGGGGCGCCAGATCGGCGAGATGGCCCGGATCCACGAGGGCATCGGAAAGAAGGAGGCCTTCGAGCGGGCGATCGAGATGCTCGACCTCGTCGGGATCCCCGAGGCCCGCCAGCGGGCGTCCATGTACCCGCACGAGTTCTCGGGCGGCATGCGCCAGCGGGCGATGATCGCCATGGCGATCACCTGCAAGCCCGACCTGCTGATCGCAGACGAGCCCACCACGGCACTCGACGTCACCGTCCAGGCCCAGGTGCTCGACGTGCTCATCGACATCAAGGACGAGATCGACTCCGCGATCATCCTCATCACCCACGACCTCGGCGTGGTGGCCGGCTTGGCCGACCAGGTCATGGTCATGTACGCCGGGCGCCAGGTCGAGATGGGCACCACCCGCGAGGTGTTCTACGAGTCCCGGCACCCCTACACGCTCGGGCTGCTGGCCAGCCTCCCCCGGCTCGACGACATGGGCGACGAGCCGCTGGTGCCGATCAGCGGCTCGCCCCCCTCGCTGATCCGTCGCCCCTCGGGCTGCGCGTTCCACCCCCGGTGCCGCTTCGCCCGCGTGCCTGGGCTCTGCGACGGTGAGGTCCCCGACCTCCGCCTCATCACCGGCGACGCCCACCGGTCGGCCTGCCACTACGCCGAGACCCTCGAGGGCGTGACCGTCGAGACGCTGCGGGCCGAGGTCGACGAGGCCGAGCTGGTCGTGGCGGACACGGTGGTCGACGGATGACCGAGCTCGACACCACCGCCCCCGCACCGGCCCCGGACGGCGGCGATCCGCTGCTCGTCGCCACCGACCTCGTGAAGGACTTCCCGATCCGGGGTGGGATCCTGGGCCGCACCGTCGGGTTCGTCTCGGCCGTGGCCGGCGTGTCCCTCCAGGTGCGCAAGGGGGAGACCCTCGGCCTGGTTGGGGAGTCCGGGTGCGGGAAGTCCACGACCGGTCGGCTCCTGCTCGACCTCATCGCGCCCACCTCCGGCGAGGTGCTCTTCGACGGCCTGTCGCTCACCGAGATGCGCGGCAAGGAGCTCGCCCGGGCCCGCCGGCGCTTCCAGATCGTCTTCCAGGACCCATACGCGTCCCTCAACCCCCGCATGACCGTCGGAGCCACGCTGGCCGAGCCGCTCAAGGTGCACCTGGGCTGGAAGGATGAGCGGGTCGCGAAGCGGATCCAGGAGCTCCTCACGATCGTCGGACTCTCCCCGGAGCACGCCAACCGGTTCCCCCACGAGTTCTCCGGCGGGCAGCGCCAGCGGGTCGGCATCGCCCGAGCGCTGGCGCTGGAGCCGGAGCTGATCGTGCTCGACGAACCCGTGTCGGCGTTGGACGTGTCGATCCAGGCCGGGGTGGTGAACCTGCTGCAGAAGCTCCAGGAGGAGCTGGGCCTCGCCTACGTGTTCATCGCCCACGACCTGTCGGTGGTGCGGCACATCTCAGACCGCGTGGCCGTGATGTACCTCGGCAAGATCGTGGAGGAGGGCAGCCGCGACGAGATCTACGGCCGGTCCGGGCACCCCTACACCCAAGCCCTGCTCTCGGCGGTGCCCCTGCCCGACCCGGAGGTGGAGCGGAGCCGGGAACGGATCGTGCTTCGAGGCGACGTGCCGTCCCCGGCCGACCCGCCCTCGGGCTGCCGGTTCCGCACCCGCTGCTGGAAGAAGCTCGAGCTCGAGGCCGCCGGCGTCGACACGTCAGCCTGCGTCGACGAGGAGCCGGCCCTGGAGCCCCGGGACATCGGCCACCCGGTCGCCTGCCACTTCGCCGCCCACCGCGCCGTCCTCTGACCCCCGGCCCGGCTGACGACCCTAGGGAGCCGGCTGGTAGCGTGGCCCGGCCGTCGAGCCGACACCCCCACAGGAGCCCGCAGTGCTCGAACCGATCGTCATCGCCGTCCACCTCCTCGCCTCGATCGCCCTGATCGGGCTCGTGCTGCTCCACAGCGGCAAGGGCGGCGGCCTGTCCGACATGTTCGGCGGCGGTGCGGCCACCACCGCCCTCGGTTCGGCGGCCGCGGAGCGCAACCTCGACCGCATCACCGTCGTGGTGGCGCTGGTGTTCGTGTTCACCACCACCGGCCTCGCCTTCCTGCTCGACTGACGAGGCGGGCACCATGGCGGCGGGGGGCCTGATCGGCATCGGGGCCCGGCGGGTTGCCGCGTCGCTGCTCCTCCTCGCCGCGGTGGCCGGCTGCACCGACGACGACGGTGGCCCCGATCGCTCCACCACCAGCATGGAGATCCCCGACGAGCCGGTTGACGGCGGCCGCGTCCGGCTCGGCCTGCCCGGCCCGCTCGTGCTCGACCCGCTGGCTGCCAGCGCCGGTTCGCCGGCGGAGCTGATGGTGGCGGAGCTCCTCCACGATGGCCTCACCGCGCTCGGGCCGGACGGCGAGGTCCTGCCCGGCCTGGCCCGTTCCTGGACCGCGGAGGACTCGTTCCAGACGTGGACCGTGCGGCTCGACGCCGCGGCCAGCTTCACCGACGGGGACCCGGTCACCGCCGAGGCGGTGGTGACCTCGCTCACCCGGGTGGCCGCCGCCGGACCGGGTTCGCTGGCCTCGCTGCGCCTCGAGGCGGTGGCCGGCTACGACGAGCTGGTGGCGGGTGAGGCCGACGGACTGGCTGGCCTCTCCGTCGAGGACGACGTGACGCTCCGGATCCAGACCACCAGCCCGCTGGCCACGCTGCCCGCCGTGCTCGCCGCGCCCGAGCTGGGCATCGTCGACCCGTCGAACGTCGAGGTCCTGGAGGCCGTCGAGGAGCTCGGCGAGGTCGATCTCGACGAGCTGGCGCTGAGCGGCCGCTGGGCGCCGGAGGCGGTGGACGGCGGGGCCCTCACCGTCGCTCGTCGAACCGGCGCCGACGGCCACCTCGACGAGGTGGTGCTGGAGCCCTTCGACGACCCGGCCGACGCCTACGAGGCGTTCGAAGACGGGGCGGTGGACTGGGCCCTGGTGCCGGGTTCGGCCTACGACGACGCCATCGAGGCCCACGGCGACGAGCACGTCGCCCCGTTCCACGCCGAGGTCTTCCTCGGGCTGCGGGTGGCCGGGCCGCCCCTCGATGCGGGGCCGCTGCGCACCGCCATCGCCGCCGCCATCGACCGGGAGGCGCTGGTGGCCGATGTCTACGCCGACGTGGCCGACCCCCTCGCCACGGTCGTCCCCGCCGGGGTGCCCGGTCACGACCCCGACGCCTGCGGCGACGCCGTCGCCTGCGAGCACGATCCCGAGGCGGCCGAAGCGGCGCTGGCTGAGGCCTACCCGGACGGCGACGTACCCACCGTCGCCATCGACTTCGACGACAGCGACCGCCAGACCCGCCTGGCCGAGCGGGTGGCCGATGACCTCGATGCCGTCGGCATCCCGACCCAGCTGCGGCCGCGACCCCGCGACGAGTACCGGGCGTTCGTGAGCTCGGGCGGCCAGCAGCTCTTCAGCCTGGGCTGGATCGGTGGGTACGTGTCGCCCGACGCCTACCTGGCCCCCCTCTTCGGGTCGGTGGCTGACGACAACCTCACGGGAGCGTCGAGCCCCCCGATCGACGAGGCGCTGGCTGCGGCTCGCGCCACCGACGACGCCTCCGCGGCCGAGGCGGCGTGGCGCCGAGCGGAGCAGCAGATCCTCAGCACGGCCGTCGTCGTGCCCCTGGCCCAGTTCCGCACCCAGGCGGTGGCCGCCGACCGGGTCCAGGACCTGGCCCACCGGGTCGACGGCACGGTGGACTGGGCCGCTGTGTGGGTGGCCGACGCCGCCGGCGACGGCTGATAGGACCGGTTCGCCCGCCTCCGGCCAGCGCCGGTATGCTGCGTCGTCCACACCACGAGCGGTCGTGGCGGAACTGGCAGACGCGCAGCGTTGAGGTCGCTGTGGGGGTAACCCCGTGGAGGTTCAAGTCCTCTCGACCGCACCAGGCCAAGCGCCCCCTTCGGGGGGCGCCGCCGCGTCCGGGCCCAGCCAGGTTGGGGATTGCCTGTGCGCTTCCGGTGGATGGACCGCCCGATCCTGGGGAGAACCGAAAAGGTTGGTGGACAACCCTGTGGATCTCGCGAAAGCCCATTGACGGCGGTGGCGGGCGGGTGTTGAGTGCCCCTACCGCAGCGGAACGGAGCGGGACGACAACCGGAGGATGACCGGAGGCTTCGGCCGATGGAGACCCACCGGGTGCCGGACCCGCCACCACCGAAGTGGGAGGACGAGTGATGCACCGTCCGCTCGAGGGGGGAGGCGAGAGCCGAGCCTCGACAGCGGTCCGCCAGGTGGTGAGGGGAACCTCAAGAACCAGCGGAGGTGGTCCGGGGCGCTTCGGTGCTCCGGGTCCCCAACGGGCATCGCCCGCCGGAGCCTCGGCTCCGACGGGCGATGTGAGTGGTCAACGACAAGGCTAACGCCCGACGCTGATCGCTTGGTGGATCCTCGACCGCTGGTGGCCCCGGCCGCCGGCCGGTTCGCCGGTCTGGCGCCGGGGCCGCCCTCGTTCGTGGCCCGGCGCTCGGCGGGGGTGCGGCCGAGCGGCCGAGTCAGGCGGCGGGGGCCTCGGGGGTGGCGAGGTGGTGGAACTCGGCCAGGATGTCGGCCCCGTCGGGGCGCTGACGGCACCAGTGCTCGACCTCGCCCAGGACGGCGGCGCGGGTCTGGCGGCGCCCCTCGCCGAGGGAGGCGTCGAGGGCGCGGTCCCAGAGCCGACCCACCATGTCCGTGCCGGCGTGCTTGCGGCCCCCCTCGCCGACCCAGGTGCGGTCTCGCATCTCGGTGAGCGCGGTCTTCAGGTAGCCGACGTGCGGGGTCTCGTCGGCCCGGATGAAGGTGACCAGCTCGGCCGCCTTGCCGTCGCCGGCCACGAGATCAGGGTCCGAGAGCCACGACTCCGCCCAGGCGAACGTGTGGAACGCCTGCACCTCGATGAGCAGGACCCGGATCATGAGTGCTGCGATCAGCTCGAGGTTGGGGTCCACGTCCTCCGGGAGCACCCGTTCGGCCAGGCCGCCGGGCCCCGAGGCCCCCTGCCCGAAGCCCATGCGCTCGAGCATGGCCTCGATGTCCACGCTCGCCGTGGGGGACTCGAAGGCGAGGTCCCGGGCGGCGAACCACATGTCCTTGTGGCCGGCCTCCTCCTCCCAGCCGGCCTCGTCCCGGCCGTGGGCCTCGAAGAGGCCCTTGCCGAGGTGGTCGATGGCGGTGCCCCGGATGTCCTCGTCGAAGTGCCGCTGCAGGTCCCCGGGCTGCAGGAAGCGGATGTTGGCCCCGAAGCCCTCGACGGTGCCGATGCGGGTGAGGGTGGCGATGAGCGGCTCGGGCACCCCCGAGCGGATCAGGTGCCGGGCCTGGGCCTCGTTGGGGAAGTTCTCCGGCCAGGTGTCGAGGGGCACGTGGAGGACCTCCGTGCCGAAGAGCCGGGTGTGCTGGGCTTGCCAGGCCTCGATGGCCGGGACCCGGTGGAGCGTGCGAGGGGAGAGGTAGCGCCCATCGTCGCCGAAGCCGCCGTGGCAGCGGACGCCACCCACGATGAGCGGCTCGGTGACCGCAGCGTCGGCCAGCAGCTCGGCCTCGGTGAAGACCACCTGGTCCGTCGTCATCGCTTCCCCTCGCGTCGGCTCCGTCCCGCACCATACCTGCACTCCGAGTGCAAGGACAACGGACTTCGGTCACACCAGGTGCCCGAAGCCAGGGTGGGGGTTCGGCGCCCGCCGGCCCGTAGGATGGCCCGCCCCCCGCACGGCGCCGCTCCGGCGCCCCATCCGCTCGAAGGACCTGCCGTGGCCATCCGCTCAGACCTCCGCAACGTGGCCATCGTGGCCCACGTCGACCATGGCAAGACCACGCTCGTCGACAAGATGCTCTGGCAGTCCGGTGCCTTCCGGGCCAACCAGGCGGTCAACGAGCGAGTCATGGACTCCATGGACCTCGAGCGGGAGAAGGGCATCACGATCCTGGCCAAGAACACGTCGGTGGCCTACGGCGACGTGAAGATCAACATCATCGACACCCCCGGCCACGCGGACTTCGGCGGCGAGGTCGAGCGGGGCCTGTCGATGGTGGACGGCGTGCTCCTCCTCGTCGATGCGTCGGAGGGTCCCCTGCCCCAGACCCGCTTCGTGCTCCGCAAGGCGCTCGAGGCGGACCTGCCGGTCGTGCTCGTGGTCAACAAGGTGGACCGCCCCGACGCCCGCATCGGGGAGGTGGTCCACGAGGTGGAGGAGCTGTTCCTCGACCTCGACGCGGACCTCGACCAGCTCGACTTCCCGATCGTGTACTGCGTGTCCCGGGAGGGCAAGGCGTCGCTCGAGCGCCCGGCCGACGGGGCCGGCCTGCCCGACGACGCCACCTTGAAGCCGCTGCTCGACCTGCTGGTGGAGCGCATCCCGGCCCCGTCCTACGACCCGGACATGCCCCTCCAGGCGCTGGTGACCAACCTAGACGCGTCGCCGTACGTGGGGCGGCTCGCCCTCTGCCGGATCGTGAACGGACGGCTGCGCAAGGGCCAGCAGGTGGCGTGGTGCCGCGCGGACGGCACCGTGGAGCGGGCGAAGCTGACCGAGCTCTACATCACCGAGGAGCTCGACCGGGTGCCCGCCGAGGAGGCCGGCCCGGGGGAGATCGTGGCCATCGCCGGCATTCCTGAGATCACGATCGGGGAGACCCTCGCCGACCCGGAGGACCCCCAGCCGCTCCCGGTGATCCACATCGACGAGCCGTCGCTGTCGATGACGATCGGGATCAACACCTCACCACTGGCCGGCAAGGAGGGTACGCAGCTCACGGCCCGGCTCGTGAAGGGGCGCCTGGACCAGGAGCTGGTCGGCAACGTGTCGATCCGGGTGCTCCCCACTGAGCGCCCGGACACCTGGGAGGTCCAGGGGCGTGGCGAGCTCCAGCTGGCCGTGCTGGTCGAGATGATGCGCCGTGAGGGCTTCGAGCTGACCGTGGGCAAGCCCCGGGTGCTCACCAAGGAGATCGACGGCAAGGTCCACGAGCCGGTGGACCGCCTCACCATCGATGTGCCCGAGGACTACATGGGCGTGGTCACCCAGCTGCTGGCCCTCCGCAAGGGCCGGATGGAGCAGATCATCAACCACGGCACCGGCTGGGTGCGGATGGAGTACCTGATCCCGGCCCGGGGGCTCATCGGGTTCCGCACCGAGTTCATCACCGAGACCCGGGGCACCGGGCTGCTCCACCACGTGTTCGAGCGGATGGAGCCCTGGGCGGGGGAGATCAAGGGGCGCCGCAACGGCTCCCTCGTGGCCGACCGCCTGGGGGTCACCACCGGGTTCGCCCTGATGGCGCTGCAGGACCGCGGGGTGATGTTCGTCGGCCCGGGTGTGCCGGTCTACGAGGGGATGATCGTCGGTGAGAACTCCCGTGCCGACGACATGGACATCAACCCCACCAAGGAGAAGAAGCTCAACAACATCCGGTCCTCCACGGCCGAGGCGTTCGAGAAGCTGATCCCGCCCCGCCCGCTGTCGCTCGAGCAGGCGCTCGAGCTCATCGCCGAGGACGAGTGCGTCGAGGTCACCCCCACCTCGGTGCGCCTCCGCAAGGTAACCCTCGACCAGACCATCCGCGCCCGCGAGGCCAAGCGAGCCAAGACCGCCGCCGACTGAACAACGTCTGTGTGCACTTCTGCGCCGCTATGGCGTGAAAGCGCACACAGACGTCGTGTTCGGGCCCATCCTCAGTAGTGCCAGGGGTAGGGGGACCAGTCGGGGGGGCGCTTCTCGAGGAAGCTGTCCCGGCCCTCCTGGGCCTCGTCGGTCATGTAGGCGAGGCGGGTGGCCTCGCCGGCGAAGACCTGCTGGCCGACGAGGCCGTCGTCGATCAGGTTGAAGGCGAACTTGAGCATCCGCTGGGCGGTGGGGCTCTTGCCGTTCACGAGCCGGCCCCACTCTAGGGCGGTCGCCTCGAGCTCGGCGTGGGGGACGACCGCGTTCACCAGACCCATGCGGTGGCCGTCGGCGGCTGAGTACTCCTGGCCGAGGAAGAAGATCTGGCGGGCGAACTTCTGGCCCACCTGGCGGGCCAGGTACGCGGAGCCGAAGCCACCGTCGAAGGAGCCGACGTCCGCATCGGTCTGCTTGAACCGGGCGTGCTCGGCGGACGCGATGGTGAGGTCGGCCGTCACCACGAGGCTGTGGCCGCCCCCGGCCGCCCAGCCGGGGACGACGGCGATCACGACCTTGGGCATGAACCGGACGAGCCGCTGCACCTCGAGGATGTGGAGGCGCCCGGTGCGGCCGGGGTCGATGGAGTCGGCGGTGTCGCCCTCGGCGTAGCGGTACCCGTCCTTGCCCCGGATGCGCTGGTCCCCGCCGGAGCAGAAGGCCCAGCCGCCGTCCTTGGGGGAGGGGCCGTTGCCGGTGAGCAGCACGCAGCCCACGTCGGTCGTCTGCCGGGCGTGGTCCAGCACCCGGTACAGCTCGTCGACGGTGCTCGGTCGGAAGGCGTTGCGGACCTCGGGCCGGTCGAAGGCGATCCGCACGGTGCCGTGGGCCTTGGCCCGGTGGTAGGTGATGTCCTGCAGGTCGAAGCCGGGGACCGCATCCCAGGCGTCGGCGTCGAAGATCTCGGAGACCATGGTCCGATCCTGGCAGGTGACGGGATCTCTGCGTGGCCTCGTGCGCCTGCCGCACGGAAACCGGCACGGATCTTGTTAGACAGGCGGGATGGAGCATCGACGACTGGGCCGGTCCGGCCTCAAGGTGAGCGTGCTGTCCTTCGGGTCCTGGGTGTCCTTCGGCAGTCAGCTCGACGTGGGGAAGGCCCGGGACTGCATCGAGGCGGCGCATGAGGCCGGGGTGACCTTCTTCGACAACGCCGAGGCCTACGCGGGCGGGGAGTCCGAGCGGATCATGGGGGAGGCGTTCCGTCAGCTCGGTTGGCCCCGGGAGACCTACACCGTCTCGACCAAGCTGTACTGGGGGCTGACGGAGGGGCCGAACACCCGGAACACGTTGAACCGCAAGTACCTGCTGCACGCCATCGACGGCTCGCTGGAGCGCTTCGGGCTGGACTTCGTAGACCTCGTCTTCTGCCACCGGCCCGACCCGAGCACCCCGATCGAGGAGACGGTGTGGGCCATGCACGACATCATCGAGCGGGGCAAGGCCCTCTACTGGGGCACCTCGGAGTGGTCGGCCGACGAGATCCGGGCCGCCTGGGACGTCGCCGACAAGCGCAACCTCCACAAGCCGGTCATGGAGCAGCCGCAGTACAACATCGTCGAGCGACGCCGGGTCGAGCGGGAGTACGCCCGCCTCTACCAGGACATCGGGCTCGGGCTCACCACCTGGAGCCCGCTGGCGTCGGGCCTCCTGTCGGGGAAGTACGTGGACGGGATCCCCGAGGGCAGCCGAGCCACCCTCCCGGGCTACGAGTGGCTGAAGGAGCTCCTCACCGACACCGCCCGCAACGCCAAGGTCAAGCGGCTGGCGGCCGTCGCTGAGGACCTCGACACGACCCTCTCCCGGCTCGCCATCGCCTGGTGTGCCCGCAACCCGAACGTGTCGACCGTCATCACCGGGGCCAGCAGCGTCGAGCAGGTCCAGGAGAACATGGGCGCCCTCGAGGTACTGCCCAAGCTCACCGACGACGTGATGGCCCGCATCAAGGAGATCGCCCGCTGAGCACCCCGGGAAGCTCCGCTCAGGGTGCTCCGAGGGAGTAGAACGGGGCCGTGCACGCGGTCGTGATCTACGAGAGCCTGACCGGCAACACCGCCAAGGCGGGTCGGGCCATCGCCGCCCAGCTGAGCGAGGCCGGCCTCCCCACCCGAGCCTTCCCGATCACCCGGATCGACTACCAGGCCCTGCAGGAGGCCGAGCTGGTGATCGTGGGCTCCTGGGTGGACGGCCTCATCCTCTTCGGCCAGCGGCCCGGCCGGATGGGCCGCATCACGTCCATGCCGGCGCTGGCCGGCAAGAAGGCCGTGGTCTACCTCACGTACGCCATCGACGCCGGCAAGAGCCTGCAGAAGCTGAGCGACGCCGTGGCCGCCCGAGGCGCCGAGGTCCTGGGCGGCACCCGGATCCGGCGGGACAAGCTCGAGGAGGGCGTGGCCGACCTCGTGGACCGCGTCCTCGCCATCACCCAGGCCGCCTGAGACCGGTCCTCGGCGCCGCGGCCCGCCGCCGCCCTGAAGGCGAGGGTGGGGCCCCGGGTCACCAGGGGCCGACGCCGCTCACCTTCTCGACCGTGATGTGCACCGTGCTGCCCGCCGGCGGGTCGTCCATGGGCGGGAACCGCACATCGGGGCCGATGTAGGTGCGAGCCAGCTCCTGCAGCAGCTGAGGCGCCCCGCCGGGCTCCACCCGCGCCCGGCCCTGCACGACGAGGTACTCCCGCATCCCGCTGGCGGCGGCCTCACCCGACTCGACCGACAGCACGATCCGGGGATCTCGGGCCAGGTTGCGCAGCTTGCGCCACGGCCCCAGCGAGGCGAAGACCACCTCGTCGCCGTCCAGGCCCACCCACACGCAGCTCACGTGCGGGCTCCCATCGGGGTTCACGGTGACCACGTGGGCCAGGTTCGGCCCCTCGAGCAGCGCCCGGGCAGCGGGGGACAGCACGGTCATGGCGGAAGCGTACGAGCCTCGCCCTCGAGTCAGCGCACCCGGGTAGGTTCGGCGTCGTGCCCCTCCCGCCGCTCTGGCTCGATGCCGACAGCCCGGCCCTGCGGGCGGGTCTGGCCCGGATCCGACAGGAGCTCGAGGTGCCCGGCCCGCACACGCCGGCTGCGGTGGCCGAGGCCGAGGCGTCTGCACACGCCGTCCTCCACCAGCTCGACGTCGAGCGCCTCGACGCCCGGGATCTCGAGCTGGTCACCATCGACCCGCCGGGCAGCCGGGACCTCGATCAGGCACTGCACGTGGAGGGCCGCCCGTGGGGGTGGCGGGTCCGCTACGCCATCGCCGACGTCCCGGCCTTCGTGGCGCCCGCCGGCGTGCTGGCGACGGAGCTGCAGGCCCGGGGCGTCACCTACTACCTGCCCGACGAGCGAGCACCCCTGCACCCGGCCCGCATCGGGGAGGACGCCGCGAGCCTGCTGCCCGGCCAGGACCGTCCGGCCCTCCTGTGGGACATCGACCTCGACCGGGACGGCGCCGTGACCCGAGTCGACCTCCACCGGGCGGTGGTGCGGAGCCGAGCGCAGCTCACCTACGCGGAGGTCCAGGCCGAGGTGGACTCGGGCCGGGCCAACGGCACCCTGGCCGCCCTCGCCGAGGTGGGCCAGCGACGACAGGCCATCGAAGCGGACCGGGACGGGGTGAGCCTCGACCTGCCGTCCCAGAGGATCGTGGACGACGGGGCGGGCCGCTACCGCCTCGAGCACGAGGACCCTGTCCCCGCCATGGGCTGGAACGCCCAGATCTCGCTCCTCACCGGCATGGTGGCGGCCGAGGCGATGCTCGCGGCGGGCGTGGGGCTGCTGCGCACGCTGCCGCCCCCCGAGGACGAGGTCGAGGCGCGCGTCCGGCGCACGGCGAGGGGCCTCGGCCTCGATTGGCCAGACGGTGCCACCTACCAGGCGCTCGTCCGCCAGCTCGACGGGAGCGAACCGGCCGAGGCGGCCGTGCTGCTGGTGGCGGCCCGGGGGCTCCGAGGCGCCGGCTACCTCGCGCTCGTCCCCGGGCAGCCGGCTCCGGAGGACCCTGCCGCCCTCCGTCACGCTGCGGTGGCGGCTCCCTACGCGCACGTCACCGCGCCCCTGCGGCGCCTCTGCGACCGAGCCGCGCTGGAGGTGTGCCTCGCGCTGCACTCCGGGGCCGACGTGCCACCACACGTGCTGGCGGAGCTGCCGGAGCTGCCGCAGGTCATGGCCGAGGCGCGCGGCCGGGAGGGGGCGGCCAACCGGGCGGCCGTCGACCTGGTGGAAGCGCTCCTCCTGGCCCCGCACGTGGGCGAGGTCGTGACCGCCACCGTGGTGACGTCCGCCCCTGAGCGCTCCACGGTGGTGCTCGGGCAGCTGGCGGTCGAGGCGGTGGTGGAGGGTGCCGAGCTGCCCCTGGCCGAGACGGTCGAGCTGCGAGTGGTCGCGGTGGACGTCGAGGCGCGCCAGGTGGAGCTGGCCCCCGCCTGATGGCCGCAGCCCCTCACCTCGCGCCGTGGCCGGCGGGCGCGCCCTGTGGGACGCGGCGGTGAGCGACCTGGAGGCCTTCCTCGCCCGGTGCCGTGGGGCGGTCGGGCCGCAGCACGTGATCACCGACCCGGAGATCACTGCCGGACAGGTGGTCGACTGGACCCGGCGCTGGCACGGCGCGACCCCGGCGGTGGTGCGGCCCGGATGCACCGAGGAGGTGGCCGCGGTGGTGGCGGCGGCTCGGGCGGGGCAGGTGGCGCTGGTGCCCCAAGGCGGCAACACCGGGCTGGTGGCGGGTGCCGTACCCCTCGAGCAGGAGGTGGTGCTGGACCTGCGGCGGCTGGACGAGCTCGGCCCCCTCGATGTCGCGGCCGCACAGGTGACAGTCGGCGCCGGCGTGACCCTGGCCGCACTCCAGGCGAACCTCGACGGGACGGGTCTGGCGTTCGGCGTCGACCTGGCGGCGCGGGACACCGCCACCATGGGCGGGATGGTGGCCACCAACGCCGGGGGCGTACACGTGCTGAGCCACGGCCCGATGCGGGCGCAGGTGGCCGGGCTCACCGCCGTGCTCGGCACCGGAGCGGTCGTGGCCGCCAACCCGCACGGGCTGGCCAAGGACAACACCGGCTACGACCTGGCCGGGCTCCTCTGCGGCAGCGAGGGCACCCTCGGGGTGGTCACCGAGGTCCGGCTCCGCCTGGTGGCCGCCCCTCGGGCCCGCGCGGAGGCCCTGCTCGGCTTCGCCTCGTCGGCCGCCATGGTCGGCGCCCTCCCGGCGCTGCGGGCCACAGCCGCACTGCAGGCGCTCGAGGCCATCCCGGCCGCCGGGCTGGCCCTCGTGGCCCGTCACCTCGGGACGGTGCCGCCGCTCTACCCGCCTCCCCCGTGGGCCGTCCTGGTCGAGGTGGCGGGAGACGACGACGCGACCGCGTCGCTGGCCGCGGCGGTCGACCGGCTGGGGACGGCTGTCACCGCCACCGCGGTCGGCACCGGTGGGCTCGGCGGGCTGTGGGTCTGGCGGGATCGGCTGACGGAGGCGATCGCGGCCGTGGGCGTGGCCCACAAGGCCGACGTGACCGTCCCGCTGGCAGAGCTGGCGAGCTTCCTCGACGCGGTGCCCACCCTCGTCGGACGGGTCGCTCCCTCGGCCCGGACCTGGTGCTTCGGGCACCTCGGCGACGGCAACGTGCACGTCAACGTGGTCGGCCCGCCCGCCGACGACCCGGCGCCCCTCGACGCCGTCTACGAGGCCGTGGTGGCGGCCGGCGGCAGCGTCAGCGCCGAGCACGGCGTAGGTCGGGCCAAGCGGGCCTGGATGGCCCGCCAGCGCGGCCCGGCCGCGGTCGACGCCATGCGAGCCATCAAGGCCGCCCTGGACCCCGACGGCATCCTCAACCCCGGCGTCCTCCTCCCCTGAACGAGGTCTGTGTGCACTTCTGCGCCGTAGCGGCGTGAAACCGCACACAGACGTCGGGTTCGGTCAGCGGAACTGGTCGAGGGCGGCCTGGGCGTCGGGGTCGACGAGGAACAGGACGGCGCCCGCCTCGTTGGTGCCGTTGCGGACGGGCAGCTCCACCGGGGTGGGGTCGAGGGAGCGGAGGCGCCAGCCGAGCCGGATGGCGTCGAGCAGGCCGAGGGTGTCGTCCACCCGCACGCCTCCGCTGGCCGAGCTGGCGGCCCGGGCCAGCGACAGCGGGTTCTTGGTGCGGCCGAGCTCGCTGAACACCGCCGAGAGGAACCGCTGCTGGCGCTGCACCCTCCCGAGGTCGGCGGTGGGGTCAGGGCGCGGCTGGCCGTCGATGATCTCGACGTAGCTCCGGGACCGCACGTACGCGAGGGCCATCGGCCCGTCGAGCTGGTTGGGGCCAGCCTGGTCGATCTGCAGCCCCGAGCTCCGGTCGTAGGCGGGGTGCTCGAAGTCGATGGTGATGCCGCCGAGGGCGTCGACGAGGCGGGCGAAGCTCACGAAGTCCACCTCGAGGTAGTGGTGGACGGGGAGCCCGAGGGACTGCTGCACCGTGAGCACCAGCCGGCGCGGGCCGCCGTTGTAGGCGGCGTTGATCTTGCTGGAGCCCCCGGTCTCCGCGATGGGCACGTACAGGTCCCGGGGGATCGACATCATCTTCGCCTCGCCGCCCTGGAAGCGCAGCAGGAGCATGGTGTCGGACCGCTGCCCGCCGCCGTCGCCGAACGCCTCCGGGTTGAGGCCGGCACCGACGAGGTCGTCGAGGCTGCGGGAGTCGGAGCCGACGATCAGGTAGTTCGTGCCGGAGCCCCCGTCGGAGAGCACGTCGGCCAGTGGGATCTTCTCCACCCGGTCGTACACCGAGCGGGCGTAGAGCCACCCGCCGAGGAGGACGAGCAGCAGCAGGAGGGGCAGGAAGAGCGACGTGAGCAGCAGGACCCGGCGCAGCTTGGGTCGGCGGGGGAGCCGGCGGCGTCGCCGCGACGACCCGGCTCCCGCGGGGGCACCGGGGCGACCCGCGGTCCCGGCGCCGGGGGCGGTGCGGGCGGGACCCGAGCTGCGGGCGCCGCTCGGTGACCGAGCCGGGCCAGCGGTGGCGCCTCCGGTGGCGCGCCGAGCGCTGGAGGCTGCGGTGCCGCCTGGGCGGGCCGACCCGGGTGCGGCGCGGCCGGCCCCCGTCCCGGTCGAGCCCGGGGCGGGGATGTGGACCTTGCGGGTGTCCCGGGGCGGAGTGCGTTCGCTCACGAAGCGCAGAAGGCTACGCAACGCCAGCGGCCGAGGGCGACATGGCGGGGGAGTGGGCACGGCGGTCGGGCGGAGTCCCCCGCCGAGCTCCCGGCCCGGCAGCGGTGGTTCAGGCCTTGTCGAGGTCCAGGCTGGCCGAGTTGATGCACCAGCGCTCCCCGGTGGGGCCGGGGCCGTCGGGGAACACGTGACCGAGGTGGGCGTCACAGCGAGCGCAGCGCGCCTCGGTGCGGATCATCCCGTGGCTGGTGTCGGTGAGCAGCTTCACCCGGTCGGTCGAGACCGGCTCGGTGAAGCTCGGCCACCCGCTCCCGGAGTCGTACTTCGTGTCGGAGCGGAACAGCTCCGCGTGGCAGACGATGCAGCGGTAGACGCCCGGGTCCTTCGTGTTGACGTAGGCACCGGTGAACGCCCGCTCGGTCCCGCCGCGCTGGGTGACCTCGTACTGCTCGGGCGTGAGCCGCTCCCGCAGCTCGTCGTCGGTGGGGATGGCGTCGTCAGGCATGGCACCAGTCTGCCGTGGCGGATCGGAATCCACGCCGACCGCTCAGGCGGGGGCGAAGAAGGCCGCCAGCGCCGCGGCGTAGTGCGCCGGGTCCTCGGCGCCGCACAGCTCCCGGGCCGAGTGCATGGCCAGCTGGGCCACGCCGACGTCGAAGGTGGGGATGCCGAGGCGGGCGGCGGTGACCGGCCCGATCGTGGACCCGCAGGGCAGGTCGGCACGGTGGGCGTAGCGCTGGTGGGGCACCCCGGCCTGCCCGCAGGCCAGGAGGAACGAGGCGGCGCTGGTGGCGTCGGTGGCGTAGCGGACGTTGCTGTTCGCCTTCAGCACCGGCCCGGCGTTCACGGCGATCGTGTGGCCCGGCTCGTGCCGGTCCGGGTAGTTCGGGTGGGTGGCGTGGGCGTTGTCGGCGCTGCAGCACACCGATGCCGCGAGGGCCCGCAGCAGGTCCTCCCGGCCCCCGCCAGCGGCGAGGACGATCCGCTCGAGGGCCGCGGGGAGGAGCGTGGAGTCGGCGCCCCGGTCCGAGGTGGATCCGACCTCCTCGTGGTCGAACAGGACGAGCACCGGCACCTGGGCCGGTTCGGACCCGTGCGCCACCGCGGCCGCCAGCGCCTCGGTGCCCGCCCACGCGGAGCACAGGTTGTCCAACCGGGGCGCGCTCAGGAGCTCCCCGTCGACCCCGAGGAGCGTGGAGGGGGCGAGGTCGTGCACCATGAGGTCCCAGGCGAGGACGTCGGCGGCCGTCGCGCCGAGCCGCTCCGCCACCCACTCGGCGAAGGCGCCCTGGCGAGGCGCCCCGACACCCCAGACGGGGTTGAGGTGCTGCTGGGGGTTCAGCAACAGGCCCTTGGTGGAGATCTCCCGGTCGAGGTGGATGGCCAGCTGCGGGATGCGCAGCAGGGGCTCGTCGACCCGCAGCAGGCGCTCCTCCGGGCCGGCAGGGCCGCGCACGGTGGCGCGCCCGGACAGGCCCAGGTCGCGGTCGAGCCAGGTGTTGAGCAGCACCCCCCCGTAGGGCTCGACGGCCAGCTGTCGGAACCCGTGGCCGCCGGTGTCCGGCTGGGGCTTGACCCGCAGGTTCGGGCTGTCGGTGTGGGCGCCCACGATCCGGAACCCGTCGGAGGGCCGGTGGTGGGCCCCCACCGCCCAGGCCACCAGGCTCCCGCCCCGCTGGAGGTAGTGGTACCCGGTGCCGGTGGTCCAGCTGTCGCGCTCGTCGACCCGGCTGAAGCCGGCCTCCTCGAGCCGCCGAGCGGCGGTGGCGCAGGCGTGGAACGGCGACGGGGAGGCGTCGATGAAGGCCATGAGCGCCCGGGCGGCGGCGCGCCCGGCCGGAGTGCCGAGGACGTGGCGATCGGTCATGGCCCACAGCGTGCCAGGCCGAGGACCGACTCAAGGTCCCGCTTGTGACCGCCGACACAACCCAGGGGTCGATCGGCCGGTCGTCGAGGGTGGGAGGTGCCACGATGCTGAGGAGCCTGCGGGTGCGGACCCGGCTCATGGTCGTCATCGCCGTGCCGCTCGCGCTCTTGGCCCTCGTGGCGGTGCCTGAGCTGTCGCAGCGCCGCGCCGATGCCCGGGTGGCCGACCGGGCCGGGGAGCTGGCCGGCCATGCCGCCGAGGTGGCCGTCGCCGTGGACGCGCTCCAGACCGAGCGGCTCCTCGCTGCCGCGGCACGGGCCGGAGCGGTCGACGAGGTGGCGGCGTCGCTCGACGCCCAGCGGACCCTCGTGGACACGGCCCTCCGGCCGATCGCTGCGGCGCTGCCGCGGGCTCCGGACGACGCCGCGGCGGACCTGGCCCGCACCGCCCTGGAGCGCCTCCCGGCCGTGCGGGCCGAGATGGACGCCGCGCAGTCGATCGTCCCGTGGTTCGACCCCTACGCGGCCGTCATCGACCCGCTCCTGCGCCTGCAGGAGGCGTACAGCACCGCGGCCGACGCCGCCGGAGGGGGCGGCCTGCTCGCCGCTGCGCTCGTGGGCCGCAGCAAGGAGGCGGCCTCGGCCCAGGCGGCCCAGGTGGCGGCCGCGGTGGTGTGGGGTGAGCTCCGTGGCGACCAGGAGGGCATCCTGGCCGACCTGCGGGCCGACGAGCTGGCCTACCGCACGGCCTACCTCGCCGCACACCGTGGCGATCCGGTGGCTGCTCGGGCCGAGATCCAACGGGGCGCGGTGACCGACGTCGGCCGAGCGGTGGACGGGCTCGTGGCCGGCGCGGCCATCAGGGGCGTCGGGGACCTGGGCGACTGGCAGCAGTCCTCCCGCGACCGGCAGCAGATCCTGCGGGCGGTGGAGTCGGCCCGCACCGAAGAGGCGGTCATCGCCGTCGACGCCCTGGGGGCCGACGCCCGGCGGGAGAGCACCCTCTACGCGGGGCTCATGGCCAGCGGCTTCCTGGCCGCCCTCCTGCTCGCCGTCGTGGCCGCCCGGTCCATCACCCACCCGCTGCGCCGCCTGACCGACGCCGCCGACGAGCTGGCCGGGGAGCGACTCCCGCAGCTGGTCGAGGCGCTCCGCCACCCCACCGACGACGACGAGCGCTACCTGGCGGCCACCGCCGAGCCGCTGGACGTCGACGGCCGAGACGAGCTGGGCCGGCTGAGCCGGGCCTTCAACGAGGTGCAGTCCGTGGCGGTGACCGTGGCCGCCGAGCAGTCGACGCTCCTCCGCAAGGGCATCAGCGACCTGTACGTCAACCTGGCCCGCCGGAACCAGGCCCTCATCGAGCGCCAGATCCGCCTGCTCGACGGGCTCGAGGCCGAGGAGCAGGACCCTGACGCGCTGGAGCACCTCTACCAGCTCGACCACCTCGCCACCCGCATGCGACGCAACGCCGAGAGCCTCCTGGTGCTGGCAGGGGCCGAGGCCGGTCCGCGGCGCAGCCGTCCGCTGGGCGTGACCGACGTGGTGCGGGCCGCGCTGTCCGAGGTCGAGCAGTTCCACCGGGTCGACCTCGGTGACCTGGCGCCGTCGGTCGTGCAGGGCCACGCGGTGAGCGACGTGGCGCACATCCTGGCCGAGCTCCTCGAGAACGCCACCAGCTTCTCGCCCCCGACGACGCGGGTGCGGGTGGAGGGCGCCCGCACCGGTGGCAGCTACCAGCTGATGATCGGCGACGAGGGCATCGGCATGGCTGACGAGCAGCTGGAGGCCCTGAACGCGCTCCTCGCCGACCCGCCGGTCACCGGGCTCGCCCTCTCCCGGTCCCTCGGCTGCCTGGTGGCGGCCCGCCTGGCCGCCCGCCACGGGATCACGCTGCGGCTCCGCCGGGGTGAGGTCGGGACCACGGCCTACGTGGTGCTGCCCCGCTCGCTGATCGTCGAGGACGAGGTGGAGGCGGCCCCCGGGGGCGGGCGACGCCACCCGCGCCCCGCGGCCGCCGCGGCCGCCGCGGCCGCCCCGCCAGTCGGCCCGGGCGACCGGCCGGCCCACCTGCGCGATGCCATCCCGTCGCCGGCGGCCATCGAGTCAGACCTGGGCGCGCTCCTCGAGGGGCCGGCCGCGCCCTCGCTCGTCGAGGGCCCGGTGCCCGGCCCGACCGGCGCTGCCGCGCCCACCCCGGCCGAGGCCGCACCGATCGGCACGGGCTCGGGGCTGCCTCGTCGCACCCCAGGAGCTCACGCCGAGGCCTTCGTCCCTCGCGACGACGGCGGGCCGGCGGTCCGTCGGTCGCCCGACGAGGTGCGCGCCCTGCTGTCGCGCTACCGCTCGGGGCGGGATGCCGCCCGGCTCGGCTCCGACGGGGTCGCCGCCGGCACCAGCTCCCAACCCACCGCACCCACCCCACCCACCGCACCCACCCAAGAGGAAGAGCGCCCATGAACCAGACCCGCACGCTCAGCGCCGAGGCCCAGAACCTCGGCTGGCTCCTGAACAACCTCGTGGCCCAGGTCCCCGGCGTCACCGAGGCCGTGGTGTTCTCGGCCGACGGCCTTCCGATGGCCGTGTCGGAGAACCTCGACCGGGAGTCCGCGGAGCGCTTCTCGGCCGTGGCCTCAGGCCTCATGGGCCTCGCCTACGGGGCGGCCGGGCGCTTCGGGGGCGGCCGGGTCAACGAGGTGATCGTGGAGATGGAGCAGGCGTTCCTGCTCGTCAGCGGCATCAGCGACGGCTCGGCCCTCGCCGTCGTGGCCACCGCCGGGTGCGACATCGGTCTCGTGGGCTACGAGATGGCGGTGTTCGCCGACCGGGCCGGGATGGTGCTCACCCCGGCCCTGAGAGCCGAGCTCCAGGGCGCGCTCCTGGCCTGAGCCCCGGCCCGGCTGGCCCGGCGCCCGCGGGCCCGACCAGGATGGCGCGGTGCTGCCGGTCGTCATCCTCCACTGGAACCGTCCGGAGCGCATCGTCCCCACCGTCGAGCGCTTCCTCGCCCAGGACCTCCCGGGCGGGGTGCGGGTCGTCGTGGTCGACAACGGCTCCCGGTACGAGGCCCGGGCGCAGCTGCGAGCCGGACTGCCCGAGGGCGTCGAGCTGGTCGAGCTGCCCGAGAACCAGGGCTTCGGCCCCGGCGCCAACGCCGGGTACCGCCACGTCCTCGCCTACCCCTGCCCAGGCGACAGCCGGTGGATCGGCCTCGCCCCCCACGACGCCGAACCGGCCCCGGACTGCCTGGCCCGGATGGTGGCCAGCGCCGACGCCCGCCCCCGAGCCGGGCTGGTGTCGGCCGACTTCGGCGACGGCGCCGTCCCCGTGGTCGACCCCTACTTCGGCGGCATCCTCGCCCCCGCCACGGTGTCCGAGGGCTGGGAGCCGGCCGGTCACCCCCATGGCACCCTGATGCTGGCCCACCGGGACCTCCTGACCGAGGTCGGGCTCTTCGACGAGCGCTACTTCGCCTACTGCGAGGAGGCCGACCTCGCCCTCCGGGCGAAGGCCGCCGGGTGGGAGACGGGCCTCGTCCGGGGGGCCATCGTGGTCAACCCGGACATGGCCACCGGCAAGCCCACCGTCGACTACCTGCAGCTCCGCAACACCCTCCTCCTCGTCAAGGAGCACTCGGGTCGCTACCACGCCACGATCCGCTGGCTCATGGCCGTCGGCCAGCTCCTGGGTGGCCTCCTGGTGCCGGCCCGGCGGGGGCCCTACTGGTCGCCGACGGCCCGGGTGAGGGCGCTGGTCGACTTCGTGCGGGGCCGGTACGGGCCTCCGCCGCCGGCCGTCACCGGTCCCTAGGGCCCTCCTGCGACGACCCGACGTCAGACACCCGACTCCACCGACGCCAGGTGGGGTCGGACGCGGGTCAGGTACCAGACCGACACGGCCATCCCGCCGACCACGGTCAGGGCCGAGAACATGATCACCACCATCCACACCACGCGCCGTCGGCTCGTCAGGGCCCACGCCCACTCCGGTCGCCGGGCGGCGTCGAGCAGCGCCCAGATCGTGAGGCCCAGCGGCACGGCGGCCAGGCAGGTGAGCACCAGCGCCCAGGTCAGCGTCAGGACCTCGTCCACCGGGCCCGGTCTACCGGGCGTCGACCCCCTCCGTGGCGCGTCTACCGTCGGTCCATGGCTCGACTGACGCGACTCAGCCGATCGATCGCCGGGCAGGTCGCCGTGGTGACCGGCGCCGCCGGTGGCATGGGGCGGGCCACCGCGCACCTGCTCGCCGACGAGGGGGCGGCGGTGGCGATCCTCGACCGCGACGCCGACGGCGTGCAGACGGTCGCCGACGAGATCGCCGATGCGGGAGGTCGGGCCCACGCGGTCGCGGTCGACCTCGCCGACGGCGTCGCCACCGATGCTGCGCTGGTCGAGGCGCGTGATGTGCTCGGCCCGGTGGACGTCCTCGTGAACAACGCCGGTGTGAGCCTCCCCGCGCCCATCGACGCTGAGGGCTACGAGGAGGCCTGGGCCGCCACCCTGGCGGTGAACCTCACCGCCTACACGCGCACGATCCGGGCCTGCCTGGCGGATCTGCGACGGGAGGGCCGGGGCCGGATCGTGAACGTGGCCTCGACCGAGGGCCTGGGCGCCACCGCCTACCTGTCGCCGTACACGGCCACCAAGCACGGGGTCGTCGGGCTCACCCGGTCCCTCGCCGTGGAGCTGGGCCCCACCGGCGTCACGGTCAACTGCATCTGCCCGGGTCCGATCCGCACCGGCATGACCGCCGGCATTCCCGACGAGGCCAAGGAGCGCTTCGCCCGTCGACGAGTCCCGCTGCGCCGCTACGGCGACCCGGAGGAGGTGGCCCAGATCACCCTGTCGCTGGTGCTGCCCGCGGCGTCCTACCTCAACGGGGCGATCATCCCGGTGGACGGCGGGCTCATCGTCCAGGACACGTAGGTTCCCCTCGGTGGCCGCCCTCGACCTGCACCCCCTCGACCTGACCACCCTCAGCCCTGGGCGGCGGGAGGTCGTGGCCCGGGTCGGCGCCCCGTGGCGAGGAGGACGACGATGACGGTTCGGGTGGGGTTCCTCGGGGCCGGGCTCATCGCCACCTACCACGGCAAGAGCCTTCGCCGATCCGGCGTCGACCACGAGGTGGTGGCCGTGTTCGACCCCGACCCAGACCGGGCGGCCGCCTTCGCCGAGGCATCCGGGGCCAGGGCCGTGGACAGCGAGGAGGCCGTGCTCGACGGGTCCGACGCCGTCTACGTGTGCACGTGGACGAGTGAGCACCCCCGGCTGGTCGAGGCGGCCGTCGGGCGGGGCCTGCCCGTGTTCTGCGAGAAGCCGCTGGCGACCACCGTGGAGGCGGCACGGGCCATGGCGGCGGCCGTCGAGGCGGCCGGCGTGATCAACCAGGTCGGGCTGGTGCTGAGGAGCAGCCCCGCGCTCCTCGAGCTCGAGCACCAGCTCGCCGATCACCGCAACGGCCGGGTCCAGGCGGTCGTGCTCCGAGACGACCAGTTCCTCCCCGTCCAGGGCATGTACGGCTCCACGTGGCGGGGCGACGTGGAGCGGGCCGGGGCGGGCACGATGCTCGAGCACTCGATCCACGACGTCGACGCCCTCGAGTGGCTCCTCGGCCCGGTGGCGTCGGTGAGCGCCCGGTCAGCCACCTTCCACGACCACCCCGGCATCGAGGACACCGTCGTGGCGCTCCTGTCCTTCGAGTCGGGGGCCCACGGCAGCCTGACCAGCGTGTGGCACCAGCTGCTCGAGCGCCCGTCGTTGCGGCGCCTGGAGGTCATCTGCGAGCGGGCCTTCTTCAGCATGGAGCACGACCTCGTCGGCCCGGTCACCTGGACCCGACCCGACGGCGAGCACGGGTCGCTCGAGGGGGAGGCGCTCTTCGCCGCGGTCACCGAGCGCCACGGCGGTACCTACCCCAACCAGGATCGGGGGTTCGTCGAGGCGGTGGCCCGCGGGGTGCCCGGCCCCCACCCGGACCTGCGCACGGCGGTGCGGGCCCACGAGGTGGTCGACGCCGTCTACCGGTCGGCGGCCGCCGGCGGCGCCCCGGTGCGCCCCGGCGCCCAGCCCCTCGCCTAGGGGCGCGTGGTGGTGCCCTCGGGCGGCTCGAGGCCGAGGTGGCGGATGAGCCGGGCCGCGCCCTCGTCCAGCCCTGGCAGTGGGGCCTGGAGCACGAACCCGAGCGACGCCGCCCGCTCCAGCACCAGTGCCTCGACCTCCGGCCACGTGCGGGCCCGCGGACCGTCCACGGCCCGGTTGTAGGGGGCGTCGAACACGATCACGTGGTTGCCGGCCGCCCGCAGCGCCTCCACGTTGTGAGCGGCGTCGTCGACGTAGCAGTGGGCCTCCACCTCGGGCTTGGCGCCGAGGAAGCAGATGTCCCGGTAGGGGATGCCGTGGTGGTCCAGCCAGGCCACCGTGTCGGCCACGGCGGTGGCGTGACCCCAGTTCGTGAAGAGGCGGTGGGTGATGATCCGGATCCACACGCCGGCGTCCGAGAGCCGCCACAGGGCCTCCGCGGCTCCGGGGAAGGCCGGCATCTCGCGGAAGATCCGGTGGTCCAGCACGGCCCGCTTGTGGAGACGGTCGAACTCGGCCGGGGTCTCGATGCCCCACTCGCGGAAGTCCCACGAGCGGTCCTCGGGGAGGCTGGCCGGGTCGATCCCGCGGTCCTCGGCCACGACCGCCCGGAAGGCGGCGGTGTAGTCGCCGCACACTCCGTCGAGGTCCACCCCGAGGACGAAGTCGCGCCGCATCGCGGTCAGAGGCCGGCCCCGAGGAAGTCGAGGGCGGCGTCGATGGCACCGAAGTCCTTCGGGGTGGCGAAGTGGTCCACGCCCCGCAGCGTCACGAGGTCCGCGTCGGGGAGCGCATCGACGAGGGGCTCACCCGGTCCAGCGAAGTCCTGGTCCCCGATCACGACGCGGACGGGCAGCTCGACCCGGGCCAGCCGTTCGGGGGTGAGCGCCGGGCGGGGGGAGCGGAGGCAGGCCACCAGCGCCTCGCGGTCGACCCCCGGTTGCTGGGCGAGGCCGACGAAGTACTGGACGACGGGGTTGGCGGGGTCGCCGTGGCCCTCGAGCGCCCGGATCACGAGGTCGCTGCCTTCGCTGCGGAGGAGGTTGGCTCCCACGCCGGTGAGGACGAGCCGGCCGAACCGGTCCGGGTGGTCGCTGGCCAGGGTGAGCAGCACGCGGGCCCCGAGGGAGAAGCCGATGCCGTCCACCCGTCCCACCGGGAGCCGGTCGAGCACGTGGTCCTCGAGGGCGGCGTAGGCGGCCGGATCGTGGGGCTTGTCGGCGTCGCCGTGGCCGAGGAGGTCGACCGCCACCACCTCCCGTCCGGCGTCGGCGAGGAGGTCGAGCCAGCCGTTGTCACCCCAGGTGCGAGCGCTCGAGGTGGCGAAGCCGTGGACGAGGACGACCGGATCGGGCACGGGGCCGACCCTAGCGACGGCGGTCCCGCCAGGCAGCCACCATCGTGGCGGTGAGGAGCGAGAGCACGGCGAACCACGCGAGCGGGTGGGCGTGGGGGAGCTCGGTGACCCACTCCAGGCCCGGGCGGGGGTGGCGTCGCACGATGGCGGCGACGACGTAGGCGCCGCTGGCGGCCATGGCCAGCGGCGGGACCGCTCCCGCCACCCACCACGGCAGGCGGCTGGTGGCGACGACGGCCACCCCGGCGACCGCCACCGCCACGCCGGGCCCGGCGAGGGCGAGGCCGACCAGCCCGGCGGTGGCGGTGAGGATGGCGCGATCGCCAGAGGCCAGGCGCACCGGCCGGGCGGCGGAGGTGAGGACGTCGACCCGTTCGGGCGCCGGCGCCACGGCGGGCCACGGACGGCGGGGTCGGCGCACGAGGAGGCCGACGCAGGCCAGGGCGGCGACGAGGGAGAGCCACAGCGCCAGGTCGACGCGGCGCTGCGGGACGAAGCGGAGGTCGACCTCGAGTTCGGTTCGCTCGGCCCGCACCCGCCACCCGTTGGCGAAGCCGTCGACGAGGCGGCTGGTCCCGAGGTCCTGGCCGTCGAGCGTGGCGCGCCAGCCGTCGCTGCGGCTCTGGCCGAGCACGACCCAGAGCTCCTCGCCGGGTGTCGCCCCCGACACCCGCAGTCGGACCCGGTCGAGGTCCTCCTCCAGCACGGTGACCTCGGGAGACGGGCCCTTGGTCCTCGGGAGGAGCCCGCGAAGGGTGCCGTCGGGGACCACCGCTGTGCCGTCGACGCCCGATGCGAGCACCAGCCGATCGAGGTCCACGCCGGTCTCGATGCCCGGCGCCGCGCGCAGGACGTGCTCGCCCGGCCCGAGGTCGAGCGGTCCGTCGCAGGTGCGGATCGACAGCGCCGCCCCCTGCGCGGCGCCCTCGGCGGGGCCGGTGACCTCGACGGCCACGGCACGGCCGTCGAGCGTGAGGAGGTCGCGGCGGCACCCGGTGGTGAACGCCCCGGTGGGCGCGGCCAGCGACAGGCCGCCGACCTCGACCTCCGCGATGGACACCGGCAGCGTGCGGATGGCGCGGCTGCCCCAGTCGGTGGTCTCGGCCGCGTCGACCTCCTCGACGACGATGCGGACCCGGGAGCCCCGGAGGCCGTCGGGCAGCTCCACCTCGCTCTCCGCCACCTCGCCCAGGGTCACCGGACCCTCAGGGACGTCCAGGTCGACGGTGGCCACCCGCTCGCCGTCGACCTCGACGGCCACCCGCGTGGGCACCGAGTGCTGCTCGTCGACCTGGACCTGGAGCCCGATCCCCCCGAGGGCGATCGGCTGCGGGGAGCGGACCTCGAGCCACTGGCCGACCTGGTCGCCGTAGGCGGCCGTCCAGCCGGTCGAGGGGTCGCCGTCCAGGGCGGCGTCCGGCCGCGCGGTGAGGGCCGGGAGCACGGAGGAGGCGGTGGCCACGGGCTCGAGGCCGGGATCGCGGCCGAGGAGCGCATCGACGACGGCGCTCGGCGCGCGCGCCGAGAGCCGGGCGGTGCCGGTCAGCGACAGCTGGCGGGCGGCCGGGAGGGTCAGGATCCGGGCGAGGGCCCGCTCCTCGTCGAGGCGCTCCACGTCGGTGGGGGCCGCCCGCAGCCGGGTCAGCACGAGGGCCAAGGGGTGGCCCGAGCGCGAACCCACCCGCTCGAGGAGGTCGACGGGTGGGCGCACCAGCTCGTCGAGGACGAGCGAGCCGTCACCGATCACCACCTCGGCGAACCCCGTGCTCGTGAGGCCGCCGTAGCGCCCCTGCGGGCCGGCGCTGTCGGCGAGGATCTCCACGCTCAGCTCCCGGAAGCGACGGTCGCCGACGTCGACGACCTGCCCGGGGGCGCTCCGGGATCGCTCGTCCAGGTCGACCACCATCGGGTCGCGGCCGTCGAAGCGGAGCTCGACCTGGGTGACCCAGCGGTTGATCCGCCACGTGGGAGCGAGGAAGGTCACCGTGCCCGGTCGTGTCGGCTCGTCGAGCGTGAGCACGAGGCGCTCGCCGGCCGACGGGTCGTTCTCGGCCGTTCGCCACGCGGTGGCGGGGTCGCCGTCCACCGCGGACGCGGGGCGGTGCTCGGGCAGGAGCTCGTTGCGGACGCCGTAGGACGTGGCGTCGGCTCGGATGCCACCTCGGTGGACGGCCACGGTGCGGGCGTCGTCACCTGCGTCGGGGAAGACCGGGAGGCGGGCGTCGCTGCGGTCGAGGCGCAGCGCCGCCTCGCCGGCGCGCTCGGTGTAGCCGTTGGTGAACCGCACGTTCCCCCAGCGCTCGCCGCGCCGCCGGTTGGTGTCGGTCACGACGAGCACGGCGCCGTCCTCCAGGGCCTGGTCCAGCTCGGCGTCGGTGAGCGAGGCGCTGTAGCGGACCAGCTCGGTCCCGTCGATCAGGCCGGCCGCAGCCAGGTCCACGAGGCCCTCGCCGTCCCCCGCCACCACCACCGGAGCCTCCACCGGCTTCGTCGACACGATGCCCGGGGTCCGCCGGACGGGGAAGATCGCCACCGGGGGAGGGTCGGGCAGGCCGCGGTCTGTGGCGAGGGTCAGCTCGTCGACCATCGGGGCGGGCTCCTCCGCCTCGTTGGGCACCGCGGCGCCGAGCACCAAGGGGTCTCCGAGCCCGGGCGCCGCCAGGACCTGCTGCCAGAAGAGCCGGGGCCGGGGGGTGTCGTAGTGCTCGAAGGCGAGGTCGGAGCGGACGATGAGGTCGCCCGCCCGCAGGAGCCGGGCCACCGGAGCGAGGGCGGCCGGTTCGCCGAGGTTCGCCTGGAAGCGGCCGTCGAGGGCCTTGAGGAGGTTCCAGCCGGCGGCCGAGCCCTGGGGGACGAGCTCTCGGGCCACCATCGGTCGATCGGTCACCCCGGGTGTGACCGGATCCAGGGTGACCCCCCAGCGGTACGACGTGAAGTCGGTGCCCGGGACCTCCAGCACGCGGGTGCCGTCGTCGCGCTCGTCCAGGATCCGCCCGGCGGCGATCCAGTGGGCGGGAAGGTCCTCGGGCCGGCGCAGGTTCTCCGGGGCGAACCCGCGCTGCCACAGCGGCGGGAGGCTGGCCACGACCAGGGCGACCACCACGACGGCCACCGGGAGGCCAGCGCGGGGCCGGCGAGCGGCGAGGGCCCGCACCCCGGCCGCCACGCCCACGGCGAGGGCTAGCACCACGAGGGGGGCGGCGCGGGGCATGCTGCGCATCGCCATGCCGACGTCGAGGTGGAGGAAGGCCCGCAGCACCCGGCCGAAGGGGCTCGGGGAGTCGTACGGGTGGACCCCCACGGCCAGCGCCAGGCCGACCACGAGCAGGCCGACGGCGTAGGTGCGGTGGCGCCAGCGGGTCGTCGCCAGCCCGAGGATCCCCAGCACGGGGACCGCGAAGGTGGCCGCCACCAGCCACGGGTCGGTCTGGTACGGCGTGCTGGGGCCGACCCACGGGCCGCGGGCATCGTCGCCGTAGAAGAACCAGTAGCCGAGCCCTCGGAGGACCTCCTGCGCGGCGGAGGCGGCCGCGGTCACCTCGACGGACTCGGTGTAGCGCAGGACGGGCACGCCGTGGCTGGCCTGGACCGACAGCCCGGCGATCCACCATGCGTTGATGACGAGGGTGAGGAGCCCGATGCGCCCGACCGCACGGACCACCTCCCCGAGGGGGGCGAAGCCGGCGAGCGGGGCCCACACCACCCACAGCGCCACCCCGACGCCCACGAGGAGGATCGAGGTGGCGTTGCTGGTGCCGGCCGAGGCCACCACGAGCGCGAAGGCGGCGGGGTGCCGCCAGGAGCCCGTTCGGGTGGCTCGCAGCGCCAGCGCCACCAGCCAGGGCAGCGCGACGAAGGGGAGCAGGATGGCCGAGATCCGCACCGAGATCGTGAGCAGGTAGGGGCTCAGCCCGTAGGCACAGGTGGCCACCGCCACCGCCGGCCCTCGCCAGCCGAGGGTGCGGACGAGGAACCCGGCCCCCAACCCGGCCAGGAGCATGATCGAGCCCAGCCAGAGCCGCTGCGCCACCCAGTCCGGGAGCCCGACCTGCTCGAGGAGCCAGTAGTAGGGCCCCATCGGCCACAGGAACCCGATGTTCTGGTGGGTGACCGTGCCGAGCCCCACGTGCGGGTCCCACATCGACCACGCCCGTCCGAGGAGCCGTCCCGGGTCCAGGTACAGGTAGCTCTTGGTGTCGGCGACCACCTGTCCCGGGGCGGTGGCGAGGAGCGGCAGGTAGCACAGCGCCGCGTAGGCCAGGTGCGGGCCGGCTCGGCGGAGGCGCTCGCTCAACGGTGGCGCTCGGCCGCCTGACGGGCCAGCACGCGCATCACGCCGAGCGCCGTGCGCTCCCACGAGAGCTCCGCCGCCCGAGTGAGCGCGCCGGCCCGCAGCCGGTCCCGGAGGGCGGCGTCCTGCAGGATGCGCACCAGGCCGGCGGCGAGCGCGTCGGCGGTCCCGTCGGTGAGGAGGCCGCTGTCGCCGTCCCGGACGGCGTCGCGGTGCCCCGCGATCCGGGTGGCCACCGCCGGGGTGCCGCAGGCGGCTGCTTCGGTGAGCGACAGGCCCCACCCCTCGCGGGCCGAGGCCGAGGAGACGACCCAGGCCTGCCGGTAGCGGTCGACGAGCTCGTCCTCCCGGAGGTGGCCGGTCAGCTCCACCCAGTCCTGCGCGCCGAGGTGCTCCACGACCGACTGGACGTGCTCGCGCTCGTAGCCCTCGCCGACGATGGTGAGCGTGAGGCCCGGCACCTCGCTTCGAGCGAGAGCGGCGGCCCGCACCATCAGGTCGTGGCGCTTCACGGGGACGAGCCGCCCGACGACGAGCACGCTCGGGTGCGGCGTCTTGGTGGTGCCGGGGGTGAACACCTCAGCGATCCCGTTGTGCACCACGTCGACCTGTCCTCGCGGGATGCGCAGCATCGAGACGATCTCGTCCCTCGCCGACTCGGAGGGGGTCACGATCCTGGATCGCCGGTAGAGCGGGGGTGCGATCCGCCGTTCGATCGCGTCCCCGAGGCGGGCCAGCATCGGGTTGTCGTTGCCGAGGACCATCTGCCACATCTCGGCGTGGACGTGGTGGAGCATGACGGCCCGGGGGCCCCGGTACCAGAGGGGCGAGAAGAACGGCATGCCGTTCCAGATCTCGAGCAGCGCGTCGGAGGGGCCGTGGCGGCCGACCAGCTCGGAGAGCGCGGCGCGGGGGAACACGAGGTAGCGCCCGGCGCGGCGGATCACCCGATAGCCGTCTCGCATCGCCTCGGTGGGGTGACCGGAGGCGTACGACGAGCGCCACGTGACCTCGAGGCCCGCCGCGGCCCAGTGCCGGGCCAGCTCGGCGGCGTGGACCTCGGACCCGCCCGCCTCCACGTCCTCGAGGTCCCGCCAGGAGAGGAGGTGGACCCGGCGGATCCCCGCACCCGCGGCGAGGTCCCCGATCTTGGCCAGCGTCTCGGCGCTCGGGGTCACGGCCGCACCGGCGGGAGGCGGAGGAGGCGTCGGACGCGATCGCGCAGCCCCCACCACGTCACGAGGCCCAGCTCCTCCACCATCACCGCGAGCGACATCTTCGAGTGCCCACGGACCCGGTCGGTGAACTCGATCGGGACCTCGGCCAGGGCATGGCCGGCGCGGGAGATCCGGTAGGCGGTCTCGATCTGGAAGCCGTAGCCCTTCGCTCGCGTGGAGAACACGTCGATGGCCTCGAGGGTGGCGGCGTCGTAGGCCCGGTAGCCGGCGGTGGCGTCGCGCGCCTTCAGCCCGAGCGCCGCGCACGCGTAGCGGTTCCCCCAGCGGGAGAGGGCGCGGCGGTGCCAGGGCCAGTGGGGGATGGAGCCGCCGGGCACGTAGCGCGACCCGATGACGGCCGCCGCTCCCGCGTCGAGCTCGGCGAGGAGGGACGGGAGGGCCGCCGGGTCGTGCGAGAGGTCGGCGTCGATCTGGACGAGCCGGTCGTAGCCCCGGTCCAGCCCCACGCGGAAGCCGGCGCGGTAGGCGTTGCCGAGCCCGTCCTTCTTCTCCCGCACGAGGACGTCGATCTGGCCGAGCTCGGCGGCCGCGGCCCGGGCCAGCTCGGCCGTGCCGTCGGGGCTGTTGTCGTCCACCACGAGGACGTCGGCGTCGGGGACGGCCGCCCGGACGCGGGTCAGCATCTCCACGATGTTCAGGGCTTCGTCGTAGGTGGGCGTGACCACCAGGGTGCGCACCGGGGCGACACTACCCAGGGGGTGCTGGCCCGCCGCGAACTCAGCAGCGGAGGTAGAGCTCGTACAAGCCGCGTTCGGGATCAAAGGGACCGGGACCGAACTCCTGGACGAGGCAGAACTCCTCCCGGAGGACCTCGTTGGGCTCGTCGGGTCCGAAGAGGCGCGAGTCGTTGGGCTCGTTCCAGTCGTCCTGGATCGTGGAGAGGATCACCACGTCCGCGGCTCGGAGCTCGTCGGCGAGGCCCGAATCGGGAGCGTTGGCGACGCCCGGGTCCATCTCGACGTAGCGGGTGCCGACCTCGAGGTCGGGGAGGAGGTAGTACAGGAACGCCTCGCTGTAGGGGGTCTTGCGCAGGTCACCCGGACCCACGATCAACCGGTCGCCCGGCTCGGTGAGCCGGTCGACGATCGGCAGCATCTCGTTCACGGCCGCCACTGCGTCGGGCCGCTTGTAGGGGAAGCGCCGTCCGTCGTGCTCGATCACCCCTTCGGTGACCCGTCGTCCGAAGGACTGGGCGGTGGCTTCGGCGTAGGAGCGGAACGTGAAGTGGGGCGCCACGACGAGAAGCAGGGCCACGGGTGCCGCGACTGCGCCGACTGCGAGGCCGGGCCGGCGACCGTCCTGGTGGAGCCAGGCGGCTCTCAGCTCGAGCAGCGCGGCGGGCAGGACGGCGAACGCGACGCACGAGACCCACGCCAGGTGGGTGGAGTCGGGACGTTGGAAGGCCTGCGGGAACAGGCCCACGGTGAGGGCGGCGATGGCGAGCATCCGGCGGTCGCCGTCGCGCCTGACGCGCACGATCCCTGCGATGACGAGCACGAGGCCGACGCCGGCGAGCGCGAAGCACCAGAGCCACAGCTGGCGGGGTCCGCTGGGGGCGGGCAGCGGCCACGGGGGCTGGTCGAGGGCGCCAGCACCCTGCAGGAAGCCGTCGAAGCGGTCCGTGCTGGGCGGGAGGGGGAGGTGGCGACCGCCCCGCAGCTCGAACACCGGCTCGACCAGCAGCCCGCGGATCGCTGCCCCCGGCCCAGCCGTGGCGAGGTGGACCAGGTAGGGCGAGCAGCCGACCACGGTCGCGGTGAGGAGCCGGACCCTTCCGCGACGGTCCAGGCCGGTGGCCACCACCAGTCCGGCGGCCCCGAGGGCGAGCACGAGGTCGAGCCGGTACAGGAGAGCGGCGCCGGCGAGCAGGCCGGCGAGCAGGAGTCGCTGCTGCCGGGTGCGGTCGTCGGTGGCGTCGAGCCCTTCGACCGCCATCGCGACCGCCCAGGTGGCGAGGCCGACCCCGCCCACCCAGGCCATCGCGCTGAGGCCGCTCGGGGTGATCACGATCAGCAGTGCGAGCGCTCCGCCGCCGCCGGCCACGATCGGCCCCCACGGTCGGAGCAGCCGGGCGACACCCAGGCCCACGAGGAGGTGCTGCAGGAACCCGACGAGGCGCTGCACCTCGAGGCTCACCCCGAACACGCCGTAGACGGCGGCGAGGACCCAGAGGCTGCCCGGTCCGTACAGGTGGAGGAAGTCCCGGTTGGGCACCTTGCCCTCGAGGACCATCTCGGGGAAGACGAGCATGAACCCCTCTTCCATCGGGGTCCCCTGGATCCGCCAGAGCCCGTAGGCGGGAGGGGCCGAGGCGGCGAGCACGGCGAGCGCAGGCCACCACCCGGACCGAGAGGTGGACAGGCGACCCGGCATGGCGCAGGAGGGTAGCCAAGGGCGGCCGGACCTCTGGTTACCATCGCTCCGTGACCCAACAGCTGGGCGTGCCCCTGCACCGGGATCCCGAGCGCCCGGCCGGGTCGAGCGGAGGGGGTCGACTGCCGTCGCTCGTCAGGCTCCTCCGACCTCGGCAGTGGATCAAGAACGGCCTCGTGCTGGCCGCTCCGGCGGCCGCGGGGGTGCTCGACGAGTCCCCCTACCTCGGGCGGGCGCTGGTCGTGGCGATCTCCTTCTGCCTCGCGGCCAGCGGCACCTACTGCCTCAACGATGCCGCTGACGCCGAGGCCGATCGCCTCCATCCCACGAAGCGGTTCCGTCCCGTCGCCTCGGGCCAGGTGTCCGTGGGGCGGGCTCGGGGCGTGGGGCTGGCGCTGCTGGCCGCCGGGATCGGCCTCGGGCTCGTCGTCGGGCACTGGGAGGCGTCGGCCATCACGGCCCTGTACGTGGTCCTGTCGTCGGCCTACACGCTCTGGCTGAAGCACATCCCCGTGGTGGACATCGCCATGATCACCTCGTTCTTCGTGATCCGGGCGGTGGCGGGCGTGGTGGGCACCGACATCCCGCTGTCGGACTGGTACCTCATCGTGGCCTCCTTCGGAGCCCTCTTCATCGTCGCCGGGAAGCGGTCCACCGAGCTGGGTCTCGACGACGCCGAGAACCACCGCAGCGCGCTGGCCGGCTACACGCCGGGCTTCCTGCTCTACGTGCGGTCGGTGGCGTCGGGCGTCACCCTGCTCGCCTACTGCCTGTGGGCCTTCGAGAAGGCAGACCTGACCGACAGCTCGGTGCCGTGGTTCCAGCTCTCGATCGTCCCGTTCGTGCTGGTGGTGCTGCGCTACGCCCTGATCCTCGAGCACGAGCGGGTGCGGGGACCGGAGGAGATCCTGTTGGAGGATCGCCTCCTCCAGGTGCTGGCGGTGCTGTGGGCGGCGGTGTTCGCCGCAGGCGTGTACCTAGGGCACGCACCGCCCCTGGCTTCGTGATCCCGGTCGCTCGGTAAGATCGTCCCTCCATGCTTGCGATCGAGCGCCGGGTCGTCGCCGACCTCACCACCACCGACGACCCGGACCACCGCCGAGCCGTCGAAGCGTGGGTCGAGGGGACGCTGGCCGAGATGTCCGACGTGCTCCGGCTCGGGGTGATGGCCGAGTCCGTGCTCTTCTCGGCCTGGGCCGCCGTCCGTCGCCCATCCCACCTCCACGGCCTCCTGGCCTGGCTGGACCGCAGCCCGATCTCCCTCCTGCGCTCCTACCCGCGCCTGTTCCGGTCGCTGGTGCTCTTCGGCGAGCTGGAGCTCGACCCTCGGAGCCAGGCGTGAGCCGCCGGTCGACCGAGGTGCTGGTCGTCGGCTCCGGAGCCGGTGGCGCCACCACCGCGCTGACCCTCGCCGAGGCGGGTCGCTCGGTGCTGGTGGTGGAGGAGGGGCCAGAGGTCGAGCCGGGCAGCCTCGAGCCGTTCAGCCTCGCCGAGATGGAGAGAAGCTACCGGCACCACGGCTCCTCGGCCGCGCTGGGGAGCCCGCCGATCGCCTACGCCGAGGGGCGGTGCGTCGGGGGCAGCACCGAGGTCAACAGCGGGCTGTGGCACCGCCTCCCCGATGCGCTCGCCGAGGAGTGGCGACTCGCCTACGGGCTGGACGACTTCACCCCCGAGGCGCTCCACCGCTACGCCGACCGCATCGAGGCGCTGGTGCCCGTCAACTCGGTGCCGGGCTCGGCGCCCCGCTCCTCGTCGGTCATCGAGGAGGGGGCTTCCCGTCTCGGGTGGCGGTCGGTGGAGTTCCCCCGTGCCTTCGCCTACGACGAGGGCGGGCGGGGCACGAAGCAGACGATGTCGCGCACCCTCCTGCCCCGAGCCCGGGCCGCGGGCGCCGAGGTTCTCGCCGACACCGCGATCCGACGGCTCCGCGTCGAAGGGGGAAGGGTGACCGGTGCCGTCGCCCGCCACCGCCGGCCCGACGGCACCTCCGAGGACCTCACCATCGACGCCGACCACGTGGTCGTCTGCGGCGGCGCGGTCCAGAGCCCGGCCCTGCTGCAGCGCAGCGGGATCCGCCGGGGCATCGGCGTGGGCCTGAAGATGCACCCCACCATCAAGGTGGCGGCGCGCTTCCCGGACCCGGTCGACCACGACGACGTCCCGATGCACCGCATCACCGAGTTCTCCCCCCATCTGGCGATCGGCGGCTCGGCCAGCCGGCGGGGCCACGTGGCCCTGGCCCTCGCCGACAGCGGCGCCGAGATCAGCGACGCCATGCGGGCGTGGGAGCACGTGTTCGTCTACTACGCCGCCATCCGCAGCGACCTGGGCGGACGGGTCGTCGCCGTGCCCGGCCTGCGAGCCCCGCTCGTCACCTACCGCCTCACCGAGGCGGACCTCAGCCGCCTGGCCCGCGGGCTGGTCCTGCTCGGCGAAGCCCTCCTGGCCGCCGGTGCCGTCGAGCTGTACCCCTCGATCGAGGGCGGCGCGGTCGTGCGGCACCCGTCGGAGCTGGTGCAGTGGTGGGATGCCGTGGACCGGTCCCGGGCGAACCTCATGACCGTCCACCTGACCTCGAGCATCCGGATGAGCAGCGACCGGTCCAGGGCCGGCACCGACGGGTACGGCCGGGTGTGGGACGTGGCGGGCCTCTCCGTCAACGACGCCTCGCTCCTCGCCGACGCTCCGGGCGTGAACCCGCAGGCGGCGATCATGACGATCGCGCTCCGCAACGCCGACCACTTCCTCGCCACCACCTGACCGCAGGAGCACGATGAACCCGACGACCGACGTCCCGCGCCCGCCCGCCATCGCCATCACCGGCGCCGCCGGCTGGCTCGGCCAGAACCTCGTCCGTGCCGTGGCTCCCGAGCGCGAGCGGGTCCGGTGCCTGGTGCGGACCGACGAGGAGGCGGCGCTGCTCGGGGTCGTCCACCCCAGCGTCGAGACGGTCGTCGGGGACGTGCGCGACCCGAGCGCGCTGGCCGCGCTCCTCGACGGGATGGCGGGTGCCACCGTCGTGCACGCCGCCGCCGTGATCCACCCCGAGCGCCGGGTGCGGGAGCTGCACGACGTCAACGTCGGCGGCACCCAGCTGGCCCTCGACGAGGCCCGCCGGGTCGGTGCGGGCCGGTTCGTGCACATCTCGTCCAACTCGCCCTTCGGCGCCAACCCGGGCCCCGACCACCGGTTCACCGAGGACTCCCCGATGAACCCGTACCTCGGGTACGGACGCTCGAAGGCGGACGCCGAGGGGCTGGTGCGGACCGCCCAGGAGCGGGGCGACCTCGAGGCGGTGATCCTGAGGCCGCCGTGGTTCTACGGCCCGTTCCAGCCCGCCCGGCAGACCCAGTGGCTCCGGGCCGTCCGCCGGGGCCGGTTCCCGCTGATCGGGGACGGGACCAACCGGCGCTCGATGGTCTTCACCGGCAACCTCGTCCACGGGGTGCTGCGAGCCGAGGTGGCCAAGGCAGCTCCGGGTCGGGCCTACTGGATCGCGGACGGCGATCCGCTCGACATGCGAACGATCCTGGCCACGGTGCGTGCTGCGCTGGAGGCCGAGGGGCTCCCCACCTCGGGCGGTCAGCCACGACTCCCACGGCTGGCCGGCGTGGTGGCCGAGAAGGTCGACACCGTCCTCCAGGGGCGAGGCCGGTACCTGCAGGCCGTCCACGTGCTGGGCGAGCTGAAGGACACCATTGCCTGCGACATAGGGCGGGCCCGGGCCGAGCTCGGCTACGAGCCGCCGACCGACCTCCTCGGCGGCATGCGGGCCAGCATCCGGTGGTGCCTCGAGCGCGGGATGGCGCTGTGAGCGGCCGCACCGTCCTCGTCACCGGGGGCAGTGGCTACTTCGGGACCATCCTCGTGGACCGGGCCCTCGCCCGCGGTGACCGCGTGCGGGTGCTGGACCTGAACCCGCCCGAGCCCCGACCCGGGGCCGCGGTGGAGGCGATCGAGGGCGACGTGCGCGACCTTGCGGTCGTCCGCCGGGCCAGCGAGGGCGCCGACCTGGTCCTGCACAACGTCGCGCAGGTCCCGCTGGCCAAGGACCGCCACCTGTTCTGGTCGGTCAACGTGGTGGGGACCGCCAACGTGCTCCTGGCGGCCCGCGAGCAGCGCGTGGCCAAGGTCGTCTCCACGTCGTCCAGCGCCGTCTTCGGGATCCCCGAGGCGAACCCGGTGGTCGAGGACACCACGCCCCGCCCGCTCGAGGCGTACGGCAGGGCGAAGCTCGAGGCCGAGGTGCTCTGCCACGAAGCGGCCGCCGCCGGCCTCGACGTCTCGATCGTCCGGCCCCGGACCATCCTCGGGCACGGCCGCCTCGGGATCATGGCCATCCTCTTCGAGCTGGTCGCCGAGGGCGCCCCGGTGTTCGTCCTCGACGGGGGCTACAACCGGTACCAGTTCGTCCACGCCGAGGACCTCGCCGACGCCTGCCTGCTGGCCGGCGACCGGCCCGGCGCCGAGACCTACAACGTGGGCGCCACCGAGTTCGGGACGATGCGGGAGACCCTGCAGGCCCTCGTCGACCACGCCGGGACCGGATCCCGGGTCCGGTCGCTGCCTTCGCGACCGGCCGCCCTCGGCATGCAGCTCGTGTCGCGGCTCGGTCAGGCGCCCTTCGCGCCCTACCACTGGCTCCTCTACGGGGAGTCGCTGTGGTTCGACACCACCAAGGCGCAGCAGCAGCTGGGGTGGCAGCCCCGCCACTCCAACGCCGACATGGTCATCGAGTCCTACGACTGGTTCCTCGCCCACCGGGACGAGCTCGGCACCGAGGGGCGGTCGCACCACCAGTCTCCGGCCCGCATGGGGGTGCTGAGGCTGATCAAGAAGCTGCCCTAGCCGAGCGCTCCGTCCCCGCGTCAGGGGCAGCCCTCGGGGTCGAGTGGCTCCTCGAGGCGGTAGATCGCCCGCTCGGCGTCCTGCAGGCGGACCGAGCTGGCCGGATCGGCGGCGAACACGACGTCGCGGGTCGCCTCGTCCAGGTGGACCATGGCGAACCCGAAGGTCGACACGACGACCCACCCCGGGGCGTGGAGCCTCGCTCGCCACACCCGGCAGGGGTCGGTGGGCATCGGTGCCCCGAAGGACATCTCCTCGGACCAGTCCCGGACCTCGTTGGAGAGGTCACCGCCGAAGAACGGGTACGACTCCCGGGTGCCGACCACGTCGACGTGCTCGTCCCGCACGGTCCGGAACGCGGCGTTGAGCACGTCGTCGTGGAGCCCAGCGGCCACGTAGCGCTGCTCGAAGTGGTGCTGTTGGACGAACCAGCCGGCCATCGCCACCAGCCCGACCGCGAGCCCCGCTACCGACCTGGCGACCCGGCTCGGCGCGCGAGCGGTGACGGTGGCGGCGGCCAGGGCCATCGCCACCGCCGCCACGACGGCGACCGATCGAGCGATGGAGCCCGGCCAGGCGGCGACGCGCTCGTGGTGGTCCGCGGTCAGCGCCGCGAGCAGCAGCGAGGTCAGGGCCCCGCCCACCGCCAAGCGCGCCCACCGCCGGCCTGCGGCTCCCACTGCGGCGAGGACGAGGCCCCCCACCAGCGCCGGGGTGAGGTACCGCAGGTTGAACTGAAACGAGCCCGCTCCGGTCACCGGGGTGATCGTGTAGGCGGCGGCCCCCGCCAGCACCGCCGCGGCCACCGGGCGCAGGGGCCGGGGGCCCCGGACGGCGACGAGGAGCGGGCCGGCCACGAGGAGGGCGAGCGCGAGCCACCAGGCCGGTCCGAACCCGTTGCGGAGCCCCCCGACGTAGGACCACTCGGAGCCGGCCAGGAGGTCGCGGAGCACGCTGGGGGCGTCATCGGCAGGCGCGACCCGATCGAGGCGCAGCGGTCCGATCGACACGTCCCAGAAGGGCACCGGGTGTCCCACGAGGATGAGGTTCCGCAACGGCCACGCGGCCGCGGGTGCCACCGCCCCGAGCCCCAGGCCCGCCACCGACGCCCAGGCGCGCGAGCGCACCAGGGGGAGCCCCAGCGCGACCAGCAGGACGCCGGCCATCGTCACGATGGTGACCTTCGTGCCCACCGCCAGGCCCAGTGCCGCGCCGGCCAGCGCGAGAGGCAGCGGCCGAGGCTCCACGTGCTGGACGATGGCCACGGCGGCCAGGAACAGGGCCACCACCGCCATGTCGTTCGAGGCTTGGCCTGGCTGGGTCCCTGCCAGCGTCGGCAGCGCCGCCCCGACGGCGCAGGCAGTCGCAGCTAGGGCCCCAGCCCCCCAGCGGCGGCCGATCGCCCAGGCGGAGACGAGGGCCAGCCCGAGGAACCACAGGTTCACGAGCGGGGAGAGCAGGTCCCGGTGGAAGGGGAGTGCGACCACGGTGTGCAGCAGCTCCGAACCGAGGGGGTAGTAGCGGGCCCGCAGGTAGCCGAGCTGGCCGAGCTCACCCAGGGATCCGGTCTGCAGGAACCGGGCGCTGAACGGGCCGTGGTACCAGAGCGTGTCGGGATGGGTCATGCCCCGCTGGAGCGCATCGACCGCGTGGCTGACCCACTGGGCGACGACCAGTGAGACCGACCCGATCCCGGTGACGGTCTCCCAGACCGGCTCCCGCCGGGTGCCGGCCGGCGTGGGCGGGCGTGCGCCGGACGAAGCCGTCGAAGGCCGCGGTCCGAGCACTCGCACGGCGAGCGAGCCCACCCCGGTGACCACGGCGAAGGCCAACGGGTGGAGCGCTCCCACGGCGCCCAGCACCTGGGCCGTGAGGGTCACCTGGACGAGCCCGACCACCGCCCCCGCCACCGCCCGGATCGGGCCTGCCGGGAGCGCGGCCCGGGCTACGCCCGCCGCACTGCTGGCCAAGGCCACCCCGACCACGACGAGCCAGAGCAGGCCGACGGCGTAGTCGGCGAGGCCCAGCGTCGGGTCCGCCATCACGGTGCCATCCTGCCTGACCGCGGCACCGCCGGTGCGCGGGGACGCGGGAGGGCGGCCACTATGCTCGCCCCGGTGGTGGTCTCCTCGGAGCTCGGGACGCCGCGCTCCGAGCGAACCGATGCCGCGGACCTGCCGGCAGACGGTTCCGCCAAACGGCGCGGCCTGACGTGGCTCCTCGCCGCGTCCCTCGGGGTGCTCGGCATCCCGCTCGTGGTCGCCCTCGTGGGCTTCCGGCGCGAGCCGTGGACACCGGTCCTCGACCTGGCGATGACCGAGCTGCGGGTCCGTGACGTCGGCGGGCGGCACACGCCGCTCATCGGGTTGCCCGGCCGCATCGGGCCGCTCGAGGAGCAGGGGAGCCACCCCGGCCCGTTGAGCTTCTACGCGCTGGCCCCCACCTATCGCCTGCTGGGGTCGACCGCGTGGGCGCTCCAGGTCGCGACGGTGCTCGTCCACCTCGCCGCGATGGGGGTCGCGCTGTGGATCGGATCTCGCCGGGCTGGGCGCACCGGGGTCGTCGCGGTCGGGCTGGGGCTGGCGGTCCTCACCGCCACCTACGGCGGCGGCACGCTCTCGGAGCCCTGGAACCCGTACCTGCCCCTGCTGTGGTGGGTGGTGGTGCTCCTCGCAGCGTGGTCGGTGCTGCTCGGGGACCTGCCCATGCTGCCGGTGGCGGTCCTCGCCGCCTCGTTCTGCGCCCAGACCCACATCCCGTACCTCGTGCTCACCCTCGGCGTCGGAGGGTTGGCGGTCGGGGGCGCCGTCCTGGCCGCGCGGACCTCCCCGGGGGCTCGGCGGTCCAGCGTCCGGTGGATGGTCGCGAGCGGTGCGTTGGGCGTGGCCCTGTGGCTGCCGCCGACCATCGACCAGGTCCGCCACGACCCCGGCAACTACGCCGCGCTGATCAAGCACTTCAGCTCCCCCGACGAGGAGGTCGAGGGGGTGAGGGGCGGCGTGACCTGGACGCTGCAGTACCTCGACGTCGCCCACGTCGCCCGAGGGATCGCCACCGACCCTGGCTGGGGCGTGGTGCGTTCCGACGAGAACCAACCCTCGCCGTGGCGGGGCGCCGTGGTGCTCCTCGCGTGGGCAGCGAGCGCGGCGCTGGCGTGGCGCCGCAGCCTCGGACGGGCGCTCGCCTCGTTGCACCTGGTGGCGGGCTCCGCCCTCGTGCTCATGGTCCTCTCCATCAGTCGGATCTTCGGTGAGGTCTGGTACTACCTCCGCCTCTGGGGCTGGGCCGTGGGCCTCCTCGCCGTGTCCGCCACCGTCGCCACGGCTGTCGCGCTGGTCCGCGCCGAACGACCCGCCCGACCCCGCGCCGCCCGCTCCCGGCCGCCCGGCGTCGTGGTGGCGGTGCTCGGTCTCGCCGTGGTGGCCCGGTTCGCGGTGGATGCCTGGGACAGCCCTCACGCCGACGGGCCGGTGGCCGAGCAGCTGGCGGCTGCGATCGACGACGTCGAGGCCGGCCTGGAGCGCGGTGAGGGCCTCGCCGACGGCCGGGACGGGCGCTACCTGATCACCTGGAGCGACGCGCTCCACATCGGCTCCCAGGGCTACGGCCTGTTGAACGAGCTGGAGCGCCGCGGCTTCGAGGTCGGTCTCGAGCCGGCCCGTCGGGTCCCCGCCACGTCCCACCGAGTGCTCGCACCGGAGCAGGCCACCGCCCGGATCCACCTGGCGACGGGCTCCTTCGTGGAGCGGTGGCAGGCCGTGCCCGGTGCCGTGGAGCTCGCCTACGTGGACGAGCGCACCCCGGCCGAGCGGGCCGAGCGCGACGCCCTCGCAGCCGACGTCGTGGCCCGCCTCGAGAGCCTCGGCCTGGAGGAGCTCGCCGTCCAGCTCGAGGCCAACCTCTTCGGGACCGCCATCGACGAACGGATCCCCGAGGACCTCCGGATCGATCTCGGCCGCCTCCTCGAGATCGGTGAGCCGATGGCCGTCTTCGTCGCTCCGGTCGACGCTCCGCCGCTGTGATCGCCCTCGACCGCACCCCTCGGTGGCTGCTGCCGTCGCTCGTCGCGGCCGCCGGGCTCCCGCTCCTCGCCGCGGTCCTGAGCCAGCGAGACGCCGGCTGGCACCCGGTGTTCGACATCGCGATGACCGAGCTGCGCGTTCGCGACGTCGGCGGCCCCGACACGCCGCTGATCGGGCTGCAGGGCCGGATCGGCCCCGACGGCAGCCACCCTGGGCCGCTGTCGTTCTACCTGCTGGCTCCCGTCTACCGGCTCCTGGGCTCCACGGCCTTCGCGCTCCAGGTGTCCACCGTCGTGTTCCACCTCGGAGCGGTCGCCACCGCCTTGTGGGTGGCGTCGCGCCGGAGCCACCCGTGGGCGCTGATCGGCACCGCCGTCGTCACCCTGCTGCTCGTCGTGGGATACGGGCTGGGGCCCCTCACGGAGCCGTGGAACCCCTACCTCCCGATGCTGTGGTTCGTGGCCTTCCTGGCGTCTGCCTGGGCCGTCGTGGACGGCGACCTGCCGATGCTGGTGCCGCTGGTGGCGACGGCCTCCATCTGCGCCCAGACCCATGTGCCCTACCTGGCGGTCACCGTCGGCGTGGGCGTGGGAGCGGTGGCCCTCACGCTCGTCAGCCGTCGGCTCGGAGGTCAGCCCCTCGGCCTGCGCTGGCTGGCCGTCGCCGGCGTCGTGGGCCTCGTCCTGTGGACGCCCCCGCTGATCGACGAGCTGGTGAACGAGCCGGGGAACCTCACCAAGATCGTCGACCACCTCGGCACCCCCGCCGACGAACCCCTCGGGCTCCGCGAGGCCGGGACCTTCCTCCTCGAGCGCATGGACCTGTGGCAGCTGGTCGTCGTCGAGCCCCGGCACCCGGGCACCTACATCCGGGTCCTGACCGGTCCCGGTCCCGAGGCGGTGCGGGGCGCGGTCGCGGTCGCCGCGTGGCTGGCCTGCGCCGGCACGGCCGTGGCCTTGCGCCACCGGCGCCTGCTCGCCCTGCATGCGATCGTGGCCGGTTCGCTGGTGGTGGCCTGGGCGGCGATCTCGCGCATCCACGGGGTGCCGTGGCCCTATCTGATGTCGTGGGCGTTCGGGATCGGCGCCCTCATGCTCCTCGCCATCGGGGCAACCGTCGCCGTCGTGGCGGTGCAGCGACGCCCCGAGCTGCGTCGCCCCGGCACCGTCGCTGCCATCAGCGTGGTCGGGCTCGCGGGCGTCGCGCTGCTGAGCCTGCGCCTGCTCCTGCTCGCCCCCGACGCCCACCCCGACCAGGCAGGGGAGACCGCCCTCCTCGCTCGGCTCACCGGACCCACCGTGGAGGCCCTCGAGGACGGCGTGGGCGCCGCCACCGCCCAGGACGGGACCTACCAGGTGGTCTGGTACGACGCCACCCACGGCGGCTCGGTCGGCATCGGCCTGGTCAACGAGCTGGTCCGACGGGGGTTCCACGTCGGGGTCGACGAGACCGAGCGGGTGAGGATCGGACCCCACCGGGTGCTGGACCGCGCCGACGCCACCGCCCGTGTGGTGGTGGCCAGCGGAGGTTGGATCGAGGAGGTGGCGGAGCGGGAGGGAGCGGTGCAGGTGGCGTACGACGACGAGCGGACCGCGGCCGAGCGGGCGGAGTTCGAGGAGGTGCGGGAGGCGGCCGCCGAGGCGCTCACGGCGACCGGTCGTGGCGAGCTGGTCGACCGCCTGGACCGTGACCTCTTCGACGTCGCCCTCAACCAGGGCGTGGATCCCGAGGTGAGCCTGCTGGTGGGTCGACTCATCGAGATCGGCGTCCCCACCGCCGTCTACGTACTGCCCGGGGAGGGCTCGTGACCGATCGGCAGCGCAAGGCGCTCTGGGTGGTCCTGGGCGTGGCCGGGGTGCTCCGCCTCGCGTGGGCGGTGGCCGTCCGGCCGCTCCCACCGGTGGACTGGTACTGGTCGGGGGACCAGTACTCGTACTTCCACTACGGCAACGAGATCGCCCGCGGGCGCGGCTACATCAGCTACGTCACCGGGGAGGCCACGGCCTACTACCCGATCGGCTACCCGGCGCTGCTGGGAGCCCTGTACTGGGTCGTGTTCCACACCCCGATCCCCGACAACCCCCTCTTCGCCACCGCCCTCTTCCACGCGGCCATCTCGACGGCGTCGGTGTGGCTGGTGTTCGTCGTCGGTCGGGCCATGGCCTCGGTCCGGGTCGGTCTCATCGCGGCAGCCGTGATGGCCGTCTTCCCGAACCTCGTCTACCAGGTCGCCACCGTCCAGCTCGAGACCACCTTCGTGTTCCTCGTGCTGGCTTCTCTGGCGGTCATCGTCACCCACGACTGGTCGTCGGGGCCGCCGTCCACCCAACGCCTGGTCGCCTTCGGGCTGGTGCTCGGCGCGACGATCGTCCTCCGCCCCTTCGGCGCCGTGCTGCTGGCCGGTCTCCTCGGAGCCTGCCTGGCCGTGGGGGCGGGGATCCGCACGACCGTCCGCAGCCTGGCGGTGCCGCTGGTCCTCGTGGTCGCCCTCAGCACGCCGTGGACGATCAGGAACCTCGACGCCATGGGTGCGTTCATCCCCTCCTCCACGAACATGGGCGACACCCTGTGCATCGACCGCAACCTCGACGCCGAGGGCGGCTTCCGGTTCGCGGACCACGACGGCTGCGCCGATCCGGGCCTGCCCGAGGTGGAGCGGAACCGCGAGAACACGAAGAAGGCCATCGAGTTCGTGCTCGAGCACCCCGACCGGGAGCTCCTCCAGATCGTGCGCCGAGCGAGGATCATGTTCGCCGACGACCACGACGGGATCATCGCCGTGCAGACGCTGGGAGGGGGGTCGTTCCTCTCGGTGGGCCTCGTCGACGTGGCCGTGCCGGTTGCCGACTGGTACTTCCGGATCCTGCTCGTGGCTGCCGTGATCGGGCTGCCGCTGCACCTGAGTCGCGATCGCCGGCCCGAGCGCCTGCTCGTGCTCTCCGGCCTTGTGGGCCTGCTGGTCATCCCCCTGCTGCTGTGGGGCAACCCGAGGTTCCACATCCCGCTGTCGCCGTTCATGGCGCTGTCCGGCGCCCTCGCGGTCGATGCCGGCTGGCGGCGGTGGCGAGCGGGCCGCGCCGGGCCGAGCGACCCTCAGGCCACCGACGCGGCCTAGGCCCTCGGCTTCGGGAGGATCGGGGCGTCGCGACCGGTTCCGCTGGTGCCACCCGAGGTGCCGGTGGCCTCCTCGTGGTACTCCTCCTCCACGTTGACCTCCCAGATGTCGTGGGCGGCGCCGTAGAGGTTCTCGACCGTGAGCATGGCGGTGAACATGGAGTGGTCCTGGTTGTTGTACCGGTGCATGCCGTTGCGGCCGACCGGGTGCACGTTGGGGGTGTGCTCCTCCAGCCAGGACCGCAGCACCGCCACGTTCGCCTTGTAGTCCTCGTCGTAGGTCGGGTACGCCTTCGGCATCCGCACCACGTAGCCCGTCTCGACGTCCTCTTCCCGCATGAGGCCCAGCCGGGCCAGCTCCTGGGTGCCCTTGCGGATCAGCTCGTCGTCGGGGGCGCTCCACCACTCGTCGCCCTCCTCGACCGTGTACTCGAGGCCGAGGACGTTGCGACCGTCCTTCACGAGGTGCGGGGACCAGGACCCGAAGTTCTGGACCCTCATCGTCTTGACCTCCGGGTCGTGGATGTAGATCCAGTTGTCCGTCCAGGCCACCTTGTCCTCGGGCACGACCAGCGACACGGAGAGGAAGTCCCGGAAGGACAGCTCGTCGGCCGCCTTCTGCACCATCGGCGGGACCGGGGGGTCCATCGCCTTCAGGAGCGCCGGGAACGGCATCGAGGAGATGATGTGGTCGGCCGGGACGGTCGTCTCGGCGCCGGAGTCGTCTCGGTAGGTGACCGCGATCGCCCGCCCGTCGCGGTGCTCGACCCGCACCACCTCGGCGTGGAACACCACCTTCGAACCCTGCTGCTCGACCAGCTCGTGGCAGCGCTCCCACATCATCCCGGGCCCGAGCTTCGGGTACTGGAACTGCTCGATGAGCGACGTCACCTGCTTCGAGCTGTCGCGCCGGCCAGCCAGCTTGGAGCGGATCGGCTCCCAGACGGCGTCCCACAGCGACATGCCCTTGATGCGCTGCGCACCCCAGTCGGCCGACATCTCCGCCGGCGGGACGCCCCAGACCTTCTCGCTGTAGGTCTTGAAGAAGTGCTGGTACAGCCGCCAGCCGTAGTTCTTCGCGATGTAGCCCTCGAGGGTCGTCTGGTCCTTCGGAGGCCGCACCCGGACCCAGAGGAACGACAGCACGCAGCGAAGCGCCTCGACCGGTCCGAGGTTCGTGAGGGCGTTCATGACCTTGATCGGGTAGTCGTAGAACTTGCCCTGGTAGTAGATGCGGCTGGACCGGGGCCGGAGCATGAAGTCCTCGTCCGGGAGGATCTCGTGCCAGAGCGCCTCCACCTCCGGGACCTTCGTGAAGAACCGGTGGCCGCCGATGTCGAAGCGGTACCCGTCGGCGACGACGGTGCGGCTGATGCCGCCCACCACGTCGTCCGCTTCCAGCACGGTGGCGGTGGCGCCGCGCTTGCCGAGCTCGTAGGCGGCGGTGAGGCCGGCGGGGCCGGCGCCGATGACGACGACCTCTCCAGGCGAGGGGGTGGGCGGAAGCGGCTGTGACATGGGCGGCGGGAGTGCTTTCGAGGTGGGGCGAGCGGCCGGGGCAGGGAGTGTACGAGCGCACAGCGGGCGCCGGGCGTCAACCGCGGCGGCCCCTCGTACCCCCGCTACGGTGGCCCGTCGTGCGCCTCCGGAGCAACACGGAGCTGGCGGCCCTGGCGGCGCTGGCCTACCTGCCGTTCCTGGCGTCGGATCCGGGCCGGGTCAGCGCGGACTCCAAGCAGGACCTCTACCTGGACCCGGGCGGGCTCCTCGCCCGGTCCGTCGACCTCTGGGACCCGCAGGTCGGCGCCGGCACGGTCCCGCACCAGGGCCTCGGCTACCTGTTCCCCACCGCGCCGTGGTTCTGGGCCATGGACGTGCTGGGGGTGCCCGACTGGGTGGCCCAGCGGCTCTGGTGGGGCACCCTCACCCTCGCCGCCCTGCTCGGGGCGCGAACGCTCCTCATCCGACTGGGGACGGGACGGGCGGGGGCGCTGGCCGGGGCGCTCGTGTACGGCCTGAGCCCGTACCAGCTCGCCTTCACGGCCCGGATCTCGGTGCTGCTGCTCCCGTGGGCCGCCCTCCCGTGGCTCGTGGGGCTCGCCATCCGGGTCACCCGAGGCGGGGGATGGCGGGCCCCAGCCCTCTTCGCGGTGGTGCTGGCTCTCGCCGGCGGCGTGAACGCATCCTCTCTGCTCCTCGTGCTGCTGGCTCCCGCCCTATGGGTGGGCCTCGAGCTCCTGCAGCGGGCGGACCGACGCGCCGTCGCCGCCGCCACCGGGCGCGCCGCCCTGCTGGCGGTCGGGATCTCCGCCTGGTGGCTGGTCGGGCTCCGCATCCAGGGGGCGTACGGGCTGCCGGTGCTGCAGCTGACCGAGGACGTGCGGACCGTGGCCGTCAGCTCCACCCCGGGCGACGTGCTGCGGGGCCTCGGGAACTGGTTCTTCTACGGCCGGGACCGCACCGACTGGTCCCTCGACCAGGCCGAGGCCTACGCCACGGACCGGCTGGTCCTCGTGGCCACCTACGCCGTCCCGGCTGCGGCGCTGGGGGCCGCCGTCGTGCTGCGCTGGGCCCACAAGGCGTACTTCGGGCTCCTCGTCGTCACCGGCACCGTGGTGGCCGTGGGCGCGTGGCCGCTCGAGGACCCCACCCCGTGGGGGAGGGCGTGGCGCTCGTTCACCGACGAGAGCTCCCTGGGGCTCGCCTTCCGGAACAGCCCCCGGGTCGTCCCCGTGGTGGTGCTCGGCCTGGCCGGGCTCCTCGGCGCCGCGGTGGGCGCCGTGCCGGCTGGCCGCCGCCGCCTCGGGGCGGCCGGCGCCGCGGGTGCGCTGGCGCTGGCCGCCCTGCTCCCGGTGTGGTCGTCCGGGTACCTCACCGACGGGATGCTCCGGGACGAGGAGATCCCCGGCTACTGGCGCGATGCCGCCGCCTCCCTCGACGCCGACCGCTCCGGCACGAGGGTCCTCGAGGTCCCCGGATCGAGCTTCGCCGCCTACTCGTGGGGCACCACCGTGGACCCGGTCCTGCCGGGCCTCATCGACCGTCCCCACCTCGCACGGGAGGTCCTCCCCGCGGGTACGCCGGGCACGGTGGACCTCCTCGACGCCCTCGATCGCCGCTTTCAGCTCGGGATCGTGGAGCCCGAGGCGCTGGCGCCGCTGGCCCGCCTGCTGGGCGTCGGCACGATCGTGCTGCGGGGCGACCTCGACCAGAGCGGGCGCTTCGACGCCCCGCCGATCGGCGAGGTGTGGGAGGCGCTCGTGCCCACACCACCGGGGCTGGTCGACCCCGAGCTGCACGGCCCGGGCGAGGGCTCCGCTCCAGGGGTGCCGGGGGTGGCGCTCTTCGACGTGGAAGACCCCCGTCCGATCGTCCGCTCCGCCCCAGCGGGGGGCAGCGTGGTCCTGGCCGGCGACGGCGACGGCATCGTCGACGCCGCGGCGGCCGGGCTGCTCGACGGGCGCTCCCTCGTGCTCGCCGCGTCGGCCCTCGACGACCGGACCCTGAGCGAGGCGCTGGCGAGCGGCGCCGACCTGGTGCTGACCGACACCAACCGACGCCGGATCGAGACGTGGTTCTACAGCATCCGGGACACGAAGGGACCGACCGAGCGAGCAGGCGAGGTGGCCGAGGACCCGACCGGCTACGACTTCCGGCTGGACCCGTTCCCCGGCATCGACGACGACCACCGCAGCGTCGTCGAGCACGTGGGGGGGCGGGTCGAGGGGACCGGCGGTCGAGGCCCGGAGGCGCCAGAGGACCGACCCAGCCGGGCGGTGGACGGGGATCCCGCCACGTTCTGGCGGGTCAGCGGCCCCGACGTGGCGGGCCACCACGTGGAGGTCGTCTTCGACGATCCCGTCCCGGCCGACGAGGTCCGCATCCGGCTCGCCCCGACCGGGCCCGGCGATCGCCGGATCGAGCGGCTGCGGGTCGAGGTCGACGGCCGCTCGGAGGAGGTGGCGGTGCCGCCCGCGCCCGCCGACGAGCTGGCGGTGGCCAGTCCCGGAGCGGCGGAGCGCGTCCGCGTGACCATCCTCGCCACGGGTGCGGGCCGGGAGACCCCCGTCGGGCTGGCCGAGGTGCGGGTGGCCGAGGCCCGGGTCGACGAGACCGTCCGCCTCCCCGTGGACCTCCTGCGGCGCGCCGGCCGGCGCTCGGCGGACCTCCGGCTCGACGTCGTGCTCACCCGCCTACGCACCGGGCGCCAGGACGAGGGCCGTCGGGACGAGGAGCACCGGATCGACCGGCGCTTCGAGCTGCCCTCGGGGAGGGCGTTCGCGCTCCGAGCTGCCGTGCCGGCCACCGACGTGGACGGATGGGACGGCCGCTGCCGGGACGACCTCGTGTCCGTGGACGGGCGGCGGCTGCCGGTGCGCCTCGCCTCGACCGAGGTGGGCCCCGCCGGCCACGCCGTGGTGGAGGGCTGCGAGCCGCTGGCACTCGGCGCCGGCTCCCATCGCGTCGTGGCGGCGCCCGCCGGCGAGTCGGGAGTGGACCTCGACCGCGTCGTCCTCTCCTCGGGTCCCGAGGGCGAGCCGGCGGAGATCGGCCTGCGGGGCGACGGGGCCGGTCCGGTCGTCGAGGTGGTGGAGGAGGCCAGCGACCGGGTGGAGGCGGTGGCGGACCCCGACGGGAGCCCCTTCTGGTTCGTGCTGGCCCAGAGCCACAGCTCGGGTTGGGCGCTGGAGGTCGAGGGCGGGCAGGCGGGTCCGCAGCAGCTGGTCGACGGCTACGCCAACGCCTGGCGGATCGATCCTGACGGCACCGGAGCGGTCACCTTGACGGCCCGGTGGACCCCCCAGCGGCTGGTCTGGCTCGGTCTCGCGGTCAGCGCCGCCACCCTCGTGGGCACCCTCGTGCTGCTCGGGAGGACCCGACGGGGGGCGGGCCCGGTGCCGTCCGTCTACGCCCGCCCACGCCTGGCCTGGAGAGGGATCGACCCGGTCCCCAGCCGGGCCCGACAGGCGGTGGCGCTGGCCGGGGTCGCCGGCCTCGGGCTGCTGGTCGCCCCACCGGCGATGGCGGTCCTCGGCACCCTCACGTCCGCTGTGGCCGCGTCGGGCGGGCGGCTCCGGTTCGGACTGGTGATCCTCCCGGGCGCCGCCTTGCTCCTCAGCCGGCTGGTCGAGCGGCCGTCGATCGCCTGGCTGGCGGTCCTCGTGCTGCTGGCCGAGGTGCTCGTCGACGCTCGCGGGATCAGGCGCCCGCGCTCACCCGCACCTCCAGCCCGGGCACGGTGACGGCGTGCCGCCACTCGAAGGCGGCCTGGCCGAGGGCCGCGAGCTGCTCGAGGCGGGGTAGCGACAGGACCTCGACCCTTCCGTCGACCACCCGGTAGAAGAACGACGCTCGGACCTGGGGCGGTCGCTCCCCTCGGGACGCGCCGTCGCCCCAGCCCACCAGGACCTCGATCCGGCCCTCGTCATCCAGCTCCAGCGCTCCGGGGCCGGTGCCGACCGTGACCGTGCTGGGCGCGGTGGCCGGATTCCCCGACCACCGCAGCCGGTCGGCTCCCGTGTCGACCACCACCCGCACCGGGCCCGCGGCGCCGGGCGAGTCGACGGCGAGGTGCAGGGTGACCGCCCGTCCCGCCACCACCTCCACCGGGCGCACCACCACCGCGGGTTCGGCGGGGTCCTCCCGCGGCCCGAGGTCCTGCGAGGCGACGGTGGCGGCCTGGAGGTAGACCGCCCGGCCCGGCTCTTCGGCGATCAGCTCGAGGACCTCGGGTCCGTCGAAGCTGGCGAAGAGGCGTGGACCGTCGAGGTCGGGGCGGTTGGCGCCGAAGGGGTTGGCGTAGAGCACCTCGCCGGAGTCGGCCACCAGGACGAGCGCTGGCTCGTCGATGTCCTCGAGGCTCTCCTGCCAGGGGGCCTGGCTCTGGCTGATGGTGCGGTTGAGCGCGAACCGGTCCCACGCGGCGGGCACGGTGGCGACCACGAGCAGCACCGCCACGACCCAGGCCAGCCGTGGCCGCTCGTCCCACCACCGCACCAGTGCCGACGCGGTGAGGATGCACACGGGAGCGTAGAGCGGGACGAGGTAGATGGGTCCGCTGATCCGTGACGCCAGTGAGGACAGGAAGGTCCCCCAGAACGGCAGGTAGGCCACGGGGAAGGCGAGGCCGAGCCCGAGGAGGAGCCAGGTGCTGGCCTCGCGCCGGCCGCGCCACACCGCCCACGCCGCCACGACGACCGCCACGTAGGTCCCGGCCAGGAACCAGGGGAAGAAGAAGGCGTTCTTGGCGGTGCTCCGCAGGGCCGAGCGGAGGGTGTAGTCGTGAGGCGCGAAGCCCGGCATCAGCCGGCGCTCCCCGAACCCGAAGGTGTCCATCGGGTCCTTGACCGTCATGGCGAAGGTCAGTGGGTCGCCGGTCAGCCGGTGGTTCACCGCCAGCGTCACCGCCAGGAAGGGGAAGGCGGCGAGGCCGGCGATCACCCCGCCCCCCAGCACGGCCCGTCCTCGGTCACGGTGGTGCCACAGGGCGAACCCACCCACTGCCGCCCCCCAGATCACGGCATCGAGGGGACGGGTGAGGAACACCCACCCGAGGAGGGCGCCCGCCGCCACCAGCCGGGCCGGCCGCCGGCGCCGCAGGCCGGAGAGCAGGAGCGCGGCGAAGAGGAGTCCGAGACCGAGGGTGAACACATAGGCCAGGTGGACACCGGTCTGGAGCGCGAAGATCGGTGAGGCCACCATCAGCGCCCCGGCGACCGTGGCCGTCCTCCGCCGCCCCAGCAGCTCGTAGCCCAGGGCGTAGGTCCCCACCGCGCCGAGGACGGCGGCCAGCGGGAGCGCCGCGGTGGCCGTGCCGGTGGCCACCCGGGCGAAGAGGAGCGCCAGGGGCCAGCCCAGGGTGTACTGGCCGAACAGCTCGCCGCCGCGCGCGGCGGACAGCCACGGAAGGAACAGGCCCGGGTGCCCGCCGTCGGGGGCGGCGAGGCGGCCGGCGCGGAGCACCTCCATCTGCCACAGGTAGACCGGCTCGTCACGGTTCCAGGACAGGTGCGGGAAGATCACGGCCTTGGCCGCCAGCGCCACGGCGGCGGCCGCCACAGCGAGCACGGCGGCCGGCCAGTGGGCCTGCCACCAGCGGGACCGGACGGGGGGCGGCATGGCGGTGCAACCTACCGGCGTCGCGCGAGGCTGGAGCACATGGCCTTCACCTGTCCCCGCTGCCGGGCCGCGGTCGACGCCCGCTTCTACGGGCCGTGCGCCGAGTGCCGCGCCCAGCTGCGCCAGGCGCTGCGAGGCGCCTCCCGCGACGTGGAGCGGGGCGCCTTCGAGCCGGCGATGCACGTCACCCCGAACGCGGTGGCGCTGAAGGACGACTGAGCGCGCTCAGCGCTCCCCGATCGGCTCGATCCGCTGGCGGGGCCCGTAGCGGGGGGCGGTCACCCCGGCCGACTCCAGCAGCGCGCACACCCGGCCCCGGTGCGGCCGGTAGGGCTCGAGCAGCTCGAGCATGCGGTCGTCGGTGCCGCGGGGCTCGGAGGCGAGCGCCCAGGCCACGAGGTGCTTCAGGTGGAAGTCGCCCACGCTCACCGCGTCGGCATCGCCGAGGACGGCGCGCGCCACCTCCGCCGAGGTCCACTCGCCCACCCCCGCGATCGCCTCGAGGCGGGAGCGGAGCTCCTCGGGAGCCGACCTCGTCACCTGCTCGAGGCGCCCCGCGTGGGCGCACACCCGCTTCAGGGCGTCGGCCCGCTTCTTCTCGACCCCGATGACGTGCAGGTCGTAGTAGCCGACCTCGCCCAGGTCCTGCGGGCTCGGCACGAGGAGCAGCCCCACCGGACCGGGAGCCGGCTCGCCCCAGCGCTCCACCAGCAGCCGGAAGGCCCGCTTGGCCTCGAAGCCGGTCACCCGCTGGCTGAGCACGGCCCTGACGAGCGCCTCGTGGACGCGGCCCGTGCGGGGCAGGCGGAAGCCGTCGGCCGAGCGGTGCAGGCGGCGCAGCAGCGGGTGCTCGGGGTCGAAGCCGGCGCGGTCGTCGAGGCACCCCAGCACCCCAGGGGCGGAGTCGAGGGCCCAGTCCGCCCCCTCGCCCCAGGCCTCGACCTCGAATCGGCCGCCCTCCTGGACGGCCCGGAGGCTGGCCGGACCAGCGGGGGTGAGCATCGACATCGCCACCGATCCCACCCGGAGGTCGAAGGTCGGATCGTGCTTGCCGAGCCGCAGCGGCCCCAGCGAACGTCGGAGGTCGATGGCGAACGGCAGGGGGATCGTGCGCCTCGACATGGCGGGATGACGCTACGGGCCGGGTCGTCGACGCCGCCAGACGGGGTCAGGCGCCACCGGGCGGGAGGACCTGCGCGGCCGCCCAGCGGTAGTCGGGCTTGCCGCTGGGGCTCCGCTCGACCCGGTCGACCCACCGGTACGCCTTCGGCACCTTGAAGCGGGCGAGGTGGGCACCGACGGCGGCGGAGAGCTCGGCATCGGTGGGGAGGGGCACACCTGGGCGGGCCTGCACCACCGCGACGACCTCCTGGCCCCAGCGCTGGCTCGGGCGCCCGACGACGAGCGCGTCGAACACGGCCGGGTGGTGCTTCAGCGCCTGCTCGACCTCCTCCGCGAACACTTTCTCGCCCCCGGTGTTGATGGTCACCGAGTCGCGTCCGTGGAGCTCGATCGCCCCGTCGGGGAGCACGCGGGCCCGGTCGCCGGCGACGGCGTAGCGGACCCCGGCCAGCGTCGGGAACGTCTCGGCGGTCTTGTGCGGGTCCCCGAGGTAGCCCAACGGCACCCGACCGGTCTGGGCCAGCCACCCGAGCTCCGGGTCGCCGGGCTCGAGCACCCGGGTGCGGTCGGCGGACAGCACCCGACTGGTGGGGGAGCGGTCGAAGGTGCCGGAGGCGGCGCCCCGCTGCCGATCGGAGCGCTGCACCCCCTGCCGCCCGCTCTCGGACGAGCCGAGGACGTCGACGATCCGCAGATCGGGCAGCAGCTCCAGCAGCTCGGCCTTGACGGGGGCGGACAGGACCGCGCCTCCGGTCAGGAGGAACCGGAGGTGGCGCAGGTCGTACGGGCGGCGCCGCAGCTCGTCGACCAGCGGTCGAGCGAACGCGTCCCCGACGATCAGGAGCGAGGTGACTCGCTCGCGCTCGGCGACGCCGAGGATGTCCGCGGGGTCGAGGTGCGCAGGGTGGTCCTGCACGACCACGGTGCCACCGGCCAGCCAACCGCTGAGCACGTTCCAGTGCGCTGCGCCGTGCATGAACGGGGGAGCCGCCAGGACGCGCAGCGAGGAGCTCGGGGCCGAGGCCACCAGCTCGTCGGTGGTGCGGGACACGCCGAGGCAGGCGGCGATGAAGTCCGCCTGCCGCCAGAGCACCCCCTTCGGCATCCCCGTGGTGCCGCCCGTGTAGAGGACGTAGCGGTCGTGGGGTGAGAGGTCCTCGGGTTCGATCGGCGACGCCTCGGCCAGAGCGTCCTCGTACCACCGGGCTCCGGGGAGCAGCGGGGCGTCGGAGTCGTCGGCCACCTGCAGGACGAGCGTCAGCTGCGGGAGCTCGCCGGCCACATCCTGGAAGGTCTCCGCCAGCGAGCTGTGGAGCACGATGGCCCGTGCGCCGCTGTCAGCCAGCACGTAGCGCAGCTCGTCGGCCACGTACCGGTAGTTGACGTTCACCGCCGCAGCCCGTGCCTTGGCGGCCCCCAGCATGCCCTCCAGGTACTCGTTGCCGTTGTGGAGGTAGAGGGCCACGTGGTCGTGGGGGGACTCCCACGGGGACCGGTCCGCCCGGGGGGTGCCACCGATGCCGTGGGACCGCAGCGTCGAGGCCAGGCGCCGGGTGCGGTCGGTGACCTCGGCCCAGGTGAGGCGCCGGTCGCGCCAGACGAGGCACTCGCGGTCGGGGACCGCAGCGGCGATCGCCTCATGGGCGGCGGCCAGGTTCAGCTCTTCGGGGACCTCGAGAACGGCCATGCGGCGCGACGGCGCGGTGCTCGCCGACGGCGGCCCGGGCGTCAGCCGGGTCCGACCTCGGTGACGGTGACCTTCTGCATCTTGTCGCCCACCTGGACGGCCTGGGCCACCTCGATGCCGGAGGTGACGTAGCCGAAGAGGTTGTAGAGCGGCTGGAGCTTGTCGGTGCAGTCTTCGATGCAGATGAAGAACTGGGAGCCGTTCGTGTCCGGACCGGCGTTGGCCATCGCCACCGCGCCGAGGGTGTACTCGCCCTTGACCGGCTCGTCGGCGAAGCGGTACCCGGGCCCGCCCCGACCGGTGCCGTCAGGGTCGCCGCCCTGGATCACGAAGCCGGGCACCACCCGGTGGAAGGTTAGCCCGTCGTAGAAGCCGCGCCGGGCCTGCACCACGAAGTGGTTCACGGTCTGGGGGGCGAGGCCGGCGTCGAGGCGCATCTCGATGTCGCCTCGGTCGGTGGTGATGGTGACGTCGAAGACGGCGTCAGGAGCGATCTCTAGCTCGGGGGCGGAGGGCATCGGGACACGGTACCCGGCCGCCGCCGACTCTCCGACCCCGTCAGCGGGGGACCAGCACCCCGCGGTGGGAGAGGCCCGACAGCCCGGACCAGACGAGGCCGACGAGGAGGTCGGTGGTCCGGTCCAGCCCGCGGTCGCGGTAGTCGAGCCAGTCGCGCGCTCCCGCCTCCAGCAGCCCGATGACCGCCTGGGCGACGGACCGGGCGGTCTTGGGATCGTCCCAGTGGGCCGCGATGCGCTCGATCCGCTTCCGTCGCGCCGCCTGGACGGCGGGGTGCCGGATGCGCCCGGCTGTGTTCAGCATCGTCCACGACGGCTCGTTGTCGCGCGCGAACAGCAGGTAGCGGCGCACCACGCGCCGGAGCTGGACCTCGTCGGCGAGGCCGGTGTCGAGCGCCTTCGACAGCTCCGCGTCCAGGTGGGCCACGTTGTGCAGGTACACCTCGGCGATCAGGCCGCCCCGGTCCTGGAAGTAGGCGTAGACGAGCGACCTCGACACCCCGGCGGCCTCAGCGACCTCCTCGAAGGAGACCTCGTTCGGGTCCCGGCCGCGGAAGACCTCGACGGCCGCGGCGACCAGCTGGGCTCGGCGCGTCTCGGGGTCGAGGCGCTGGTGGTTGCCCCGTGGCTCCTTGGCCGACCCAGCCGCGGCCGAGCCCTCCACCGCACCGGTAGCCATCAGGAGGGGCCGGAGGTGGCGGCCGCGACCTCGGTGGCCGGCGCGTCGGCGCCGTGCACCGGGAAGTGGCAGGCGACGTAGTGCTCGTCGCCGATCGGGCGGACCTGAGGCTCCTCGAGCGCGCAGCGCTCCTGGGCGTTCGGGCAGCGGGTGCGGAACCGGCAACCGCTCGGGGGGTCGAGGGGAGACGGCAGGTCGCCGGTCAGCAGACCGTCCTGCACTGGAGCGACGGTGGGGTCGGGCACCGGGATCGAGCGCAGGAGAGCGGCGGTGTAGGGGTGGGCCGGGGTGGCGTACAGGTCGTCCGGGCTGCCGACCTCGCAGATCTTCCCGAGGTACATGACCGCCACCCGGTCGCTGATGTTCTTCACCACGGCCAGGTCGTGGGCGATGAAGATGAGGGTGAGGCCGTACCGGGCCTTCATGTCTTCGAGCAGGTTCAGGATCTGGGCCTGCACCGACACGTCCAGGGCCGAGACCGGCTCGTCGCAGATCACGAGCGACGGCTCGAGGACGAGGCTGCGGGCGATGGAGATCCGCTGGCACTGGCCGCCCGAGAACTGGTGCGGGCGCTTGTCGGCGGCCACGGCGGGGTCGAGCCCGACCGCGTCGAGCACCTCCTCCACCCGCGCCTTGCGCTCGGCGTCGCTGCCCCGCTTCCAGATCCGCAGGGGCTCGGCGACGATGTCCTTGACCTTGCGGCGTGGGTTCAGCGACGAGATCGGGTCCTGGAAGATGAACTGGAGCCGGGTGCGCACCTCACGCAGCTGCTGTCCGGACAGCGAGGCGAGGTCCTGGCCCTCGAAGACCACCTGACCCGACGTGGGTGGGGGCAGCTGCATGATCGCTCTACCAGTGGTGGACTTGCCGCAGCCCGACTCGCCGACGAGGCCGAGGGTCTCGCCGGCGCGCACGTCGAGGCTGATGCCGGACACGGCGTGGACGACCCCCGCCGCCGTGTGGAACTCCACGGTGAGGTCCTCGACCCGCAGGAGGACGTCGTCGCCGGTGCGGAGGTGGGCGGTGCCGGTCCCGGCCATCAGACCTCCCCTCCGGCGCTGGCGGTGTCGACGAGCCCGGCGGCGTGGCTGTCGCCGGTCACCGCCGCCTCCGCGGCGGGCACGTGGGCGGCGAGGTTGCGCTCCAGCGCCTCCTGCCCGGCAGGGGTGCCGACCGGGAACCAGCACCGGTACTCGTGTCCGGGCGTCTCGGCCTCGACGAGGGGCGGCATCTCGGCATGGCACCTGGGCTGGGCGTAGGGGCATCGGGGCGCGAACCGGCAGCCGGGGGGCGGGTTGACCAGGTCCGGTGGTCGCCCCCCGATGATCTGCAGCCGGGTGTGGCTCGGCTGCTCGAGCTTCGGGATCGACTTGAGGAGGGCCTCGGTGTAGGGCATCCGCACGTTGGCGAACAGGGTGCGGGTGGGGGCTCGCTCCACGATCTGCCCGGCGTACATCACGGCGATCTCGTCGGTCCGCCCGGCCACCACGCCGAGGTCGTGGGTGACCAGCACCATGGCCATGTGGCGGTCCGCCTGCTGCTGCTGGAGGAGGTTGAGGATCTGCGCCTGCACAGTCACGTCGAGGGCCGTCGTGGGCTCGTCGGCGAAGAGGAGGTGCGGGCCGCAGGCCAGCGCGATCGCGATCGTGACCCGCTGGCGCATGCCGCCCGAGAGCTCGTGGGGGTACTGGTGGAGACGCCGCTTCGGGTCGGGGATGCCCACCGACTCCAGCAGCTGGAGCGCCTGCGCGAGGGCCTCGTCCTTAGGGACGCCGAGGTGGTACCGCAGCCCCTCGGTGATCTGCTGCCCGATCTTCATGACCGGGTTCAGCGAGGTCATCGGGTCCTGGAAGACCATCGCCATCTCGGTGCCCCACAGGGCCCGCATCTCGGCGTTGGATGCTCCCACCAGCTCCTGGCCCTTGAGGCGGACGCTCCCGGTGCGGACGACGTTGCGGGCCGTCAGGAGGCCCATGATCGAGCGGGAGAGCACGGTCTTGCCGGAGCCGGACTCGCCCACGATCCCGAGCGTGCGGCCGCGATCGAGCGTGAGGGAGACCCCGTCCACGGCACGGACGAGCCCCCCGGCGGTCTGGAAGTGGGTGCGGAAGTCCTCGACGGTGAGGAGGGGACCGGCTTCGGGCGGAGCCGAGATGATGCGGCGTCGGGGTCGGGCCATCAGATCGCGGCATCCTTCACGTCGAAGGCGGCCCGGAAGCGGTCGCCGAGGAAGTTCACGGACAGGACCGTGAGGAACATCACGATCGAGGGGATCATCGCCACGTGGGCCACGTCCTCCTCCTGGAGGGGTCGGCGGCCCCCGTTGATCATCCCGCCCCAGCTGATGGTCTCGCTGGAGGTGAGGCCGAGGAAGGCGAGGCTCCCCTCGGCCACGATCGCGATGGCGACGACGAGCAGGCCGAAGGCCAGCAGCGGCAGGATCACGTTGGGCACGATCTCGCGGACCAGGATGCGGCCGTTGCCGGCCCCGGCGGCCCGGGCCGCCACGACGAACTCCCGCTGGGAAAAGGTGAGCGTGGTGGCCCGGGCGATCCTCGCGAAGGCCGGGATCGACACGAGCGAGATCCCGATGACGACGTTCTTCAGGTCGGCGCCGATGAACGCGACGATCGCGATCAGCAGGATGAGCGAGGGGAAGGCGAGGAAGATGTCGACGACTGCCATGAGCAGGGTCTCCGCCCGGCCACGGAAGTAGCCGGCCAGCGTGCCGATCGTCCCCCCGATCGTCATCCCCAGGAGCAGCACGCCGAAGGCCACCACCAGCGAGACCCGGCCGCCCCAGACGAGGCGGCTGAAGATGTCGTAGCCGTTCTCGTCGGTCCCGAGCAGGTGCCCTCCGGTCCCCGGAGGCGAGTTGTTGTCCACGAAGAAGTCGGTGATCTGGGGGTCGTCCAAGGGGAGCACGGGGGCCAGCAGCGCCCCGGCGGTGACGAGCAGCAGCCACCCGGCCGCCAGCCAGCCGGCCACGCCGAGGCGGCTGGATCGCTTGGTGGATGCGGGGGCGTCGTCCTCGGGTGGGGTGACGACGTCCGGGGCGGGGAGGACCTCGCTCATCGGGCCCCCGCTCGACGGACACGCGGGTCGAGCACCGAGTAGAGGGTGTCGACCAGGAAGTTGACCACCACGAACGCCACGGCGATCAGCAGCACCACGCCCTGGACGGCGAGGTAGTCCCGCTTGCCGATGGACTCGACGGCGAGGAGGCCCACGCCGGGGATGGAGAAGAAGTACTCGAGGATGACCGACCCTCCGATCAGGCTCCCGAAGTTGATGCCGAACACGGTGAGCAGCGAGAACGACGACGGCCGCAGGGCGTGGCGCACCAGGATGTGCCAGGTGGGAAGCCCCTTGGACCGGGCCATGAGGATGAAGTCCTCCTGGAGCGTGGCGATGAGATCGCTGCGCAGGAGTCGGGTGTAGACGGCGGTGAGCCCGGCCACGAGCACGGCCACCGGCAGCGCGACCGAGCGCAGGTTGGCACCCAGGCCCTCAGGGCCGGTGATGCGCTTGTAGCCGAGCGCCGGCAGCAGGTCGAGCTGGAGGGAGAACACGTAGACCAGGAAGACCGCCATCGCGAACGCCGGCACCGAGATGAGGCCGAAGGCGCCGGCGGTGATCGACCGGTCGGCCAGCGAGTTGGCCCGGTAGGCGCTGAACATGGCCAGCGGTACCGAGATGGCGAGCGAGATGACCTGGGCCATGAGCATCAGCTGGATGGTGGCGGGCAGCCGCTGCTTCAGGAGGTCCCACACCGGGAAGTTGCTGCTGGCGTAGGCCGTGCCGAGGTCCCCCTCGGTGACCACACCGGTGATGTAGTCCCAGTACTGGACGAGGAGCGGATCGTCGAGGCCCAGCTCGGCCTCGAGGGCGGCCACCGCCTCGGGGTTGGAGGCCTCGGGGCCGAGGAGCGTCGTCGTGAGGTCGCCGGGCAGGAGCTTCGTGAGCAGGAAGGTGAGGAAGCTCACGATCAGCACGACGATGACCAGCTTGGCCATCCGCTCGAGCACGGTTCGGACGATCTGCATGGGGACGCGCTCCTCGGCCCTGAGGTCTCAGGTCAACGGGTCAGCGGGCGAGCTCGAGCTCAGCCGCCGACGGCGTACAGGAACCCGGGCTTGATGGCCCCGAGGGAGTTGGGCTCGCCAGGAGGCGGCGGACCGACCTTGTCGGCGTTGTAGACGTTGCCGAACAGGTCGTAGAGGGACGTGATGAGCGGCACCTCTTCGCCGGTGATCTCCTGGACCCGGAAGTACTTCTCCTTCCGCTCCTCGAAGTCGGCCGTCTGGCGAGCCTCCTCGAGCAGCCGGTCCACCTCGGGGTTGCTGTAGAAGACCAGGTTCCCCGGGTCGTCGGTGGTGAGGCCGGGGCGGATGGCGTCGGGCTCGATGAAGTGCGAGCTGCGGAAGCAGGCCGCCTCGTAGTCGCCCGCCTTGGAGAAGATCCGGTTCACGTACGCGCCCTGCTCCTGGGTCTGGAGCTCGATCTCCATGCCGACCTGCTCACCCATCTGCTTGATGAGCTGGAGGATGCCGTCGGCCTCGGGGGTCGGGATGCAGACGAGGCTGAACTTGAGCCCACCGAGCTCCTCGACCAGCTCCTTGGCCCGCTCCGGGTCGTACTGCGGGGTGCCGGCGTCGGGGTTGTAGTAGGGCGAGTCGGTGGCGAACCCGGAGTAGCTGGGCACGCGGACGCCGTCGTACACGCGCTCGTTGATGACGTCCTTGTTGATGGCGTAGGCCAGCGCCTGGCGAGCCCTCACGTCGTTGAAGGGCGGCTTGGCGTTGTTCAGCAGGAGGATCGTGGAGCTCGAGCCGCTGATCTTCTGGGCGGCGAAGCCCTGCTCCTCGGCCGTGGCCACGGTGGCGCTGTCGGCGGTCTGGAAGATGTCGATGTCGCCGGTGCGCAGGGCGGCGACGCGCTGGCCGCTGTCGGGGATCGGCACGATCGTCAGCTTGTCGAGGTAGGGCAGCTGGATGCCGTTCTCGTCGGTCTGCCAGTAGCCCTCGTAGGCCTCGAGCACCACCCGCTCGCCGGGCGTGAACTCGGTGAGCTTGAAGGGACCGGTGCCCACCGGGGCGTTGGCGAAGCCAGCGCCCAGCTCGGCGACCGCGGTGGGGGACTCGATGTAGCCGCTGGAACCGGCCAGCAGGTCAGGGAACGAGACGCTGGGGCCGGTCAGGGTGAAGACGACGGTGAGCCCCTCGGGACCGTCGGGCGTGTCCATCGAGCCGATGATCCCGACGCTGCCCGCGCATGGGCACCCGAACGCCGGGTCGACCATGCGCTGGAAGTGCTTGACCACCGCGTCGGCGTTGAGGGGCGTGCCATCGTGGAAGGTGACGCCCTCGCGAAGGGTCATGGTCCACGTGGTGAGGTCCTCGGAGCCTTCGAGGCTCTCGGCCAGGTAGGGGACGACCTCGCCGTCCACGTAGGTGGTGAGCGGATCGAAGATGCCGAGGGTGATGACCTTGTCCGCCGGCTGGGCAGCCTTGCCGGGCTCCAGGGTGGCGACGTCGGACTCGGTGGCGAAGACGAGCTCGCCTCCCTTGACCGGCGTGCCCTCCGGCTCCTCGGTGGTGGTGGTCTCCTGAGCGCCGTCGTCGGTGCCGCCGTCGTCGCCGCTGGCGGTCCCGTCGTCGCCGCCGCACGCGGCGGCCACGAGGACGAGGCCGAGCATCAGGGCGAGGGCGCGGTACCAGCGAGAGCGGACCTGCGTTTCCTTCACGTGTGTCCCCCGTATCGGTTCGGCGTGGTTGCTGGGGATCCCGCTCGCGGGAGCGCCCGGTGACGCCGGTCACACCGGGCCAGCGGACCGTACGGGCCTTGTTGTCACCCTGTCAACAACTGGGGGAAGAAACTGACCCGTGGGTCAGGCAGAAGGGGGCGAACCCCTCGAACCGGTCGACCCGGACGGGGGCCGGGGTCAAGGACGGCCCGGGTCGGGTCATCGGAGCTCGACGGCCCCCTCGTACCGGCGAGCCCATCCGAGCACGGACTCCACGTAGGCCTGCGAGTGGTTGTAGGCGAGGTAGGCCTGCCGCAGCCCTCCATCTCCCTCGAGCCCGTGGCTGGCGTGGCAGAGGTAGCGGGCCGCCGCCAGCGTGGCGTCGTAGAGGTTGAACGGCGTGGCGGTGCCGTCGCCGTTGCCGTCGGCCGCGAACCGGGACCACGTGCCCGGGATGAACTGCATCGGACCCACCGCTCGGTCGTACGCGGGGTCGCCGTCGAGTGCGCCACCGTCGCTGTCGGGGACGACCTGCGTCTCCTTGGTGCCGTTCAGCTGGATGCCGATGATGCGCCGCGTGGTGTCGCCCCGCTCGTCGAGGGCGGAGCCACCGTAGGTGCCGTGCCGGCCCTCGATGCGGGAGATGCCCGCCAGCGCCCACCACCGGACGCCGCAGGTGGGCTGCTCGACGCCGACCGCCTCTGCGGCACGGTGATACGCGTCGAGCGCCACGAGGGGGAAGTCGACGCCGTCCACCGTGGCGAGGACCCGGGCGCTCTCGTAGGCCGCCCGCTCTGCCGCCACCGGGTTGGCGGCCTCCGCCTCTGCCGCCAGCGCCTGCGGGCGGGCGGCCTGGAGCCCCGCCCCTTCGTCTCGGAGGGCGCGCAGCGCCTCGTGGGCGGCCGCGGCCCGCTGGGTGGCCTCGTCGTAGCGGGCCTGGTAGGCGACCCGCTCGGCCAGGAGCACGTCGAGGGAGGCCGAGGCGAGCACCTCGCGCCGGTCCTCGTCGTTGATGGAGGGCTGCTCGGCGACGAGGGCGGCGTCGAGCCGGGCCGACGCCCCACCGTGGACGTACAGGTCGATGCCGAGCTCGGCGATCGCCGCGCTGACCTGCTCGAGGCGGGTTCTAGCGCTGCTCTGGCGGGCCTGGGCCGCGGCCAGCTCCACCTCGAGCCGACGCCGCCGAGCGGTGAGGGCCGCGCTGGACCGGTCGACCGAGGTGCGGTGGGCCTGGGCAAGGGCGAGCTGGCCGTCCGCCGCCTCGTACCGAGCGAGCGCCGACTCGACGGCGCGACCCGAGACGGGCACCTCGGCGAGCGCCCGGGACACGTCGGGGAGCCCCACGAGGTCGGGAGACACCGGAGCCATCGCCCGGCGGGCGGCCACCGACCGGATCGCGGGCTCGGCGGCCGGCGCCGCGTCCGCCGGCGACGCGGCCAGGAGGAGACCGAGCACCAGGAGCGCAGCGAGCCCGGTGCTCACGGGGCGAGGTGGGGTGACAGCAGGCATCTGAGGGGTGGGCCGGCGTCGGTCCGCCCGACGCGGCGCTCGATTCTGCCTTGGGATCAGCCGGAAGTGAACCCTGGGGCATGCTGGGGCGATGTCCGAGCGCGTGATCATCGACCACAACAACGGCATCGCCCACCTGCGGCTGAACCGCCCCGACAAGCTGAACGCGCTCGACACCGCGCTCTTCCAGGCGCTCGTGGATGCCGGTGAGGCGCTGAAGGCCGATCCGACGGTGCGGGTGGTCGTGCTCTCCGGTGAGGGGCGGGGGTTCTGCGCCGGTCTCGACTTCTCCAGCTTCCAGGCCATGGCCGGAGGCGGGGGCGACGACGCGCCAGCAGAGCGACCCTCCAGCGAGGGCCGCCTCGGGCCGATCGGGGCCACCGACGGCCGGATCACCCACCTCGGCCAGCAGGCGTGCTGGGTCTGGCAGGAGCTCGGGGTCCCCGTGATCGCCGCCGTTCATGGCCCGGCGCTCGGGGGCGGCCTGCAGATCGCGCTCGGCGCCGACCTGCGGATCGTGTCTCCCGACGCCCAGCTGTCGGTCCTCGAGGCCCGCTGGGGCCTGATCCCGGACATGACCGGCACCCACACCCTCGTGCGCCTCGTCGGGCTCGACGTGGCGAAGGAGCTGACCTTCACCGGGCGGATGGTGAGCGGCGCCGAGGCCGTCCAGCTCGGGCTGGCCACCCGGGTCGCCGACGAACCGCTCACCGCCGCCCTCGGGCTGGCCGAGGAGCTGGTGACGAAGAGCCCCGATGCGCTCCGCCACGGCAAGCGCCTCCTCAACCTCTCGGGGAGCCGGTCGCCGGCCGAGCAGTTCCTCGACGAGCGCGAGACGATGGCCTCCCTGATCGGCTCGCCCAACCAGGTGGAGGCCACGATGGCCTACTTCGAGAAGCGGGCTCCCCGCTTCACCTGAGGGGCGGGGTCAGTCGGCCAGAGCGGAGAGGTGCTGCCACGCCGACTCCACCTCGTCGAGCCGGCGGGCGGCGGTCCGGCGGAGGCGGCCGGCCACAGCCGAGGACAGGGCGTTGGCGAGGGCAAGGGTGCCAACGTGGCTGTCGAAGGGACCGGCGCCCTCGGCCACGACCGTGAACGTGGCGTCGGCGTGCTCGGCGAGCGGTGAGAGCACGGAGTCGGTCACGGCCACCACCTGGGCGCCGCGAGCCCGGGCCAGCGCCACCGCCTCGGGGATCCAGGCCTCGTAGCGTCGGAGGTCCACGGCCACCACCACGTCGCCGCCCGCGATGTGGGCGAGCGAGCGGGCGACAGACGGGGCCGGGCCGGCCACGCGGCGCACCCCGGGCCGCAGCAGGTCGAGTGCGTCGACGAGGAACGTCCCGATCCCGGCCTGGGCGTCTCCTGCGATCACGTACACGTCGCGCTTGGGATCGGCCAGGTGGGCGACCGCGCGGTCGAACGCGTCGCGATCGACCGCGGCCAGCGTGCGGTGCACGTTCTCGGCCTCCCGGGCCGCCGTGGCGCTCAGGACGTCGTCGTCGAGCGCCTCGTGGATGCGCTCCGCGGCCGGACGCAGGTGCTGATCGAGGCGCGCCCGGGCCTCGGCCTGGAGGCCCACCCAGCCGTCGTAGCCCAGCCGAACGGCGAGCCGGACGACGGTCGCCCCGCTGGCGCCTGCCCGGCGGGCCAGCTCCGCCACGGTGGCGAAGGCCGCCGCCGAAGGGTCGGCGAGGATCACCTCGGCGACGCGACGTTCGGCGGGCGGCAGCGCCCCTGCCTGGGCCTCGATGCGGGTCCCGAGATCAGGCATGGAACGGATGGTACGGTGTACCCGCTCGATGCAACAGATGTTGCACATAGGATCCAACTCGGGGGAGCGCATGTCCACCTTCCAGTCGACCAACCCTGCCCGTCCCACCGAGGTGGTGGCGGAGCTCCCGCAGCACACCGCAGCCGACGTCGACGCGGCGGTGGCAGCCGCCGCCGAGGCGCAGCGGGCGTGGGCCCGCCGCCCCGTCCCGGAGCGGGCGGAGGCCATCGCGGCCGCCGGCGCCGTCCTCACGGCGCGCAAGGCCGAGCTGGCCGAGCTGGTGGGGCGCGAGGCGGGCAAGGTCCGCATCGAGGCCGGGGGCGAGGTGCAGGAGGCCATCGACATGGCGGCCTTCGTCGCCGGGCAGGGGCGGTCTGCGATGGGCGAGGTCGTCCCCTCCGAGCTCGGGGACAAGCTGGCCTGGACCACGCGGATCCCCGTCGGGGTGGTCGGGATGATCACGCCGTGGAACTTCCCGGTGGCCATCCCGTCCTGGAAGGTCTTCCCCGCCCTCCTGGCCGGCAACGGCGTGGTCATCAAGCCCTCCGAGCTGGCCCCGGCCTGCGGCGAGGCCTTCATCGCCGCCTGCGTCGAGGCCGGGATCCCGGCCGAGCTCCTCCAGGTCGTCCACGGCGGCCCGGAACCGGCCGCGGCGCTCGCCACGCACCCCAGCGTCGGCGCGGTCTCCTTCACGGGTTCGGTCCCCACCGGGCGCAAGGTGGCGGCCGCCGCCATGGAGGTCGGTCCGAAGCTGGTCAGCCTCGAGCTGGGCGGCAAGAACGCGATGGTGGTCCTCGACGACGCCGACCTCGACCTCGTGCTCGACGGGGCCCTCTTCGGCGCCTTCGGCTCGTCGGGCCAGCGGTGCACGTCCACCTCTCGCCTCGTGGTCCAGCGCGGGGTGGCGGCCGAGGTGGTGGAGCGGCTGGCCGAGCGGGCCGCGGCCCTGGTCCTCGGCGACCCGCTCGAGCCCGGCACCGACGTCGGCCCGGTCATCACCTCGGCCTCAGGCGACCGGATCCTCGGCATGGTCGACGCCGCCGTCGCAGAGGGGGCCAAGGTGGTCACCGGCGCCCAGATCCGCCGCGACGTGGCGGGCTGCGAGGGCGGCACCTTCGTGGAGCCGACGATCCTGGCCGGGGTGGAGCGGCACCACCGGGTCGCCCGCGAGGAGATCTTCGGCCCGGTGCTGTCGGTGATCGAGGTGGACGACCTCGACGACGCCGTGGAGGTCGTGAACGGCGTCGAGTACGGCCTGTCGGCGGCCGTCTACACGCGTGACATCAACCGTGCTCTGCGAGCGGTGGCCGCCATCGACACCGGCATCACCTACGTGAACGCCCCGACCATCGGCGCCGAGATCCCCCTCCCCTTCGGCGGGACCAAGCACACCGGCAACGGGTTCCGGGAGGCAGGCGCTCGGGGGATCGAGCAGTTCAGCCAGATCAAGACCGTGTACGTGGACTACTCCGGGCGGCTGCAGCGGGCCCAGATCGACAACCGGGAGGCCTGATGACCACGCTCGATGCATCCGCCACCACCGACTGGCTCCGCCGCTACGAGGCGGCGGTGGCGCCCGTCGTCCCCGGCTACTTCGACGTGGTGGCCGACCACGCCGAGGGCTCCTGGGTCTGGGACGTGGAGGGCCGGCGCTACCTCGACCTCGGCTCGGGCATCGCCGTCACCAACACCGGCCATCGCCACCCCCACGTGGTGGCGGCCATCCATGCGCAGGTGGACCGGCTGCTGCACACGTCGGTGGTGGTCAGGCACCAGCCCTACATCCGCGCCGCCGAGGCCGTGGCCGGGCTCGCCCCCTTCCTGGAGCGGCCCCAGGTCTTCTTCTGCAACAGCGGCGCCGAGGCGGTCGACGGCGTGATCAAGCTGGCCCGGCGCACCACCGGCCGACCGGGCGTGGTGGCCTTCCGGCGGGGCTTCCACGGCCGCACGATGGCGGCCACGGGCATCACCACGGCCAAGGCCTCCTACCAGGAGGGCTACGGCCCGTTCCTGCCCGAGATGCACCTCGCGCCCTACTGCGTTCCCGGCGCCACCAGCGCCCACCCCGACGACGAGGCCGCGGTGGTGGCCGAGGCGCTGGCCGGCCTCGACGAGGTGCTGGCGGCCGCCGGCGCCGGCACCGTGGGGGCCATGATCGTCGAGCCGGTCCTCGGCGAGGGTGGCTACGTGGTGCCGCCGGTCGCCTGGCTCGAGGGGTTGCGGGCTCGATGCGACGAGCACGGCATCCTCCTCGTGTTCGACGAGGTGCAGTGCGGCTTCGGCCGCACCGGTCGCCCGTTCGCGGCCGAGGCCTTCGGGGTGGCGCCCGACGTCGTGCTCTTCGCCAAGGGCGTCGCGTCCGGGATGCCGTTGGCCGGGATCATGGCCGGTGCCGCCCTGATGGGCCGCTGGCCCAACGGCGCCCACGGCACCACCTTCGGCGGCAACCCGGTGTCGTGCGCCGCGGCCGTCGCCACCATCGAGGTGCTCGAGTCTGAGGGCCTCTACGACCGGGCGCTGGCCATCGGCGACCGGGTCATGACCCGGCTCCACGCCCTGGCCGCTCCGGTCGTGGTCGAGGTGCGCGGCATCGGCGGCATGATCGGCGTCGAGCTCCGGGACAAGGCCGCCGCCGAGGCGGTGCAGGCCCGCTGCCTGGCCGACGGCGTGATCGTCCTCACCTGCGGCCCGGAGGGCAACGTCCTCCGGCTCATCCCCCCGCTCACCATCTCCGACGACGAGCTCGACCACGGCCTGACCGTTCTCGAGCGAGCGCTGCTCGAGGCGGCGTAGCCGCACCTGCCATTCGCGGGCCTGTACCGACCCGCCTTCCCGCACCGATCCCGCATGCTGGCGCAGCCACCACTGCGTCGACCTCGGGATGCTGCCAGTCCGGTATCGCCCCCGACCGGCCCGCCGGACCCGTCCCCGCCGGATCTCCCACCGCAGCGCATCAGCGATCGTCTTGCTAGCACGCCCTCTGGCTGCGAGCCCCATGGCCGCGAGCGCCCCGACGAGCTCGTCGATGGTCAGCGTGCGCCGGTGGTCGAGCAGCACGACCGTCAAGACGTACCGCAGGTCTCGTCCCGAGATCACTCGGCCGGTCCGAGGCTCCAGCTCCATCGATCGATCATCGCAACGCGGTGTGACACCCACGACCTGCCTCAGGCTGCCGCTCGGGCGACTCCACCTCGGGTGATCCATCCAGCGTTCGAGCGACAACCGATGACGCTCTGGCCGCGCGCGCCGAAGTTGTCGCTCGAACGCTAGATCGAGGACCTGCGCGTACTGCACGCGCATCGGCCAGTCGGTGGGCGCTGCATCGCCTGCAGCGGGCTGCTGCTCGGACACCGGACGCCAGCTCTTCGCGTCCTCTGGTGCGCCCGGGCGGGTGCTCCGAGCATCCATCAGGCAGCTATGCCCGAACGAGACCCTCCCGGCCACCCAGCCGGGCAGCGATCGCGCGCACCAAGATCGGGGCAACGATCGTCGCTGGAACGAACAGGATCACGAGCGGGGCCACGAACATGTTCGCCCCGTCGGTCTCCGAAGCTCCCGCCCGCCACCCGAACAGGGCCGTCCACGCTGCCAGCCCCCCGGCGACGTACGTCGCGGCGAACGCACGCGTGGACACTCGGGCGAGGGCAACAAGCCCCAACGCGACCACGATCACCCCGACGAGCGCTATGTGCAGCCCGCTGTCGTCACCGCCTCCTTCGATCGGGCGGCCATCGGCTGTCACCTCGGACAGATCCCACGGCACCAACGCGAGCCACGCCGACCCCGCAGTCGCTGCTCCCGCCAGAGCAACGACGAACGCCCGGCTACCCGTCATAGCTCCATCGAGCCTCGCGCCGGGCACCTCGCATCCATCAGGCAGTTGTAGCCGCTCGACCTCCCGGCTCCGAGCGAGGACCCCTCCCGCCGTGGCTGCCTGTGCCGCAAACAGGACGAGGGCGGTCGAGAACACCTCTAGTGGCGGCGCTCGGACGCTGCGTTGTCAGAACTCGTCGGGCGACCCGCTCAGCGGCCCGGGCCCCAGTGGCGGAGCTGCTGCTTCTGGACCTTGCCGGTGCCGCCCTTGGGCAGCTCCTCGAGGATCACCACGGACTTCGGGGCCTTGTAGTGGGCCAGCCGGTCTCGCACCCAGGCGATGAGCTCGGCCTCGTCGGCCGCCCCCGGTGCCCGCAGCGACACGAAGGCCCGCGGCACCTCGCCCCAGCGCTCATCGGCCGCTCCCACGACCGCGGCCTCCCGGACGGCCGGGTGGGCGCACAGGGCGTGCTCGACCTCGACGGAGGAGACGTTCTCGCCACCGGAGACGATGACGTCCTTGGCCCGGTCGACGATCGTGATGTAGCCGTCGGGGTCGACGGTGGCGAGGTCCCCGGTGCGCAGCCACCCGTCCCGCAGAACCTCCTGGGTGGCCTCCGGCGCCCCCAGGTAGCCGATCATCACGTGGTTGGACCGGGCGCAGATCTCGCCCACCGTGGTGCCGTCCCACGGGACCTCCTCGTCGTCGGGGCCCAAGACCCGGGCGTCCACGCCGAGGATGGGCAGACCGGTGGTGGCCCGCTGGACCGGGTTCGGGACTGAGCCGGGCTTGGGGAGGCTGCGGGTCAGGGTGGGGGAGGACTCGGTCATGCCGTAGCCGCAGATCACGTCGGCGCACGAGAAGGCGGCGTCCAGCTCGTGGAGCAGGTCGGGGCTCGACGGCGCCCCGCCGACGGAGATCCGCCGCACGCTCGTGAGGTCGCAGCCGCCCAGGGTCGGGTGGTCGAGCACCAGGCGGGCCATGGCCGGAACGAGGAAGAGCTGGGTCACCCGGTGCGCCTCGACGAGTCGCAGGACCTCGCCGGCATCGAAGCGGGGGAGCATGACGTGCACCCCACCGAGGCCGGTCACGTAGTGGGGCGTGCCCCACCCGTTCACGTGGAAGAGCGGGATGGTGTGGAGGACGACGTCGTCGCCGGAGAGACCCATCGTGAGCGCGCTGTGGATGGCGTGGAGATAGAGGCCCCGGTGGCTGAGCAGGGCGCCCTTCGGGAGCCCGGTCGAGCCGGAGGTGTAGAAGAGCTCGGCGGCGGCGTGCTCGTCCACCGGCGGGGTGTCGACCGGGCCGGAGGGCTGGCGGGCCAGCAGCGCCTCGTGGTCGTCGCCGAGGACCACCGTGGGGACCGGGTGCTCCACCTCGACCTGGCTGGGATGGCGGAACAGCACCACGGCGCCGCTGTCGTCCAGGATGGCCCGCAGCTCGGCCGGGGCGAGGCGGATGTTGAGGGGCAGGAGCACGCCGCCGGCCAAGAGCACCCCGTAGTACGCCTCGAGCAGCTCGTGGGTGTTCCCGCACAGCCAGGCCACGACATCGCCGGGGCGCACGCCGAGCTCGCCCTGCAGGGCGTGGGCCAGGCGGTCGCACCGCTCGGCGAAGGCCCGGTACGTCCAGGAGGCGCCACCGTCGTGCACCCCGACGCGGTCGGGGAACAGGCGCCGCGCCCTGGTCAGGAGGTCGAGCGGGGTGAGGGGCAGCTCCACGGGCTGGCTACTCGAACCACTCGCCGCGCTCCACGAGCACGTCCTTCAGCACCTGAGGTCGGTCGGTCATGATCCCGTCCACCCCGAGGTCGAGCAGGCGGACCATCTCGGCGCGGTCGTCGATGGTCCACACGTGGACCTGGATGCCCCGGGCGTGGGCGGCGGCCACGAACCGCTCGGTGACGAGCGGGAGCGGTCCTTGGCTGGGGGGCACCTGGGCGCACGGCGCCGTGAGGCCACCTCCGCCGGGGAGGCCGCGGGACACGGCGACGAGTCGCGCCACCTGGCGGGGACCCATCGAGCAGCAGAGGCGGCCGCCCACCAGCGCCTGCAGGCGGGCCAGGCGGCGGTCGGAGAAGGCGCCCACGCAGACCCGGTCTGCGGCGCCCGTGCGCAGCAGCACCTCCGCCAGCGGCTCGACGGCGGCGTCGTGCTTCGGGTCCACGTTGATCCGCACGTCGGGCCACGCAGCGAGGAGGTCCTCGAAGCGCGGGATCGGCTCACGGCCGTCCACCTTGGCGAGCTGCACCTCGGACCACGGGAGGTCGGCGATGGCGCCGGTCCGGTCCGTCACCCGGTCGAGGTGGGCGTCGTGGAAGGCCAGCAGCTCCCCGTCGGCGGTGACGTGGACGTCGGTCTCGAGGTAGCGGTAGCCCAGCCTCACCGCCTGCTCGAAGGCCGGCATCGTGTTCTCCGGCGCCTCGCTGGCTCCGCCCCGGTGGGCGAAGGGGAGCGGGCCGGGCCAGTCGAGGAACGGGAAGGCGGCATGGGCGGGCACGGCCGGAGGGTACCCCTGGGGCGATCACCCCGAGGGTGGCTAGCGTCCCCGCCCGATGGGCAGGAGGGTGCGGATGTCGACGACCTGGACCGGGCGCTGAGGTGCCCACGCTCGACCCCCGCCACCTCGGGCAGTACGCCAGCCTCGGTCGCCTCCTCCTGAAGCACCGCGGCACGGCGCGTGGTGCCCTGGCCGGCGAGGAGGTGCTGGACCCCGACGACGAGACGGCCACGCAGGCGGACGCCGAGGCGCTGGCCGGTGAGCTCGAGCGCCGTGGACCCACGTTCGTGAAGCTGGGGCAGCTGCTGTCCACCCGATCCGACCTGCTCCCCCCGGTGTACCTGGAGGCCCTGGCTCGCTTGCAGGACGACGTCGAGCCGATCCCCTTCGAGGAGGTGGAGCGGCTCGTCGAGGAGGAGGTCGGCACCAAGATCAGCCAGGCCTTCGCCTCCTTCGACCACCAGCCGATGGCCTCGGCGTCGCTGGGCCAGGTCCACCGGGCCGCGCTGCGAGACGGGCGCCCGGTGGCGGTGAAGGTGCAGCGCCCGGAGATCCGCCCGCGCATCGTCGAGGACATGTCGGTGATCGGCGAGCTGGCCGCCTTCGTGGACGAGCACACCCGCACCGGCGACCGACTCCGCTTCGCCGACATGGTCGAGGAGTTCCGCCGATCGCTGATGGCCGAGCTCGACTACCGCAAGGAGGCCGCCAACCTCCGCACCCTGGCCGGGCTGCTGGAGGAGCACGACCGCATCGTCGTCCCCCTCCCCGTTGACGCCTACACGACCGACCGGCTGCTCACCATGGAGCTCGTCGAGGGCCGCAACGTGGCCAGCCTCGGCCCGCTGGCCCAGATGGAGCTCGACGGCCACCCGCTGGCCGTGCAGCTCTTCGAGGCCTACCTCGACCAGATCCTCGTGCACGGCTTCGTCCACGCCGACCCCCACCCGGGCAACGTGCTCGTGACCGACGACGGCCGGCTGGCCCTCATCGACCTCGGCATGGTCGTGCACGTCGACGGCGAGCTGCAGGACCAGCTGCTCCGCCTCCTCGCCTCGGTCAGCGAGGGCCGGGCCGGCGAGGCGGCCGACGTGCTCGTGGCCATGAGCACGAGGACCGACGAGTTCGACGCCGAGGACTACCGGCGGCGCATCAGCCAGCTGATCACCGCCAACCGCACCGTGACCGTGGGCCAGCTCGAGGCGGGCGCCGTGGTGGGCGAGCTGGCCCGGGCCGCGGCAGAGTGCGGGCTGCGACCGCCGCCCGAGATGACCATGATCGGCAAGGCGCTGCTCAACCTCGACCAGGTGGCCCGCACCCTCGACCCGGACTTCGACCCCAACGAGGCCATCCGGGAGCACACCGCCGACATCGCGCAGCGCCGGCTGCTCTCCAGCGCCTCCCCGGCCAGCCTCCTCCACGCGGCCATGGAGGCGAAGGAGTTCGCCGAGCGCCTCCCCGGACGGGTGAACAAGGTCATGGACGCACTGGCCGAGGGCGACCTGCGGGTCAAGGTCGACGCCATCGACGAGGCCGAGCTCATGCGGGGCATCCAGACCCTTGCCAACCGCGTCACCACCGGGCTCGTGGTGGCGGCCCTCATCGTCGGCGCCGCCATGATCATGCGGATCGAGACCGAGAGCGACCTGTTCGGCTACCCGGCCCTCGCGATCGTGCTCTTCCTGGTCGCCTCGCTGGCCGGCCTCTGGCTGGTCGCGTCGAGCCTGCTCCACGACCGCCCCCACCGCCGGCACCCCCGACGCTGACCGGCGCCCCGCGCCGGGAGCCGCCTAGATGGTGCGGCCGGCGTCGGCCCAGTACTCGTCCTTCAGGATCCGCTTGTAGAGCTTGCCCGTGGGGTGGCGGGGGAGCTCTTCGCGGAAGTCGACCGAGCGCGGGCACTTCACGTCGGCGAGGTGCTCCTTGCAGTAGGCGATCAGCTCGCGCTCGAGCTCGGGGCCGGCATCGTCCATCGACATGGGCTGGACGACCGCCTTGACCTCCTCGCCGAAGTCCTCGTTGGGCACGCCGAAGACGGCCACGTCGGCCACCTTCGGGTGCATGGCGAGCACGTTCTCCGCCTCCTGCGGGTACACGTTCACCCCGCCGGTGATGATCATGTACGCCTTGCGGTCGGTCAGGTAGAGGAACCCGTCCTCGTCCAGCCTTCCGACGTCGCCGAGGGTGCTCCAGCCTCGGCCCTTCGGGTCCCGAGAGCTCTTGGTCTTCTCGGGGTCGTTGTAGTACTCGAACGTGGCCGCCGCCTCGCCCTCGAAGTACACGGTGCCTGGCTCGCCCACCGGCACCTCCTCGCCGTCGTCGCCGACGATGTGGATCGTGCCGATCAGGGCCTTGCCGACCGAGCCGGGGTGGGCCAGCCAGTCCTCGCTGTTGCAGTAGACGAAGCCGTTGCCCTCGGTGCCGGCGTAGTACTCGTGGATGACCGGGCCGAACCACTCGATCATCCTCCGCTTCACCTCGACCGGGCACGGGGCGGCCGCGTGCACGACCGCCTTCAGCGACGACGTGTCGTACTTGGCCCGCACCTCCTCGGGGAGCTTCAGCAGCCGGATGAACATGGTGGGCACCACCTGGCTGAAGGTCACCCGGTGCTGCTCGATGAGGGACAGGTACTGCTCGGGATCGAAGTGCTCCATCACGATCACGGTCCCGCCGGTGCGGTGCACCGCCCGGCAGAAGCGCATCGGGGCCGCGTGGTACAGCGGGGCGGGGGAGAGGTACACGGTGCTCTCGTCGGCCCCGAACAGCAGCGAGCCGAGCATGGTGACCCCGTCGGCGCCCTGGCCGAGCGGCGCGTCGAGCATGGCCACCTTCACGCCCTTGGGCTGACCGGTGGTGCCGGAGCTGTAGAGCATGTCCTGGCCCTCGACGCGCTCCTCTTCCAGTGGGGTCGGTTCGTGCTCGGCGATGGCCGCCTCGTACGGCTCGTACCCGTCGACGACCCCGTCGAGCATCAGCCGGACCTTCACCTTCGGCATCTGGTCCCGCAGCTGGGAGGCCTGGTCCGCCTTGTAGGCGGAGGTGATGAAGGCCTGGGCCCCGCAGTCCCCGAGGATGTACGCCATCTCCTCGGTGGTGAGCCGCGAGCTCATCGCCGTGTAGTAGAGGCCGGCGTAGTGGGCCCCCCACATGATCGGGAGGAAGCGGGGGTGGTTCTCGAGGCAGAAGGCGACGTGGTCCCCAGGCTGCAGGCCGGCGGCCCGGAACAGGCGGGAGAGGCGGTTGGCCTCGGCATCGAGCTCGGCGTAGGTGATCGTCTCGCCGCTGGTGGCCATGACGACAGCCGGCTTGTCCGGGCTGGTGGCAGCGAAGTCTCCAGGGAACATGCGCAGGACCGTAGCGCCGTCGAAGGCGCCGTCGAGCCCACCGATCCCCGGGCCGTGGGGCTAGTGCGCCCGGCCTTCCCCCGGGCCCACCGACGCTCCTCGTCCCATCGCCGCTACTGCCTGACCCGCGGGTCAAGATAGGCTCCGGGCATGACGGTCACCGACGCACCCCCTACTGCCGCATCGCCCGACGAAGCCGACGTCCTGGCTCTGTGCCAACAGCTCCTGGAGGAGCTCCCGCCGAAGGAGACCGACCCCGTCACGTTCCTGGGCCGCCAGTTCGACCTCGGCTTGGCCTGGGTCCACTTCCCCGAGGGCCACGGCGGGCTCGGCAGGTCGCCCCGGCTCCAGAAGCTCATCAACGAGACGCTCCAGGCGGCCGGCGCCCCCAACGCCGCGGTGCGCAACGTCATCGGGCACGGGATGGGCGCGCCGACGATCGTCACCCACGGCACCGACGCCCAGAAGCATCGCTACCTGCGACCGCTCTTCACCGGTGAGGAGGTGTGGTGCCAGCTCTTCAGCGAGCCGGGTGCCGGCTCCGACGTGGCCGGCCTGGCCGCCAGGGCGGTGCGCGATGGCGACGAGTGGGTCGTGAACGGCCAGAAGGTGTGGACCACGCTGGCCCACCTGGCCAAGTGGGGCTTGCTCGTGGCCCGCACCAACCCTGACGCCCCGAAGCACAAGGGGCTGACGTACTTCGTCGTCGACATGCACGCACCGGGTGTCGAGGTGCGGCCGCTCTACCAGATCACCGGCGAGGCCGAGTTCAACGAGGTGTACTTCACCGACGTCCGTATCCCCGACGCCGAGCGGCTGGGCGACGAGGGCGAAGGCTGGCGGGTGGTGCTCACCACGCTCATGAACGAGCGGGTGGCGATCGGCGGCGGCATCCCGGCCAAGGGCTCGGGGCTCATCGGCGAGGCGGTGAAGGTCTGGAGGGAGAAGGGCCACTCGGACCCCGCGCTCAAGGACCGCCTCATGGCGCTGTGGACGCGGGCCGAGGTGCTCCGGCTCACCAACATCCGGGCCAGCCAGCTCCGCTCGGTCGGCAACCCCGGCCCTGAGGGCTCGATCGGCAAGGCCATGTCGGCGGACCTGAACAAGGACATCACCTCGTTCACCGTCGATCTGCTCGGCCCCGAGGGGATGCTCTTCCCGACCGGCTACACGATGGAGCGCCCCAAGAACGCGATGGTCTTCGCCAACCCGCAGCAGGCCTTCCTGCGGACCCGGGCCAACTCGATCGAGGGCGGCACCACGGAGATCGCGAAGAACATCCTCGGTGAGCGGGTGCTCGGCCTCCCCGGCGACGTCCGCGTGGACAAGGACGTGCCGTGGACGCAGGTGCCGCGCTCATGAGGTAGAACTAGGGGCAGCTGCTGCTGTTGGGGGGCAGCTCTCGAGGGGCCGGTTCGGGGGGACCGGCCCCTCCTCGCGCCCGGACTCAGGTCAGGTCGCGCAGGTGGGCCATCTCGTTGAGCGAGCCGATGCTGCGCTCCCCGGTGCTGGCCGCCAGCACCCGGCTGATGGACGTGTAGCCGGGCAGGAAGAACAGCGGATCGGGCAGGCCGAGCACGTGGGCGGCGTACGCGTTGATGACGCCGCCATGGCACACGACGCCGACCCGTTGGCGCGGGTGGGTGGCGACGATGTCCTCCATGGCCGCCACCACGTGGTCCTGGAACTCCTCGGGTCGCTCGGGCACCTCGTTCCAGCGGGGGTCGCCGGCCGCCTTGAGCTCCTCGAGCGGGATGTAGCTGGTGGCGTGGCGGTCGTACTCCGCCAGCCGCTCGTCGACGCGCACGGTCAGGCCGAGGCGCTCAGCCAGCGGCGCGGCCGTCTCCCTCGCTCGGCGCATCGGGCTGGACCAGAGCGCGTCGATGGCCTCGGCGGCCAGCCAGCTCGCCATCGCCTCGGCCTGCGCGCGCCCCTCCGCCGCCAGGTGCGGATCGGCCGGCCCGGGGACCGTCCCCTCGTCGATGCGCACGGGGAGCGCGTGGCGTACGAGGACGAGCTCCACCTACAGGTCCAGCTCTCGCTGGCACAGCGGCACGGTGACGACCCGACCGCCGAGCGAGCACTCGCAGGTGCGGGCGCAGGTCTCCAGCGGCTCACGGTTCAGGTAGACGAGGCCCGCCACCAGGGTCACGGTGCCGAGGAGCAGCACCCGCAGCATCGCCTTGTGGACCATCCTCACGATGAGGAGCGTCACGACGGCCAGCGTGGCCCCGGCGATGATCAGCAGGTTCTCCGAGAACCAGGCGGGAGCAGCAGCCAGCATCGCTGCGACGGTACCGCTCCTCCGGAGCGCGGCGGGTACCCTCCGCGCCCATGCCCGAGGTGCACCTCACCACCAGCGGTCCGCCCGAGACCGTGCTCGACCCGGAGCCCCCCGAGGCGGTGGCCGCCCTGGCCGCCGCCCTCGGAGAGCCCGAGGCGCAGCGGCGCGCCGCGGTGGCCCAGGTGGTGGCCCGCTGGCCCCGGTTCCTCGACGGGTGGGCTCGTCTCGGCGAGCACGGGCGCGACGTGATGGAGCGCTACGCCGCCCACCGGGTGGGGTACCACCGCGGCCTCGACCGTCTCCGGGCCAACGGCTGGCGGGGGAGCGGCTACGTGCGCTGGGAGCACGCCGAGAACCGAGGCTTCCTCCGGGCCCTCGCCGGCCTCCAGGCCGCCGCCGCCGAGATCGGCGAGGACGACGAAGCCGAGCGCTGCGCCACCTTCCTGCGGCAGCTCGACCCGTCGTGGCCCCCCGCCGGGTGGGACGACCCTGGGTGAGCGCAGCCCGAGAGGCGACCGGTGCTCCCACCCCGGGCCGGGCCGACGCGTGGAGGCGGGCTGCCACGGCAGCGTCGGCTGACCGGCTCGAGCTCGCTGCGGCGGTCCTGTGCGGAGGCCGGAGCCGGCGGATGGGGCAGGACAAGGCGCTGATGCTGCTCGACGGGCAGCCGATGGCCCGACGGGTGGCGGATGCTGCGCTCGCGGCAGGGGCGGTCTCGGTCGTGGCGCTGGGAGGCGACCCCGAGGCGCTGGCTTCCATCGAGCTCACGTGCCGACCCGACGACCATCCCGGTGACGGTCCGCTCCCGGCTGTGGTCGCGGCCCTGCGGGAGTGCTCGACGGAGGTGCTCCTCGTTGTGCCCTGCGACCTGGTGGCCCCCTCCTCGGCGGCCATGGCGGCCACGGCGAGGGCGCTGGTGGAGGAGCCGTCGGCCGACCTGGCGGTACCCGTCGACGGCGCCGGTCGGCGGCAGTGGGCCCACGCCGCGTGGCGCCGCCGGGCGGCGGCGCGGCTGGCCGCCAGCGTGGCGGCGGGGAGCCGGAGCCTGGCCGAGGCGGCGGCCTCGCTCACGGTGGTGGACGTGGCCGGGCTCGATCCGGCCGCCCTGCGCGACGCCGACCGCCCCGAGGAGCTTCCCGGCGCCGGGTAGCCTCGGCGTCGATGTCGCAGGTACCGGAGGTCGACGTGCAGGCCCTCGCCGAGGCGCTCCAGCGTGGCGCGCCCCTGGTGGACGTCCGCGAGCCGGCGGAGTACGCCGAAGTCCGGGCCCCCGGGGCGGTGCTGGTGCCCCTCGGTGAGGTGCCGGCGCGCACGGGTGAGGTGCCGACGGACCGGACCGTCTACGTGATCTGCCGCAGCGGCGCTCGCAGCGCCTCCGCCGTCGAGTACTGGCGGTCCCAGGGCGTCGACGCCGTCAACGTGGCCGGAGGGACCCTGGCCTGGATCGAGGCCGGCTTCCCCGTAGAGAGCGGGAGCGGGGCCGACGGGTGACGGCGGTGCCGCGGTGAGCCGGTGGGTGGACCGCGACGACAGCTTCGCCGAGCTGGTCGAGCGGCTGGCCGCTGAGGAGGTCTACGGCCTCGACACCGAGTTCCACCGTGAGCGCACCTACTACGCCCGCCTCGCGCTGCTGCAGCTGTCGTGGCGGGGCGGCGTGGCGGTGGTGGACCCGCTCGCGGTCGACGTGGCCCCCTTGAGCCGAGTCCTCTCGGGCCCGGGCACCTGCGTCATGCACGCGGCCGCCCAGGATCTCGAGATCCTCGCTCGCACCTGCGGCACGGTGCCCACCGTGCTCTTCGACACCCAGGTGGCGGCCGGGTTCCTCGGCTACAGCAGCATCGGGTTGGGTGGGCTGGTGCAGGCCGAGCTCGGTGTGAAGCTCCCCAAGGCCGACCGCCTCACCGACTGGATGGCCCGGCCGCTCGGCGAGGACGCGATCGCCTACGCCGCCTCCGACGTCGTCCACCTCCACGACCTCCACGACCGGCTGTCGGAGCAGCTGTCCGCCCGCGGGCGTCTGGACTGGGCCCAAGCCGAGTGCGAGATCCTGCGTCGACGCTCGACCGCCAGCCAGGACCCTGACCGGGCCTGGTGGAAGATCAAGGAGGCCCGCGCGCTGCGAGGCCGGGCCGCCGCCGTGGCCCAGGCCCTCGCGGCCTGGCGCGAGCGCAAGGCCGCCGAGCTGGACCGTCCGGTCCGGTTCGTGCTGCCCGACCTCGCGCTCGTCTCGATGTCCCACCGCCCGCCTCGCAGCGAGGCCGACCTGGCCCGGGTGCGGGGGCTCGACGACGGCCGGAAGCGGGGCGCGACGGCCCGCGAGATCCTCGCCGCCGTGAAGGAGGGCCTGGAGGCGGATCCCGAGGTCGTGGAGAGCCCACCGTCGGACGGGGTCGACCGGTCCCGACGGGCCACGGCATCGCTCGTCAGCGCCTGGGCCGCCCAGCGAGCTCGGGAGCTCGAGATCGACCCGGCGCTCCTGGCCACCCGCGCCGACATCGAGCTCTTCCTCGCCGACGGCAGCGGCCGCCTCGCCGACGGTTGGCGCAACGCCGTGGTGGGCGAACCCATCCGAGCACTGGCCGCTGGAGAGGCGTCGTTGGCGTTGGACGAGTCCGGCCACCTCGTCCTCGAGGCGCGCTCGGGCACCCCGCTCGTCTGAGCAGCGCGGGGCTCAGGGGCGCAGGAGCACGGCGGAGTCGGGCGGCACCACCCCGGAGAAGGGGGCGCCCTCGCCGCAGCCGTCGCTGGCCACCTCCACGATGCCTGAGAGCGCCACCTGGACCGGCTGGTCCGACTGGTTGAGCACGGTGGTGCGCTCGTCGTCGTCGTGGCGGCGGCGCCAGGCCAGCGCGCCCGCTGGGGCGTCGAGCAGCTCCAAGGAGCCGAGCTGCAGCGCCGGCGAGCCCCGCCGCGCGGCCAGCAGCCGACGGTACAGGTGGAGGATCGAAGCGTCGTCCTCCCGCTGCGCCTCTGCGGCCCGCTCCGCGGCGTCGGGCGGGAAGGGCAGCCACGGGTCCGGGCCCCAGCCGTGGCCGGGGGCCGACTCCCACGGGATTGGGGCACGACAGCCGTCCCGGCCTCCCGGGTCGACCACCCGCTCAGGGGGGACCTCGGCGTCCTCGAGGCCGAGCTCCTCGCCGGCGTAGAGAAACGGGGTGCCCCGCTGGGTGAGCAGCGCGACCGCCGCAGCCCGAGCGCGCGCCTCGCTGCCGCCGTAGCGGGTCCGGTGGCGGCTGATGTCGTGGTTGGAGAGGACCCAGGTGGGCCATGCCCCCCTCGGATCGAGCTCCTCCTGCAGTCGCACGATGCGGTGCCGCCAGCGCTCGGCATCCCACGGTGCGTGCGTGGCGGCGAAGTTGAACGCCAGGTGCAGCTCGTCGCCGTCCCCGTAGTAGGGGGCAACCCAGTGCGTGCCGGGCAGCGCCGTCTCACCGATGAGGACGGGGTCTCCGCCGTAGCCGTCGACCATCCGGCGCATCTCCCGGATGTGCTCGTGGGTGCTCGGGTGCTCGTTGATGGCGCAGTGGGGGATGCCGACCCACGGCGGCTCGTCGTCCGGGAAGTCCTGATCCCGGCCGATGCAGTGGACGACGTCGATCCGGAAGCCGGCCACCCCGCGGTCCAGCCAGAAGCGCATGACGTCGTGCATGGCCTCCCGCACCTCGGGGTTCTCCCAGTTGAGGTCGGGCTGCTCGGGCAGGAACTGGTGCAGGTACCACTGCTGGGTGGGTTCGTCCCAGGTCCAGGCCCGGCCGCCCTCGATGAAGGCACCGACCCAGTTGTTGGGCGGCTCGTCGGGGCCGCCGCCGTCCCGCCACACGTACCAGTCCCGCTTCGGGTCGTTTCGGCTGGAGCGGGACGCGACGAACCAGGGGTGCTCGCTCGAGGTGTGGTTCGGGACCAGGTCCACGATGACCCGGATGCCTCGGTCGGCGGCGTCGGCGACGAGCCGGTCGAAGGTCTCGAGCGACCCGAAGAGCGGGTCGACGTCGCAGTAGTCGGCCACGTCGTAGCCGAAGTCGTGCATGGGGGACGGGTAGAAAGGCGAGAGCCACACCGCATCGACGCCCAGCCAGGCCAGGTGGTCGAGGCGCTGCCTCACCCCCTCGAGGTCGCCGATGCCGTCCCCGTCGGCGTCGGCGAAGGAGCGGGGGTAGACCTGGTACACGACCGCCGTCTGCCACCACGGCGCCGGTGCTGTCACGTCGGGCATCCGGGCACGCTACCGGGTGCCCGACGTGCACGACCGCGGCGGCCAGGCGCTATGGTGGCCGTTCACCTCCACCCCTGCGAGCCTCGGGAGCCGTTCCGTGAAGAAGGGACGCCATCGCCGCTTCGAAGAAGCGCGCAAGCTCAAGCAGTCGGGTCCGGACTTCCTGTTCAGCAACGACACAGGCCGGTCCCACGACGATGACACCGACGTCGACGAGGACGACGAGTACGCGGCGCTGGCCCGCAAGTACGGCGCGCTCGACGACGACGACAAGGGCCAGGACGAGGACTGATCCGGCTCGGACCTGACCACCGGTCGCTCCGGCCAGGTCGTCGGAGCGACCTAGGGCGATCCCAGCGTGCGGGCCAGGGCTTCCTCGGCCTCGGCCGCGTGGAGCACCGGGATGCTGCCCACGTGCACGCCGGTGAGGTGCTCGTAGCGCACTGGCCCAGCCACCAGCGCCCCGTGGGAGGTGCGCAGCGCCAGCCCTCCGCCGCGGGGGTGGGAGCGCCAGGCCTCGATGACGGCCGCTAGGGCGGCCACCTGTCGGTGGACGGCGTCCGCGGAGAGCGCCTCCAGCGCGCCCGGGGGCCACGGGCTCCCGGCCCGCCTCAGGAGCGCGATCGCAGGCTCGTAGGTGCCGCGCCGGCTGCCGGCGCGGGTGCGCTGCAGGGCCCGGCCCCGCGGCACGGTGGCGGGCACGTCGGCGAGGGTCCGGTGCTCGAGCAGGTGGTTCGCCGCCTGCCCCTGGTGGCGGGCGCGGCGAGCGTCGTCGGGCCCTGCCCCGCCGGGCACCGGGCTGCCGGCATCGGCCTCGGCCCCGGCCCGGGCGATGGCGGCCAGCGCCGCCTTGAGGACGCGGTTCTCGTCCGTGTCGTAGGCCTTGGTGGTGGTGGCGCACACGAAGAGCCCCGGGTCCCCCGCCGAGGCCGACCGGGCCGACATCGTCTCGGACCAGAGGACCGGCCCTCGCAGCTCTCCGTAGCAGCGCTCAGGGCGGTCCGTGGTGGCGATGGCCAGCGAGCGCAGGAGCCGGGGCATGGCCGTGAGCAGCCGGTCCGCCTCCGGGGAGGTGGCGACCCAGGTGCCGACCAGCTGCCGGGCCGCCCGGATCGGCAGGCCTACCAGGGCAGCGGTCACCCGGACGGGGTCGTGCGGCTGGGCCAGGTGGCGCAGGACGACCCGGAACGGCGTCGCCGCCCCGGTCCCCGCTCGTACCTCGCCGGCGCTCACGGTCAGACCGGGAGGGGCGTGCCCAGGACCTCGCCGATCGTTCGGCGTGCCTCCTGTCGCTCAGGTTCGTCCAGGAGGGCGGCGACGCTCTCGTAGAGGTCCACCGCCAGCTCGTCGTCGATGCCCTCGAACTGGGGGAGGAAGTAGCCGTAGAAGATCTCGTAGAGCAGCCGGGAGCGGGTCGGCTCGTCCTCCTCGCGCCGCACGGCGAACTTCGAGGCATCGAGGTAGACGGCCGGGCCGAGGTCACGGAAGCGTCGCAGGGGGAGGAGCTCGCGGACGATGTCGCCCGGCCCGTCCAGCAGCTCGTGGTAGGCCTCCTCGGACGGGGAGGTGACCTCCACGAACGCGAACCGGCGCATCAGCGCGTAGGACATCTCGAACAGCAGGTTCTTGTCGAACACGTTCATCGTGGCGATGATGCGCCACGACGCCGGGAGCCTGATGGCGTCGGTGTCGTCGGGCGGGTCGACGCCCGGCGGCACCAGCGAGAGGGGCTGGATCCGTCCGCCCCGCTTGAAGGGCAGGACCACGGCCTGCCCGGACAAGACGGTGAACAGCTGGCCGAAGGCGCGGTCGAAGTTGGAGCGGTTGAGCTCGTCGATCACGAGCCAGCGACCGCTCTCGATCGCCTCCACGAACATGCCGGGCCGGAAGATGAGGCCCTCTGCGGTGGGCTGGAACCCGCCGATCGTCTCGAAGGTGGTCCACTCCGTGGTGGCGGTGGTCGGCAGGTAGCCGGTGCAGAGCATGGCCCGCTGGGCCACCTCGGCGGTGAGGTAGGCGAGGGTGGTCTTGCCGGTGCCGGGCGGACCGGTGAGCACGACGTGCTTGCCGGCGTCGATGGCGGCCACGAGCTGGTCGAGGACGTGGGCGGGGAAGTGCAGGCCGTTGCGCTTGGCGGCGAACCCGAGCTCCTCGGCGGTGAAGTTCATGGGGAGGTCCTCTCGAGCGTCAGGTCACCGGCGGCGGAGAGCCGGGTGGGGAAGGTACTGCGGGATGGGCTCGCGCGCCTGAAGGTGGGCGACGAGCAGGTCGTAGGCGGTCTGGCCGACCATCTCCACGATCTCGTCCCGCATCGTCTCGTACACGGGCTCGTGGTCGACGAAGGCCTCGGGGTCGTCCGTGCACCACCAGTGGAACTCGAAGCCACCTGCGCCCCAGTCCCGGCGCTTCCACTCCCGCAGCGTGGAGGTGACGTGCCCGTGGTCGTCCGTGCGCTCCTCGAGGCGGAGCGGCAGCTGCCAGCAGACCGTGGGCTTCCAGTCGAGGGGCCGCTCTCCCGCCTCCAGTGCGCCGTGGTGGAGGGCGCAGCCGATCCCGCCGGCGAAGCCGGGGCGGTTCAGGAACACGCAGGCCCCGTCGACCAGCCGGGTGGTGACAGTGCCGTCCTTCGCCCGCTTCGTCGGCCCCTTGCGACGGCCGGCGTCGCGGTGCTGCCACTGCTCGGGCGTGAGCCGCTCGGCGTGGCGTAGGACCGCGGCCTCGTCGTCGTCGTCGATGAAGTGGGCTCCGTAGCTGCAGCAGCCCTGCTCGAGCTCCTCGGCCGGGCCGGTCAGCACGCCCTGGCAGCCCCGCCCGTAGATGCAGGTCCAGGGGCTCACCAGGAAGGTCAGGTCGAAGACCCAGGTGCGGTCCTCGGTGGGGTCCTCGAAGGAGATCCACTCGTGCAGATCATCGAGGGCGGGAGGTGAGGGCACTGCTGCTCCTGCGGCACGGGGCGGGGAAGGTGTCACCCTAGCCACCTAGGGTGAGCGCCCATGGCAGGCGAGTTCGACGACATCCGTGGCCGGCTCGAGGCGATCTCCGAGGAGCTGGCCGACCTGGCCATCGAGCGCCTCAAGGAGTCGATCGACGCCGGCGGCACCGAGCTGCCCGTGGACGAGCGCCGCCTCCAACGAGCCCGTCGGGCGGTGGAGAAGGCGATCGGGATCCTCCGGGACAGCGACGACCTCGACTGAGCTCGAGGTGTGACGGGGCGACCAGCGAAGGCGGTTCGGGACGGCGCCGGGCGAGGTCACGAGCGGACCGTCGCGGTGCCCCGCCCCGGAGGTGCGAGGTCGTTGAGGGCGTCGATGAGCGCGCGGAGGCGCCCGGACCGGCGCGGGTCGTAGCGCATGACGAGCCGGCCTAGATCGAGGTGGTCGCGGTCGGACACCTCGGGTCGCAGCGGCTCGCTGCGCTCGATCCGGCCGTCGAGGAGGAGGTCCCCGAACCGCTCGTTGAGCGCCTCGAGGCCGGCGTCGTCGGGCACGTGGTGGAGGCGCAGGACGAGGCGGTCGCCCACCCACCGCAGCGAGTGGTAGGCGTGCCAGAAGCGCTGGATCTCGTGGCAGGCCGCGTCGACGTCGTCGGTGACGAGGTAGAGCTCCCGATCCGACGGGGAGACCAGCCCCGCGCCCTCCAGCTCATCGTGGACGTAGTCGGCCCAGCGCTTCCAGTAGGTGCCGCCGGGGACGTCGAGCAGCACGATCGGTGCCGGGCTGGTCTTGCCGGTCTGCAGGAGGGTCAGCAGCTCGAACGTCTCGTCCTGGGTGCCGAACCCGCCGGGGAGGCACACGAAGCCCGACGACTCCTTGATGAGCATCAGCTTGCGGGTGAAGAAGTACTTCATCGCCACCACCCGGTCGCCGCCGGCGAGGATGTCGCTCGGCTTCTCCTCGAAGGGGAGCCGGATGCTGACCCCGATGGCAGCGTCGGGTCCGGCCCCCTCGGCGGCTGCCTGCATGATCCCGGGCCCGGCGCCGGTGACGACCATCCACCCGTCGCTGCTCAGCCGCTGGGCGAGGTCGTGGGCCTGCGTGTAGAGCGGGTCGTGGTCGGCCACCCGGGCGGAGCCGAACACCGTCACCTTCGGGGTGGCGGCGAGCGGCCGGAACATGCTGAAGGCCGCCCGCATCTCCTTCAGCGCCGCGGCCGTGATCTTCAGGTCGAGCCGGTCGACGTCGTCGGTGGCGAGGCCCGCGGCCGTGTGGAGGATGTCGCGGAGCACGTCCCGGTTGGCCGTCGCGCCCGCCAGGTCGAGGACCTGGCGGATGAGGTCCTCGGTGCGAGGCGGGGTGGGCTCCTCGGGGGCGACGTCTTCGATCGCAGGCGGGTGCTCGGGGTCGGCGGGCGGGATCGGCGGCGTCGGGGTGGTCTCGCTCATGGGCCCTTCAGCCTGGCACGGCTACCGTCGGACCATGACGAGCACCTGTCGACGGTGCGGGGCCCAGAGCGACGAGGGCGGCGAGGACGGCCTGCCACCGGGCTGGTCGCTGGCCACCGAGGCCACGCGCGTCGACCGCCTCTGCGAGCGCTGCACGAGGGAGCACGTCCGTGCCATCGAGGCCAAGCTCCCCGAAGCGTGGTGGTGACCAAACGACGTCTGTGTGGACTTCTGCGCCGCTACGGCTCGACATCCCACACAGACGTCGTGTCAGATGCGGACTGGGGTTCCGTAGAGGGTGGTGCGCTGCTCCAGGGGGCGGCCGAGGGGCTCGACCCAGGAGCGGAAGCCGTCCTCGTCCATCATCTGCCCGTGGGCGGCGCCGGCGGCGCGGGAGATGTTCTCGTCCATGAGCGTGCCGCCGAGGTCGTTCGCGCCAGCCTGCAGGATCTGCGTGGCGCCGCCGCGACCCATCTTCACCCAGGAGACCTGGATGTTGTCGATCCACCCCCGGTACGCGATCCGCCCCACCGCGTGCATGAGCAGCGCCTCGCGGAAGGTGGGGCCGCGCCGGGCCTTGCGCTGCAGGTAGATCGGGGCGGCCATGTGCACGAAGGGGAGCGGTACGAGCTCGGTGAACCCGCCCGTCTCCTTCTGGAGCGCCCGGGTGGCGAGGATGTGACGAGCCCAGGAGCGGGGTTGCTCGACCGCCCCGAACATGATCGTGACGTTGGAGCGCAAGCCAACCGAGTGGGCGGTGCGGTGGGCCTCGAGCCACTCGTCGGTGGTGATCTTGTCAGGGCAGAGGATCGCCCGGACGGGGTCGTCGAGGATCTCCGCGGCGGTGCCCGGGAGCGTCTTCAGCCCGACAGCCATGAGGCGCCGGAGGTAGTCGGCGAGGGGCTCGCCCAGGCGCTTGGCCCCCTCGGTCACCTCGAGGGCGGTGAAGCCGTGGATGTGGATCTCCGGGGCCACCTCGTGCACGGCCCGGGCCACGTCGACGTAGTAGTCACCGTCGAAGTCGGGGTGGATGCCGCCCTGGAGGCACACCTCCGTGGCGCCCTGTGCGACCGCCTCGAGCACCCGGGCCTGGATGTCCTCGAGGGTCAGCAGGTACGGCGTGCCGCGGAGGTTCAGGGACAGGGGACCCTTGGAGAAGCCGCAGAAGCGGCACTTGAAGGTGCAGACGTTGGTGTAGTTGATGTTTCGGTTCCGCACGTAGGTGACCACATCGCCCACCGACGCGCGACGCAGCTCGTCGGCCACCTGGGCCACGGCGGCCACCTCGGGCCCCCGGGCCCCGAAGAGGGTGGTGATCTCGTCCTCCCCGACCTCCTGGCCGAGCAGGACGCCTTCCAGCACCTCGCCCACCGGCCCGTGCCACCCGTCGCTCGGACGGCCGGGCAGCAGCACGATGGGGTCGACGGGAGCGCCTGAGTACCACGCCGTGTTGCGCTGGCCGATCTGCACCAGCTCGGCGCCGGTGCCGGCGTCGACGGCCTCCTTGATCCGCTCCGGGAAGAACGCCCCCGGGTCGTCCCGGCCGAGGCCCTCGGCGTCGCTGCGGTCCAGCACGGGGAAGCGCAGGGCGGGGTCGAGCCAGCGCTCCGGGTCGAGGGCGTGCTCGGGGTAGACCGTGAGGCGGGGAGCGAGGGTGAAGCCGCGGGCCTCCGTGACCTCGCGGAGCCGGTCGAGCGCAGGCCAGGGGCGCTCGGGGTTCACGTGGTCCGCGGTGACCGGGGAGACGCCGCCCCAGTCGTCGATGCCGGCGTCGAGCAGGACCCCGAAGTCGTCGGAGAGGTTGGGGGGAGCCTGCAGGTGGACCTCGGGTGGGAGGATCAGCCGGGCCAGCGCGATGGCCTGCCGGTAGGCGTCGTCGGGGCAGGGGGAGGCGGCGTGCATGGCGGTGCCCGCCTTCGGCAGGAAGTTCTGGACGATCACCTCCTGCACGTGGCCGTGGCGGAGATGCGACGCGGCGATCGCCTCGAGCGCCTCGATCCGGTCGGTGACCGACTCGCCGATCCCGACCAGGATCCCGGTGGTGAACGGGATCTGGAGCTCACCGGCGGCCTCGAGCGTGGCGAGGCGGCGGGCCGGGGCCTTGTCGGGCGCACCCCGGTGGCACGGCAGGTCGTCGCGGAGCGTCTCGACCATCATCCCCTGGCTGGGCGACACCTGCCGCAGCCGGGCCAGGTCGGCTGCCGGCAGCGCCCCCGCGTTGGCGTGGGGCAGCAGGCCCGTCTCCTCCAGCACGAGGGCGGCCATGGCGGCCAGGTACTCGACGGTCGAGGCGTACCCCCGCTCGGCCAGCCACTCGGCCGCCACGGGGTAGCGGTCCTCCGGGGCTTCGCCCAGCGTGAACAGCGCCTCGTGGCAGCCGGCCCGGGCCCCGGCTCGGGCGATGGCGACGACCTGGTCCGGGGTGAGGTAGGGGGATTCGAGGCGGGCCGGGGGCTGGGCGAAGGTGCAGTACCCGCAGCGGTCGCGGCACAGCATGGTCAGGGGGATGAACACCTTCGGGGAGAAGGTGACCCGGCGCCCGTGGGCGTCGTCGCGCACGTCTCGGGCGCGAGCCGTGAGCACGTCGAGGGGCAGGTCCGCCAGCGTCATGGCGGGCACCCTATCGTCGCCCCCGATGGCACCGGTGGTGGCGGTCGAGGAGGTGAGCGGCGCTCCCGCGCGCCGTCGGTTCGTGGAGCTGCCCCACGTACTCGACGGGGCCGATCCCCGGTTCGCCCCGCTGGTGCTCGCCTGGGAGCGGTTCCGCATCGACCGGCACCGCAACCCGGCCCTGGCCGACGTCGACTGGGCGCTCCTCCTGGCCCGGCGGTCGGGCCGGCCGGTGGGCCGGATCAGCGTGATGGCGGACGAGGCGGCCGGTCAGGGCACCTTCGGGCACTGGTGGGTGGACGACGACCCGACCACCCCCGAGGCCCTGCTCGAGGCGACGTCCGCCTGGCTGGCCGACCGTGGCGCCCGGTCGATGACGGGGCCCTTGACCCTGACCGCCGACCAGGAGCTCGGTGTGCAGGTCGCAGGCCACGGCGTCCCCGGGCTCACCGGCCGTCCCTGGCACCCGCCCCGGCTGGCCGAGGCGCTGGTGGCCCACGGCTTCGAGGTGGCCGCCACCCGCCCCACCTGGCGGCTGGCCGTGCCTCCTGCCGATGCGGCGACCACCCGCCCCCCGCAGCGGCGGGTGCCCACCGGGCTGCCGGACCCGGCCGGCCCCTACACCGACCCCCGCCTTGCCCTGGGGGGCGCCTCCGTCGTGCCCGACGTGGCCCCGGCCCTCCGCAGCTCCCGGTGGCGGGGCACGTTCGACGCTGGCCGGCGGGCCCGGTCCGGCGCCTGGGAGACGGCCGTGGTCGTCGGGTCCCTCGACGGCCCCGAGCGGCTGGTGCCCGCCCTCCTGGCCGCCGCCTCGGCGGCGGGCTACCGGGAGCTGGTCAGCCCGTGGGCGCCGGAGGGGGGCGAGCCCGAGGCCGTGCACGCCACCTTCACCCGCCCCTGCTGAGCCCCGTGCGGGCCGAACGGGGGTGCGTCGGCCTCGGGCACCAGACGGCAGTGGCTCAGGCGGTGCCGGCGGCGGCGGGATCGGCGATCCAGAGGACGCGGTCGGCGTTGACGTGGGTGCCGGGGCAGGTGGGGTCGTCGGCCCGAACCCGGTCGAGTGCCTCGCGCTTCTCCTCACCGGAGACGGTGACCACCACGAGGTGGGCCCGGGCGATGCCAGCCAGGGTGAGGGTCATGCGAGGGTGGGGGTTGGTGCCGGAGGGATCCTCGTTCATCACGACGAGGCGCCCGGGATCGGCCTCGAAGCCGGGGGAGCCGGGGAAGAGCGACGCCGTGTGGCCGTCGGGGCCGAGCCCGAGGTGGATCACGTCGAGCTTGCCGAGCTCGCCCAGCAGGAGCTGGTACGGGTCCGGTCCCTGCTCGCAGAACATCGGGTAGTTGGCGTTCACGGCCCCGACCCGGGAGAGGAGCGACTCCTTGACCAGCCGGTAGTTCGAGTCCGGGTGGTCGTGGGGGACGCAGCGCTCGTCCCCCCAGTAGAGGTCCACCTTCCACCAGTCGATCTGGCTGCCGGCGTCGTCGGCCAGGCGCTCGTAGCAGCGGCGGGCCAGCTGCCCGCCCGACACCGCCAGCGAGAAGCTGTCGTTGGGTCGCCGGTGGAACGCCTCGATGATGCGCTCGGCGAACTCGCCCGGCACGTCGTCGACGACGACCAGCTCTCCGTTCACGAGCTCAGGCGTCCTGTCGCAGCTCGTCGGCCTTGCTCGCCAGCGTGGCGAGGAGGTCGTCGAAGGAGGTGGCGAACGCCGCCACGCCCTCCTCCTCGAGGGTGCGGGCGACGTCGTCGAGGTCCACCCCCACCTCGCCGAGCTGGTCGAGCACCGCCTGTGCTGCGGCCGGGTCGGCGTCGACCGTGCGCTCCACCCGGCCGTGGTCGAGGAACGCCTCGATCGTGCTCTCGGGCATCGTGTTCACCGAGTGGGGTCCGATCAGCTCGTCGACGTAGAGGGTGTCCGGGTAGGCCGGGTCCTTCGTGGAGGTGGAGGCCCAGAGCGGGCGCTGCACCCGGGCGCCCCGGGCCTCGAGGGCCTCCCACCGGGGCCCCGAGAACGTGTCGAGGAACCGCTGGTAGGCGACCTGGCCCTGGGCGACGGCCGCCTTGCCCCGCAGGGCCCGTGCCTCGGGGGTGCCGATCTCGTCGAGGCGGCGGTCCACCTCGGTGTCGACCCGTGAGATGAAGAACGAGGCCACGCTGGCGATGCGGGAGAGGTCGCCCTCGGCGGCCTCCAGGCCTGACAGGTAGGCCTCCATCACCTCGACGTAGCGGTCGAGGCTGAAGATGAGGGTGACGTTGATGCTGCGACCCTCGGCGATCATGGTTCGGATGGGGGCCAGGCCCTCGGCCGTGCCGGGGATCTTGACCAACAGGTTCGGCTCCCCGATCGCCTCGTGGAGGTTGCGGGCGGCGGCCTCGGTGCCGGCAGGGTCGCGGGCCAGCTCTGGGGCCACCTCGACCGAGACGAACCCGTCCTCGCCGTCGCTGGCGTCGTAGACGGGGCGCAGCAGCGCCAGTGCGTCTTCGATGTCGGCGGTGACGAGGGACCAGTAGGCGTCGACCACCGAGGTGCCGCCGGCCACGAGGTCCCCGAAGTGCTCGTCGTAGTCCGTGCCCGAGCCGATCGCCTTCTGGAAGATCGAGGGGTTGGACGTGATGCCGCGGATGCCGCGCTCGATCCAGCGGGCCAGCTCGCCACCGGTGATCCAGCCTCGGCGCAGGTTGTCGAGCCAGGGGCTCTGGCCCAGCTCCTGCAGCTGGTGGAGCCGGTTCGGGTGCGTCATGCGATCTCCTCGAGCTCGTCGATCAGCTGCTGCGCCCGCGCGGCCACGTTCTCGGGGGTGAAGCCCAGCTCGGCCAGCACGCGGTCACCGGGCGCCGAGGCGCCGAAGCGGTCCTCGATGCCCACGACGTCGTCGGCCCACCGCTCCCAGCCGAGAGGGACCCCGGCCTCGACGGCCAGGGTGGGCACCTCGGGGGGCAGCACCTCGTCCTGGTAGTCCTCCGGCTGCGCGTCGAACAGGTCCCACGAGGGGAGCGACACGACCTGAGCGTGGACGCCGTCGGCGGCCAGGCGGTCGGCTGCCTCGAGGGCCACCCACACCTCGCTGCCGGTGGCCACGAGCACCACGTCGGGGTCCTCCGCCACTCGGAGCGCGTAGCCGCCCCGCTCGACGGGTGCTCCGGCGGTGCCGTCGAGGACCGGCAGGTCCTGGCGGGAGAGGATCAGCGCAGTGGGGCCGTCGTGCTCGACGGCGAGGCGCCACGCCGCGGCGGTCTCGTTGGCGTCGGCGGGACGGATCACGCGCAGGCCGGGGATGGCCCGCAGAGCGGCCACGTGCTCGATCGGCTGGTGGGTGGGGCCGTCCTCGCCCACGCCGACCGAGTCGTGCGTGAAGGAGTACACGACCTTGGCCCGGGACAGGGCGGCCAGCCGGACCGCGGGGCGGCAGTAGTCGCTGAACACCAGGAAGGTGCCGCCGACCGGCAGCACCCCGCCGTGGAGGGCCATCCCGTTCATGGCGGCGGCCATGGCGTGCTCACGGATGCCGAAGTACACCTGCCGGCCGCCCGGCTCTGCGGGGGACTGGACGCCGAGGCCCTTCAGCACGGTGCCGGTGTTGGACGTGAGGTCGGCGCCCCCCGCCACGAGGGCGGGCACGGTGGCGGCGAGCGCCTGGAGGCACTGGCCGCTGGCGACCCGCGTGGCGACCTTCTCGCCGGGCTCCCAGGTGGGGAGCGCGCCCTCCCAGCCGGGGAGCCCCCCGGCGGCCAGGCAGGCGTCGAGCTCGAGCCGGTCGCCCTCGAACGCGGCCAGCCGCTTCTCCCACGCCTCCCGGGCCGCGGTGCCGCGACGACCGGCGCTGCGGTAGAGGTCGAGCACGTCCTCGGGCACGGTGAAGGTCTCGTCGGGCGGGAGGCCGAGGACCTCCTTGGTGGTCCGGATGTCGTCGTCCTTCAGTGCGTAGCCGTGCGCGGCCGGGTCGTCGGTCTTGGTGGGCGAGGGGTGGGCGATGTGGCTGCGCAGGATGACCAGCGACGGCCGGTCATCGACCGCCATCGCCTCCCGCAGCCCAGCCTCGAGGGCGTCGAGGTCGTCGGCCACCTCGCCGAGCTGGAGCACGTGCCAGCCGTAGGCCTCGAAGCGCCGGCCGGCGTCGTCCGAGAGGGCGAGGTCGGTGGGGCCGTCGATCGTGATGTGGTTGTCGTCGTACACGCAGACCAGCCGGCCGAGGCCGAGGTGCCCCGCCAGCGAGGCCGCTTCGTGGGACACCCCCTCGGAGAGGTCGCCGTCGCCGGCGATGCAGAACGTGCGGTGGTCGACCACCTCAGGCCCGAACCGGCTCCGGAGCACCCGCTCCGCGATCGCCATCCCCACCGCGTTCCCGATGCCCTGGCCGAGCGGACCGGTGGTGACCTCGACCCCGGCGGTGTGGCCCCGCTCGGGGTGGCCGGGCGTGGCGCTGCCCCACTGGCGGAAGTCCTTGAGGTCCTGGAGGGTCAGGCCGTGCCCGGTCAGGTGGAGCATCGAGTAGAGGAGGATCGACGCGTGGCCAGCGGAGAGGACGAAGCGGTCGCGGTCGGGCCACTCGGGGTCGCTCGCGTCGTAGGTCAGGATGCGGGTCCACAGCACGTGGGCCAGGGGAGCCAAGGCCATCGCCGTGCCCTGGTGGCCCGATCGGGCGGCATGGGGGGCGTCCATGGCCAGGCCCCGGATCGTGCTGATGGCCCGGGCCTCGAGGTCGGGGGAGGTCACCGGGCCACCCTACAAGAGGTGCCCCGGCGGTCCGGCGGGGCGGATCCCTCCCGGCTCCGGCGGGCCCTGGGGGGTACCCTCACCGGGTGGGCGTGAACGCGGAACCTGGTCTCACCACGCGCGAGGCCATCCTGGTCGAGGCCCGGCGGTGCTTCGCCGCGCAGGGCTTCGACGGCACGTCCCTCAACGACATCGCCGCCGGGGTGGGCATCCGCAAGCCGAGCCTCCTGCACCACTTCCCGTCCAAGGAGGCGATCTACCGGGAGGTGTTCGAGACCTCCCTCTCGGACTGGATCGTGCGCATCGAGTTCGCCGGCGACGAGCCCGATCAGGCCGGGTGGGACAAGGTCGAGCACGTCCTCGACACCGCCTTCGAGTGGTTCAGCGCCAACCCGGAGTTCGTGCGGATCATGCGGCGGGAGGCCCTCGACGGCCAGGGCCACCTGGGCTTCGACCTCGGCGCGGTGCTGAAGCCGCTGTTCGACCGGGCGGTCGGGTTCTTCGAGCGGGAGATGGGGCTCGGCCACTTCCGCAAGCACGACCCCGAGCAGCTGATCCTCACCGGCCTCGGCGCGATCCTCGGCTACTTCTCCGACGTCCCCTTCCTGCAGGGCGTGCTCGGGCGGGACCCGCTCGACGAGGCCTCGCTCGAGGCCCGCCGCACCCACATCCGCGAGTTCTTCCGGGGCGCGCTCGAGCCCTGACCCACCCGCCGGGGCCGGCGCAGCACGGCAGTAAGGTCGCCGGCCATGCCCACGCTCTCCGAAGCCGACTCCAAGGCGCTGCTCGCCGGCCACGGGGTCACGTTCCCCCCCGAGCGCAAGGTCGCCACGGCCGACGACGCCGCAGCGGCCGCCGGCGAGGTCGGCCTCCCTGCGGTGGTGAAGCTGGGCGGTGACGGGATCGCCCACAAGACCGAACGGGGGCTGGTGCGACTGGGCCTCGGCGACGCCGACGCCGTCCGAGCTGCGGCGACGGAGCTCCTCGCCGCCGCTCGCCCCGAGGACGGCGAGGTGCACCTCCTGGTGGCGCCGATGCTGCGCGGCAACCGAGAATTCATCGCCGGGCTCCACCGCGACGACCAGTTCGGCATGACCGTGATGCTCGGGGTGGGCGGGATCCTCGCCGAGGCGGTGGCCGACGTGGCGTTCCGCCTGGTACCGATCACCCCGATCGACGCGGCCGAGATGATCGACGACCTCGCCACCCAGCGGCTCCTCGGGCCCTTCCGCGGGGAGCCGGCGGTGGACCGCGAGGCGCTGGCCGGGGTGCTGCTCGGGCTGTCGGCGGCGGCCGAGGCCGATCCCGCCATCGTGAGCGCCGACCTCAACCCGCTGATCGTGGTGGACGGAGCGCCGGTGGCCGTGGACGCCCTGGTGGAGGTGGCGCCGTGAGCCGGCATCCGGTCGAGGCCTTCCGGGCCCTCTTCGAGCCCCGGGGGGTCGTGGTGGCGGGCGTCTCCTCGCACCCTGGGAAGTTCGGCTTCGTCAGCCTCCACAACATCCTTGCCGCCGGCTACGAAGGTCGGCTCTACGGCACCGCCCGCGAGGCGGGCGAGGTGCTGGGGGTGCCGATCCTCGACTCGATCGACGCGCTGCCCGCCGGCGAGGTCGACCTCGTCTTCGTCTGCACCCCGGCCGCGGCCAACCCCCAGCTGCTGCGCGCCTGCGCGGCCAAGGGCATCCGCGCCGCCTTCATCGCCAGCGCCGGCTACGGCGAGGCGGGCGAGGAGGGCCAGCGCATGCAGGCCGAGCTGGTGGCGCTGGCCGACGAGCTCGGGATGCTGGTCGCCGGCCCCAACGGGCAGGGGGTGGTCTCGCCCCCGGCTCGTCTCTGCGCCCAGATCGTGGCCCCCTACCCCCCAGCGGGCCGGATCGGGATCGCCAGCCAGTCGGGCAACTTCATCTCGTCGTTCATGAACTACGCCGTCCAGACGGGGGTGGGCGTCAGCCGGGCGGTGTCCGCCGGCAACGCGGCCCACGTGTCGATCCCCGACTACCTGGACTTCTACGCGGAGGACGACGCCACCGGGGTGGCCCTCGCCTACGTCGAGGGGGTGCCGGACGGCCGCGCCTTCTTCGAGCGCACCCGGGCGGTGGCCGCCCAGAAGCCGCTCGTGCTGGTCAAGGGCGGGGCCACCGCCGGTGGCCAGCGGGCGGCTGCGTCCCACACCGGTTCGCTGGCCAGCGACGACCGGGTCTTCGACGGCATGTGCCGCCAGGCCGGCATCAGCCGAGCCGCCACCATCGAGGAGGCGTTCGAGGCGGCCGCCACGTTCGCCACCCAGCCGCTGCCGCGGGGTCCTCGCACCGTCGTGCTCACCACGGCCGGCGGCTGGGGCGTCGTCACCGCCGACGCGATCGCCCGATCCTCGCTCGAGCTCGTCGCCCTGCCCGAGGACCTGCGGGCGGCGCTCGACGAGAAGCTGCCCCCCCGGTGGTCCCGCAACAACCCGGTCGACCTCGCCGGCGCCGAGACCCGCGACACGATCCCCGAGGTGATGGAGCTCATCGTCGGCCACGCGGACGTGGACGCCGTCGTCTACCTGGGCCTCGGGATCCAGTCGAACCAGGCCGCGCTCATGCGGAGCGGCCGCTTCTACCCGGACCACGGCCTCGACCGCATCGTCGACTTCCACGAGCGACAGGACGCCCGGTACGCCCGGACCGCCGCCGAGCTCTCGGAGCGCTTCGGGAAGCCGGTGCTGACGGCCACCGAGCTGGCCGTCACCCACCCGGACAACCCCGGGCCCGCCGCGGTGCGGGCCAGCGGACGCCTCTGCTACCCGTCGGCCAACCGGGCCGTGACCGCGCTCGACCACCTCTGGCGACGGGCCCGCCGCCTCCAGGCCCGGCGGTGACGCGCTCCGCTCGCCGGTGAGGCTCCGGGGCGCGGTCCTGCCGGTCCTGCTCGCGGCGGCGGCGCTGGGGTCAGGCGGTGCCGCCGCGATCGAGGAGCAGGCGGCTCGCGGGCGGGCAGACCCCGTCGGCGGGCCCGCCGCCGTCACGCCGGTGCTCTCGGCTCGTCGCCTGCCCGAGGTGGTGGCGGCACCGGTGGCCGACCGGCGCCTCCGGGCCGACCTGGCCGCGTGGGCCGCCAGCGCCCCGGGCCCATCGTGCGCCAGGGTGGTCGACGCCCGGGGCGAGACGGTGCTGGCCACGGGCGCGGACGGTCTGCTCATCCCCGCCTCCACCACCAAGCTCGTGACCGCGGCCGCGGCGCTGCACGTCCTGGGCGCCGAGCACCGGTTCCGCACGGTGGTGAGGGGGCCGGTGCCGGTGGACGGCGTGGTGGCGGGGGACCTCCACCTGGTCGGCGGTGGCGACCCGGTGCTGGCCACCTCCCGCTACGCGGACCGGTTCCCGCGGCAGCCCCAGCTCCGGACCGACGTCGCCGCCCTGGCCGACGCCGTGCAGGCGGCCGGGATCCGCCGGATCGAGGGCTCGGTGGTGGGCGACGAGAGCCGGTACGACGTCGAGCGCTACGTGCCGGGCTGGCCCGCTCGCTACCTCGACCAGAACGTGGTCGGCCCCCTCAGCGCGCTGTCGGTCAACGACAGCTTCGCCCGCCATCCCGGAGACGGTGGCGACCGCCTCGAACCGGCGCCTGACCCGGCGGTCCACGCCGCCGCGGTGCTGACGATCCTCTTGGCTGAGCGTGGGGTGGAGGTGGTCGGGCCGCCGCGCGCCGGGGTGGCGCCGGATGTGCCCGAGCTGGCCGCCATCGAGTCGGCCCCGCTGTCGGAGGTCGTCGACCAGCTGCTGAGGGAGAGCGACAACATGGTCGCGGAGCTCCTCGTGAAGGAGCTCGGCCGGGCGACGGGCGACCCGTCGACCGCGGGAGGGACGGCCGTCGTCGCCCGAGCGATCGGGGAGCTGGGGCTCGACACCACGGGCCTGGTCGTCGCCGACGGGTCCGGGCTCTCGACGGACAACCGCCTGGGCTGCCGGGTCCTGACCGACCTCCTGCTGCACCCTGAGGTGGGCTCGACGCTCCGGGCCGGGCTGGCCGTCGCCGGCGAGTCCGGCACGCTGGTCGAGGCGTTCGAGGGCACCTCGCTCGAAGGTGCGCTCGCAGCGAAGACGGGCTCGCTCAACGCCGTCTCCGCCCTCGCCGGCACGGTGACCGACGACGACGGCCGACTCACCTTCGCGTACGTGGCCAACGACCCCGACGGGCGCATCGAGGAGGATCCGGTCCGTGCCGCGCAGGCCGCGCTCGGGCAGATCCTCCTGTCGTGGCCGCAGGTCCCGGACCTCGACGCCCTGGGACCCGCCGAGCCCCGCGGCCCGTAGGGGGCAGGGCCGCCGCTACCGTCCCGCCATGGCCGTGCTGCCCATGTTCCCACTGGGCACGACCCTCGTCCCCGGCGGCGTGCTGCCGCTCCACGTGTTCGAGGAGCGGTACCGCCAGATGGTGCGGGACTGCCTGGCCGACGTGCCCGAGTTCGGTGTGGTCCTGATCGAGCGGGGGAGCGAGGTGGGCGGCGGCGACGCCCGCACGGACATCGGCACCGTCGCCCGCATCGTGGAGGCGATGGAGCTGCCCGACGGCCGGTGGGCGCTCACCACGCTCGGGGTGCGCCGCATCCGCGTGCGAGCCTGGCTGCCCGACGACCCCTATCCCGTGGCGGACGTGGACGACTGGCCCGATCCCGCTCCCGGGCCGGCCCTGGCAGACCTGGTCCCGCCGGTCGTCGCCACGTTGCGTCGCACGCTCGCCCTCGCCGCCGAGGCGGGGCTCCAGACGGCGCCCGCCACCACCGAGCTGGCCGAGGATCCGGTCGTAGCGGCCCAGCAGGCGGTGGCGCTCGCCCCGATCGGCCCTCACGACCGCCACCGGCTCCTCGCGGCACCCGACGCGGAAGCGCGCCTCGCGGCGCTGGCCGAGGTGCTCGACGATGCCGCCGCCGTCCTGGCCGCCCGCCTGGCCGGACCACCCGACGCCCCCCACCCGGGCTGAGCGCACCGCAGCGCGGGTAGTAGGGTCGACGTCCCGTGACCACCCCCACCGATCGTCCGGCCGCATCGACGGCACCCTCCGGCCCTGCTGGCATCCCCGAGCTGGTCAGCGGCCTCTGGCAGCTCACCGTCGACTACGCGAAGCAGGAGACGGTCGATCCGCTGAAGGGCCTGGGCCGCTTCGTGGGCTTCGGGATCGGGGGCGCCTTCGCCCTCGGCATCGGGGTGACGTTGCTGCTGCTGTCAGGCCTGCGCGCCCTGCAGACCGAGACGGGCACCGCCTTCACGGGGAACCTGTCGTGGATCCCGTACCTCATCGCCGTGGCCGTGGGCGGCCTCCTCATCGCCCTGGCCGTGGCCCGTGTGAACCACCGGAAGGGACCAGGAGCATGAGCGCACAGGCTGCCCCGCGCCGACCGATCACCCGAGACGACCTCGAGCGCAAGATGCGCGAGATCCAGGGCGAGGTGGACGAGACCAAGGAGTCGGCCCAGTCCACCCTCATGGCCGTGGGGGCGGTCGTGGTCGTCGCCGTCGTCGCCATCGCGTTCCTCGCCGGCCGCCGCAAGGGCAAGAAGCGCACCACGATCGTCGAGGTCCGGCGCATCTGATGCTCCTGCGTGCCCTCCAGCTCCTGGCTGCCCGCCGGCGCCGGCCCGGTTCGAGCCCTGTCTGGACCGGCGTCGCGCTCGCCGCCTTCCTCCTCCAGCGCTACCAGCGCCGCCAAGCTCGGGACACCGTCTCGCTGCGGGAGGAGCTCCGGCCCGGCGAGTCCCTCCTCATCTCCCACACCACCCAGCCCCACGGCTGACCCCAGCGGAGGCGACCGTTGAAGGTGCACCTGCGCAACCCCAAGCGCGAGGTCGAGGTCGAGGGCCCGGTGCGGGTGCACGCGCTCCTGGACCGCCTCGAGCTGAACCGCGAGTCGGTGCTGGTGATCCGGGGCGACACCCTGGTGCCCGGTGACGTGCTCCTCGAGGACGACGACGTGGTGGAGATCCGGCCCGTCATCTCCGGGGGCGCGGCGTGAAGTGCACCGTCTGCCGCGAGCCGGCGGTCATCGACGTCCGCCGCCACAACGCCAACTTCTGCGCGCCCCACTTCCTGCGGCTCTGCCGCGATCAGGTGGCCAAGGCCATCGGGGACCACTCGATGATCGAGCCCGGCGACCGGGTGCTGGTGGCGGTCAGCGGCGGCAAGGACTCGCTCGCCGTGTGGGACCTGCTCGTGGAGCTCGGCCACCAGGCCGACGGCCTCTACATCGGGCTCGGGATCGGCGAGTACAGCGAGGCGTCCTGTGAGATGGCCCGGGCCTTCGCCACGGCTCGGGGCCTCCACCTCGTGGAGGTGGACCTGCCCCGAGACCACGGCTTCGACATCCCGACCGGAGCGAAGGCCGCCAAGCGGGTCCCCTGCTCGGCGTGCGGGCTCTCGAAGCGACACCTCTTCGACGAGGCGGCCCGCGCGGGGGGCTACGACGTGGTCGTCACCGGCCACAACCTCGACGACGAGGCCGCGGTCCTGTTCGGCAACGTGCTGCGCTGGCAGACCGACTACCTCGGGCGTCAGCTGCCGGTCCTGCCGGCCCGCCACGGGTTCCCCCGCAAGGTGAAGCCCCTCGTGCGCCTCACGGAGCGGGAGATGGCCGCCTACTGCGTGCTGCGCGGCATCGACTACATCGTCGAGGAGTGCCCCATGGCGGCCGGCAACAAGCACCTCGCGTACAAGGAGGCGCTCAACGCCATCGAGGCCACCTCCCCCGGCTCGAAGCACGACTTCTACCACGGCTTCCTCGCCCGGGCCTCGGACCGGTTCACCCCCGAGGCGGAGTCGGAGCAAGCCGGCCTCCAGCCCTGTGCGCGCTGCGGCGCCCCCACCCCGGCCGAGGTCTGCGCCTTCTGCAAGCTGGTGGAGCGCGCCGCGGGGGCCCCGGCCGTGCCGGTGGCGGTCACGCTCGGACGACCCCGGTGAGCCGTCCGTTCCGGGCCGGTGAGCAGGTCCTGCTCATCGACACCAAGAAGCGTCGCTACCTGCTCACGCTGACCCCCGGCAAGGAGTTCCACTCCCACTCCGGCCTCGTCGCCCACGACGCCATGATCGGCGCCGAGGAGGGCACCGCCTTCCGCTCCACCCACGGGATGCACTACACGGTGATCCGGCCCACCCTGTCGGACTTCATCCTGAAGATGCCCCGCGGCGCACAGGTGATCTACCCGAAGGACATCGGCCCGATCCTGCTGCAGGCGGACATCCACCCAGGCGTCCGCGTGCTCGAGTCCGGGGTCGGCAGCGGAGCGCTGTCGATGGGGATGCTGCGGGCCGGAGCCGACATCGTGGGCTACGAGCTCCGCGAGGACTTCGCCTCCCGGGCCGTCAAGAACGTGACGGGCTTCCTCGGCGAGGAGGTCACGGCCCGTTACCGGGTCGAGATCCGCGACGTGTACGAGGGCATCGACGAGACCGACCTCGATCGCGTGGTGCTCGACCTACCCGAGCCCTGGCAGGTCGTCAAGCACGCCGAGCGGGCCCTGCACCCCGGCGGGATCCTCCTCGCCTACACGCCGCAGATCACGCAGGCGGCGCAGCTGCGGGAGACGCTGGCCACCAGCGCCTTCGGCATGGCCGACACGGTCGAGGTCCTGCACCGCGGCTGGCACATCGAGGGCAGCTCGGTCCGCCCGGACCATCGCATGGTGGCCCACACCGGGTTCCTCACCTCCGCCCGCCTCCTCGGGCGTCCGGGCCCCTCATGACCACGCCCGCGGGGGCGGGCCGCCGCCGGCGGTGAACACGCTCGACCTCATCGTGCTGGCCTCAGCCGTCGGGGCGGCGGCGGGCGGGTACCGGCTCGGCCTCTTGGCCCGCGTGGCGTCCTGGATCGGGATGGCGGCCGGCCTGGCGGTCGGGGTCCAGGTGCTGCCGCCGGTCCTCCGGGCCATCGAGGACGGCTCGGACCAGCAGCTGCTCTTCGCCACGCTCGGCGTCCTGCTCGGCTGCGCGTTCGTCGGGCAGGCGATCGGCCTGTTCGTCGGCTCCCGGCTCCACGTCGCCCTCCCCGGGGCCGGCGTCCGCTCGCTCGACCGGGGTGCGGGGGCCGCGGCCGGGGTGCTCGGCGTCATCGTCGCCCTGTGGCTGCTCCTGCCGATCATGGCCGACGTGCGCGGGTGGGTGTCGCTCCAGGCCCGCACCTCCTCCGTCGCGGAGCTGGTCCACGACCGGCTCCCCGACGCACCCGACACCCTCGCCACGCTCCGCCGGCTCGTCGGCGGCGACCAGTTCCCCCGGGTCTTCGAGGCGCTCCAGCCCGCCCCCGACCTCGGGCCGCCCCCGAGCGCCCCCAGCATCTCCCAGCAGATCGTGGACCAGGTGGTCCTGTCCACCGTGAAGGTCGAAGGGGTGGCCTGCGACCGCATCCAGGAGGGGAGCGGGTTCGTGGCCCTGCCCGAGCTGGTGGTCACCAACGCCCACGTGGTGGCCGGGCAGGACGAGACGGTGGTGGAGCGCAGCGACGGCTCCGAGGTGACCGCCACGGTCGTCGCGTTCGACCCTCGCCGCGACCTCGCCGTGCTGCGGGTGCCCGGCCTCAACCGGGCCGCGCTACCGCTGGCCGACACCGACGTCGGCGGCACCGGAGCGGTCTTCGGCCATCCCGGCGGGGGTCCCCTCCGGGTGGCGCCCTTCTCCGTCGGCCGGGAGGTAACCGCCACCGGGACCGACATCTACGACCGGGAGCGCACCGAGCGGAGGGTCCTCATCCTCGCCGCCTCCCTTGCCCCCGGCGACTCCGGGGCCGGCCTGGTGGACCCGCAGGGGCAGGTGGTCGGGGTGGCGTTCGCCATCGCTCCCGACAAGCCCGACGTCGCCTACGCGCTGGACATCGAGGAGCTCCAGGCCGTGCTCGCCGGCAACCTCAGCCAGCCGGTTGACACCGGGCCGTGCCTCTAGGTCGATCTCGAAGCAGAGCTTCGCGATCGAGCTGACTCGTGTGCCTTCGGCGCGCTGAGCCCTCGTCGGGCTCCGGGCGGCGGAGAGGGATGCCCTTCAGCGCGCCGAAGGCGCAGAGCAGTGGCTCGCCACAGGAGGGCGAAGCCCTCCGAGGACGAGACCGCTAGGCGAGGCCCAACATCGAGATGGCGATGATCAGCGTGAGGGCGCCCACGAGGTCGACGGTGCTGGTGACGGTGGGGATGCCGTAGGTGTCGGGGTCGAGGTCGTTGCGGATGGTGGCGATCGTGCCGTAGTAGGCGATGGCGAGCACGACGGCCATCGCGGCGCTCCCCCCGAGGACCGAAGCGGCGACCAGCTCGATCACGCCGGGAGAGCCGACGTCCAGGGCACGGGCCACCAGGTGGGCCCCGACGCCGTTCACCACGAAGGCGGGGAGGCTGAGGCCGGCGACGAAGAGGAGGTCCTCGCGGACGGCCCGTGAGGGCACCGCGGTGAGCGGAGCGAGGCCGAGGAGGAGCTTGCTCGACAGCCGGCCGCTCAGGATCCCGCCGAGCGCGCCCGCGCTCGAGAGGTGGGCGGGCACGAGGATGAGGAGCGCAGGCAGCTGGGTGAACGTGCCCAGCCGCTGCTCGAGGGTCACTCCGGCCAGGGTGCTCACGAGGCCGGCCACCACGAGGATGGGCACCGAGGTGCGCACGATGCGCCGAAGCTGGGGAAGCTCGGCCCGCATGGCCGCCACCAGGGCCGCCACGCCAGCGGCTCCGAGCAGCCAACCCGCCCCGCTCGAGGCCAGGCCGTAGCCGAGGAGGCCGGTGACCAGCCACAGGGCGGGCAGGGTCAGCACGTCGCCGAGCGTGGAGACGAGGGGGGCGGTCACGTTGTCGAGGTCCCAGCCGAACCGCACCGCTCCGGCGGCCAGGCCGAGGGTGGCGGCCAGCACCGGGAGCGAGGCCAGGGTGCCGCCGGCCACCGAGACCAGGGTGAGGTCGGCCAGGCCCATCGTCGGCCCCAGGTCCAGGCCGACGGCGAGGAGCGCGGCGAGCGCGACGAGGACCACGGACATGCCGAGCGTGAGCGCCCCCGCGGCGACCACGTTCTGGCCGAGGACGGTGCTGCCCCGCAGCCGCAGCTGGAGCTCTCCGGCGTGGATCGACGTGGACACCCGGTTGCCGAGCGCGCCGAAGATGTTGCCGCGTAGGCCGATGGCAGCGGGGACGAGGAGCAGTAGCCCCGGGTAGCGGGCGAAGGTGTCGGTGAGCGACCCGAGGACGGCGCCGGCCACCAGGCTCGACGACGAGTTCAGGCCGAGCGCGACGAGCCCCTGCCGGGCGTCGGAGCCGGGCAGGAGGCGGCGGGAGGCCATGGGGGCCGCCCGGTGCGAGCGCTGGTCGAGGTCGGCACGGCGAGCACGCTACCCCTCTGAGGCCGACGCCCGGAACCCGTCCCGACGCGGACCGACGGGGCCCTGGGGCCCCGTCGATGCTCGGAGATCAGGGGTGCGTCCCGACCGGGGACGCCGAGGTCACTCGACCTCGATGAAGATGCACTCGCCGGGGCACTCCTCGGCGGACTCGATGGTGGCTTCCTCCTGGCCGGCCGGCACGGGCGCGATGCCCTCGGCGCCGCCGGGGTCGGAGAGGACCTTGTCCCCGTCCTTCACGTAGGCCAAGCCGTCGTCGAGGAGGGTGAACACAGCGGGAGCGATCTCCTCGCAGAGTCCGTCGCCGGTGCAGAGATCCTGGTCGATCCAGACCTTCATGGTGGGCTTACCTCGTGTGGGGTTCCGGGTGTGCGCTCACCCTAGCGCGCCCCGAAATAAACCCGGCAACTCTCGCGGAAAACCTGGGCGTGGCGCGGACCCGGCTCGGGGGTAGGGTGCGCGAAGGCGCTCCAGGAGGTGGTCCCCGTCGACGAGTCCGAGGCGATGGCAGCACGGCGAGCCGAGCTGGAGGAGCTGCGGGAGCACGCCCGCGCGCTCGAGGAGGAGGTGCTGACCCTCCGTCGGCGCCTCCAGGACGCCCCCAAGCGGGTGCGTACGCTCGAGGAGCGCCTGCTGGAGACGAAGGGGCAGCTCGCGCAGGCGGTGTCCCAGAACGAGAAGCTCACCTACACCCTCCGGGAGGCCCGCGAGCACATCGCGGCGCTCCGGGAGGAGGTGGACAAGCTCACCCAGCCGCCGTCGGCCTACGGCACCCTGCTCGGCCACAACGACGACGGCACGGTCGACGTGTTCACGGGCGGCCGCAAGGTGCGGGTGGCCATCCACCCCGAGCTCGACGGCGCGCCGATCGAGCGGGGAGCAGAGGTCGTCCTCAACGAGTCCCTCAACGTGGTGCTGGCCCGCGGGGCGGACATGACCGGTGAGGTGGTCGTGTTCAAGGAGCGGCTGGACGGCACCCGGGTGCTGGTCATAGGCCGCGCGGACGAGGAGCGGGTCGTGGAGCTGCTCGACGCGATGCGCGACGTGCGCCTCCGCAACGGCGACACCCTCCTGCTCGACCCGCGGTCCGGGCTCGTCCTCGAGAAGCTCCCCCGCCCGGAGGTGGAGGACCTCGCCCTCGAGGAGGTCCCCGACATCGCCTACGAGGACATCGGCGGCCTCGACGAGCAGATCGAGCAGATCGCGGACGCCGTCGAGCTGCCGTTCCTCCACCAGGACCTCTACGCCGAGCACCAGCTCCCCGCCCCGAAGGGGATCCTCCTCTACGGCCCGCCCGGCTGCGGCAAGACGCTCATCGCCAAGGCCGTCGCCAACAGCCTGGCCAAGAAGGTGGCGGCTGCCTCGGGCGCCGAGAAGGGCAAGTCGTACTTCTTCAACATCAAGGGCCCCGAGCTGCTCAACAAGTACGTCGGCGAGACCGAGCGCCAGATCCGGCTGGTGTTCCAGCGGGCTCGGGAGAAGTCCGAGGAGGGCTGGCCGGTCATCGTGTTCTTCGACGAGATGGACTCGATGTTCCGCACCCGCGGCACGGGGATCAGCTCGGACATGGAGTCCACGATCGTCCCCCAGCTGCTCGTCGAGATCGACGGCGTGGAGACGCTGAAGAACGTCATCATCATCGGGGCGTCGAACCGGGAGGACCTGATCGACCCGGCCATCCTCCGGCCTGGTCGCCTGGACGTGAAGATCAAGATCGAGCGGCCCAACGAGGAGGCCGCGGCCCAGATCTTCAGCCGGTACCTCACCCCCGACCTACCCCTCCACGAGCCCACGGTGGCCGAGCTGGGCGGGGGCGATCCCGCGAAGGCCGTGCAAGCGATGATCGAGCAGACGGCGGCCGAGATGTACCGCACCGACGAGGGGAACCAGTTCCTCGAGGTCACCTACCAGAACGGTGACAAGGAGATCATGTACTTCAAGGACTTCTCGTCCGGGGCCATGATCGAGAACATCGTCCGGCGGGCCAAGAAGCTCGCCATCAAGCGGCTCCTGGCCGGCGGCGAGCGGGGCATCAAGGTCGAGGACCTCATCGAGTCGATCCACCAGGAGTTCAAGGAGCACGAGGACCTCCCGAACACCACCAACCCGGACGACTGGGCCAAGATCTCGGGCAAGAAGGGCGAGCGGATCGTCTACGTCCGCACCATCGTCCAGAAGGCCGAGGACGCCGAGCCCCAGGGCGGCCGCTCCATCGAGCGGGTCGCCACCGGTCAGTACCTGTAGGGGACCGGCCCGCCCTGGGCGGGTCACGCCCACGACGCGATCACGCGCACGGGGAACGTGCCGAGGCCGACCACCGCGGGAGGCAGCGCCGTGACCCGGATCGCCACCCCGTCAGGGAGGTCGCTCAGCCGGGTCAGGTGCTCGACGATCGGGATGCCTGCGGCCAGCAGGGCGCTGTGCGCCGGTCGCTCATCTCCCGTGGTGTCGTCGAGGTTCAGCGAGTCGATGCCCACCAGCGCGGCCCCCGCCGCAACCAGGGCGGCCGCCGCGTCGGCGCTGAGGTGGGGGTGTCCGCCGCCCCCGTAGGCGTCGGTGCCCCAGTGCCGGCTCCAGCCCGTACGCAGGAGCACCGCGCGGCCGGAGAGGTCGAGGCCGTCGAGCAGGTCCGCCTCGATGACGGGCCCGGGAGCGTCCACCACCACCGCGGGCACGTCGACCACTTGCTCGAGCGGCAGGTCCTCGAGGCCCCAGCCGTCGCGGAAGCGGTGCCGGGGGGTGTCGAGGTAGGTGCCGGTGTTGGCCACCATCTCGATGCGGCCGATGTGGAACTCGGTGCCCGCCGCGTAGTGGTCACGGGAAGCCTCGTACGAGAGGTGGTCGCCGATCACGGGTCCCGGCAGCCCGGGGTAGGTGACCATCCCGTGCTCGATCCGGTGCGAGAGGTCGAGGAGCTGGACCGCTCGGTCGGTCCCGGACGCCTCGGCCAGGGCCTCGAGCAGCGCACGCAGCCGGGGGATGGCCCGATCGAGGTTGCGGGCGTAGACGGCGGCGAACAGGCGCCCCACGGTGCCGCTGCCCGGCCCCCCGCCGTGGACGGTGAAGCGCACCCTGGTCCGCCCGCCCCCGAGGTCGGTGACCTCGTGGTCGTAGCCGAGCTGCAGCCACAGGAAGCGCCCCTCCCACCGGAACGAGCGGCCCTCGTCAAAGGTCGTCACCGCCACCCTGGCCCGCCTGCGGTTGGTCAGGTCGAGGGTGGCCCCGCTCGCCGGGCGGACGGGTCCGGGCGGGTCGACGACCACCCGACGCAGGTGGTGGGCCCAGGTGGGCCAGCGCTCGGCACGGCACAGCTCGCCCCACACCAGCGCTACGGGGGCGGTCACCTCGAGTTCCCGCTCCAGCAGCTGTCTCACCCCGCCCACCTCCTGCCTGAAGTCGCCGGGACCGTATCGCCCTCGTCTCGCGCGGGCGAGCGCCCCTCGCTCATCGCGGGCGGTACCGGGCCTCGACCCAGGAGCAGAGGCCACATCCCGCTCTACGCGCTCGGCGGTGCTTCTCGGGTGCCGCTCCGCTCCATGCGGGCGGCGCAGTGCCCGAGGACGAGGCTCGTCGTGGCAGGGGCGGCGGGGGAGCGGGACGGTAGGGTCGGACCATGGCGCTCCCGAAGGTGCTCGGGATCGAGACGGAGTACGGCATCCTCGTCCGGGGCGGCGAGTCGAACCCGATCGCGGCGTCGTCGGTGCTCATCAACGCCTACGTCCAGGAGCTGGCCCGCATCGGCGCCTCCACCGGCGCCACCCGCGTCGGCTGGGACTTCGAGGACGAGCACCCGGGTCAGGACGCGCGCGGCTTCGATGTGGGAGGGTCCTCGCCGCCCGAGGTCGAGACGCACCTCGTCAACGCGGTGCTCACCAACGGCGCTCGGTACTACGTCGACCACGCCCACCCCGAGCTCTCCACGCCCGAGTGCGCCGACCCGCACACCGTGGTGGTCTACGACCGAGCCGCCGAGCTGATCCTGCAGCGCTCCATGCGCGCCGCCCGTGCGCTCCTGCCCGAGGGCCAGGAGATCGTGGTCTACAAGAACAACTCGGATCGCAAGGGCAACAGCTACGGCTGCCACGAGAACTACCTCATGGATCGCCAGGTGCCCTTCGGCAAGATCGTGTCCAACGTGATGCCGCACTTCATCACCCGGCAGATCTTCACCGGTGCCGGCAAGGTCGGAACCGAGGCGGCCGGGCTCACCAGCGGCGACGTGCCATTCCAGCTCACGCAGCGGGCGGACTTCTTCGAGGAGGAGGTCGGCCTCGAGACCACGCTGAAGCGCCCGATCGTCAACACCCGCGACGAGCCCCACGCCGATCCGCAGAAGTACCGACGGCTCCACGTGATCGTCGGCGACGCCAACCTGTCAGAGGTGGCCACCTTCTTGAAGGTGGGCACCACGGCGCTGGTGCTGTCGATGATCGAGGACGACTGGCTCACCCGGGACCTCGTCCCGGCCCGGCCCGTCCAGGCGCTGCGCCAGGTGTCCTACGACCTCACGCTGGCCCGGCCGATCGAGCTGGCCGACGGCTCGTCGATCACCGCCCTCGAGGCGCAGTGGGAGCTCCACACCCGGGCCCGGAAGTTCGCCGAGGAGCGCGGCCTCGACTGCATCGGCGGCACCGAGGTGGGCGAGCAGGTCCTCGACCGGTGGGAGGCGGTGCTCGGCGCGCTCGAGACCGATCCCGGCCAGCTGGCCGACCAGCTCGACTGGGTGGCCAAGCACCGGCTCATCGACGGCTACCGGGAGCGCCACGGCCTCCGTTGGGACGACGCCCGCCTCGCCGCCATGGACCTCCAGTACCACGACCTGCGGCCGGACCGGTCCCTGGCCGCCCGCGTCGGGCTCGAGCGCCTCGTCACGGACGCGGAGGCGCAGCGGGCCACCACGGAGCCGCCGGAGGACACCCGGGCCTACTTCCGGGGCCGGTGCCTGCAGCGGTGGCCGTCGAGCATCGTGGCCGCCAACTGGGACTCGCTGGTGTTCGACGTCGGCGACGACCCGCTCCGCCGGGTGCCGATGATGGAGCCGCTGCGTGGAACCCGCGCCCATGTGGGTAGCCTCCTCGACGGGTGCGAGAGCGCCGCCGACCTGCTCCACCAGCTGGGGCAATAGCGCAAGGAACCGTGGCCATGGCCGAACGTGAGCAGAAGAAGAAGCAAGCGCCGACCAAGAGCGACGAGGTCGTCGAAGAGGTCCCCGGGCAGTCCGAGCAGGGCGAGAAGATCAAGGCCGAGCTCGACGACCTCCTCGACGAGATCGACGAGGTCCTGGAGTCGAACGCCGAGGACTTCGTCAAGTCATACGTGCAGAAGGGCGGCCAATAGAGCCGTCCTCGGCGTCCGCGGAGCCGGCCGGCGCGGGTGGGTGATCTCGGTCGGTAGCCTCGCCGGCGTATGACCTTGCCCTTCTTCTCGGCTTCGGATGATCCGGGGCCCTCGTTCATGGAGCTGCTCAACCGGGTGAAGCCTGCGCCGGCACCGGTGCAGGCCAGCGGGCACGAGCCGCTGCAGATCACCCACGGCACCACCGTGCTCGGCGTGCGCTACGCCGACGGCGTGGTCATGGCCGGTGACCGGCGGGCCACGGCTGGCAACCTCATCGCCCACAAGACGATGGAGAAGGTGTTCCCGGCCGACCGCTTCAGCGGCGTCGCCATCGCGGGCGCGGCCGGTGCGGCCATGGAGATGGTCAAGCTCTTCCAGCTGCAGCTCGAGCACTACGAGAAGGTCGAGGGCCAGGTCCTCAGCCTCGAGGGCAAGGCCAACCAGCTGGGCGCCATGGTGCGCGGGCACCTGCCGGCCGCCATGCAGGGCATGGCCGTCGTGCCGATCTTCGCCGGCTACGACCTGCGGCGCGGCGAGGGCCGCCTCTTCGAGTACGACGTCACCGGCGGCCGCTACGAGGAGTCCGAGCACGTCGAGTCCGGTTCCGGGAGCCTCCATGCCGGCACCGTCGTGAAGCTCGGCTACCGGGAGGGCATGAGCCGCGACGAGGCGATCGACCTCCTCGTCCACGCCCTGTACCGGGCCGCCGAGGAGGACTCCGCCACCGGCGGCCCTGACCTCATGCGGGGCATCTTCCCCGTGGTGGCCACCATCAGCGCAGCCGGCTACGAGCGTGTGACCGACGACGAGCTGCGCACGCGGGTCGAGACGATCATCAGCCGGGAGGTGGCCCGATGAGCATGCCCTTCTACGTCGCCCCCGAGCAGGTGATGAAGGACCGGGCCGACTACGCCCGCAAGGGCATCGCCCGGGGCCGCAGCGCCGTCGCCGTCCTCTACGCCGAGGGCATCCTCATCGCCGCGGAGAACACGAGCGCGACCCTCCACAAGGTCAGCGAGATCTACGACCGGATCGCGTTCGCCGGGGTCGGCAAGTACAACGAGTTCGACCAGCTCCGCATCGCCGGGGTCCGTCACGCAGACCTGAAGGGCTACAGCTACAGCCGCGAGGACGTCGACGCCCGCAGCCTGGCCAACGCCTACGCCCAGATGCTGGGCCAGATCTTCACCCACGAGATGAAGCCCATGGAGGTGGAGATCCTCGTGGCCGAGGTCGGCCTCACCGCCGACGAGGACCAGGTGTTCCACATCCTCTACGACGGCTCGGTGGTGGACGAGGACCGCTACAGCGTGATCGGCGGCGACGCCGAGACCATCACGGCTCGCCTCGAGGAGGCGTTTCGCCCTGGGCTCGACCTCGGCGGTGCGCTGCGAGCCGCCGTGGGCGCCCTCGCCGGGCCCGATCGCACCCTCGCCCCTCAGGACCTCGAGGTGGCCGTGCTGTCACGGGCCAACGGCCGCCGCGCCTTCCGCCGCATCGAAGACGCCGAGCTGGCCGCCCTGCTCGGCGCCGCGCCCGCTCCGGCTGAGCCTCCGGCACCAGCGCGGGACTGACGCCGGGCGCCGTGCAGGCCCCCTCGAAGCGTGGTCGGATGGGGCCATGACCCGCCTCGGCCTCCAGATCCCCAGCTTCACCTACCCCGGCATCGGCCCCGCCGGGCTGTTCCCCGCCGTCGCCCGCCAGGCGGCAGAGGCCGACGCGTCCGGGTTCGACACGGTGCTGGTGATGGACCACTTCTACCAGCTGCCGATGCTGGGCCGGCCCGACGACTACATGCTCGAGTGCTACACGCTCCTCGCCGGCCTGGCCGCCCACACCAAGACGGTCCGGCTGAGCGCCCTCGTGACCGGCAACACCTACCGCAACCCAGCCGTCCTGGCGAAGACGGTCACGACCCTCGACATCGTGTCGGGCGGCCGCGCCCAGCTCGGGATCGGCGCCGGCTGGTTCGAGCTCGAGCACACCTCCTTCGGCATCGAGTTCGGCACCTTCACCGACCGGTTCGAGAAGCTCGAGGAGGCGCTGCAGATCATCCTGCCGATGCTGCGGGGCGAGCGACCGTCGCTCGACGGCGAGCACTACCGGGTCGTCGACGCGATCAACGAGCCCCCGCCGGTCGGCCGCATCCCGGTGATGATCGGCGGCGGGGGCGAGCGCAAGACGCTGCGCATGGTGGCCCAGTACGC